>CAXBLG010000013.1:0-63740 GCA_963976395.1 uncultured Rhodospirillaceae bacterium
TGGTGTCCCCGGCGCGATTTGAACGCACGACCCCCAGATTAGGAATCTGGTGCTCTATCCGGCTGAGCTACGGGGACACGGCTCACCGCCACGCAATCGGCGTTATAGCATGGCTTATTGCAGTCCGCGAAGGGGTGGACTCAAAGCGTCGTCATCGCGACCGCATCCGCACGTCTGGGCACACCGGCGATGGCGTCGACCTCTACTAAAATTTCCGGAAAGGCCAGGGCGGCAACGCCGATTAAGGCGCTTGCCGGAGGGCTCTCAAGATTCACGTAGCGGTCGCGCACCGCGCGGATCGTCGGCAACATGTCTTGATGATAATCGCGCACATATATGGTGAGTCGCGCCACGTTGGAAAAATCTGCACCAGCTTCGCGCAAAGTGGCGGCCATGTTCTCGAAGATCTGCTCAAGCTGGGTTGTAAGATCATCACCGACAATGCCGTCCGGTCCCAAAGGAATGTGGCCGGACAGAATTAGAAGATCGCCTCCGGGAATAAGCATCGCTTGTGAAATGCCGGGAATTTGAGGCCCCGGCGGATTGATCGCGCGCATGCTTGTTTCCCGAGGATGAGAGGTTAGTGCACGTGCACCGGCTCAAGATCGTGCTGCATCACCGCGCCCCAGGCTTGATCCAGATTCTCGGCCGCGCCCAACGGCACGCCGGAGGCACTGTGAATGGTCCATACGGACACATTGTCCACGACCGAGCGGCGGATATAGGCCACCTGATTGAGTCCAAGCCGGGCCAAATCAACCGGGGTTGAGGCTAGCGGTGCGGACTGCGGGCCAAAATGTCCTTCAACCATATCTTCGGTCATTTCGATTTCGTCCAAATTTTTTTCTTTGTCGGCCATTGTGATCCTCCTTTCGAGCGATCATTAAACAGTGCCCCAGTTTTCAGCGGCAACTGCCAGAGTATTCAACCGCACCTCTACGCGTTCGGATTGACGTCGATGGTTTTCGGCGCAGGTTTCTTCTTGGCGGTGTTCTTAATCTCTATCTGAGTCACCTTCGGGTCCGGCGCAGGTCGTTCCAGATCGACATGCAGCAGACCATTGATAATTTCGGCGCCGTGCACTTCGATCCCTTCGGCGAGAACAAAGCTTCGCGTAAACTGCCGGGCTGCGATACCGCGATGCAGATAGATACGGTTGCAGTTTTCGTCCTGCTGCTTGCCGCGGATGACAAGTTGATTGTCTTCAACCGTCACGTTTAGATCGTCTTCGGCAAAGCCCGCGACTGCGAGCGTAATCCGCAGGCGGTGCTCGCCGGTTTGTTCGATATTGTAAGGAGGATAGCCCTCGGCCGCAGTCTTGTTGACACGGTCCAGAACACGCTCGATATGGTCAAAGCCCAGCAGCAGCGGGCTTGAAAAAACCGAAACTCTAGTCATCTGTCGTCTCCTCCAGCAGAGCGAGATCGTCGCGGCCCCATCCGGGCACCTTAAATTACGTGCACCGCCCGTTCATCCGGCGCGGTTTGTCCCTATTTATGTCGTATCAAAACCGTCCGGCGTCAAGTCCGCCCCGGCCGAAAACCCCGGCGAATCCCTTGCTCTCTGTCGGGAATCGGTTGATATGTGGGCTGGTTTTGCGGCCCAATGGGACGGGCCGATAAAGGAGAACGCGCCATCGCTGCTTTGGAAAACACTGGAACCGGGCTTGGTCGGCGGAAAGTCAAGCCGGCCGACGACCGGCAGCTATTCCCGCCGGTCGATGCCTATGACAGCGGTGTACTCGACGTCGGTGCGCCGCATCGGCTTTATTGGGAGCAATCGGGTAATCCCAACGGCGTTCCGGTTATTTTTTTGCACGGCGGCCCAGGAGCGGGCACGGCGCCTGCATATCGCCGATTCTTTGATCCTGCTGCGTATCGCATCGTCCTGTTTGATCAGCGCGGGGCGGGACGTTCGACACCCGAGGCGGATCTTACCGACAACACCACCGCACATTTGGTGGCCGACGTTGAAGCGTTGCGTATGCATTTGGGTATCGAGCGCTGGACTGTCTTCGGCGGATCCTGGGGCTCGACCCTTGCGCTGGCCTACGGCCAAGCTCACCCTGACCGCTGCATCGGGTTTATCTTGCGCGGAATTTTTCTTTTCAGCGATGCAGAAATTGAATGGTTCATGGGCGGCGAAGGTCAGGGCATGGGCCGGTTTTTCCCCGAAGCCTATCGTTCGTTTTCACAGTTCATACCAGCCACCGAACATGGCGATTTGCTCGGGGCCTATTATAAACGGCTGATAGATCCTGATTCCGCCGTTCATCGGCCTGCCGCCGCGGCTTGGTGCGCCTATGAAAACGCGTGCTCTCGTCTCATTCCGTTCGATTCGAAATCGGGCGGGAGCAAGGGAGTGGGTCAGTACTACAGCGGGGCTCTAGCCATGGCCCGCATCGAGGCTCACTACATGATGAACAGTGGCTTTCTCGCACCGGGTCAATTGCTTAACGGTCTGAATGTGATCGAAAAACACCCTGCGGTTATCGTGCAGGGCCGCTACGATATGGTCTGCCCCATCGCCACCGCTGATCAGCTGGCGCGCGGGTGGCCGGGGGCTCAGTACCGCGTCGTTCCCGATGCGGGCCATTCTTCGATGGAACCCGGAATCCGCGCGGCGCTGGTAAAGGCGACCGAGGACTTCAAGCACTACCGCTAACAGCTGTTTTTGTAGTGAATAAGCAGCAGGACGCCAAATTCTGGCTCTGACCTGTCAGTTCAGACAGGTCGGATTGCCCCGAACCTGTCAATTCTCGCAGGTCCGTGGTGCCGGGCCCCATGTCACAAAGTGTCCGTGTCGATGCCCACCGCGACGGGCGAGATACTGCTGACAAGTTCCATTTACCTAAGACTCAAACCCCGCCGGTGACGGCGGGGTTCTTTTTTGGGGCTTAAGGCCTCAAAAAGCATGGTTTTTTACAATAAGTTACATGTCCGCAATGGCTTCGCTGCAGTGCATTCGCTATAAGCTGGCCTATATGCACAACTTAAGGGTTCGGCTGGAGCAGCTTGCGTGTGCGGCGTGCCGCGAACCCAGGGACAATGGTTTCCGAAGATGAATGTACCGAGAAAGGGTGTGGCCCTGGCGCTGACGGTGGTCGTGGCGGCCGTCGCGGCATGGTTCATTTTTATGACGGGGTCCGGCGGCGGACCGGGCGGCGGGTTTGGTCCCGGTGGGTCTCAGTCGGTTTATGTTGTTCCGGCGCGCTTAGAGACCTTTGCTGATCGCATTGAAGCCATTGGTACTTTGTCGGCCAATGAGTCGATCACCGTTACCGCCAAGGCCCAGGGCGTTATTCGCTCGATCAATTTCGACGACGGCGCAATTGTGCGTGCAAACGAGCAAATCGTATCTATCGCCGCTGCCGAGGAAGATGCGCGGCTTAATGTTGAACTCGCCAATTTGGAAGAACAACGCAAAACGCTGGACCGGATTGCGGACTTGGCGAAGTCGAACAACGTTTCGCAAGCACGCGTGGACGAGCAAATGGCTTTGGTCAAAAAAGCCGAGGCTAATGTGGCCGCAGCACGGGCGCGCGTCAGCGACTTTCGCATTTGGGCGCCGTTTTCGGGCGTACTCGGCACGCGTAAGGTGAGTCTTGGCGCGTTGGTTAATCCCGGCACGGTGATCACAACACTCGACGACATCTCGGTGGTGAAGCTCGACTTTGCTGTGCCGGAATCATTTTTATCCAGTTTGCGCCCCGGTCTCGATATTGAAGCGACTTCACAGACGTATCCAGGTGAAGTGTTCGTTGGCAAGGTCTCGTCGGTGGATAGCCGTGTAGACCCTGTCACGCGCTCGTTGGCTATTCGTGCCATCATTTCGAACGACGACGCGCGCCTTCGCCCGGGCATGTTGATGATCGTCGAATTGATCAAAGATCGCCGTGAGTCTCTGATCATTCCTGAGCAAGCCCTCATGCCGGACGGCACAAAACAATTTGTATACGTCGTGAACGGCGAGAATGTTGCCGAACGCAAAGAAATTATTATCGGTACGCGCAGGCCCGGATTTGTCGAAGTCACCGGCGGTCTCGCCGAAGGCGATCTGATTGTGACCGAAGGCACCATGCAATTGCGGCCAGGCGCGAACGTACGAGTCCTGACACCCGGCGATGCGGCAAAGAACGCGCCGCGCGCGGGTGAGCGTCAATCGCGACAGGGATAGGGGTGCGGCTGGGAAACCGGCACGCAGAAAACCGTCATGCTGCTTTCGGACATTTCCATAAAAAGGCCGGTTGTTGCCATCGTCGCCAGCCTGCTTCTGTTGGTTTTCGGCACCTTTGCCATATCCCAATTGCCGGTGCGCGAAACACCGGACATCGAAGAGCCCGTGGTCTCGGTCAGCGTCACCTACCGGGGGGCGTCTGCGGAAATCGTCGAGACCAAAATCATCCAGATCATCGAAGAACAAATCAGCGGCATTGAAGGGGTCAAGTCGTTGTCTGCGTCCGCGCGTGATGGATCGGGCGGCGTCACCATCGAGTTCGAGAAAGGCCGTGATATCGACGCGGCGGCCAACGATGTGCGCGAGCAGGTCAGCCGCGCTGCCAGCCGGCTGCCGCCCGATGCCGAGGCGCCGATTATCCAAAAAGCGGACTCCAACTCGTCGCCGATCATGATCATGACGGTGTCTTCGTCCACCCGCACGCCTCTGGAAGTGTCAGATTACGTCGAACGTTATGTGCGCGATCGTATCTCTTCCGTGGAGGGGGTCGCGTTTCCCATCATGTTCGGTTTTCGCAAACCTTCACTTCGAGTTTGGCTTGATCGCCGTGCGCTTGCGGCGCGCGGTTTGACGGTCGCCGATGTAGAGAGTGCGCTGCGGCGTGAAAATGTGGAACTGGGCGCGGGGCGACTGGAATCCACGCAGCGCGATTTTACGCTGCGCACCGCCCGCAATTTTCAAACACCTGAAGATTTCGCACAGCTCGTCATTGCGCGCGGTGACAACGATTATTTGGTCCGCCTTGGTGAAGTGGCCGACGTCGAGGTGGGCGCCGAGAATCCGGATAGTGTTTTTATGAATCGTGGCCGAAACGCGGTCGGGTTTGGGTTGGTTAAACGCCCCGGGGCGTCATCGCTGGCGGTTACTCAGGCGGTGACCGAAGAGATCGAGCGTATCAACGAGACCATGCCCGACGACCTCAGCATGGACATCGCTTACGATTTTTCCGAGTACATCTCTGAGTCCATGAATGAGGTTGCCATCGCCATGGCTGTTGCGGCGGTGCTGGTGGTGGGCATCATTTATTTGTTTTTGGGAACCGTTTCGGTCGCTGTGATTCCCGCGGTAACGGTGCCTGTGTCCCTTATATCCACGTTCATCGTTCTTTGGGGCCTCGGATTTTCCATCAATATTTTCACCTTCCTCGCACTGGTGCTTGCCATCGGTCTTGTGGTCGATGACGCCATCATCATGCTGGAAAATGTTCATCGGCGCATGAAGAGCGGCGAGCCGCCGTTACTCGCAGCCTATCGCGGCGCGCGTCAGGTGGGCATGGCGGTGTTGGCGACAACAATGGTTCTTGCGGCGGTGTTCGTGCCGGTCATGTTGATGCAAGGCACAGTCGGCAGTTTGTTCACCGAGTTTGCTGTGACTGTTGCGGCTGCGGTTATCTTCTCGATGTTTGTTGCGCTCACGCTTACGCCGGTCATGTGTGCAAAAATTTTACGGCCCGATCTCGACGATAGTCCGGTCGCGCGCCGGGCTCAGGCCTTATTCGATGTGCTTAGGGACTTTTATCGCAAGTCTCTCATTATGGGACTCGACCGTCCGCGCCATGTCTTTGCGCTCTTTATCGCGATTATCGCGGTGACAATCGGACTTTTTACGCTCGTGCCTCAAGAGTTCACGCCTGTTGAAGATCGCGGTGCAATTTTCACGGTGATCCGCGCGCCCGAAGGGTCCAGCATCGAATACACCAATGCGCAGGCGACCAAGGCTGCTGCAATCTTCCAGCGTTATGTCGAGGCGGGCGAGGCGTCAGGTCTCATGCAGATGGTGCCCTTCGGCGGACCGGGCGGCGGCGGATCCAACAATCAAGGCAACATCATCATGCATCTTGCGCCTTGGAAGGACCGCGATCGAACCTCGGCGCAGATGATCCCCGAGATTATGGGTCAACTTCGCGATATTCCCGGCGCGCAGATCATTCCGACGCTCCCGCCCAGCGTTGGTCAAAATCCGTTCACCGGCGGCCTTCAGTTGGTACTCGGCGGCGACAGCTACGAAGAAATTCGGGGGTGGCGCGACATTATGTTCGGCGCGATGGCGAAGAACCCGGGCTTGGCAGGTCTTCGGTCCGATTATAACGAAACCAACCCGCAGATGCGTCTGCACACCGACAGCAACCGTGCGGCCGACCTTGGCGTCTCGACGGCCACAATCGGTCAGACGCTCCAGGTCATGCTCGGCTCGCGCAAGGTTACGACGTATCTGGACCGAGGCCGCGAATACGATGTTATTTTGCAAAGCCGGGATGAAGACCGACAAACCCCGTCTGATATTTCCAATATAAATGTGCGGTCGGATACAACGGGTGCTCTGATTCCATTGTCGAGCTTTGTGACCATCGAAGAGCTGGCGGGAAGTAATTCACTCAACCGCTATAACCGTATGCGCTCCATCACTATCACGGCCAATGCTGTGCCCGGCTACCCGATGGGGGAAGCGGTCGCGGACATCGAGCAGATGGCGCGTGATTTGTTGCCGTCGCACGCTCGTATCGGCTGGCGCGGTGAAGCAGAAGAACTTAAAGAATCCGGTTCACAGATTTACCTGTCCTTCGGCCTCGCCTTGCTTGTCGTATTTCTGGTTCTCGCGGCGCAGTTTGAAAGCTTCATTCATCCGGTCGTCATCATGATGACCGTGCCGCTCGCCATGGCGGGTGCCATGGCCGGGTTGCTGATCGCGGGCCAAAGTTTCAACATCTATTCGCAAATCGGTGTGATCGTGCTCATTGGTCTTGCGGCCAAGAACGGAATTTTGATTGTTGAATTTACCAATCAACTTCGTGATGCCGGTATGGAATTTCGCGAAGCCTTGGTCGAGGCCGCCACAATTCGCCTGCGTCCCATCATCATGACCGCTTTGGCCACTGTCATGGGTGCGGTGCCTTTGGTTGTTTCGGCGGGCGCCGGCTACGAAGGCCGCCGGGCCATCGGTGTTGTCATTGTATTCGGGGTATCCTTCGCCAGTTTCATTACCCTGCTGGTGGTGCCGACGTTCTATCAGCTCCTGGCCCGTAACACGGGCTCGCCGGGCCAATTGGCTGAGGAATTGAGCGAATACGAAAAGGCGTTTCCCAAGGGAAAAGCGGGTTCGGCCGAGGACGGCGCAACCGGACGGGCGCCTGCAGAGTAGAGTTGAAACCCGCCCATTGGGCACGCTTTGCAAAATTGGCGGTCCCGCCGACGGATTTATAGATCCCGGTCCGTTAAACTGCATCAAGCCGCGCGGATTATTGCGAATTTATTTAGGTGTCACATATAGTTACAAGCAGTTAATGGCAATGTAACCGTCTCCTGTGTATAATCCATTGACTGGCGTACCGTTTAAAGTGTGCCGGGCGCGGGGTTCGCTTAAGGGCGGTGATACCTAGCCAACAATTTTCTCGGTTCCGAATAATGCAATTGAAACATAAAATTGGCGCTCTCGCGGCTTTGGTGGTTATCGTCATTGTCGCGATTTTCTTTTTCACCGGCGATTCTCCGCAGCAAAATGCGCGGGGTCGCGGCGACGATGGTCCGCGGCCGGTCCGCGCCGCAGTTGTCGAGAAGGAAGTCTTTAGCGATCGCCTCGAAGCCATCGGTACGGTGTTTGCTAAAGAGTCGGTGAATGTCACCGCGAAGGTGCAAGGCATTATTCGCACAATTTATTTTGATGACGGCGAAACCGTCACGCGCGGCCAGGAAATTGCCGCCATTGATGCCGGTGAACAAACGGCGCAGCTCAACGTGGAACTGGCGAACCTTGAACAGCAGCGCAAAGAACTGGACCGCACCATGGGTCTCGCGCGCGACAAGCACATTTCCGAGGCGCGGGTCGATGAAATGGTTGCTGCAGTCAAGAAAGCCGAGGCCAACGTCGCCGCCGCGCGGGTGCGTGCGGGGGACCGTCTAATCACAGCGCCGTTCGGCGGCATCGTCGGCACGCGCCGGATCAGTGCGGGGGCGCTTGTCTCCCCCGGCACGGTTGTGACCACCCTTGACGCGATCTCCACGGTCAATCTTGATTTCGCCGTGCCTGAAACATTTCTCGCGTCGCTTCGTCCTGGGCTCGATATCGAAGCCGAGGCCAGCGCCTATGCGAACGAAGTTTTCAAGGGCAAGGTCGTCGCTGTCGATAGCCGGATTGATGCGACCACGCGCTCGGTCACCGTCCGCGCGGAAATCGATAACGAAGATTTACGGCTCCGTCCCGGCATGTTGATGGTCGTGGATTTGATCAAGGATCGCCGCGAGTCTTTGATGATTCCAGAGGCCGCGCTTCAGCCCGAAGATAATAAGCAATATGTTTTTTTGATCGGTGCCGGCGATGTTGCTGACCGCGTGGAGGTCGTCATTGGTCGCCGCCGGGCGGGCTTCGTCGAAATTCTGGACGGCTTAAGCGAAGGCGATTTGGTGATCAAGGAAGGCCAGCAGGATTTGCCGTCGGGTGCGCCGGTTGAAATCGTCAATGGCTCCGAAGTTCGCATGAACGAAACACCGGCCGCTCAAGCGGCAGATGAGCGTTTAGGCCGTAGTTAGGCGCCCCCGGCGCGCAGCCTTTTGGGCACAGGCGCGCGGGCATAAGAAAGACGTCTGCGATGCTTTTATCAGATATTTCAATTAAACGGCCGGTAGTGGCTATTGTCGCGAGTTTACTGCTCGTGGTTTTCGGCTTGTTCGCCGGCACCCGTTTGCCTGTGCGCGAAACACCTGACATCGATCGACCTATTGTCAGCGTGAACGTCAGTTACCCTGGAGCATCGGCCGAGGTCGTTGAATCTCAAGTCGTCAAAGTTATCGAAGAGCAGATCGGCGGCATTCAGGGCATTAATGCCATCAATTCGTACTCGCGCGACGGCTTCGGCGGCATCAATCTCGAATTCGATGTGGGCCGCAATATCGACGAGGCCGCTAATGATGTTCGCGATCAAGTCAGCCGTGTAGCGAACCGTATGCCGGAAGACGCCAATCCGCCGGTTGTTCAAAAAGCGGACCCTGATGCCAATCCCATTATGTGGCTCAATCTATTTTCCGACACTCGTTCAACGATGGAGTTGTCGGACTACGCGACGATTACGATGGAGCCGCGCCTCACCACAATCAACGGAGTTGCTTCCGTCAATATCGGCGGTTCGCGAGAAAAGGCGATGCGTGTCTGGCTCGATCGCCGCGCTATGGCCGCCAGAGGCATTACCGTTTCTGACATCGAAGGAGCGCTGCGGGCCGAGAACATCGAGTTGGGCGCGGGCATGCTCGAGTCCGAAGACCGCAATTACACCATGCGTACTATTCGTGCGTATCAAACTGTCGAAGACTTTCAAAATTTGGTGATTGCCCGCGGCGCAAACAATTATCTCGTGCACTTGTCGGAAGTCGCCGACGTGGAGCTTGCGCCCATAGACATTAATTCGGTCTTTCGTGTGGACGGACGGCAGGGGGTTGGCTTTGGTATTATCAAACAGCCGGGCGCATCCACACTCGCTGTTGCAGAAGAAGTGCGTACCGAGGCCGAGCGTATTCGCCGCACACTCCCGGACGATATGACCCTGATCATCAGTTCCGACTCTTCAGAATTTATTTCTGTGGCGCTCAACGAAGTTCTGATTGCGATCTCGGTTGCTGCGGTTTTGGTTGTTGCCGTGATCTATTTGTTTCTTGGCACGCTTCGCGCCGCCATCATTCCCGCAGTCACAGTTCCGATTTCCCTAATTTCCACCGCCATTGTGCTGTGGCCGTTAGGCTTTTCCATCAATATCCTTACTTTGCTGGCTATGGTGCTCGCCATTGGCCTGGTGGTTGATGACGCCATCATCATGTTGGAAAATATTCATCGCCGATTGCACCTCGGAGAACCGCCATTGCTGGCGGCCTACCGGGGCGCGAAGCAAGTTGGCATGGCTGTGGTTTCGACAACCCTCGTGCTCATCGCGGCTTTTGTGCCGGTCACGCTCATGGAGGGGACGGCCGGAAAGCTGTTCTTCGAATTTGCCGTGTCCATGGCTGTTGCCGTCGGGCTCTCGATGTTCGTCTCGCTCACGCTGACACCGGTGATGTGCTCGAAAATTTTGACCCTGAAGCTGGATCGCAGCCCCGTGGCCCATGCCGCCAACGATGTGTTTGAGAAACTCAAAGCCTACTACATAAAAATCCTAGAGAAGGCGCTAGACCGCCCCTGGTTTGTCGTCGCCGGCTTTGGCGCTGTAACCGTGATGGTCGGCTTACTTTTTGTTGTCTTGCCGCAAGAGTTTTCGCCGCGCGAAGACCGCGGCTCGCTTTTCATAATGGTGCGCTCACCTGAGGGTGCCACGGTGCAGTACACAGACCGTCAGATGCGGGCGACGACCGAAGTGCTAAAGCCCTATATGGAGTCCGGTGAAGTTGACCGTGTGCTTGAGTTCGTTTTCGGTGGCGGCAACCGGGGTCAGATCATCGTAACCCTCGCGCCGTGGTCCGAGCGCGATCGCCATGCATCTGAATTTGTACGTGAAATATCGCCGAAGCTGGCAAAGATCACGGGCGCTCAGGTTGTCGCTAATATGCCGTCGGGCTTCGGTCGTGGCGGCGGCGGTTTTAATAACCTTAATTTTAGCCTTAGTGGTCCGACGTTCGACGATCTCAGAATCTGGCGCGACCAGTTGATGGAAGAGCTGGGCAAAAGTCCGTATTTCATTCAAGTGCAGAACAATTTCATCGAGCGGAAACCGCAGATCCGCATCCGCATTGATCGCACCCGAGCCGCCGACCTGGGCGTATCTGTTGGCACCATCGGCCAGACTTTGGCAGCTATGCTCGGCTCTCGTCGTGTGACCACATTTGTGGATCAGGGCGAGGAATATGATGTGATGCTTCAAGGTCAGCTTGAAGACCGGCGCACACCAACAGACGTCTCCAATATATACGTGCGGTCCGACACCACGCGCGAGCTCATTCCGCTTTCCAGCATCGTGACGCTGGAAGAGGGAACCTATGCAGATGCGCTCAGTCGTCTTGATCGTAAACGCGCCATCAACTTCGGACTGTATCCGCGCCCTGATTCCAATCTCGCCGACATGGTGGCCGAGGTCGAACGCATCGTGGAGGCGACTCTCCCTGAAATGGCGGAACTCACTTGGCGCGGTGAAGCCGCGGACTATAAGGAAACTGGCTACTTCATTTATTTCAGTTTTGGTCTGGCGCTCCTTGTCGTTTTTCTTGTGTTGGCCGCGCAGTTTGAAAGTTTTGTGCATCCATTCATTATCATGATGACCGTGCCGCTCGCAGTGTTTGGGGCTCTGGTCGGACTGCTTCTGTTTGGCCAAAGCATCAACATCTATTCGCAAATTGGCATCATCGTGCTTGTTGGCCTTGCGGCTAAGAACGGTATCTTGATCGTGGAATTCGCCAATCAGTTGCGGGATGCAGGGCGTCCGTTCCGTGAAGCTTTGATTGAAGGTGCGGTTACGCGCTTGCGTCCCATTATTATGACCGCATTGGCCACTGTAATGGGTGCGTTGCCGTTGGTACTTGCTTCGGGGGCGGGCGCTGAAGGTCGCCAACCCATCGGCGTGACTATTTTTACCGGGGTTGCGTTCGCGGCGTTGATTACATTGGTCGTCGTTCCGGCCTTCTATATGCTGATTGCCAAGGGCACCGGATCGCCGGGTCGGGTGGCATCTGAACTGCGCGATTTCGAACGAAGTCATCCCAGCGGTGTTGGAGTTGATTCGACGGGCCAACAACCCGCTGAATAGAAGATAGGGCTAATGAAGGGGCTGGGCGATCCAGCCCGGCAAAAAGGAGTAATTCGCGGATATGCTTTTGTCCGATATCTCCATCAAACGGCCAGTGGTGGCGACAGTCGCCAGCCTATTGCTTGTTGTTTTTGGCTTATTCGCCGGTCTGCGTTTGCCCGTGAGGGAAACTCCGGATATCGACCGGCCTGTGGTCAGCGTTCGGGTCAGTTACCCAGGCGCGTCGGCTGAAGTTGTCGAATCTCAAGTCGTGCGGATCATTGAAGAGCAGATCGGCGGTATTCAGGGCGTAGAAACCATCAACGCGTTTTCTCGCGACGGCAGCGGGAATATCAATATTGAATTCGATGTCGGCCGGAATATCGACGAAGCGGCCAACGATGTGCGTGATCAGGTCAGTCGCGTGGTCAATCGTTTGCCTCAAGATGCCAACCCGCCCGTTATCCAAAAGGCCGATCCCGATAGTCAGCCGATTATGTGGCTCAATGTCTTTTCCGACACGCGCAGTGCTATGGAGTTGTCGGACTATGTAACCCACAATCTTGAGCCGCGGTTCTCCACGGTGGCGGGCGTGGCGGCGGTGCGCGTGGGCGGTGACCGCGAGAAAGCAATGCGGGTTTGGCTTGATCGCCGCGCAATGGCCGCGCGTGGCGTTACGGTGTCCGACGTAGAGCGCGCGTTGCGCAGCGAGAATGTTGAACTGGGCGCCGGTATGTTGGAGTCGCAAGACCGCAACTACACCATGCGCACCATCCGCGCCTATCGAACGGTAGAAGATTTCGCGAGTCTGGTGATTGCGCGCGGCGAGAATAACTATCTGGTTCGTTTATCCGAAGTTGCCAAGGTAGAATTGGCGCCGGTCGACGATAAGCAGGTTTATCGCCAGGATGGCCGCCCTGGTGTCGGCATCGGAATTATCAAACAGCCGGGGGCTTCTACGTTAGGCGTTTCCAAGGCCGTCCGTGCCGAAGTCGACCAAATTCGCCGGACTATTCCTAGTGATCTTAGTCTTATGTACAATCATGATTCGGCCGAATATATTTCCGCCGCATTGCGCGAAGTGGTCATTGCTATGGTTGTGGCCGCCGCGATGGTCGTTGCAGTGATTTATCTTTTTCTCGGCACCGTCCGCGCGGCAATTATCCCCACGGTCACGGTGCCCATTTCCTTGATTGCGACGGCCATTGTGCTTTGGCCGCTCGGTTTCTCCATCAATATCCTCACCCTGCTCGCAATGGTGCTCGCTATCGGCCTCGTGGTCGATGACGCGATTATCATGCTGGAGAATATTCATCGCCGTATGAAGTCGGGTGAGCCGCCGCTGCTTGCGGCTTATAGGGGCGCCAAACAGGTAGGAATGGCGGTGGTTTCAACCACGCTTGTTCTTATTGCAGCGTTTATTCCGGTCACTCTGATGGAGGGCACTGTTGGCACCCTGTTTTTTGAGTTCGCCGTATCCATGTCTGTGGCAGTGGCCTTTTCTATGTTTGTCTCACTCACCCTGACCCCGGTGATGTGCTCGAAAATTCTGTCGTCGGAGTTGGACGACAGCGTTGTTGCACATAAGGCAAACGAGGTCTTCGAGAAGCTTAAGGCGTGGTACATCAAGGTATTGGAGAAAGCTCTAGATCGTCCGTATGTCGTTTTGGGCGGGTTCACCGGCATTATTATTCTTGCTGGTGGGATGTTCATGGTGCTGCCGCAGGAGTTCACGCCGAAGGAAGACCGCGGCATGATGATGGTCAACATCCGCCCGCCGGAAGCCGCCACCGCCGGGTACACCGACCGCCAGGTGCGGGATGCGGTTGAAATTTTAAAGCCTTATGTCGCCAGCGGCGAAGTTCAACGTATGCAAGAGCGCGTAGACGGTGATGATGGTGACGGCAGTATCCGTCTCATTATGGCTCCGTGGGAAGAGCGCGACCGGCACATCACCACATTTCTGAATGAGGTGGCCCCCAAGCTGAAGCAAGTCACTGGTGCACGAGCTACGCCTAATCTGCCTTCCGGGCTTGGCCGCGGCGGCGGCGGTTTCAACAACCTGAACTTTGCGCTCACAGGCCCCACTTACGAGCAACTTCGAGGCTGGCGCGATGAGTTGATGGACGCCTTGGCGGATAGCCCGTACTTCATAGAGGTGCGGAATAGTTTTCGTGAGGATACGCCGCAAATTCGTATCCGCATCAACCGGACGCGGGCCGCCGATTTGGGTGTGTCGGTAGGCTCCATCGGCCAGACTCTGGCCACAATGCTAGGCTCGCGGCGGGTGACCACCTTCGTTGACAACGGCGAAGAATACGACGTTTTGCTCCAGGGTCAGCTTGAAGACCGGCGCACACCCACGGATGTTTCCAACATTTATGTGCGTTCTGACACCACTGGCGAGTTGGTGCCTCTCTCGAGTGTGGTGACATTGGAAGAAGGCACCTACGCCAATTTCCTGCCGCGGCTTGATCGCCGCCGCGCGATCTTCTTCAATCTATTCCCGGTGGGCGATGCCAATTTGGCCGAATTGGTGGCCGAAGTGGAAGCCATTGTCGATCAACAATTGCCCGACGCCGCCCAAATCATCTGGCGCGGTGAGGCGGCCGACTACAAAGAAACGGGCTATTTTATCTATTTCAGCTTTGCGCTGGCCTTGCTCGTGGTGTTTCTTGTGCTGGCCGCGCAATTTGAAAGTTTCGTGCATCCGCTCATTATTATGATGACCGTGCCGCTTGCAGTGTTTGGCGCGCTCATCGGCTTGTTGTTGTTCGGCCAAACCATCAATATTTACTCACAAATAGGAATCATTGTTCTCGTCGGGCTCGCGGCCAAGAACGGAATATTGATTGTTGAGTTCACCAATCAATTGCGTGACGCGGGCATGCCGTTCCGCGAGGCGCTGATTCAGGGGGCAGTGACGCGTTTGCGGCCGATTGTTATGACGGCTTTGGCCACCGTGATGGGCGCATTGCCGCTGGTGCTGGCGACCGGTGCGGGCGCGGAAGGTCGCCAGCCAATCGGCGTGACCATTTTCACCGGGGTTATGTTTGCGGCGATGATCACCCTGGTTGTTGTCCCGGCCTTTTATATGTTGATTGCGAAGGGGACTGATTCGCCCGGTCGCGTTGCGGCCGACCTGCGCGATTTCGAACGCAAACACCCAGGCTTTGACAGCTCGGACACGGCAGACCAGCAACCGGCTGAGTAGTGCGGCGTCGTCTCAGACGACGTCTTTCGTCCGACACCTCATACAAGGTAAGATAGAACTGCGGCGCGGCTTTGTGCCAATGTCCCGCGTGCCGCATGGGAGCTGACGTGAAAGAGAAAGAACTGCGTTTTGCCTTGGTGTGTTACGGCGGTGTTTCGCTCGCTGTTTATATGCACGGCGTAACCAAGGAAATTCTTAAGCTCGTCCGCGCATCACGGGACTATCACAGCTACATCAACCGCGAAGACATGGATGTTTCTTACGATGAGGTGGCGCGGCCGCGCGAAGATCCTGTAGATAGCGAACGCGCCTATTTCGATCTGATGAGATTGATCGGCCGGCATATTGATTTGCGTGTGGTGGTGGATGTGATAGCCGGCGCTTCGGCCGGCGGTATCAACGGTGTGATTCTCGCGCGGGCTTTGGCGCACGATCTGAATATAGACCCGGTCCGGGATTTCTGGCTTAAGCATTGCGATGTGGCCGAACTAATGCCCCTCCATGTTAAGGCGGGGCCGTGGCGCAAATGGTACTTTCGCCCGTTTGTATGGGGGCTGTTGTGGCACTTTCGAGAAGACCTTGGCGATAACCGGGAGCTTAAGCAAAAGCTATCCATGTTTTTGCGCTCGCGGTGGTTCAAGCCACCTTTCGACGGATATAATCTCACAGAAGTACTTCATGGCGGGTTCTCGGCAATGGGCGAGCCTGTCGAGCACGGAAGCTCGCTTGTACCGGCCGGGCAGCAACTCGATCTCCTTGTTACCGTCACCGATTTTCACGGCTATGTGACGGAAACCCCTATTCACGACCCGCCGGTAATCCGCGACCGTGAACACCGCCAGGTTCTACATTTCTCGTATCGTCAGTGGCCTCGCGGCCACGAAAATTCCAGCTTCGATCGAGAAAGTTTGCCGGGCCTCGTCTTTGCGGCACGGGCGACGTCGTCGTTCCCCGGCGCTTTTCCGCCCGTACAGTTTTCTGAAATCGATCAGCTTCTCGCCAGCAAAGGCGCAAGCTGGCCCAAGCGCGTCGACTTTCTCTACAACAATTTTCGCCCATATCTGCGCGCCGGTCTTAATCCCAGCGACGCGGCTTTCATTGACGGCAGTGTGCTCAACAACAAACCGTTCTCACACGCCATCGAGGCTATTCGCGGACGTGCGGCCTATCGCCACGTAGATCGCCGGCTGCTTTACATTGATCCGCATCCTAAGGGGCGCGAAAGCAAGTCCTGGGGCCGAGTGCCGGGGTGGTTCGAGACTTTTAAAGGTGCGTTATCGGACATTCCACGCAACGAACCCATTCATGACGATCTCGCGTGGGTGAATACCCATAACGCCGAGGTCAGCCGTCTGCAGGTGGTGGTGGAAAGCGCCCGCACCCATATCCGCACCATCGCCAATGTCATTGTCGGGGATGCATTTGATCATAAACTCACCGGCCAAATTGTCGGCCGTTTGCGTGAGCAGGCCAACAACCGCGCGCGTATTGAAACAGGCTTTGCTTACGAAGGGTATGTGCGGCTCAAGCTTTCCGCCGTCATTGAAGACGTTGCCACTCTGGCCGGTCTGCTGTGCGGGTATGAGCGCGGCAGTGTCGAACTCTCACGCATAGTGGCGGTTATTCAAAGTTGGGCGCGCCTTACAGGCGTGACGCCGGAAACCTTGGATCTATCGACATCCTTCATGCCGGGCAAAACCATACCGCCGTGGGTGCTTTTTCTGTTGCGGTTCGATGTTCGCTATCGCCAACGCCGCATTCGTTTCGTCGTTCGCGCTGTCAATCAGCTCTACACCCGCATCTCAAAACCCGAATTCGAGGGGTTGGGCACCGAGCGGCTCGATCGCATCAAGGCGGGCCTTTACGATGCGCTCGCATTGCTGCGTCCGGTCACTGCGCGGGCCGGAACTTCGGAAGACGGTGAGCGGGATCTCAGCCGTGAGTCCGTTAACGCCGTCAAAAAGGTTGTGGCTGAAATCGTTCAGGCCATGAAAGCCGATCCGATTCTTGCCATTAGTCCTGCGGCGGTTGCCGAGAAATTCAAAGATGCGATCAGCGAAACTCTGGCGTTTGTTGGTGGTGATCTGGGTCTGGAGCGCGATAACGAGCGGACCGATGCCCTTCTCGTCGCTCTCGTCGATGGGGCCGGAGATGCGAAATCATTGCCCCCGGCGGCGCGGCGCGAATTGATCGAACACTATATCGGTTTTGCGGTCTGGGATGTGCTGACGTTCTCCATCACCAATTGGCGTGATCTTGATGAGTTCGATGAAATTCGTGTTGATCGCCTTAGTCCCGATGATTCTCAGTCTCTGCGCAAAGGCGATGCCAATGCGACGCTCAAGGGTATTCAGTTCCATCATTTCGGCGCGTTTTTCAGTCGCGCCTACAGAGAGAATGACTATCTCTGGGGCCGGTTGCATGCGACCGATCGATTGATGGATATTGTTCTGGATGCCGCGCGCATTGAAGGCATCGGCGAGGATATCAATATTATTGCCCTCAAGGCTCAGGCCTTTACGGCCATCCTCGACGCCGAGCAGGACAACCTGCCGGGTTGCCGCGACCTTATTGATGTCCTTCGCCGTGAAGTCGCCGACCTCATAAAGACGTAGAGTCGGCAGTGGCCAATTCAGGCCCGGGCTTTTGCACGCCAAAGACATACATGCCTGAAAATGTGTCGGGGTTTTCTTGCTCGAAGATTGCCCAGTTTTCGAGATTGTCGCCCCGTGGGTCGTTCGGAAAACGCGTATGGTAGGCCTTCAACGGCTTATTGGACCTGAATCGGAATCCTAAGAAACGTAAACCCAGATTCTCAAGCGCGGTTTGTAGTTCGGGCAGAGTGTAAGCGCATTCCTGTACGTGAAAAATAAGATCGCGAAGCATGGAAGACGTGTAAAAATCAACGAATCTGGTTATCTCCGAGTTCGCTAATATTTTTTCATCGTCATCGCGTAAGTCTGGCGGCTGCCTAATGGCTGAGAGTACGTCTCGTCGTATTTTTCGGATGCCATCCAGCGTTCCGTCATAACCTTTTCTTCTTGCATAGTTTCGCGTGGCTGCAACCCCGGATCTAGCGGTTTTGCTGTACAGGCCCACAGTCATAATGCCACCTGGCCTCAATGACTCTGTCAGGGCTCGCCATCCCGCTAAGGGATCGGCCATATGATGCAAGACGCCAACGCAATCGATGATATCAAAACTCTGCTTGAGATGAGAAATATTCAAAATATCGCAAACCAGAAAGTTCACATTCCGGACGTTGAAAATTTCCATTTGACGCTTTGCGTACGCAAGGCTGGCCCGCGACAGATCAATGGCGGTGAGAGCCCAAGAGTAATAAGTGCTGGTCGCGCGAAGAATTTGTAAACCGGTGCCGCATCCGGCGATCAGGATTTCGGGTGTCGCTATCTGGTCAAGGCGGCTGAAATCAGCGGTTGGAAATTTGGCGCGCACAGCCTCTCTGAAGGGCTGCTTCGGAAGTTGGACATGTGCGATCCATCGCGGATAGGGATTTTCCTCATACTGTTGTTTTACCAGGGCCGACGTCTTATCCGACACAAGAGTCACTTCGGGAATGCTCTGCGCGAGGCTGCGTTCCAATGCGGGCTCATGAATATGGCGCTGCACCAGGGTTGAAAAATCGTGCGGCGTATTTTCAGGATACGCTCGCGCCAATACGTCCGCCCACGGGTGCGACGAGATCGGTCCATAGCAGGCAAGAACGGAGGCCGGGAAGGGATCGGTCAGGGGGTCTTCGCTCAAGGCTTTCCCGAACCGATTGGCGAGTGCGTCGCACATCGTCAATTCGTCCGAGTCCTGCCAGTCAACATATTCAGCGAGAAAACACTGATCCGCCAGCGCCGCGCAAAAAACTCTATCCGATGGATGAATAGAGGTGGTGTCTTCAGTAAAAGTGCTGGTCAACAAGCGACGTCGTGCGCGCATAAGTAGGGGCTCTAAGGCGAAGGATTTTACGAGCCCGAGCCGCAAAATCGCCGTGAAGGCTGGATGCGCAAGCGCGTCGCGAACGTTGAGGGAGTCAAGCGCTAATGCGATTGCTTCCTCATCGCCCCGCTCCGCCATATCCAGAGCGCTGGCAAAAGCCCCATCGTGCTTAAAGGCGCCGCGTACGAGGGCAAGCGCAACCGGCACAAAAGAAGAGTGAGTGAGAACGTTCGCCTCGAGTGCGCGTACAAACGCCGTTGTCATATCCCAGTCGTTTGGAATCGCTTTAATCAAAGTCAAAGTTCGAATGAAGGGCTCGATGGTTTGGAGGCTGCGATCTCCCAGATTAAGCGCATCGCGAAGATGCATTAAGGCGGGCGCGACCTCGTAGGAAATTGGCGCGCCTTCAACGATCCCGATGGAGTTCAGCAAAAGGTTGCCCAAGGCCGCATGGGCCTCGGCAGAGTCGGGGGCGCTTGCAAGAAAGGTGCGCAGGCCGGATTCATCGTGAGGAAGAGGAGGCATCGATACCTGGAGGTGGGAGGACGCTAAGTCGACGTCTATAGGGAGGGGGGAGCATGTGGTCAACGCGGCAATACTTTTGGCCGTTCGCACGTTTGACAGCGCACACGTGTCGTACCACCTTTAGACCGCATTCTCAGATAGCGTGATATTTGCGTGTTCAATCTAAGCAAATGCGAGGGCGCGTGGCAGAAAATTTGGGGCTGTGTCGGATGAGCGGATCGGCTGAGAAGGGGTGGCGTAAAATGAAGCAGATTCTTTCAAAGCTCGGTCTACTATTAATAGTGCCTGGTACTATTACTTTGCCCAGCGCGGCTTTGGCCCAAGACTCTTTTGCCGATGCCTTCTGGCAGTACCGGGCCAGCACGGGAATTGATGTCAGTTCCGGCTATTACGGCGCACGCGAACGCACCACGATCGTTTATGTGCCCGCCACGCTCCAGGCCGCCAAGGGCCCATGGACGGCACGCGCGGTATTTTCATATCTGGAAGTTTCTGGACCGGCACTCCTGATCGACGGATCGTCGGCCGGTGAGTCACTTGGTGTGCGCACTTCAGGAAAGGCGGATGGACCGGGCGATATCAATCTGTATGCAAGTTACTCGTTTGAATCGCTTTACGACCGCGGATTGTTCATCGATCTCACCGGACGGGTGAAAGCACCCACCGCCAGCTTTAATAAGGGGTTGGGGACAGGGGCGTGGGACTTCGCCGTACAATTAGATGCCGCGCAGGCCATCGGCGACTTCGTTCCCTTTGCCACTCTTGGCTATAAATTTAGCGGCGACCCAACCGGCTTCGCATTACGTAACGTGGTGTATGGCAGTGCCGGGGCGCAGTACTCCCTAAACGACACTATTACCTTCGGCGCATACTACGATATTCGCCAATCCGCCATTCGCGGTGCCGCGACACCGCAAGAAGGCACCGGTTATGTGAACGTGCGACTGAGCGATGATTGGTCATTGCTGGCTTATGGCGTGAAAGGCTTCTCGGACAATAGCCCCACGGTCGGCGGCGGTTTGTCCATCACTTACAGGTGGCGCTGATCACGGCTGCTCTAAAAAAGGTTTACCGCCGGCGATTCAATTTTTTTCGAAATCGCCGGCGGCCCGAAAAACCTACTTAATAAACCGCACCATCGGGATGCCGTAAGCTGGGTCGACGAAGTGATGATCAAGCGTCCAGCCGTTCTTCTCGTAAAACTGATTCGCTTGCGCATTGTCGCGAAAGCTATCTAAAGCCAAGCGCGGATACGTCGCAAAAAGTCGCCGCTCTGCGTCCTTCAGAAGAGCCGCACCAATCCCTGTTCGATGATAAGCTAGCGCAACCATCATCAAATCCACCGTGTTGTCCTTGGTTGCATAAACACCGACAACTTCATCGCTTTGCATGGCGATCACACAGTGGTTGTTTCGATCTCGGTAATAAGCCGGTACAGCGCCGCTGGCGACATAGCCTTCAACGCTTTCCCGCCCGATAACCGCAGGGTATTTGGCAAGAATGGTGTGATGTGACAGTTCCGTAAGAACTTCCACGTCATCCGGTACGGCTGCGCGAAGTTCGATTGTATTCAAATTGTGAGACAATGGTCTGATCCTGACATGGCAAAAAGAGCGACGGCCAAGCGGCGTCGCTGGAAATTTTCACATGGTATCGTCCGTTAAATACGGACGCGGCAGGTCAGGACTCTAAGAAAAGGCGCATAAACGCTCCAAAATTGCGTTCTCTGTTTATACTCCGCAGACCTTTATGTAAAATAATAGGTCGGTGTTCTCGCATTTTAGTCCGCACGGAACTCAATTTGCCTCGCGCCCGTAAAATACCTACTTTCGTTTGGCCTAATTTTTTTGCCCGGTAAACCATGCCTAAACTCATTCCTCGCTTTTTAAGCGGCCTTGCGGTCGTCCTCACAGTACTGTTGGCAGGCCCTTTGTTGTTGATGGCGTTTGATACAGACGTCCAGGCCAGCGACTGGCGCACGGCCAGCTCCGACCCGGTCGGCTGGGCGCCGGACCCAAAAGTGTACAAGCCGGCCGTTGTGCAAGCGTACTGTGCGCCGGCTGTCAGTTGGCGGGGGGCTTTCGGTGATCATTGCTGGGTCGCAGGAAAACCCGAAGGCGCCTCATCTTATCGGCGTTATGAAGTGATCGGTTTTAGACTGCGCCGGAACGGCACGTCCCTTGTCGAAACTGAAACACCTACGCCTGATCGGGAATGGTACGGCTCGGCTCCAAAGCTGGTTCGGGATATCCGCGGCCCCGAGGCAGAAGCCGTTATCGCCGCCCTTCCTATGGCCGTCGCAGCCTATCCCAATGCGAAAACCTATCGGGTATGGCCGGGTCCCAACAGCAATACCTTCATTGCCCATATCGCCCGCGAAATTCCCGAATTCGGTCTTGCGCTGCCCGGTAAAGCACTTGGCAAAGATTACATGGGTTGGAAGGTAATCGCTGCGGCGCCCAGCGGTACAGGTTTTCAGGTTTCTCTTGGTGGTCTCTTCGGTGTTTTGTTGGCGGCGAAGGAAGGGTTCGAGCTCAATATCCTCGGCCTTGTTGTCGGCGCGAACCCGATGGATCTTGCGATTACCCTTCCCGGCATCGGCCGCATCCCGGCCAAAGCCGACTGGACTGATGGGGCGAGCTTTACTGGGCAAGTCGCTGAGGACGTGACACCTACGCCATAGGGGGTCTGCCCTAGTGGTGAAGGCCTTCGCGTTCCTCTAGCGTCATAAGCGTACCCGTCATTGTCGCAATAAGCTTTTCTTTGGAGTCAGTAATGGCGTAAGCGGCTGCTTCGCAGACTGTTACCGTGCGGCCCGGTTTGACGACGCGGCCCCGGAAGGCGATCAGATCGCCCTTTGCTGGGGCAAGAAAGTTGATCTTAAATTCAATGGTAAGCACAGCCGTATCGGCGCTCATCAGCGAAAACCCCGCGTAACCACACGCGCTATCAAGACCGGTCGAAATGATCCCGCCATGAATAAAGCCATGTTGCTGCGTGAGATCTTTGCGGTAGGGCATAGTCAATTCAATTTGACCGGGCTCTAGTTTTGAGACGCTAATGCCCAGGGTATGCATCGCCGTCTGTCGATCAAAGCTAGCTTTTACGCGAGCGTGATAGTCGGTATCTTGTGGTTCAAACATAAGAATTACCGGTTCTTTTTATTGAAATGGAACGGTGATCAGATATGCCAGTTCCGATCCACCCGCGCCACGATCAAATATAAACGGTAAGCTTCGGTTTATCCGACTGGCCTCGGGCGAATATCCCAGATCGGCATTGGTAACCCCGGGGGCGTAAATCATATAATGGCCGGGAAAGGCCGTGCGTGTGATCTCGCCGGTTTCGGCATCGACATCCACGTCACCCACCAACATATAAGCAATGCCGGTACGTTTCGGTCGGTGATAACGTCCCTCTCGAAATCCCGTTTCAATATCTTCATGTATGTCCTCTGCGGACTTTCCGGCAGCAAGAAGTTCGCCAACGCGCAGCATCACCGGAACGTAACTTGTACGCCCCTCGGCATCCCAGCAGGTTGGCTTAAAGGACCGGCCGCCGTACAGAAAACCGTCACGGTTCACCAGGCATGT
Organism: uncultured Rhodospirillaceae bacterium; assembly: GCA_963976395.1. Taxonomy (GTDB): domain Bacteria; phylum Pseudomonadota; class Alphaproteobacteria; order Rhodospirillales; family Rhodospirillaceae; genus UBA11612. The sequence goes on from CAXBLG010000013.1 coordinate 23,210, forward strand.
AAAGTCGTTGAGGCCGTCTCGGAATTTTGTGAAGCCGTTTTTCCCGTATACATAGACCGTTGCGCCGGCGCGCAAGTGTAGCGGTGCGGCCGACAGCGCCAGATCAGCTTCAATGTCGGGCGGCAGAACAATATTTAAAATGGCGCGTGTATCACGCACGTCCTCGGCGCAGGCTGTGCCCAATCCTAATGAAAGCGCTACTGCAAGGACGAGACGTAAATATTTAGGGTATCCTTGTGTCCTCATAGGTGTAGGCCTCCACGCCACCGGGTTCGTCGCAGTATATCATGCCGGTTTGAAAAATCGGGCAGACCATCACCCGGTAATGATGCTATGACCCCCGCCATGGCTGCTCCTCTTCTCCTTCTTCGCGACGTTCACCTGACCTTCGGCGGCCCGCCGCTCCTCACCGGGGCGGAGTTCTCTGTCGGTGTGGGCGAGCGATTGTGCCTTGTTGGTCGCAATGGCTCGGGCAAGTCGACCTTGCTGAAAGTCGCGGCCGGTCTCATAGAACCCGATACCGGCGAACGCGCTTTGCAGCACGGCACCTCGGTGCGCTACTTGCCGCAAGAGCCCGACTTTACGGGCTTCGAGTCCGCACTTGCCTATGTGGAAGCCGGGCTCGGCCCTCACGATGAGCCCTACCGCGCGCGTTATCTTCTTGAGCAGTTTGGCCTGACAGGCGAAGAGTCTCCGGAAACTCTGTCCGGCGGCGAGGCGCGGCGCTGTGCCCTTGCCCGGGTGCTCGCGCCCGAACCCGACATTCTTCTGCTCGACGAGCCGACCAACCATCTCGATCTTCCGGCCATCGAGTGGCTGGAGAGTGAGCTCAAGGGGCTGCGGTCGGCGCTTGTTATTATCAGCCACGATAGACGTTTTCTCTCGAACCTCTCGCGGACCACTGCTTGGCTCGACCGGGGCACGGTCCGCAGCTTCGACCGGGGTTTCTCCGAGTTTGAGACGTTGCGTGACGAGTTGCTTGAGCAAGAAGAACTGGCGCAACACAAACTCGACCGTAAAATTGCGCGCGAGGAAGACTGGGTACGCTACGGCGTGTCTGGACGGCGCAAACGTAATGTTCGCCGCATGGGCCAGCTTCACGAGTTGCGTCAAGCGCGCCGCGAATATCGCGGGGCCACCGGCAATGTTGTCATGGCCGCCGCCGAAGCCGGAGTTGCGGCTAAGTTGATCGTCGAGGCTAAGGCGATTTCCAAGTCCTATGGTCCGCGCACGATTGTGAGCGATGTCACCGTCCGCATAGCGCGCGGCGACCGGATCGGCATAGTCGGCCCGAACGGTGCGGGTAAGACAACGCTACTCAATATGCTCACGGGTTTGCTGCCGCCGGACACCGGCACGGTCAAACTCGGTGCCAATATCCAGATGGTGACTTTGGATCAGACGCGCGATTCGCTTGATCCGGCAATGACCCTCAGAGACGCTCTCACCGGAAATGACAGCGACATGGTGGCGGTCGGCGAGAACCGTAAGCATGTTATCGCCTATATGAAGGACTTTCTCTTCGGGCCCGAACAGGTGCGCACGCCCGTAGCTAAACTCTCGGGCGGCGAACGTGGGCGGCTGATGCTGGCCCGCGCCTTGGCAAAGTCATCGAACGTTCTGGTGCTCGACGAGCCGACCAACGATCTCGACCTAGAAACCCTCGATCTTTTACAAGAGATGCTGGCCGACTATGCGGGCACAGTGCTTTTGGTCAGCCATGACCGCGATTTCTTGGACCGGGTCGTCACATCTGTGATCGCCTTTGAACAGGATGGACATTGGTTGACCTACGCGGGCGGGTACTCTGACATGGTCGCCCAACGCGGCCATGGTGTTGCGTCGCGCTCCAGCATGGACAAAGCAGAATCCAAACCTCAGGCGTCCAAGGTCAAATCGACCGCCCGTCCATCCATGCCTGCCGGTAAGCAAAAACTTGGATTCAAGGAAAAGCGCGCTCTTGAAACGCTTCCGGCGAAATTAGAGGCTCTGCGCGCCGATGTTGCGAAGCTTCAAGCAAAACTGGCAGATCCAGAGCTTTTTGCGCGTGATTCCGCGGCTTTTAACAAGACCGCCGCAGATCTTGATGCCGCGCTTTCAGCCATCTCAAAAGGCGAAGATGAGTGGCTTTCTTTAGAAATGCTACGCGAAGAGTTGCAAGGCTAGGGCGGGGCGCGGCGACCTTTTACAAAAATTTTCCAAAAGGTAAGCTGCGATATCCAGCGCCGTTAAATCCTTTTTCCATCGATGGACAGACGCGTCACTTTTCGTCAAGTTGAGCCGCCCCATATAAGAACAGGGCCCGCCGGGCCATTTTGGGACACGTCCAACGGAGGGTACGACATGATAAACTCAAACGAAGGCCTATTTAGGCAGCCCCTTAAAGTCGCAATCGCTGCGGGCTTAATGGTTGTTGGCCTGGCTGCGTGTTCGCAGGAAGAAGCGCCGCCGACCGCTGAAAAAGCGCAGGCACCGACTCAAATCGGCGGCCTCGATCAAACCGGCCCTTACGATGTGGTCGAAGGTTGGTTTAAGCCGGGTATTGAGGGCTGGGACCAGCCGGTCATTGCGGTCACGGTAGATAATGCAGACCGCATTTTCATCGGCAACGCCGATCAGAAGGCCACACAGCCCAACTCACCTATGCTCAGTGCAGACGGCGCGGTGCTCGAAGAGCGCAGCACCACATCGCAAAAACCGGCGTCGGAAAAAACCCACGCTCATCAGATCATGGTTCTCAACGGCAACGGTGAGGTGATCGAGGATTGGAGCCAGTGGGACGACACCATCGTCATTCCCCACAATATCGAGATCAGCCCGTATGATCCGGAACGTCATCTCTGGGTGGTGGATCGCGACGATCATCAAATTCACAAGTTCACCAACGACGGCAAAGAGTTGGTGATGACTCTTGGCGAATCCGGCGTACCGGGCACGGACGAAAACCATTTCAATCGTCCCGCAGGCCTCGCCTTTTTGCCGGACGGCTCATTTTACGTCGCCGATGGCTACGTCAATTCGCGTATCGTCAAGTTCGACAAAGACGGAAACTATCTCCTTGAATGGGGCTCAAAAGGCACCGGTCCCGGACAGTTCAATCTTGTGCATTCAGTCACGATTGACAGCCAGCGCCGTATTTACGCCTCGGATCGGAGCAACCACCGCGTTCAGGTTTTTGATGAAAACGGCGCGTTCATCGCAGAATGGACAAATGTTGGGAGCCCGACGCGCGTTGTCGTCACCGAAGACAACGCGGTGTGGATCGCGGAAGCCGATTACAACCGAATTGCCAAGTTCGATCTGAACGGGCATTTGCAAACTTACTGGGGTGTGACCGGCGATGCGCCTGGCGCTATGGATAATCCGCACAGCTTTGCGGTTGATGAGAGCGGTAATCTTTATGTAGCCGATGCCTGGAACAACCGGGTGCAAAAGTTCACGCCGTCGGAACACGCCGACAAATCGCGGCTGATTGCTCCGGACTTTACGTTCACAAAGTAAACGACGGGATTTGATTTTAGACGATGCGGCGGCTCCAATAAGCCTTTGGCGCCGTCGCACCGTTTGTTCTTGTCGCCGCTAAAGCTTAAAGCGGCACATGCCTAAAGGTCGGCGGCGGAAGTTCGCCCAGCACCTTTTCCACCTCAAGTCCGAGGCCCAGTATCGCGCTATCGCTTCCCGGCATACCCTGCAATTGAAGGCCGACCGGCAGGCCAGAGGCGAGGCCGGCCGGCAAGCTCAGTGCAGGGGCACCGAAAGGCGTGGTCCACCAGATGTTGGTGAGAATTAAATCCCATTCTTCGACCCACTCGCCGTTGACCAAAATCTTTTGTGCGCGTGTATAGCCGTTGAAATTTACATAAGACGGCAAAATCATCAGCGTCGGCATGGCCAGCGCGACGATAGAATGGTTTTTGAAAGCGCCGCTGTAGTGTTCCCACGCGGCCCCCACCATTTTCTTTTCTTCATCGGGGGATAAGTTTGGACGAACCGGCGGCGGTGCGACCGAGCGCACATAATTTCGCGGCTCTATATCGCGTCTATTATTTGCGCGCTGTTCCTGAATATCTTTGATCGTTACGCTTGGATGGTTTTCCGCCAGCCATTTCACCATCTCCGGGTCACGGTCCGCCGCGACGGCGGGGCTTAGGCGGTCTTTTTCGCTCAGCTCAATCAACCCGTTAAGATCGACTTCAACCAGCACGGCCCCGGCTTCACGCAGCTTGGCAAAACCGGCTTCGATGGTTTTGCGCACCAGCGGGTCGTGCGGGCGTTCTTCCCAATAGTCAGCTCGCGGAATACCCAGACGGGCGCCGCGCAGATTAACACGGGGCACGCTCTCGCCGGTGATGGCGGTGTCGAGAAACGCAACATCGGCCACGGTGCGCGCCATCGGTCCCATGGTGTCCACCCAGTTGGTCGGCGGCACCATGCCGATGCCGGAATACCGCTTGCGGTCGGTGCCGTTGAGATAATTTTCCATGGCATAGCCCGAAGGCCGCAACCCGGCGATCCCGCACCAGGCCGACGGCCAGCGGATCGAGCCATAGGAATCTTCGCCGATGCCTGCGGGCGCGAAGCGTGCGCCGATCGCCGCGCCCACGCCGGTACTCGACCCGCCCGTGACCCGCGAGACGTCATAGGGGTTGCGCGGGGTCGGAAAGTACCGGCCGCTGCCCCCGCCCGTAATCAAATCCGACATGGCGGTTTTTGCCATCATCACCGCGCCGGCCTTCACCATAGTCTCCACCACCACGGCATTTTTCTGTGCAATATATCCGTGCAGGACGTTCGAGCCGACGGTCGTCGGATAACCGGCCACGTCGATCTGGTCTTTGATCACCACCGGAAGTCCGGCGAGCGGGCCAAGGGTTTCGCCGCGGGTTCGCGCCTGATCAACCGCACGCGCTTCTTGCAGCACCCGGTCTTCATTCAGGGTGATAAACGCGTTTAAATTTTTGTGCGCCTCGTGGTGTTTAAGAAGCGCGCTCATATAGGCTTCCGCCGAGATGTCGCCGCTCTTGATGTGCGAGACCGCGTCCTGCGCACCCAACTCGGTCATATCCATAGTCTGCGCGTTTGCGCTTTTGGCAAGGCCATGCGCGATGTGTAATCCGCCGGCGGCGGCAGCGAGGGGCGGGGCCCATGCGGCTGCCTTCAAGACGTTTCGCCGCGAGGGCTTTGTGGATTCTTCGGATATAACTGACGTATCGCGTGTCATCTCTAACCTCCTACCGATGGGTGTGCGTTAAAGCGATCACAGGGACAAGAAAACATTCGCTCCTATATTGCCCGAGACAGAGTAACCCAGTGTTCGTAAATATGTGATGGCCTCAGGCTCCTGCTCCGAAGGTGAATACCCTTCGCATTCCACCAGGATCACGGCCGGCTTCCAACGGTTCCAATCGTTGGATTTCAGAACGCTCAGTTCAGCGCCCTCAACGTCGATCGAAAAAAAGTCAACAACGGTTCCCGGCTTAAGCTTCGCCGCAAGAATATCGGCTAACGATAAAGGCGTGGCCTGCCCAACGTGCCGAAATTCAGGACTAGGTGGCATTTCAGATGTGCCGATGCGCAACATGCCTTCGTTGGACGCGTGCTCGAAAATATGTGCGGTTGTTGTCTCGTTGCTAACAACCGCGTTTACAAATGCGTCTTCCGGGCGCGCCGAAGCCCAATACGGCGCATGTTTGGGATTGAGGTCCACGCATACCCCGCGCCAGCCGTGACAGTAGAACAGATAAGTATTGGAAATTTGCACGGGCATCGCGCAGCCAAGATCAACGTAAATGCCCGGCTTGTTATTGTGAATGCGTCTCTTGAAGTGTTGGGCGAGCACGGCATCTTCGCCTGAGAGTGAAAAAGAGAGCTGTGCATAAGGAAGCGTGTCGACGTGCAAATTCATACGTCCTGCCCAATGCCGCTCTGTGCCGATGCGTGTTATTGAATCCATTCCGAGCCAATCAAAATATTATAAAATCGAAGGTTTTTTGTTTTGAACAGACAGACCAAATTAGTGCCGCAGTATTCATAATCTTTGGTTTTTATATGCTGTCGTTACTCTACAACCCTGCGGCAACCAAAATCATTGTTACGCTCCGCGAGCGGAGCCCAAACTCTATTGCCCGGTAACGCGCTCCGGCCCATCGACCACGGCCCAGTCCAGGGCTGCATCGCACCAGATCTGTCGCTTCGGCTTTAACGCAGCACGCTGCTTCAGCGGTCCGGCCCGCAACATGTATTGAATGGGATCCGTGTTGACGCTGGCCGAATACAGGCGCGTTGCGCAATTGGGGCAAAAGCCGTGCGCACGGTGGCGGCCGCTGTCCGCAGTGGTCTTGAGGTAGGTGCTGGGCGTACCCGACAAAATTTCAAACGTATCCGCTAGGGCCGGCACATTGAACGTATATGGCGCTCCGGCTGTTATCTGACAGTCGTTGCAATGGCACAACGTGACCCGGCCTGGGTCGATGATTGCTTTGTATGTGATTTGCCCGCAGTGGCATGCGCCGTCGACTTGCATATTTTCCCCCGTCCACTCATTTAAAAGAGCCGTGCAGACTGACTGATATTTTCGCGCGAGACCATGCAAATGACGAGCATTATTTTGAGGTGTAGTCGGCGGTCAATGTGGCGATAGAACCGGTCTTTCGATATGGTAAGGTTCGGCCTCACGATGGCTCGATTTAGCGGACTTTCCGATGAACTGGACATATATCGGAATTGCGGCCTATCTCGCACTGGGCGCATTTCTGACCCATTTAATTCTGATGGAAATGCATCGGCCGCGTCGTCGCATACGCGACTTCGCGTTAGGGGCCGTGTTGGCCCCCATCCTTCTTGTTGTTCTGCTTTTATTGCTTCTTTTTGAAAAGCTGTGGGCGCGGCTTGTCATCATTCTTGATTTAGAGCCGCCCGAGAATATGCGGGCAGGTCCAACCGAACCCGCAAGCGGGAAATCAACCACAAAGGATGAGAGCTAGGTGAAACCTGATTGCTCCGCACATCTTTTTAAGGCCACTGCGATAATCATGTCCTGTCCGGCAATCCGTTTGGTTATGACGCCCTGGTCGTTGAGTGCGAATCCCCGTGGGCACGGCACTTATCGACAAAAAATCTCTTCTATTCGTTTTTGGAAAAGTTCCGCAATCGCAAAGGCCAGCGGAAGGCTCGCATCATAGCGGCCTGTCTCGATAGCGTTTACAGTCTGACGCGACACATGCAGCTTTTTTGCCAGCTCAGCTTGTGTCCAACCACGCTCAGCACGCAGTTCCGGAACGATATTCTTCATTTGCCTGTCGCTAAGAGTTTCACCATCTGCACGACGAAGACCATCCAAAGGAGATTCGATGTCCACGCGGCGCTAAGACGTGGCAGACCTAAGAGTTCGAGAAAGAAATAGATCAGCGCTGCCACCGCCGTAACAACCGCCGCGACAGACGCCGACTGCAAGATTCTCAGCCGGATAAATTCGTCGCAGCGCCTATATGAACGTATGGTCAGCCAAATCAGCGCCATGCCGGGGAGTATCGGCGCCAAAATGAGCAGAGTTCTTTCAGCGCCCGCGATGCGTGCATCTATTGCCCAAATGGAGAGTGCAAGCGCTGCCAGATAAAGCGCCAGTGTGAGGCCGAAATACCGCAGCCAGCCGACCAGCATTTGCCTTGATTCCAGTTCCATCAGAGAATTCCCATAGCGATATGTAAAGCGTGCTTGACTCTATGTCGGCCCCTCAATCTTGTCAAGCATGCTTTACATCATCATGAAGCCGCGTATCGGTAAAGCCCATGGGTAGGAACGGCTATGGTCCAGCAGTTCGCAGTTTCATCACTCTCGGCACGGCGGAATCTAAGTCCTTCAGTCTTCACGCTTTATGCTCCCGCCAAAGGACACAAAAGCCAGCACTCAAAAATTTGCGGGATTAAGGTATGATTTACGCATGGGATTAATGGAGTGGTTTCGAAATCGACTGGCTACCATTGCTGCCGACAAAGAAGCGGCGGATTTACCTCGATTCAGCGCAGTTATTGTTGGTGACGAAATTCGTATCCAAGACCCAGGTGGTGACAGCTCATATATTCATTTGAATGACTTGAGAAAAGTTCTCGTCAATTCCAATGATACCGGCCCTTGGGGATATGACGTGTGGTATGTCCTTGAGGGAAGCAAAGGAAAGATCGCTTTTCCACTGGAAACAGATGGTTCTGAAGAGGTTCTGGCTCTACTTCTAACGCTACCGGGATTTGAACTCCGAGGAATGGACTCCACCGACAATGCTTGGTTTGAGTGTTGGCCCTGCCCTTCGAATTGATGAATTAACGGCTAACTTTGATTTTTAACCGGGCCGTCCAAAAGTTCGCATCTTCGTCACCTACGGCACGCCAGACCATTGGAACCGCAGCGATTAAAGTCTGCGTGACCTATAAAGAGGTTGTTAAATTGGAGTTCTCAACGGCCTGAATTGGGCAACTGCCGAGCGACCAAGCTGCAAGTTCGGCAGGCGTTGCTTCAATCTTTCCAGTAAGCCATTTTTCCAAAACTGAAACCAATCCCGCTGCGGTAAAATAGCTTTGAGCGGCGCAAAGGGTTGAAGGCTTGGCGTCTTCACATCGGGCTTCCAAGCGTTCGCGAATCAATTCGGACAGGCTTAAGCTGATAAAGGTATTCGTCGGTGGCCCAATTAGTATCCGCGCGACCGCGCGGCGCTCCCAGAAATGCTCTAGAACGGCTTCCGCCTGCTTTGAGTTGTCTTTCCCCACGATAGTGTCGGCGAGCACGTGAAGCAGTCCGTCCATACTTTTTAGTAGGACATCGTTTTTGTCGGAAAAATGATCATAAAATGTCGAACGCCCAACTCCGGCGCGCTCAATTATGTCTGTCACGCTGAATCGGTCATAACGCTTCGATTGCACAAAATCTGCAAACGCTGAAAATATTAAATTCTGCGTACGCTGCGCCCGGCGATCGGTGGGTAATTCATTCGAATTTTTCATCGATGATGCTCCGCACGTGTGAGGCCCCGTTAGATTTCAGACACTTCACACAGTTTGTCCGATATCGGACATTCTGCCGTTCCTGTTTCTGGACGTTATTTCACAACAAATTTAAGGTGGCCTCAAGCTTCGACACAGGGAGAACGCGATGGCAATTCTCGATGATAACTTCGCGGTAATGCATCCATTGCTTCATCGCTTTTCCGGGACGGTTCTTCTTGTAGGAGCTATTCTTTCCGTTGCGTTTATGACGCTACACCCTGAGACCACCGCATCTACAAGCGCGCAAGCTATCACTGAGATTGTAAGAGAAACAGACGTGAGCCGATTGGTTCACGGCGGACTCATTCTCGTAATAGTGCTCAATATGTACGCCGTAAGCGTGTTTGTGTGTAAAACGCTACGGCGCAACTTTTTCTCTCGTCTGGGAATGGTTTTCTACGAAGTGGGCACATTCTCACTGATTGGTGCGGCTATCATAAGCGGGTTTGTGATATCGATATTGGCCGACCGGTATTCGAAACTCGAGCAATCAGCGCAAGTTTCCTTTGTTGATCTCGCCTACCTCGCGAACGCAGGAAATCAAGCTCTCGCGAAAACCGGCGTTATATTTCTGAGCGCGGCCATTCTGATATGGTCGCTGTCCCTTCTCACAAAATCTGGGTTGGAATGGGGAGCGGGGGTTTTGGGTACCCTCACTGGTTCGATCATCGTTGTTGCAATCGTTCTTGGGTTTCCACTTGATGTTCGCGGCATGACATTGGTGGCGTTGGGACACGCCGTTTTCCACATGGCTATCGGAATTTGCCTTCTTAAGGGCCGAGTGGACACGGAAGCCGAAAATCCAAACAATAGTTAGTTGGACCGCTTTTCGACGGCCCACCCAAAGAGTATATCTGTAATTTCAGCACTCATTGACTGAGGAGGGAACAATCTCGCCAGGAGTTCTCATTTCCACCCCAGTTGGCACGCCCCTCTGCTGGCGTTCAATGGCAAATATCCGAGCGGAGTGGAATGAATGGCGCGGCTAAATGATTGGATGGATAAGAATCGCAATTTACGGTTCTGGGGCAGCGTGCCATGAATTGGTTCCATTCTGTGTGCATTGCGCTCGCCTCCGCAGCCATCGCCTCCGCAGCCATCGCCTCCGCAGCCATCGCCTCCGCAGCCATCGCCTCCGCAGCCATCGCCTATGCGGCGCCAGTGGCCGCTGACAATCCCGAAGCGTCGAAACTTTCTGAAGGACTGCTGCAAGCGCGTTTAGATGACCTTCAGGCGCAGCAAAAGGATGTGCCCGGATTCGCAATCGCAGTCATAAAAGATGGCAACGCATTCTCAGCGGCGACCGGGATTGCCGCGCCCGACGGTACCCCAATGACGGCGCGCACGCCGTTCCGCCTCGCATCCGTCACCAAGACGTTCGTGGCGGCGGCAATCCTGCGGCTCTACGAACAGGGAAAGCTCGATCTTGATACGCCGATTGGCGATCTTGTTTCTGAGGAGCATCTCCGTCTCCTCCGGGCGGATGGGTATAACGTACAAGCCATTACGGTGCGCCATTTGCTGATGCATTCAAGCGGCCTCAACGATCATTTCGGGACCGCGGAAATGCGCGAGATGGTGTTCGCTAATCCTGATCGCGTTTGGACAAGGACGCAGCAACTTCGCCTGATGACAGAAATGACCGAACGTGTTGGCTTGCCGGGTGAACGGTTCGTTTATTCGGATACCGGATATTTGCTGCTGGGCGAGATTATTGAGAAACAGACCGGCACGTCGCTTACCGATGCGGTCCGCGCGCTTAATCGCTTCGACAAGTTGGGAATTGGAGATTTGCGATGGGAAGGCGAACAGCCGCAATCAGTTCTCCCCGATCAAGCGCATCAATGGTTGAACGGTTTCGACACCTTCGCGATCCACGGCAGTGTTGATGCGTTTGGCGGGGGCGGCCTGATCGGAGACGTTGTTGCCACAGCGACCTATTTTGATGCTCTTTTCGGCGGCTCAGTGTTCAGCAAAGCATCGACGCTCCGGCTGATGCAAGTGGCCCCTTCGCAACCTGCAGGAAGTCCGTATCGGATCGGTTTGTTTGAGGAGACGGTCGGTGACCAAAAGATCTACATGCATGGCGGCTTTTGGGGCGTGATCGCACTGCATGTTCCGGCTTTCGATCTGACCGTGGTCGGCGTGGCCCTCGATCAGTCCGGCGAGCCGGAGATCAGGCAGTTAGCTTTCGATCTGATCGCCGTCATCGAATAGTGCCTGCCATCAGCAGATGTGAACAACGATATCCCAGCCATAGATGTATGGTCCTTTAACGATGAAGTCCGCGCCTTTTTCACACAGTAGGAATTTTACACCTTTTAATAAGCGCCTTTGACAGACCCCTTATTTACCTTCCCCCATTGGTCCCCATCTTCATCACCTCCGGCACGCGTCTTTATAACAATTTGCGAGGATGCCCCGCCCCGCTTGGCGGGGAGGACAACACTCGCGTTTAAGTTATTAGGCGACCAGCTTCTCAACAAAAGCACTGAGATCTACGATGCCTTTCTTAGCATTCGGGTTTATGAATGCGATCCGACCGCTACTTATACTTTCATGCATCTCTGCCATGCTCTCTGCAGATTGTTGAGATAGTCCGCTCTGTTTGAGTTGATCCACCCAGGCCTCTTGCGGAACGGCAACGGGGGTAATGACGCGATCGAGAGCTTTCGACAATTCCGCCGCAATATCTTTCGCGGAATATTGATGTGCACCTCTTAGTTCGATCACACGGTGCGGGATTGAAGGTGGATTCAAGAGTGCATCGGTGATCGTCATGCCGATATCTTGCGTGGCGACCATGTCAATTTTGAAGTCCAGCGGCAGAATCATACTGGGGTAAATACCCTCATGGACAACAGCCGGCATGACATCCTGAATATTTTCGAGGAAGTAACCGGGGCGAACGGCAGTTAGGGGAATGGATGCTGCGATAAACAGTTTCTCAAGATGGGCAATTGTAGAAATCGGGCCGACCTTGTCTCCGTGCTGTGCGCCGACGGAAGAAAGTATGACAGCATGAGGAAGTCGCGCGGCCGTTGCGGCTTCAACGATAGCTTCAGCGCGTTTGAGGCTGTCGTCAATAAAGGCCTCGTTTGTTAGATCGGGGGGGAGCAGAAAATAGGCGCCGTTGGCACCTTCAAGTGCTCTGGTCATAGATTCCCGGTCCATGAAATCAGCAACAATAGCGACCTCCGCGCCGCTCGCTCTCCAGGCAGCTCCTTTTTCCTCGGACCGAACGATAACGCGTACGAGTTGACCCTGGTCGATGAGGGTTTGCGCGACGATGGAGCCGGTATTCCCGGTAACGCCTGAAACAACAAACATGATGATATCTCCTTGGTTTGAGTGATTTTGACGATCCAAACCTATGGGAGATAATTGAATTACTCCAATGCATGTATTATATAATATTCATGCACCAAGTGAATATTAAAGGCATCGACTTAAATCTGTTGAGATCCCTCGATGCTCTGTTGGAAACCGAGAGCGTGAGCAAGGCTGCGGGTCTCGTGAACCTCTCCCAACCGGCAATGAGCCGGGCCTTGAACCGCTTGCAGTATGCATTGAAGGATCCGTTACTCGTTCGCTCAGGCCGGGGCATGGTTTTGACGCCGCGTGGTGAGGCTCTTCGCGAACCTGTAAAAGACGCGCTAACGCGAGTATCGCACCTCTTCAAGCCGCAGGTTTTTGATCCATCCAAGGCTCAAGATCGGTTCCGTATTATGGCCCCTGATTATTTGGCCCAGATGATTTTGCCGACGGTTCTCAGCCAGGTGTTCAATGCGGCGCCGTATATTCAGATTGAAATGGAAAACCTGTCGGCGACGGCCATTTCAGAAATGTGCGAAGGAAAAATTTCGCTTGGATTTGGCGTTGTGAACGACGGACCGGTTCTGGACAATGTATGTGCGCAAGCCTTGTTCGAGGACCGTCAAGTCTGCCTGATGCGTAAAGGCCATAGTTTATCTAAGAACGGTATGAGTCTCGAAGGCTATGCCGCAGCATCGCATGCATTGCTAAGTATAACGGGTAAGGGGGGTGGTCGCGTTGACGAAGTGTTGCAAGATCACGGCCTTGCGAGAAAGATAGCACTCAGGATCACTCACTTTTTGACAATCAGCAAAGTCATTGCACCAACAGACCTCATCATTACGGTTCCTGAGCTTCTCGCCCAACAAGTCATGACCAAAGAACTAAAGGTCATGCCGTTGCCGAAGGAACTAAGAACGCCTTCGTTCACGGTCTCACAAATCTGGCACGAACGCTTTACAGAGGATCCCGCCCACCAATGGCTTAGACGATTGATAAAGTCAGCGTGTAAACAGAGACGGTAATTTCGTTCTGTTCAACCGGGCTGTATGACGTCAGAGCTTACGCTTCAGACTGGGCCGTCGAACCTGCGCTTTCCCAAGAGTTCTCGTTCCCACCCCAATTGGCACGCCATTATTATAGGCGTGCATCAAGAAGTCAGCGGTTCTTCATGGGAGTGTGGTGATCGTTTTATTCGGCGTCAGGCTCACTTGAACGGCGATCTTCGACGGCCACATTGAAATCGTTTTCCATCCTAGTCAGGAAAGCCGGAAATTCCTCCCGGTCGACAAACGCCAACGGATTTCCGTTTGCCAAACGCTCCAATTTAGATCCCAGATCATAGAACTCCGCGTGATTGCTCAAAAACACGTCCGGACTCCAGTCCTTGGCTTTTTCGAACGAGCCGCGATAATTCGCAAGAAGCGGCTCCAGCGTTTCAGGGTCTGACGGAAGCCCGAGCGGCGAGACGGTCATCGAGCAGAAAATCAGAACATCGAAAGACTCGTCCGCTTCCTCAACTTGCAATGACCAAGATGTGCAGCCGGGAGAATGACCCGGCAGAATATCAGCCCTTAAACGAACATTGCCTAGCTGAATGGTCTGGCCATCTTCGATAGTTTCGTTCACCGCTACGCTCGGCACATTATAAATAGGATCAACCTCGGAGCGATCTACACCTGCTTCCAATAGGGGGCGGTCCGCTGCACTTGCCATCATTTTCGCGCCGGTGACCTCTTTAATATGCGCCAACCCTCCAAAATGATCCCAATGGGCGTGGGTATTAAGAAGAATTTTGAGATCAGCGGGCTCATACCCGAGCGCACGAATATGCTCCAGAATGACAGGCCCGTGCTGCGGCAGCGGGGCGTCAATTAGGATATGACCCTCGGAAGTCGGGATAAAAAAGCTCGACAGTCCCTTTGCCCCGACGAGATGGATCGGCCCGATCACTCGGGTCGGTTCGATATGTGAAATCCAATCTGGAAGGGCTTCTTGAAAAGTCATTTGGCCGGCCAGCCATGCCCCGACATTTGCGCGAAGCGTATCAAGATGGTCGCCTGCCGCCGCAGCATCGGAATCGGTACGTGCGGCACTGGCCGGTGCATCCTGTGCGCTAACTGTGGTTTCTTCAGTGTCGGAGCACGCAGTGAGAAGGATGAGAGGCGCCAATAACCAGTGTGATAATTTCATGTCTTTCCCCCAAGACTACCGAAAATTCCCGAGGACCCACCCTGCATGGATCGGCAATCGCAGACAAGTGTGTTTGATCCGGGCTTAGGCTCGATTTGAACAATAGTTTTCACGACACCGGCAACATCAGTCGATGTTGCTGGCAATGCGCCAAGAGTTCTCGTTTCCACCCCAATTTTGGTACGCCATATCCATAGAAATCATGCGTTTCGAAAACGTGGCTGCTATATGTTCATTGCTCTACTGAGACCGTCCAATCTACTATCAGGATGAAAACCGCGTCGGCCCCATCGACCGGTGGGGAGGACAAATGGCAAAAAACTCACAAAGCGGAAAGAAGTCTGGCAAGGGGGTCAGTGAATTAGTGCTCGACCAGATTGACTCTCGCACCAAAACAAATGTGAGCGACGAGGATGACGAATGGGGTGATCCGGCCGACATCCCCGACAAGCCGGGATCGGCGCAGGATCTTGATGCGGTCTCCGATATCCCCATACGGGTCTTGGCGGTGTTGGGAAGAACGACCATGACGGTCAGCGAGGTGACAACGCTTGGCCGTGGTGCCGTCATTGAACTGGATCGTAAGGTCGGCGAACCCGTCGATGTTTTCCTTAATAACCGGCTGGTCGCCCGCGCCGAAGTGGTGGTGGTTGATGATAAGCTCGGTATCAACATGACCGAAATCATCAAAGAGAAACGGGAATAGGGCGTATATGAGGAACGCCCGTCTGCAGAGCGAACCTCACCCCGGCAGGTCTCATCTTCACCTTCTTAAGAAGATGTGCCGAAACAAAATTCTAACGAGAGTTTATTTTCCATTCAGATGCGAGGCGTTGCGCCGTTGCAATCTGTTCAGGAGTCATGAGCTTCGCTGCGGCGGCGATGTTAGATCCCGAATCTTCATCGCCTTGCGCGGCCGCGAGACTCCACCACTTATAGGATTGAACGACATCCTGAGGAACGCCATCTCCCTGGCTATACATAAGGCCAAGGTTAAACTGGGCGCGCGGATAGCCCTGGTCTGCCGCCCGGCGGTACCACTTCACAGCCTCAACCATGTCCTTAGAAACGCCGGTTCCAAAATAATATAGGTTCCCCAGATTGAATTGGGCTGCGGTATGGTCCTGTTCTGCGGCCATGCGCCACCATTTTTCACTTTGGGCGATGTCTATGGGCATGCCCGCGCCCACGAAATACATTTTGCCGAGATTATATTGGGCTCTGGCAAAGCCTCGATCTGCGAGCACTGTCCAGATACCCATCGCCGCCGCATACTCTCCTGCAGTGTACGCCGCGTCGGCTCTCTCAAACGGTCCGGCAACAGCCGCGCTGTTCAATCCCGTGCCGCCAACCCCTGTTATGAGAATGGCGGCAAGTAATGCCGTTCTGATGGCAGTTCCAAAAACGTGCATGACATCCTCTCAGTGAAGTCTGGCGGGCTTCGCGAAATGTGCAGGGCGGTTTTTGCCGCGATTCATAACTGTGTCTACTGTCTTCGGCGCTCTCGCAACGCCTAAGCGATATATTGGCCCTTCGTTCCTCGGAACCAGTCAAAATATGGCGTCTCGTTGGTGATGAAAGCGTGAGCCTCTTTCACTTTATTTCTGTTTCTGTCTGCACGAGAGGCGTGCCCTAGTCGCACTGGTGTCATCCGTCATCCGCAGATGGATGACGCCGATAAGGCCCGGAGGCGCTGTGGCCGGAATCATCCATACGATTTTCGGTAAAATTGGAAACCGGCAGCATTAACCGTAGCAACTGAAAGCCCTACATAATGTTCATATATCTATTATCTGAATATTATATTGCTTATTCAAATATTATAAATGTATATTGATGTATTAAACATCCCTGGGACATTCATGATTAGCTCCGGCCAAATGAAAGCGGCAAGAGCCCTATTGGGTATCGATCAACGTCAGCTCGCCGAGCTCTGCGGGGTCTCATTGCCGACCATTCAGCGCATGGAAGCCTCAGGCGGTACCGTGCGCGGCGTTATCGATACTTTGGTCAAGGTCGTGGAAGCGCTCGATCGTGCAGGTGTCGAAATGATTGGCGATTTAACGCCATCAACGGGCATGGGCCGCGGAGTCCGGCTCAAAGACGTCGCCGCAAACGTGCGCGCTTAACAGTTCAAGTCTCGGGATCAACATCTCCGCGACGAGACGGTCACCGCCACCTAGGGAGTCTCCACGCATTACGCCCAGATTTTAGTCGGTGTTGCGTATGTGAAACGTACACGCTTTCAGAGAAAATTATGAATGAACGCACAGATCGTTTGAGTATGGCTGGTATAGAGGGGCTTGGCGGCGAAGACGTAGATTCGACTACGCGTTGGAAAATAAACGCCATTCTGTCTTCAGGGTCGCTGCAGTGACCATCCAGCCCATGTCGAGGCCATCTCTCATCAAGGGAGCGATTCGAGGACGCTGGCCGCGTTGCGGCGAGGCGTCGCTTTTTATCGGATACCTCCAGGTGGCTCCTGCGTGCAGCGTATGCGGACTCAGCTATGCCAATTTCGCCACCGAGGACGGACCGGCCTCACTCATCATTCTGCCGCTTTGCATGCTGTCGGCTGGTGGTTCGCTAGGCGTCGAAATATATTTTCAGCCTCCGGTATGGGTGCATGCCGTCATCTGGCCCATCTTTATTGCGCTCGTTGTTGGATTCGCGCTCAGGCCTATGAAGGCGGGAATGATCACGCTCCAATATCGGCATCGAGACCGTGCCGGCGAAGCGTTTGAAACGGTCGCCCCGCCCCGCCTTTCAGCAAATCCGAATAATCACGAGACTTCGTCGTGATGATTTCGGATTAAACACCAGCGATCGGTTGCGCGACGCCGGTATGGGATACGGCGCGGTGAAGTTCGATTGTCAGACGCGCCGTAAACTCGCCAAACATCTCAGCATGGCCTGAGCCAGACACGGCTTCAAATCCGGTAGGCACGCCGATATGTCGGAATGTCTCGCATCTTTCAATGTCTGAATTCCTCAAATAACTGTGATACGATTGTGCGGAGAGGAATATCTAAATGAGGGGATCCAACATGAAGACGTTTTTAGTGGCTGTGGCTGTATTGATATTTTTTGCCCCAATCTCTAACGCGCAAGAACGTCCCATATATTTAACGGGCGGACATCTTGTTGATGTGGTGCGCGGAGAAATTTATGAGGATATTGGCGTTGTAATAGAGGCCGACAAGATTACCGGTCTCTTTTTTGATTTCCCCTACAATGAGCAGCGGATTCCTGAAAACGCGCAGCGCATCGACGTTTCCGGCAAGTACCTGATTCCAGGACTGATCGATTTACATGTTCATACACAAAAAACCCTTCAGGATGTGGAAATCGATCGGGAGCACTTATACCGGTTGCTCCTCAAAAGCGGCGTTACAACGGCCCGGGTGTTGGATAGGGAGGGTGGAGTACGTCGTCCCGTAGCAATGTTTGAATCGCTAAAAGACAAAATGGCCATCGACAGTGGAGAAATGGATGGCCCGAACCTCATTGTGAGCGCGTCGGGAATGATTGAGGAAGCGCCCGGATTTCCAAGAGTGGTACGCACACAAATTGTAAATAACGCCGACGAAGCGCGAGAGCTCGTAAGCGACTACGCCTACCGAGGCGCCGAATGGATAAAGTTCTATAACTACGGTGATAAGGAAGTGGTGAAGGCGGTTATTGACGAAGCTCATAGCCATGGGCGCAAAGTATGGGGGCACTTTGCCATGCTCGGCGCCGCCGAAGCATCTCGCCTCGGTGTGGATAGCCTCGAGCATACAGTTGCCCTCGTGCAAGACGCGCTTGATTACGATACCAGCATCTCCATGACGGACATTGGCTACTATCGACGGTTTCGGCTATGGACCGAAGCGGATGAAGATAAAGTTTTAAAAACCCTTGAGGTTTTGGTTGAGAACAAAACGCCTCTAATACCAACATTGGCGGTCCAGAATATATTTGTTGATAGAGACAAATTGGCGCGTGAGAACGCGGACTTCTTTCGGTATTACCAGCCGGAAGTTTACGAGGCTTTGACCGCGCCTGTGTCCCACGGTGTTGAAGGACACACGGGCGGATTCGATTTTGCACAATACGATCCCAAGATGTGGGGCGAGAGCATTAACGTGCAGGCGCGCATTGTGGCAAAATTTGTCGAAATGGGCGGCATAGTTGGTGCGGGATCTGACTTTTCGCTCGATATATTCCCCTACGCTCCGGGTGTATCCCTTCATCAAGAACTGAAGACTTTTGTAAATGGGGGAATGACACCGCTGGACGCTTTGCGCACGGCAACCACGAACGCGGCTAAAATTTTGGGGTGGGAGAACCGGTTCGGTTCAATTGAAATCGGTAAACAAGCCGACATTATCGCTTTGAATACGAACCCGCTCGTCAATATCGAAAGTGTCGCGGATATCCACACAATTGTAAAAGCCGGTGAAGTATTTCCGGTGGCCGAATTGAACGCTCAGCTGTTGGCGGGGCGCGAGTAACTTTGGCGAGATTGAGCCTGCTCGTAATCACTTCGCCGACTATTTTGAATATATCAATTACGGCAAAGGAACATCACTTAAG
Source organism: uncultured Rhodospirillaceae bacterium (assembly GCA_963976395.1). Lineage (GTDB taxonomy): Bacteria > Pseudomonadota > Alphaproteobacteria > Rhodospirillales > Rhodospirillaceae > UBA11612. The sequence goes on from CAXBLG010000013.1 coordinate 42,331, forward strand.
CCGCTGTTGTGCTATGTGATTTCGGCAAAACGATATTGCCTATCCAAAATCCATAAAAATGGGAGTCCCATTTTAAGAAAAGCATCCGCCCGTGGCTTGGGGCTTTGGAACGAGGGCAAGCCCTACAGCCAGCAAATACGTCCCCTCGGGTTTGTGTTTGCTCCCTAGGTAATGATTTAGGCCGCCATCTCATACGACCTATTCACTTCATACGTTTGAGCTCAGTGAACGGCCCTTCGGTCTTGACCGTTATTGTGACATCACTGCCGCTACGGTTGCGCCAAAACCACCCGTGGTACCCATCAATGGCGGCCACAAATGCGCCGTTATCAGAATCAACGCCACGGCCTTTCTTGTAACTGATGAATCCGCCTTCCTCTTTGTCGACATGTAGCTCAAAATTAACTTTGTCCGAAGCGCTCCATGTGTAGGTAGCTTCCTGTCCCTTACTCAAATCAATTTTAATTTCTGCCGACTCGCCGTTGGCCAAAATAAGCGTCATTTCCGCCGAATTGATGTCTTGCGCGTGCGCTGATCCAACAAACAACTGGACAAACCCGGCAAGTATATCGAGTGCCTCTCCCTCTAAGCCCTCGATAAGACTTGAATGGTCGTCCGCTTCCTCTTCGAGCTGCTGTTTGATTTCACCCATTTCGGTCAAGCCGATCGCCCGCCCGAGACCAGTTGGGTCAATGGCGTATTCGGCTGGCAGGACGATGGAAACCAGAATTACGACCGCAGCAACGGCGGCAATCAGTGTCGAGCGCAAAAGCTCTGCCGATGTAGGAAGTTCCTCGTGACTAGGTTGCTGCGCATTAAACATTGAGTTGCTCCACTGTTTCTATTCACCAATTATATAACCGGTGACTTGGTATCCAATGAGTAGGAAACCCGCAGCCATGACGGCAACATTTGCATTGTAGGCGTGGCGGAAGAAACTCTTGGTCCGCCGCCAATAGCTCATGGCGATAAGGATCACGGTTAGGGCTGCAAGCTGCCCGAGTTCCACCCCAACATTGAAGGCAATAAGATTAGGCCAAAGTCCATCTTGAGCAATATCATATTCGATGATCTTTGTGGCCAATCCGAAGCCGTGAAAAAACCCAAAGATCAGGGTCGCAAGACGTGTGTCAGGCTGAAAGCCAAACCAGACCTTGTACGCCCCCAAATTGTCCAAAGCCTTGTAGACTACGGATAAGCCGATGATGGCATCGATGATGTAGCTGTTTACGCCAGTGTTGAGGTACACACCCAGCAGCATTGTTGAAGAATGGCCGACAGCAAAGATCGTCACGTAAATGGCCACGTCTTTGAGTCGGTACAAAAAGAATATCACGCCGAACAAAAATAGGATGTGATCGTAACCCGTGGCCATGTGCTTAGCCCCCAGATAGGCAAACGGGATTAGATGAACGCCGTAAATCTCTTGAATATAGCCCTTGTCCCCTTGGGCGACGGCATGGGCAAAAGCGTCACCTCCCCATAGAACAGAAGCGGTCAACGATAGTAAACCAATCGAGATGAATGCTAATCGCGACATTTCTTTGGGTAACCCCTCGCATGGCGCCAACACAGCTCTCGGAGAGCAAGAAAAACTGGCCGCAATTACCTATAACCCTTAGTTCACCTTATACAAAATGCAGATATTCGCTATCGACCAATTGATAGGCCACAAGGAGTCGTGGCCCTGGGGTTGATGCAGAACCACGGTGCTTTTTATTTTCTACTGGAGATAACTAACCCCATGTCGGTAACACGGGAAGCTGATGCTTCCTCAAGCACACTCTCACTTGGCACTGATATTGACCTGTTAACCCATTCGCGTGCGGCAAAGCGCCGCGTACCGCATGAATGGTCACCACCGTGCGCACCTTCTCTATGCCGGTCGCGATGATCTTTCCTGGAAGCTTCGTGGAGATAACGAGGAGCTTGACGCTTTTATGGGCAGCCGGTTCTGCCTAGCTGCTCGGGACCACTTACCGTTAAGTCGGCGGATATTTATATGCCGGATTTAGAATGTGCAACCCAAGCAGGGTTAAGTCGACTCGTGAGTTTGCAATTAGAACTACACCGGCACGAGCGTGAGGGTCGTAGCTTAGAAAGGACGTATATCCCGGCGTCGCGCCATCTTTCTATACGATTTCACGGCCGTCATTAGAGGAAACAAACCAACCGCATGCGGCTACCGTGCTGGGAATGTCGGTGGTTTGCCGCACATTGAGCATCGCGGTAAAGGCCGCTGAAAGATGTGTCTTTTTGTGGCTTAAGCACGCATCGAGAAAAAGCGTGAGGTCATTTGCAGTTGACCGAAATGCGCCCGCGCCAGCAAAAGCTTGCGGCATATTCCTATTCGGCACTCTCCTCTGCATAGGGTCGTGACTTGGGGCAAATCTTGCTTGTTGCGACGGCGATAACGTCATGCGCGTGCTGTTCAACTATCACCTCAGCTCAGAGGATAAGTTTGAGAATGGGGAGTTTCTGGACCGGGGGAAGACAGAGCGGAGACACGTAAGTGTCGAGAAAATCAGGCTTATTGGAAAGGAGGCCAATAAGGTTGGAGAGACAGAGTGACGGCACGCGCTGATAAGGGAAAATTTTTAGCGCCTGTGTTCTGGAGTTGCATTTTGAAACTGGCTAAGATGTGTGAGGTGGGTAATCAAAGGGGGAAACAGATCATGTCTCGATCCGCGACCTTAGCATTGGTGTTAACAGCTCTCGCTGCTTGTCCGAATATTTCTCTGGCTCAAGGCAACCCTTTTGAGAGCCTCCTCAAGAAGGGGTTGGAAACAGTTATCGAGAAGGGTCTCGAGCAGCAGCAACAGCAGCAAAATACTCAAATGATGAATAACAATCCGAATGCGGTTCGTCTCGTACAGCAACGGTTGAATTCTCTTGGTTATTCCGCTGGTCAGGAAAACGGTGTGTTCGGCTCAGAGACGCGAGGCGCGATCCTATCTTTTGAAATCGACCAGGGCATGGACCCCAAGGGAAACGTGACCCAAAACGTCATAGAAGCAACCAGCAGAGCCTTGGCAAACACCAACGCATCCGCAGCAACAGAAACGACCGCAGCGCCAAACCCGACTCAGACTGCAGTAACTACAGCTCCTCAGGTCACGCAATCATCAAACACCACAAATACTCAGCAAGCTGATCCGCCCGCCGATGAGCCTTTTGATTTCAGTGCTACCGTAACGATTAATTCAGAGAACGCTTGCAAAAACTGGGAGCAAGCAGTTCGTGTACACTATCAGTTTGCTTTGGACTATGGGCGTTGGAAAGCGGCGAACAATACTCGAATCGCGCCGATGTTTCCCCTTGGATATAGTGAACTTCAAGTTGCCCTAAGTAAGAGTGGGATCAGTAAATTTTATCAGCTTATAAATGGGCCTAGCGTCAAGGTACACAATCTAGGTGCCGCATCCTGGGACTCAAGTCGCGACGGTTCACAGTATACGGGCACGAGCAAGAATGAGCTGATTCAGAAATGGATCAATTCGCTTAGCGATCTTACGAAGGGTTTGCCTGTTGCCTTTACAGAGTGCGTTCCTAACAGTAGACGCCTTGAATTACGTGACGAGTTCATTTCTGCTTTGCCGGGATAATGAATTCAAGGAGCAGTAAGGGACGGTATTAGAATCCGCGCAAGTAGGTATGACAAATGACTTCCATAATACAAAAGCTCACATTTATTTTAGCAGTCGTCATTGTCCCAGAGAATGTTTCTCTAGCCCAAAGCAATCCCTTTGAGAGTCTCCTCAAGAAAGGGTTGGAAACAGTTATCGAGAAGGGCCTGGCGCAGCAGCAAGATACTCAAGTGATGAATGACAATCCGAATGCGGTTCGTCTTGTGCAGGAACGCTTAAATTCACTTGGTTACACTGCTGGTGAGGCAAACGGTGTTTTCGGCTCAGAGACGCGAGGTGCAATTCTCTCATTTGAACTCGACCAAGGTATGGATCCCAAAGGGAACGTAACCCAGATTTTAATAGAGGCGATAAGCCGAGGGTTGGAGAACGCTGAGTTGCTGCAAGCACAAGAAAGCGATTCTACGCAAACAGCCCAGCATAGTATAGAACAGGCGCCACCCCCAAATAACGCGTTTGCCGGAGTCAACGAACCACCGGCCGCTACTCCGGTACAGGAAGCTCTCTCCCGTGTAATAGATCTCGCTGCCGATTACGGATCTACTTTCGGCTCTGCATATTCATGCCAGTTCGTGCGCGGCGATAAGGTAATTCCATCCCTTGCACATCCGCTAGGCGGAACCCGCGGAAGGTACTTCGACGAAGATTTTTGGCTGGAAATTCTTGCGCCAGATAGTGTTCGGGATGAAGTTCGAAGAAATGCTGAGCTCCTATCAGCTGGGTACGCTGCTAGAAACGCCTACGGTTTTGCTTCGAGGCAACAAGAACGTGTGGGAATTGAGCACCGTTGCTCAACCGATCCGGAGCTCGCGCAGCAAAGATTGAATGAAATTACAAATCAGTTGGCTGTATCGATTCCTGAATTTTTGAAATTGGAAAAAGAAGATCGGCGGACCTCGGCCACTAGGCAAGTTATCGAAAGGAGGGGAAAAATTGCAGAAATTAGACGTAACAATCCGATAGCCCAGAGCCCTAAGAAAACAACTTACGAGTTCGATCACACCCAAATAAGGAATGACAAATTCCGAGCCAGCATTGATGAGATGGTTAGTGACTGTGAAGAGAGTTACTTGCTACCAAAGTACTACCATTGTTCTTGTTTAGCGGAGGTGGCATCGCGTGGGGTTTTGAATGGCTCGATCATACTGGGCGATGGCCAGATGATATCCGAAGCTATGGAACAGCTTACCCCTCGTCGCCACTGCATCAACGAGAATAGTTTATTCAATTTTGAATACGATAGTTGTCGGCAGCGAAACAAACTCAGACCAATCACCGACATTGAGGGCTATTGCAAGTGCTATGCAAAAAACCTTATGGACGAAGCGGTATTATCTTCATCTAGGTTTGGTCATATGGATTATATCAGTGACGCTTCACTAAAAGCTTATCGAAGTTGTACAGCTTACAAGTAGTCCAATGTTAATTTCTCGAAATACATCGTCTCCGCGACGTTTGTCTACACCACCAGCATATACCCACTAAGACAGACGGCTTTTCTTCAAAAAAATCTTTTTTTATTTTGTCTCGGAGATAACTATACCCCCGTCATAGTAACACGGGGGGGCTGATGCTTCCTCAAGCACACTCTCACTTGGCACTGATATTGACCTGTTAACCCATTCGCGTGCGGCAAAGCGCCGCAGCTACGCCATCGGCGGCAGTACGCTCTGGGGCTTTTCAATTTCCGGCCGCTGGGGTTTTTCCGGCGGTTTCTCGGGCGGCTTGGGAATCTCCGGCCGAAGCGATTGCGGCCGGTCTACCGGCGGGCGCTCGGGCGGGGCCACGCGCTCGGCCCGGCGCGCGGGCACATCGGGGCGTACAGCCGAGGGCCGCATCGCGCCGCGTACCGCATGAATGGTTACCACCGTGCGCACCTTCTCAATGCCGGTCGCGATGATCTTGTCCGGCGCGGCAATGCGTCCGGTAATAACAATGCGGTCGTTGATCTCTGTTCCGCTCGGCAGCGCCGCGTTGTCCACGGCAACGCCGTGAATGGACACCGGCCCGCCGTCGCGCGCAGCCTTCGGCGCATAGGCTTCTAGCGAGACGTCGCTCACCTTGTCGTCGAACGGCAAGGGCGCTTCGCCCAACACCACGTCGGGTACAAATTGGTTGTTGATCATGCGGCCCGAGGCGAACACCTGCGCACCTGCTTTGGGCGCACTCACAACCGTGCCGTCCAGTGGAATGGTCAGGCCGCCCACGTGCACGGCATCAGCCGTCACGACGGCGGCGGTGCCGCGCACCATCAGACGCTCGTCTTTGGATTGCTCGTCCACCCGCGTTGCGATGATGGTGCCGTCGGCCCAGCGTAATCCCGACACGCTGACAATATCGCCCACTGCAAGGTCGTTGAACGCGCTGATGGCTGCGCCATCGCCGCCCAGGTTCAATCGCACCTTCTGGCCCAGCACCATCAGGGTCTGTCCGTCATGATCCACCGCGCTCACCGGTCCGGTCACGGCGTGCTGGATGTCGATGGCATCCAAGTACAACTCGCCGTCTTTGCGGCCGGCCACGGCGCGAATCACTTGGCCGACTTTCAGCGCTTCAAGGGTCGTCGGTTTGCCGTCGGTTTCAACCGCAGTGCGCGGGTCGAACTCTAATTTCAAACCATTGACGATGATCGAGCCGAAGCCCGAGATGGTGCCGACCACACCGGTGCCGCCGATGCCGTCGCCGTTCTTGCCGCCGGTCTTGTCGTCGTTCTTCGCATGGGTAATGCCGGTGCCGCCAAGACCGTCACCATTGCGCGGATCAAAAGCGGTTTGGCGCGGGGAGGTCGTGCAGGCTGCCAGCACGCACAACAGGGCCAGCGCCGCGATGCTGCGCAGCGTGCCTCCGTTCTGCCGTGAACCTGAACCCCTAATCATCGCCCCGAACTTAATTCCTTATTGGTGACTATTTTGTGGCCTTAAATACGTTAACACCGCGTATCGAGTTCTCGCGCCTATTCTCCCGTATCTTCCGATGTCACACCATCGCCTTGGTTTAAGTTGTTGAAAATGCTCAGGCCTTGGTGAAAGTACAAGCCGAAATTGGCGCGCCGTGTTGCCCCGGCCTTGTCTTTGTCCTGGGCGACGAGGTCCAGGGCCAGACGGTTGAGGGTCAGCAGGGCGCGCATTCCCTCGCGCGCGGCGGCATCGTTAAGCAGGGCGACGGACTCCGGCGTCAAATCACTATAATGAACGCTCCGTTCCAGAGTCGGGTTGACTTCGCCGAGCAGGTTGTGGGCGGCGGCAGCCATGTGGTCGTGAATATTGCGCCCCAGATAGAAGGCTTTTTCGTCAAAGCCCTTCTCGGGCACGAAGGCCGCCTGGTGCAAATGAATGCGGCCCTTGTCATCAAGTTTTGCGACTCCAAGGCGCAGCCATTCGTCCAGCACCGCGCGCGGGCGCACGTCTTTGGAAACGCTCTCAACCAGCGCGTCGAACGACGGCGCGCCGGGTTTGTCGGCTGTGCGGGGTAACGCGAGGGGTTGGCCCTCATCATCGGTTGTCTCGGGCGATCCCACCCAGCGCGCCACGACCTGCGCGCCAAGTCCGACCGAGCGCGGCGCGGCAATGCCGGTGTCGTCGGAACCAGCCTCCGTCGATTCGCGTAAGCGTTTTACGTCTTTGCGGTGAACGCCGGTGAGAAGACTGATGCGCGAATCCGTTTGCCGCTTGCCGCTGACCGGAAATTCGTGGGCCGCCACATCCACATAAACCTCTTTCATAACTTCAGTGATCGCAGGCAGGCCGACGCCTTTAGCGATCAACAATCGCACAAGCGGCCGCAGCAATCTTTTGACGGCAGCCATCAGCGATTTGGCCGGAGTGCCGCTGGGTGTGCTGGAGGAGGGGGTCTCGGTCATCGGGGCGGGCGGTCTTTACGTAATGAATTTCAACGAACCGGTCTTTGGGTGCGTTCGGCTTGATATCTCATTATAAACATATGTGGGAATAATTCCCACATTTTTGTTGACAGCCCTGTCATGCCGTCATAAAGTCTTTGTGTTCGTGGGAAAATTTCCCACATAACAAAATGGAGTGCAGCAACTTATAGGCATATGCCAACCCCGAGACCGTGTTCAGGAAGACCTTGTGATACGGCCTTAACCTCACGCCCACGAGTCAGTACCTACCCCAGTGATGGTTTTGGTCTTCGTCTTCTCCCGCCCGTGCAGGGTGCGTTCGCCGAAGGGCCGCGGCCCCGCCGGACGGGAGAAGACCCTTCCTCTCCGAGGATAAAGACGCGCCGGAAATAAGGTTGCACGACGCCCGCATCTCTCTGCGGGGAAAAATTTTCCAAAAACCTTCTTGAACAGACACTGGCATTTGCCGCCCAAAACACGTACATCGGTTTTGCTAATGGCACTTTGAGCCACACCTTCAATCATAGGCGGCTCACGAGCGACGTCTAAGTGCCGAGCACTCCAGCGAGAAACTGAGGTCAGGGTCGAGCTTTTCGACCATCACTAATCGCCCGTCCGCGCAGAGATGGACCCTAAATTCGATCCTGTCCTCAGTTCCCCGCAAAATCACTTCTCATCACGACAAAATGCGCGTTTGTGCGCACAAAACCCCGTTTGGTAAGCGCAAAACCGCGTTGTGTACGCACAACGCGCACGGTTAAGTGCGGCTGAATGCGCTTAATACCCGCACAAATCCGCGCAAATCAGACCTCCCGGCGCTTTAAATCACGCATCAGGAAGCGTCCAGGGTGCAGGGCAGTCATTAAATCGCGCTCTAAGGGCCACGGTTCGCCGGTGATGTGCGCGGCCAGAATCTCCCCGGCCATTGGCGCGGCGGTCAGTCCGCGCGAGCCCAGCGCGGTCAGCACATAAAGTCCGGCTTGGTACGCGGCTTCCGGATATTTGGCCCACGGATGGCCATGGCGCATCTCGGCGAAGTCGCGCAAATACGCGCCCTGATCCGGCACCGGTCCGGCTATGGGCAGGTGATCGGGCGACGTGCAACGAATCGCAGCGCGATGATGCGGCGCAACGGTGCGTTGTTCTTCGAGCATGTTCGGTAAAACCGCGTTGATAGCGGCGATATTGCGAACATCATCCGCATCGTTCGCGGTGATATCACCGAACGTTTGCGTGGCATCCGCGGCATCGAAGGTCGCGCCAACGCAATGCGCACCGTGATAGGGCGGAGTGATGTAGGGACCGAACGACAACACGGCGCGCAAGGACGCGCTCATTTCTGTGGGCGGCGTCATGCTGATCTGACCGCGCCGCGCGACCAGCGGTAGCCATGCGGTATGTGGGACTGCTCCGGAGCCCAGGCCATTGGCGAGAATCACAACATCGGCCTGTGTTTGAACGCGTCCTGCACCGTCCGCGACTTGCCACAAGCCGCCGCTGTGAGTCAGTGAGACCGCATCAACACCGAGCAGCGTGTTCGATTTCTGCGCCAGCGCGGCGCACACTGCGCGCGGACGCAGCCACCCGCCTTGCGGAAAATACAACCCGCCGTACGGCAGCGCGCATCCGGCGATGTCCGAGACTTCCTTTGAATTAACCTGAAACAGCAGCGGCTCGGGCAACATCGCCGCATCCATAATACTCTTTTGTCGCGCGGTTTCAGTGTCATCGGTTGCAAGCTGCAATGCTCCGCATCGATCGCGCAGCATCGTTGAGCTGGACTCTGAAATGTCCTCCAGCATATCGAGCACGAACCGCCACGCGGCGGCATAGAAGCGCCCGTCGTGCGCGTTCGCCGCTGCGGTCAAGCGCGGCACGAGAATGCCCATGGGATTACCGGATGTTTCTGCGGCAATCACCTCGCGCCGGTCGATGAGTGTTGTCCGCCAGCCCCGGCGGTTAAGGGCAAGGGCTGTACTCGTGCCCGCAATGCCCGCGCCGATAATTGCGGCGTGGCCGCGCGTACCATGCGCGCTCGGCGGCCGCGCGAACCAGGGTTGCAACAGCGGCTCGGTCTTGGCGCCGCCGCGAAAGTGCGCGCGGATCATTTCGCGCTTATGGCCAAACCCGGGGGTTTTCACGGACTCAAACCCTGCGGTTGCCAGACCTTCACGGACGCTGTTCGCGGCGCTGTACGTTGCGAGACGCGTACCTCCATTAAGAGTGTGCGACAGGCGCGCGAGTTGGGTGAACACTTCCGCGCTCCACATATCGGGGTTTTTGTCGGGGGAAAATCCGTCCAGAAACCAGGCATCAATGCGGGCCTCTAATTGACTCAGCATTTCGTGAGCGTTGCCGAACAGCAAAGTGAGAGTCACGCCGCTGGAGTCGTCGTCGCCGCGGATCTTTGGGAACACGCGGTGAAATCCTCGCTGCGGCTGCGGATAGACACGCATTAGCCCGCGTACGGCCGCGCGCAATTGCGGCCACTCCAGCAGCGCCTCGCTGAGTTCACTTTGCAGAAGGGGAAATCCTTCAACGGCGATGTAATGCAAACGGGCATTTTTGAACCGTGCGCGCCGCCAAGCCTCCCAGGTGGCCAGAAAATTCAGGCCGGTGCCGAAGCCCAACTCGCAGACGGTGAAGGACTCGTCGTTACGCCAAGTGCCGGGGAGGCCGCAGCCACCAAGGAACACATGGCGCGCCTCCTCTAAACCGCCGTCACGGCTGTAATAGATATCGCTGAACCGTGACGACATGGGCACACGGCCGGGGGCCCAGACAAGCCCGGGACTTGCTAACGGACGGCCGCGTTGCGCGCCATTTTCCGGCATCTTACTGAACTCGCCCCACCATATTTTTGCCTTAGTATAGCAACAAATTCACCTGCACCGACGTTTGCGCTTCGGTATACGTGTCGCTAGTGTTGGCGCCGCGCTTATCAACCCGGAGTGATCATGACTGGGAGGTTGCTGGCAAGGCGCTTCCTTTTGATTTTCCAGTCCGCAAAAATGGTACGGTGCGCAGGGATGGCATCAGCGACAATGACTCGGTCCGTGAAAGTATTTCTGCTGGTCTTGGTCGCCTTGGTTCTCGTGCCGGCCGACTATAGCGCCTACGCGCAGCAATCTCGTGCCCTAACACAAGAAATCGTAAACATTGCCACTTCCGACGGTTTGCAGTTGCCGGCCGTGTTCACCTATCCGGCCGGAGGCCCTCATAGCGGCGGCCCGGCGATCCTCCATCTCCCCGATGGTCCGGGTGTGAGTTCTGTGCGCGCTGCCGACGCCGCGCGTTTTGTCGCGGAAGGCATGGCGGCACGTGGTTTTGTGAACTTGAGTTTAGAACCGCGTTACGTTCAGTCTTATGCCTTTAGTCGGTTTGGTGATGCCGTCGCAGATGTGCGGGGCGCGGTTGACATGCTCACCGCACGCGGCTTTTCCGGTGTTGTTCTCTCCGGTCATGGATTGGGAACGTTGCTTGCTGCGCGCTATCTGGCAGAGACCGGCGACAGCCGGGTGAAAGCCGTTGTCTTTTATGCGCCCAGTCGAGATCTTGCCGAAGCCCGGCGTGCCGAAGTCGGCGAAGCCAAATATCGTGACGCGGTTGATAAGGCGTTGCGGGCAATCGATGAGGGTGAGCGCGGCGATTTTGTTGATCTTGGCGGTGGTTTAATTTTTACCCCGATTAGTTTTCTCGATTGGTACGGACCGCAGGCGAAAACATCACTGACCGCGTATATGGCGGGCATTAACCGTCCATTGTTTCTGGCGTCCGGCGCGCAAGATGCAACGGTGCCGAAAGGCCGTTTGGAGCAGCTGGGAGGCGCTTCCGCCCGTGCACCAAAACCCGAGATAAAATACTACCCCCGCACCGGGCATGGCTTTGCCGGTGTGCGCGATGTGCTGATCGACGACACGGTAGGTTGGCTTGCTGGTTTGGGAATCACCCCCGTTGCACAAATCACGACACGATTGGTGGACGTTACGACACGCGACGGAGCGGCCCTGACAGGCGTTCTTTATGCGCCGGCGAATGTGGCTCGTGCAAAAAATAAACCTGCATTTTTGCTAGCACATGGTTGGACCAGTGACATTATGCGCTCCGCTTCCCATTGGCTTGGCCGCCGTCTTGCACAACAGGGATATACGACGCTAGCTTTTCAAACACGGTCATCCGGGTTTCGCGGCGTCGTTGCAGGAAAGTTAGAAGACGTGACGGCGGATATCGCGCCGTGGGTGGATTTTATGGAGAAGGGGGGGTACGGACCGCTTGTCGCTGCCGGGCACTCCGTCGGCGGATTGTGGTTTAGTTATTATCTCAATCAAACCAAAGACGATCGCATCAAGGGTGCGGTCTATCTCGCGCCGTCTCGGAACTTACCCGATTATGCGCGCCTCGCTATGGGCGAGGATCGTTACGCGCGCGCGGTCTTGGAAGCGCAAGAGGCTGTGCGCGACGGCAACGGTGGGACTCATCTAATCAATGTTGCGTTTCCGCAAGCGGCCTACGATGAAGACCCTCGTCAGCCCATGTATTTGTCGATCCCGGGCGCAGGCTTCACATATTATTATGCAGATGCGTTTCTGAGTTATTGGGGTCCAAATTCTAAAGCTATACATAAGCCGTTGGTGGCTACACTGGATATTCCTGTGCTTGCACTGGGCGGTTCGCGCGATCCATTCATGCAGGGTGCATACCTTATAGATTTCACCGAAGCCGCAGGTTCTGAGGCCGCTTATATTTTTTATGGCGGTCCCGACGGTGCAACCAATTCATTCGACGGTTACGAAAGCCGAGTCGTTGATGATATGGCGGCGTGGCTCCAAAAAATATTCTGAGCTCTTGACGCCGCACGTCCACTTGTTTCGCCAGTTCACTTGGGGCTGGGCGGCCGTCCGCCGACCGCAGCAATTAAGGGCTAATGTGGAAAGATATAATAAGTGAAATAAAGGCAAGGCCTCGGTTTATCATCCGCTGAATTGCGGTCATTCGGGGTTGAGTCGCGGCCTACTCCTCGTCTTCTTCCTCATTTTTGCCCCCCAGGGGAACGTCCATATCTTTCATGAGGTTCCGGCGCTGGCGATCGTATTCGTATAATTCGAGGCGCTTATCCTCTATCCGCCGCGGCCAGTAGTTGTCGGCGCGCTCGGTGTCTGCGGTCTCGCGGTGGGGGTCAACCTCGACCGAGACGATCTCCTTGTCGCGGACCAGCATCTTGGCAAAGGACTTTGGGTTATGGCGCCAGACCTCGGCCGGGATACGTAATTCCTCGGTGCCGCCGCCTTTATAGGTGATTTCTAAAATCACCGGCATGACAACGCCGCCTTTGTTGCTGAACTCCAATAGATACAAATTGGAGTCGTCCTCAAGCAGGTCTTTCTGCCAGTCCTCTAATTTTTTCAGCAGAGCATTATATTTATTACGATCAGCATTGCTGACGGTGAATTCGTCATGGTCATTGTAAAAATCTTCTAGGCCCGCATTATTTTCTATAAATTTCTCTATGTCTTTATTGCGGCGCTTGGTTAGAGAGTCCGGGATCTCTTCCGATTTTCTACGCTCAAACTTTTTCTCTACTTCAGGATTTTTAGTATCAATAGTGTACGCGGTGATGTTGTCGAGGCTGATGTCCACGTAATCGCTGCCGTAAAACCAGCCGCGCCAGAACCAATCGAGGTCCACGCCTGAGGCGTCCTCCATAGTGCGGAAAAAATCATAAGGTGTCGCGCGCTTGAATTTCCAGCGGCGGGCATACTCTTTAAACGCAAAATCGAAAAGGTCTCGACCTAAAATGGTCTCGCGCAAAATAGTGAGCGCGGCTGCCGGTTTGGCGTAGGCATTAGCGCCCCGGTTCACGAGGGATGCGCCATTGGTCATGATGGCTTGTGTGTTGGGCGATTTCATATAGTCGGTGATACGATTGACCTCGTCGAGGTTGGGATATTTTTCCTCCCATAGATACTGAGCTTGATTGTCGAGAAATGAATTCAGGCCTTCATCAAGCCAGGTCCATTGCCGCTCGTCGGAATTTACGATCATCGGAAACCAGATGTGACCGGCTTCATGAATCACAACGCCTATCAAAAAAGACTTGGTGCTGCGTGAATACGTAACCTTGCCGGTCTTTTCATCTTTCTCCGGGCGCGGGCCGTTGAAGGCGATCATTGGATATTCCATACCGCCGCCGACCGGGCCGTTTACAGACTGGATGACGGGATACGGATACGGAAAGGCGAATTTGCCGTAGACGTCCATGGCGTGAATGAGCGCCGGTGTTGAGTATTGCGCCCACAATGGATTGCCTTCCTTCGAGTAGAAGGACATCGCCATGATCAAATCGCCGGTCTCAGGCTCGCGGTAGCCTTGCGCATCCCAGATGAACTTGCGGCTGGAGGCAAAGGCGAAGTCGCGGACATTTTCGGCGGCAAATCGCCAAGTTTTGGTGCCTCGCGCGCGGCTGCTTTCGCTTTTTGTAGCCTCGGCCTCGGTGACAATTAAAACGGGCTTCTTTGCAGTGCGGGCTTGTTCAAGACGTGATTTTTGTTGTGTCGTTAGAACATCATCCGGATTTTGCAACAGCCCGGTTGCGGCAACGATATGGTCGGACGGTACTGTGATTTCCACATCGAAATCACCAAATTCTAGCGTAAATTCAGTGCTGCCGTTGAAGGTTTGAATGTGCCAGCCGTCGGTATCTGAGTAGGCGGCCAGACGCGGGTAAAACTGAGCAACGCCGTAGATGTAGTTGTCGTCATCCTCGAAATATTCGTAGCCGCCGCGTACGGTGATTTTTTTGCCGTCGGCCAGATGCACATTCCAGGTGACGTTGAACGCAAAAGTGCCGCCGGGGGGCAAGGGCGCGGGCAGGTCTACGCGCATCAGAGTTTTCGAGAACGTGTGCGGAAGGACGGCGCCGGAGGAATCTGTGACCTCGGTGACTTGCAAGCCCATGTCTGTATCGTCGAGAATTTTTTGCGCGCGAAGCCCGTCGTAGGACATTCGTCCATCGGTACCGGAGGTTAGGGTGGTAATATAATCGGAATCAGGTGCGAGTTGATTCTGGTCGAGGTTGAGCCAGAGATAACGCAGGGTGTCGGGAGAATTATTGGTGTAGGTGATCGCAGCCTGTCCGCTTAGCCGCTGGGTTGCATCGTCTAAGGAGATCGACATTTTGTAGTCGACCTGTTGTTGCCAGTAATCCGTGCCGGGCGCCCCTGATGCGGTGCGGAGGCTTGTTGGTGTCGGCCAAATTTCATCGAGGGGCCGAAACTGGTCCTGCCATCCCGCTCTGTTTTCCGGTACGGAATGGGCCGTGGCGGAAACGGCAGTTAAGACGGCGGCACATAAAGCGGCGCAAAAAAGGCTACGATTCATTATCTTTCCCCTAAGGCTCTCCGCATCGCGGAGGGCAGTCTCGGACCACAAGCCAAGCAGACCCGGCCGATGTATTCAAGATTCAAGGCTTGCATGAGAGTATAGCGAGGTTCTGTCACCTAAAAGAGTCTGACTCGGGCGATTTCCACCTATATGTTTGTCCATAATGGACGCCGCAGGGAACGAATCGCGCATTTAAAAATGCGGTGATGGGGGGTTGTATTGGGTCGCGTAGCTATTGTGATGCTTGGAGGCGGTCTCGTTCTCCTGGCGGTGATTTTGTTTCGTGTTGAGCCGCCACTTTCAGAAAGCGCCGTGCCAGATACCTGGCCGTTTCTGAACGGTGATATGGAGAATACGCGCTATGTGCCGCGCGAGAACCTGATCAATTCAGGCACCGCCGACAAATTAGAGCTGTTCTGGTCGATTCCGCTTGCGGGCGGCGTCAAACTAGCTACGCCGGTATCTGACGGCGAGGCGTTATACATCCCGACCGGGGCGAGCCGTCTGTATCGCATCAATCAAAATACCGGCGCAGTGCTGTGGGACATCTCTATCCCTGAAGCCGTCGATGTTCCGGGTGCATCTGTGCGAAGCAGCGTGGCTGTCGTGGACGGCAAGGTGTTTTTCGGTTTGCGCAACAAACCTATTGTTGTCGCGCTTGACGCGGCAAGCGGTGCGCTGCTTTGGAAAACAACGATCGACGAGCATCGCTTCGCACAAGTTGCGCAGTCCCCCATTGTTGCGGACGGTCGTGTGTTCCTGAGTCTTACCGGAGTTGCCGAAGAGGCCCTCCCAGCGATGAATCCCAACTATAAATGTTGTGATTTTCGCGGCAGTACCGTCGCGCTGGATGCAAATGACGGAACACTATTGTGGAAAACTTATGTTCTGCCTGAGGGATTTGCCGGGGCATCCATTTGGTCGGGCGCGGGGGCCTATGACGCCAAGCGCCGTACTCTCTACATCACAACCGGAAACGCATATCTCGCCCCTGCCGATGTTCAGGCATGTATCGACGATAACAAGGGCGACCAATCAGCCCAGGCCGCCTGCCACCCGCCCGGTGTTTGGTACGATTCTATTGTTGCCTTTGATGCGGACAACGGCGCGATTAAATGGGGCCATCGCGGCAGTCACGATGATTTCTTCACGGCCGGGTGTTTAGGATTTGGTGGGGCACCGAAGCGTGAGTGTGGCGGCGGACCCGACCACGATTTTGGAACAGCTCCTATGGTTTGGTCGACCGGCGGGCGCGATTTCGTCGGGGCCGGTCAAAAGTCCGGTGTGTTCTGGGCGCTGGACCCTGAGAACGGAGAGGTGATTTGGCGCGGCGAGTCCGGGTCGTCCGGTCCGTTGGGAGGAATGGAATTCGGTACGGCCACGGACGGCGCGCGAATCTACTTTGCAGATTCCAACGCCAAGTTTCCGAGCTACACGCCGCAGCCAAACAAAATGTCTTCGGGTGAAGTTATTTCATATGGATCTGTTGGTGCGTTTGACGCGGCAACCGGTGAACGGGTGTGGCAGGTGGCCGACCCGGCCGGTGCACGGGGGTCAGGTACCGCTGATGCGTGTGACAGCTTGGCGGGGACCGGAGCCAATTGCGCGGGTCCGTTTATCAAAGCGCCGGTCACGGTTGCGGGGGATGTCGTCTTTGCCTGTTCCATCGATGCTGATGGACACATGTACGCCTTCGATTCGGCAAGCGGCGCTTTACTGTGGACCTTCAAATCAGGCTCTAGCTGCGAAACAGGCCCGGCGATACTTAACGGCTCTGTATATTGGGCGAGCGGTCAGACTCTCTACGCCTTTGCTGTTCCTGGCTCTGGCGTGGAGTCCCATTTGGTGAGATCGGGGGTTGCGACGCCTGCGGAGATTACCGGCAAGACCGTCTTGGCGGGGGTTTATACGCAAGAACAGGCTCACCGGGGACGGCAGGTGTATATGAGTAGCTGTGCGGTAGGGTGCCACCTTGAAAATTTGGGTGGCAACGGCCCGGCGGTGAATTTAGCGGGCCCCGCTTTTGTTGCGCGCTGGCGCGGTTTAAGTGTTGCCGAGTTGTTTGCGCGTATCCGCGATACCATGCCGGTTGAAAATCCGGCGGGATTAAGCACGGAAGACTATCTCGCCGTGACTGCATATGTGCTCTTCGCCAATGGGTATCCAGCAGGTGAAAGTCCGCTTCAAACGTCCGATGCCTCGGCTCAAATCAGCATAGTTGACCGCGAGTAATGGGCGTTCAGGCTGCTATCGGATTTACCCGGTCACTGGCTGTTTACCGGCTTAATCTTGTAGGCCAGCGCCGTATGCGCCGGCTTTACGGTCAGTTTGTGCAGCCCGGCGACGTTGTGTTTGATATCGGCGCACATGTCGGGGATCGGGTTTGGGCGCTTCGGTCCTTAGGGTGCCGGGTCGTTGCTGTAGAACCGCAGCCTCTTTTTATGCGCTTTCTTCATTTGCTTTATGGCCGGTCTTTAAACGTGGCGCTTGAGTTCTGTGCGCTCGGCGCCAAGGCTGGCTCCGGTGAGATGCTGGTTAGTCGCCGCAATCCGACCTTGTCGAGCCTTTCACCGGATTGGGTCGGGGAGACTGGACAGGTGGATGGGTTCCGCCACGTGTCCTGGGATGACCGCGCGCCGGTGAGGATCAATACGCTGGATGCATTGATCGCGCGTCATGGAACGCCGTCGTTCTGCAAGATCGATGTGGAAGGGTTTGAGCTGAATGTATTGCAGGGTTTGACGACCCCCATTCCAACAATATCTTTTGAGTTTCTGAGATCGCAACCGGACCGCGCCGTTCAATGTCTGGAGCAGGTCGAGCGCATCGGCGATTATCGTTTCAATGTTTCGTATGGTGAGCATCTTAAATTGATGATGTCTGAGTGGTGTTCGGCGCAAGATATCGCTCGTCATATCACTCAGTTGCCGGAGAGGATTTCATCCGGTGATATTTATGCGCGTATCAATTTGAAACCGATGGAAGGGTTGTGATGTGAGCATTCAGGACACCATTGCCGATGAATGGGCCTTGCGGCGTCTGGTCTATCTTTACGCGCGGGGTATGGATCGGAATGAACCGGACGTCCTTCGAGATATTTTTACCGAAGATGCAATTATCGAAAGTGCTGTTGCGGTCCAGACGGGCATAGATGAAATCCTCGGTGTGCCTGCGATACTCGCCAAAATGTTCGCTTCCACTATGCATACGGTTCACAACCAAACGGTTGAAATCGGCGAAGAGGGGGCGCACGGCGAAACGTACGGCGTCGCCTACCAGCTTAAAAAGCCCCGGGATGGCAAGCAGGAGCGGCTCGACTGGGGTATCCGTTATCAGGATAAGTTTGTGCGGGCAGGCAGTCAGTGGCGGTTTGCGCGCCGCAGACTCATTGTCGAATGGACTCAAACCGTTCCGGTGGAAATGCTCGCGCCGGGGCGGAGATAACAGAGCCGCACGGCTATTTCGCCGTGTAGCTGGTATTCCCCGGACCCCAGAACGCCCGCATCGTCAGGATTTTGCCGTCGTCGTTAAAGGTCATGACGTCGATACAATCAAATTCCATAACTTTGTCGGGCAGTTGTACAACGCCGTGAAATGGAAATGCAGCTTCGTTTTCGACAATGCGCGCCGGGCCTGTCGGCGTGATTTTGCACTGCATGGACATGGCGCCGCTGTAGAATTTAAGCAGCCCCTCGGCGCCAGTGCGAACCTTTGATCCGACCGGATCTTCCACCGTCGCATCCTCAGCAAAAAGGGCAACAACGGCTTCGGCGCTTCCTTTGTCGAAAGCGTCAAAATATCCATCCACGGTGGTTTGAATTTTGTTCTTCAGATCCACGGCATTGTCCTTCTGTCCGAATGTGAGGCGTACTATTGCTTGGTGCGGTGTTGCAGGCAAGTAAAGCGCGCTGGTTTCACAGTATCCTGTGCATCAAGGTCGTACTTTAATGCCGCGGTCGGTCACGACCGGCAAATTGGTCCAATACCCGTCTGGTGCGCGGTAAAAGCCGCCGGCGGCCAGCGCGCCGCCGTCCAAATGGATTGTGGTGCCGGTCACCCAGGCTGACAGGTCGGTGGCCAAAAATACCGCGCAGCCGGCTGCGTCTTGAGGTGTACCGAATCGTCCTAACGGAATCCAACGTTTGATATGGTCTTGATGCTCCGGCGGAATGAGGCCCGCCACCGGCACTTGCGGAGTCTCCGTTGTCTCTGGGGCAATGGCATTAACGCGGATGCCGGCAGGTCCGAGTTCAAGGGCGAGGCTTTTTGTGAAGCCGGTTATTCCGGCTTTGAATGCAGCATAAACGGCGCAGGCCGGGATACCGCGAAAGCCTTCGATAGACGAGAGATTGATAATGCTGCCGCCGTCGCCGCTGCGGTGCATGAGCGGAAGGCTATTCTGGGTCACAACAAAGACGTGACGAAGATTGATGTTATATAAGTCGTCCCACTGCTGTTCGGTGAAACGCTCAAACTTTGAATGATAGCCAAGAAAATCGCCGACGTTATTGACGAGGATGTCCAGCCGCCCAAATTTTTTATCGATCTGCTCGATAACCTTTTTGACATCTCCCGTCTTCTGAACATCCGCCGTTACGACTAGAAATTCGTTGCCGATCTGCGAGAGACCGGACCGAACATCGTCAGCACGCGTCGGGTCTATTTCCGCGACTACGACCCGCGCGCCGAGATGTGCATAGGCCTCCGCGATACTGCGGCCGATTCCCGCGCCGCCGCCGGTAATCAGCGCGACCTTGCCTTCTAGTGTTGGTGCCCAATTGGTCATGCCTGCCTCCCCAAAACGTCAGTGATGCGACTCGCAGCAAACTGTGCGGGCGATGGTCCAGGAGGGAAAGAAAGAAATGACGGGCCAGGAAAAATGAAACGAAGAACTGCCCCTGCCTATAGGTCTTTCACAGGATCTTTCGAATCGTTTGCCAATCGTGGCAATTCAAAGAGATCTGACGAGGCGATCCAGCTTGCGTAGCGTTTGCTGCCCCAGTTCCACAGCGCCCATTCCTTTCGCCTTCTGAAACTCTGCCTCGGTGCTGAGGACCATGCCTAGTATCACCTTCGTTGCTCCGTCGTGATCCTCGAACGAGGCCCAGGCGTCGGCATGTTTCGGTCCGTTTTCGCCCCACAGCAGTGTATAGGCTATCCTTTCCTCGGGCCGGACCTCGGTATAAAGGTGATGGTTCGGGAACACCGTGCCATCAGCTGCGATCATATCAAAGACCCATTCGCCGCCCGTTTGCAGATCGATTCTTTTCGTGCGGCAGGAAAACCCATCCGGCCCCCACCATTGCGGCAGCGTTTCCGGGCTCATCCAGGTATTCCAGACGACGGTCCGCGGCGCCTGTATCATCCGCTGCAGCAACATTGTACGCGTGGCCACTCCGGCGAGGTTGTCCAATCCCGCATCGAAACCTTGTCGGTAGCCGGCTTCCATATCTTCGGCCAGCGCGGAAAGTTGCACCGTTACGACTACCCGGCTGCGCTCGTCCGTGCCGGAAAAATCGGCCGTTACCAGCGCCGCCGATTGCGTTACGCCACGGGATGAGATGACCTCGTAGTTCACACTGCGCGTCTCCAGCTGCAATTCCAGCCAGCCACATTCACAGCGGATGTCGGGTTGGTCCTTCACTTTGCAGAGCGAGATTTCGCGGCCACCTACCCTGGTATCGGCTTCTAGAAACTCCACGGTGACCGAGGGCGTGGGGGCCGCCCAGACTGCCCGCGCAGCTGGTGCGGTCCAGGCGTGCCACAACACAGACAATGGGGCGGATATATCTCGCTCGAAGGTGAGTGTCGCGAAACGGCCTTTCACATGGTCGCGTGCAGCCGTTATGTCGTCCGGATTCTGCTTAGATGTCATTTCGGGCGTTCCTTCATTGCTTTCATTGCAAATGCGTCCAGCCGGTCTAACCGGGCTTCCCATATGTCCTGCTGTTCATCGAGCCATGACTGAATTGGCTTCAGGGCTTCGGGCACGATGGCGCAGGTGCGGACCCGTCCATCCTTGGTGGTGACGATTAGCCCCGCCTCTTCAAGCACTGAAATGTGCCGCATCACCGTGGGAAGGCGTAGGCCGGTGGGTTCGGATAAATTTGTGACCGGCGCAGGGCTTTCAGCCAGCCGGGTCAGGATTGATCTGCGGGTCGGGTCGGACAGGGCATGGAAGAGCAGTGAGAGGTCTGGGAAATGCTTAGTCATATTGCTAACTATAGCTCAGAGCTTTGGCCACACAAGAAAAACTTTGCCAATTAACTAAGTATTCGTGCATGAGCACGCTGGAGCCGTGAAGCCGTTGGCGACTGTTATGTTTTCGGGCTAGGCGGTTGCCCGGTTTACGTAGGTCCAAGCTAGAACATAATCAGCGACTTCAAAGTTGAAGGCTGATCGGGTGCAAATCTGTTGAAATGTAGAGTGGCATAACGAGATTTGGCGGAGGGGGTGTCCGTCTAACTGCCGTCCAGCGCCATCCGACATTGTCCGTACCCATCTCATACATGTCGCAGTTTAAC
>CAXBLG010000014.1:0-58904 GCA_963976395.1 uncultured Rhodospirillaceae bacterium
CGGACGCCGACATAATCAGCCAGCGCGTCGCGCGCAGCCTGCCCCACAGGAATCAGACGCTCCTTGTTACCCTTGCCGCGCACGATGATGACCGGCTTGTCGCGGACGGCGGCGAGCGGCAGCGACACCAATTCCGAAACGCGCAGACCCGTCGCATAAAGCAACTCAAGCATCGCCGTCATGCGTTGTCCTTTGACCCCCTCCAATTCGCGGGCAGCCGCAAGCAACCGTTCAACTTCAGATTCGGTCAAAAACTTCGGCAGCGGCCGCCCGAGCCGCGGACTGTCAAGCGCGGCCGTCGGATCATCAGCACGCACACCCTCGGCATAGAGAAATTTATAAAACTGACGCAAACAGGACAGACGACGCGCTGCCGTGCGCGGTGTCATTGCTGCGCGCTGCAATTTATCTAGATATGCCCGTAAATCTTCAGCCGTCGCCGCGTCAATCTCTCGCGAGCGCGCTTTGAGGAACCCCACCACGTCGGAGAGATCACGGTCATAAGCCTCAAGCGTGCGCGGAGACGCGCCGCGCTCCGCCGCCATCATTTCTAAAAATGTTTCGATATGCGGCGCCGTCATGAGACGCGCGCTCCTATAACCCCAGCGCCAAGACCGCTTCGACGGCAAGCGCGCGGGCGTCTTGTTCACGACCAACCGCCATGAGTGTCTCTATTGTCTTTGCCAGAGTCTCAGGCGCGGCAAACGCCGGACCTTCATCTCCGAAGGCGATGAGGGCAAATGCCGCTGCTTCTCCGACACGCCGGTCTCGGGCAGCTAGGGTCAATCCATTCCAGACGTGGGGCGCAACCGACGGTCCGCGTTCCATCACGCGCCGAGCGTCCAAGACCGGTTGCCAATCGGAAATGGCAATCGGATCACCAAAAGCGGAAAATAAATTCAGAAACACTTCACGTCCCAACCCCGCCGCATCCTCGGAGACCGTTGCCGCCCAGGCGTCCATGGCGCGCCCCGGTAAGCGGCCCTTCGCACCCGGGGTCAGGAGTCGCTCTAAAGGCCACAGGCCGTCGGCAATGTTCGCCGCTTCTTGGCTGGAGCGAGACATATTGCGCGCAAGCGCCAGCCACTCCCGCGCCGCCTCGAATTCCCCAGCTGCAAGAAGGCCGCGCGCCGCCGTTCCGGAGAACCACACCATATCGGCTGACGGCGCGATGCCTTTTAGGAGCGGCGCATAGACCAAGCCAATAGTAGATACACTTGGGCCCGTTCCGCCCATATCGGCCCGGGCAAGATCAAACGCGCGCGCAATCACCTCGGCCCGTGCTGTCGGAACGGTTTGCGCGAGCGCAACCTGAAACAACCGCACACGCCCACGCACATCGGCGGCACTCACCTCTTCAAGTGGAGACTCAGCGCTCTCATCAATACTGAGATCACGGTAGATTTCGCGCAAGCGTTGGGGGGCAAGTGTACCGACCGCGACCGCCTGTTCAGCGAGAAGAATATGCGCCTCGGCAGCCGCGCGGCGCAGTTCTTCCAATTCTTTGGCTGGCCGCTTTGTACCGCCCGCGTCTTCATCAAATTGCGGCATAGATGCCAGAACGCCGAAGGTTGTCGCATCGCCGCTGCGGATCAGCGCATCGGGCGCAGGGACACCCGCCGCGCGCAGCATGGCAAGCAGCAACGGCGCTGGCGTTCCCAAAGACATAGGAGGTTCAGCCGTATTACCGCGCAATATATCCACGGCCCAGAAATAGGCGGCATCGTCGATTTGCTGTTCACGAAGAAGGGAAAGACCAAGATCAGCGGCACTCTGTTGACCGCTCTCCAGATGGCAAAAGACCTGCATTTTCTGCCAGTGAATATCGGGCGCTCGATTTAAAGCGGCTTGAGTTTCGCCGCACGCCTCGCCCGTCCGGCCGACAATGAGATAGGCGTCGGCGCGCAAACGGCGAATGGTTTCGGTCACGTCCGCGGGCGGCACCAGTTCGATCATCGCCAGGGCATCGTCCCACGCGCCCATTGCCGCTAGCCGGGCAATGCGGGTTTCCAAAAGCCACACCGAGGCTTCTGAAGAGTTGGTCGCCGTTGGCAAGACCCCCGCCGACAGCAACAAATTTTCAGCAAGGCGGCGCTGGGCGGGCGAAACCATACGTGTCGGCATTTGCGGCAATATCTTGCGCAAGGTCTCAAGGTCCGAGCCCTGCCAAAGGGTCGTTAAAAACCCGCCGTTCTGCGCGTCCACGAGGCCGATCCGGTCGCGGCCCGGCGCTGCCAGGACCCCTACGGCAATATCCGCTACAGCATCAGGTGGTTCGGCAGGCTCTGTCAGCTGATCCGGCAGCAATTGCAAAGGCCGAGGCGGAGGCGCTGGCGCTTGCTCCGGAGCGTCCTGACTTTGCGCAGGCACCGTCCACAAAGCTGCGGCGGCAAGAACGGCGGCAGCGCAAAACCGTTGCCGCCAGCCGCTAATTGAAGCGGTCATTGGGGATTACTTTCTCCATTTTGGCCGTCGGCGGCGGCATATCGGAGGTCGCAAGGAAAACGACCCCACCGGCGATAACAGCAACAACTAGGAGAATAAGAAACTTTGCCATGCTTTAATGCCCGTTAATCTGTCTCTATAAAGTGGCGGAGGGGCGCTCCGCCTCCCGCGACGACACTACGCAAGGGCTGTGATAATGTCCATTCGGCCAATGAGTTGGCCGGGTATTTAGCCCGGAATTTGAAGTTTGAGTGGCAGAAGAGGTACGAACGCGACATGAGTGCGGCGGCACATACTAACAACGAACGCGCGGCCGACGCGCGCGCCCTCGACCGTTCGGTTGTGCTGGTCGGCCTGATGGGCGCGGGCAAGAGCTGCATCGGCCGCCGGCTGGCGCAGCGCCTCGGCGTCAATTTTGTCGATGCGGACGCCGAGATCGAGGACGCGGCGGGCTGCTCGATTGCCGAGATATTTGAAAAATACGGCGAAGAGTATTTCCGCGACGGCGAGCGGCGCGTTATGGCCCGTCTTCTCAGTGAGGCCCCCGGCATACTGGCCGCCGGCGGCGGCGCTTTCATGAATTCGGAAACCCGCGAAATGATCCGAAACAAGGCTGTCTCGATCTGGTTGCGCGCCGATCTGGAAACCCTGCACGCCCGTACAAAAGGGCGCACCCATCGCCCGCTTCTCAATACGGGAGATGCGAGAGCCACACTTCAGACCCTCATCGATGAACGTTATCCGGTCTACGCTGAGGCTGACCTTACAATCGATACCGGAATCGACGGCCCCACCATGACGTGCCGCCGGGTTTTAGAGGCGCTTGAACAGCACATGGGAGCGCCGCTCACGGCGTCCGATCCTTGACGGTCGCCGACATTACGGTCGCCCTCGGCCAGCGCTCATACGGTATTCATGTTGGGCGCGGTCTGCTTGCGCGCGCCGCAGACCTATTCACCCCCGTTTTAAAACAACGGCGCGTCTTTATCGTCACCGACAGCAATGTTGCTCTGCTCTATCTCGACCCTTTGACTGAAAATCTGCAAGCCGCCGGGATTCAGGTAGGCCACGTAGTCGTGCCTGCCGGCGAAGCCAGCAAAGACTTTACCCAATTGGCCCGCGTCCTGGATGCCATGTTGGCAGCAAAGTGCGAGCGCTCGACCATGATCGTTGCCCTTGGCGGCGGCGTCATCGGCGACTTAGCCGGGTTCGCCGCCTCCATCCTGTTGCGCGGCACGAATTTTATTCAAGTGCCGACAACCCTGCTTGCGCAAGTGGACAGCTCGGTCGGCGGCAAAACCGGCATCAATACAAGCGCCGGGAAAAACCTAGTGGGCACATTCCACCAGCCGCGCCTTGTACTGGCCGATACGGACACGCTGATCACATTGCAAAAGCGCGAACTGCTTTCAGGATATGCTGAAGTGGTCAAATACGCGCTCTTGGGCGATGCGGAGTTCTGGACATGGCTCGAGGAAAACGGCACGGCCGCCACGAGTGGCACTGAAGCCGGACACGCCGCCTTGCGCCAGTGCATTCTGACCAGTTGCAAGACCAAGGCAGACATCGTGGCTGCGGACGAGAAAGAAAGTGGCGCGCGCGCGTTACTCAATCTCGGCCACACCTTCGGCCATGCTTTTGAAGCAGAATTCGGATATGGCGGCGATCTTCTTCACGGCGAAGGAGTCGCCATTGGCATGATCTTGGCGTTTGATCTGTCCGTCCGCATGGGAATTTGCCCCGCCGCCGACCTGGAGCGTATCCGCGCTCATTTTGCCGAGGCCGGACTGCCGACGTCCCCACCGAAAGCCGGGCGCGATGCGGCGCTGACCGCCGACAAACTGTTGGCCCATATGGCGCAAGACAAAAAAGTAAAAGACGGAGCAATCACCTTCGTTCTGGCCAGAGGGATTGGCAAAGCCTTTCTGAGCGCCGACGTGCCGGCCGAACACCTTCGCGAGACTTTGAACTCAGCCCTGGCGGCCTAGCACGCCGCAATTTACAACCCTGAGAGATCGACATGGAAGTTACACTTCTTATCATTTTGCTTATGATTTTTGGTTCGGCATTTTTTTCCGGATCGGAAACCGCGCTGACCGCAACTTCACGCGCACTGATGCACCAGCTTGAGCAGGACGGAGACAAACGCGCCGCAACCGTCAATCGGCTACTGGCACACCGCGAAAAACTTATCGGCACGATCCTCATCGGCAACAACCTCGTGAACATCGGCGCCTCCGCCCTGGCCACCAGCCTCATGATCGATCTGTTCGGGGAATCTGGCGTGGCGATTGCTACCGGCATTATGACCTTACTGGTGCTTATATTCGCCGAAATACTACCAAAGACCTACGCTCTCACCCACTCAATGACGATGGCGCGCACCGTAGCGCCGATCATGAGTGTGCTCGTCTTCTTTTTGACACCCATCAGCTTTGTCATTCAAAAAGTCGTCCGCGTGTTTTTGATGCTCATGCGGGTCAACACAATGAATGTAGGAAGCGCCGCCCAAGTCTTGGCTGAACTGCGCGGCGTGATCGATTTGCAGATGGGCCTCGGCGGGATCAAGGAAGAAGTAAAACATGAACGCGCAATGCTGCGCAGCGTGCTCGACCTTGCCGACGTCTCAGTTGAAGAGGTTGCTGTTCATCGTCGCAAGGTCGTCTCGGTGAATGCCGATCTGCCGATCGCGGACATCATGGAACAGGTTGCCGACAGTCCCTATACACGCATTCCGTTATGGCGCGAGCGGCCGGAAAACATCGTCGGCGTGGTGCACGCAAAAGCACTGCTGCGCGCCATACACGCGTCCGGCGGACAAACAGACAGCTTGGACATCATGTCTATTGCCGCCAAACCCTGGTTTATCCCGGACACCACAACGCTGCTTGATCAGCTCAACGGGTTCCGCGAACGGCGCGAACACTTTGCGTTGGTCGTGGACGAATACGGAACCCTGGTTGGCGTTGTGACCCTTGAGGACATCTTGGAAGAGATTGTCGGTGATATCGGCGATGAAACCGATATCCCTGTCGCCGGTGTTCGCCCGGACAAGGACGGTTCATATCTGGTCGACGGCAGCGTCACCCTGCGAGATCTCAGCCGCGAGCTCGACTGGCAGTTGCCCGACGACAAAGCCTCGACCGTAGCGGGTCTCGTGCTTCACGAAGCCCGCACAATTCCAGCTCTGGGTCAGGAGTTCCTGTTTCACAGCTTTCGGTTTCAGGTATTACGCCGCAATCGCAACCAATTAACGCTGATTCGCGTAACACCGCCGCCGTCCGACGACGATGAGACGCCGCCGATCCCTTCGCTCCCCGCATAACGGCTGACGCAGCGCGTTTACCTTGACCGTTTCTCTTAGGCCAGCCACACTCAATTCCACGAGGGGGTTTTAAACCCCGCTCAAGGTCGGGTTGCAGGTGCCGGTCTTCCGTCGGGGTTAAGCTCCGCACATCAATGACGCCTTTGAAAAGGAGAGCGCCATGATACGGAAGATAGTGCCCGACGTTATAAACGACCAAGTCCTTCACAAAGTCAGCCCTAAAGATACGGCGCGGAGCGCCGCAAAGATGATGCGCGACAACAAAGTCGCGGCCCTTTTGGTGATGAATGCAGACCGTCTGGTGGGGATCATTACCGAGAGAGACATGACCGCACGCGTGATTGCGGCGGGCCTCAACCCGGACAGCGCGGAAGTTGCCGACATAATGACCGGTGACCCGGACACCCTATCGCCTCACGACACCGCCGCAGACGCCATTCACATGATGAAAAGTCGCGGCTACCGCCATTTGCCCGTAGTTGAAAACGGCAAAGTCGTCGGCATGGTCTCGGTGCGCGACATCTACGCGGTGCACAACGGCGAACTCGAACAGGATTTAAAAGACCGCAACGCTTTCATCTACGGCGAAAGTTATGGCGGCATGAGCTGAGGGCACGCGCCCTAATCTATAAGCCGAGTACCGCCGCCGCTTTTTTTGTCGCTTCAAGCCGGCGGGTTTGACGTGCGGATGCGGCTGTTGTTAAACGCGCCACAAGATCGGAGCCGGCGCCGGACGGTGACCCGGCGTCAAACGGCGGGCTCGGATTGTACTCAATGCCCAGCTGAATTGCCTTTGCCGCATCTTCGCCGCACATCTCGGCAATTACGGTTAGACCGAAATCGATTCCCGCCGTAACGCCGCCGCCGGTGATCCGGTTGCGGTCCTGCACCACACGCGCCTCATCCGGGATCGCGCCGAGCAATTCTAATTGCTCCCGCGACATCCAGTGGCAGGCCGCACGATATCCGCGCAATAATCCCGCCGCACCCAAGACAAGAGAGCCGGTGCAAACCGACGTGACATAACGGGCTCCTTTTGCCTGACGGCGAAGAAAGTCCAGCACCTCCTCATCATCCATCAGATCAATTTGCCCTGGTCCGCCGGGCACGCAAACAACATCAAGCTGCGGGCATGCATCAAACGTCGTGGTCGGAAGAATCTTCCAACCCGTGAGCGTCGCAACAGGTTCCGGCGTTCTCCAAATCAAATGAACGGTCGCACCTGGCACCATGCCGAACACTTCCGCCGGGCCGGTCAAATCGAGCTGCGTCAGATTCGGAAACAGAACAAAGCCAAAATGGAGAGACGCTGACATAGATATATTTCCCTATTGAACTCCACCGAAAATTGATTGCGATCGTGACGTCACAGATCAACCCTCACATAAAGAAGAGCTTATGCATCCATGCCCCACTCCAGGCGCATGTGGGAGTATAGTTATCTCCGTAGAAAAAAACATTCCCAGACACGAAAACGGCTCCCACCGTATCGATGGGAGCCGTTCTTGAATGTGGCACTGGCTTTATCGTCAGAAGCGATGAGTAAGCCGATAGAAAACTAGCATCTGCTCCCACTGAGCTGTCCGACATCTCCTTCAGAATTGAACGTACCGCTAAGACTGCTACCGGAAATCGTTACACTGAAGGTCGTCCCGTCCGAGGTGCTGCCAGTGACACGATTGCCGCGCGCTCGACCAGTAATATTCTGGTTATCACCATCGGTCTTGTTGGCTGTGCGGCCTGTCACTGAACCGGACGTGCCAACGGTAAAGTTCCACGTACCTTCTACAAATCCGCCGTCAACAGTCCCGCTCCAGTTCCCGCAATACGCAGTTGTTGAGTTGGTAGCTGATTGGCGTTCGGCAGAGAACCCTCCGCTCCCACTTGGGCTGGTATAGGTTCCTGAAAGCCTTTGATTACCGTTGTTGGCGTCCAGCGCCCCGCTAAAGGAAAAACCACTCCCCGTGAGGCTCAAGGCTCCGCCGGTAGAATTGTACGTTCCTGAAAGCGAAACGGCAGTCCCATTTTGAGGGGTGTAGCTACCGCTCGCTGACGAAACGGCTTGCTGACTCTCCGTGCTGGTCGGCGCTTTCATGGATGCCGACACTGGAGCTGATGCTGTTGCAACATCGGCTTCAACTGTGACGCTCAGGGTGCCGCTTTCGTCGCTTGCACCGGACACAATGCCTTCAAAACTTGAGGTCGGCGTGCCGCTGGTAGCGGTCAGGGTACATTGCGCGGTCATATCGGTGATCACGGCGACTTGTGTATTGTTCACCATGTGCTGCAAGAAGCCGTTGAACGCGTTCTCCACTAAGATGTTGTAGTGATACATCGGCGCGGTCGGTGTCACACCGATGCTGGTTTCAATGGTGGAGATCGGCAGCAATACCTGCCCGCCAACTGGGATACTTGCCGTTGTATATGTACCGAGCGAACTTCCGTCGCGAGCATCGTACACGCCAAGCTCCACGATTGCCGCCGAGACGCCCGTATTAGTTACGGCCACGGTGCTGGGATAACCGTTGTTCAGTAACGAGGAGTGAACTCCAATAAGTGTAGAGATGCTCGCGCTGACCGTCCCAGCGCAAGTGCTCAGGTTTGTGAGCGTTCCATCTGATGGTTTCCACAAAACATGCTGGAACGCACCGCTAAAGGTCGGATCAACGACGACAGTATAGTACTGCGGCTTGGTGAACGACGCGCCGGTGCCGTCCTCGACGGTATTAATCAGATATTGCAACTCCGCACCAGCTGGCACGCTTGGTGTTTGATACTGCCCTAAGGTTTGGCCGGTAGTGTTGTCTTGGAGGGTGACCGTGGCGGTGCCCGCAGTGGTCCCCGAATTATAAAAACGAAGAAAAGATTGAGAAGCAGTTTGAGCCGATGAAAAAATAGTTCCCAAGCGAAGTTCGTCGGCGCCAGCTTGCTGCCCCTGAGTCAGCGAGAAAAGGCTCGCTGCTAATATTAGTGATTTTGATAAACGCATAGCATCCCCCAATTTTTAACCGGAAGATGAAAGCGTCATCCCCCCCAACACTTCTAAAGATTCACTGTTACCTGCTGGTCGAGTTTGTGGGGACATCGCGGAAGTTACAACCTTCACTTTCACCCAGAATTACAGTAAAGGCAGCGCCGCCTTGTAGATCAAGGCTACTACCCTTATATGTGCGGTCTCTGAGTATGCCGACCTGATCATAGACAGGACCGACCCACACCATGCCCTTGCCCGCCCCCACTGCAGATCGCGAGCTGTTACATACCCGCACCATTATCTGCGAGGGGTTTGAGCGCGAAGACGGCAAGTGGGACATAGACGGCTGGATGACAGACATCAAAACCTACGAGTTTAAGAACAAGGACCGCGGCACGGTCACCCCCGGCGAGCCTATTCACGGCATGGGCCTGCGCATGACCTTTGATCTTGAACTGAATATCCACGATATGGTGGCGGTCACGGATTTTTCGCCCTACCGCATCTGTCCGAACATCACGCCGAACTTCGCCAAACTTAAAGGCTTGAATCTGAACAAAGGCTTCATGCGCGCAGCCCGCGAAATTGCCGGCGGCACCAACGGCTGTGTTCACTTGTTCGATCTTCTCGGGCCGATGGCAACCACCGCCTATCAGACGATTGATGAAATTCGTTACGAAGCGTTTGCCGAAAAAGAGCAGCGCGGCGAGCCCGTCATGCCGTTCTTCGTAAACACCTGCCACGCGTGGACGACAGACGGCGATGTGCTGAAACGTGAATTCCCCAGTTTATATACCGGGGGAAAATAACTATGCCCTTGCCCCCGCCGGACATAAAACGCAAACACGTGCATACACGCACCATCACCTGCAAAGGCTTCGAGCGCACCGACGGCGCTTGGGAAGTCGAGGGGTGGATTACAGACGTCAAAACCTACGGTGTTGATTCACCGGAACGCATTCACGTGCCGGCGGGCGAGCCTATGCACGGCATGGGCATGCGCCTGACTGTCGGCGACGATATGCAAATCAGCGACGCCGTCGCCGTTCAAGACTACTCGCCGTACAGAATATGCCACACCATCACCCCGAGCTTTCGAAAGCTGATTGGCGTGAGCTTGACGAAGGGGTTCAGAAAATCCGTGCGCGAGCTGCTCGGCGGAACCAAAGGCTGCGTTCATTTGGTCGATATTCTTGGACCGATGGCAACGACGTTGTTTCAAACCACCACCAAGCGTCGGATAAAGCAATTAGAGAAAGCCAGAGACCAAGGCGAAAAACTAAAACCACCGGTCCTTAACACCTGTCACGCCTGGGCAGAGGATAGCCCTGTCGTCAAAAGAGATTTTCCGGACTTTTATACCGGAGACTAATGTTTTTACGCGTCGCCCGGAGCAGTGAGCTTCAAAGACAGGGCGTGCACGCGCTCCTTTAGCTCGTCCGCCAAAGCCGCATAAACAAGCCGTTGGCGTTCGACCCGCGACTTACCCGCAAAAACTGCGGATTCAATCGCAACGTTAAAATGCGTTTCACCGCCGCCATCGGGATGCGACCCAGCGTGACCGGCGTGACTCGCAGAATCGTCCACGATTTCCAAACGCGTCGGCTGAAACGCGTCGGTTACTTTCTGTCGAATGCGCTCGTTATATGTCGTCATATTGAACCCTCGGTGCATAAATCTAACCTCTGGAAGCACACCTTGCGTAAAGAAACAAGATTGAGACGTAGGGATGTTTTTATCCATAATTGCGCCATGGAGACGTTATGACCCATCGCCGCAATGCGGAACATGATTCATTTCAGGACACGCCGGAAACCTACACCGACGGCCACATAAAGATGTGCGCATGGTCGGGCTGCACAGCGGCCGGCGAATATCGCGCGCCCAAAGATCGGGATCTTGCGGAATACCACCTGTTTTGCCTAGAGCATGTTCGCGCCTATAACGCGAGTTGGGACTTCCACGCCGATCTAACGATTGACGAAATGGAGGCAGAGATTCGCAGTTCCGTCACCTGGGATCGCCCCACCTGGAAAATCGGCGTTTCAAGCCCCAGGTTTTATCGCAGTCAGACGAACATCCACGATCCATTCGGCCTTGGCGCCGGAACAGATTTCGATGCGGCGGCCCAAAAGAAGGCCTACGAGGCCCGGCCGCGCGGCGGACGTACAGCCGCAGAAAATATGGCCCTCAAAACCCTAGATCTGACCGCGCCGCTCACCCTTGAAGCCCTGCGCGGGCGCTATAAAACCTTGGTGAAGCGGCACCATCCCGATGCCAACGGAGGGTCCCGCGAAGCCGAGCGACGTATGAAGATAATCAACGAGGCTTATCGCACCCTTCGTATCGCGCTGACCGGCGCCGCCTAATCCCCGAGTCGTCCTATATTTTAGGAGTTTTGGCCCGATTGCCCCTCAGCCGGTGGCATGTCATAAGACCGCAATAACGCAAAACCAGCCCTACAGCGGGCTTGGGAGTTAAGGATGAGCAAACGTACAGCAAACGCGCAGAGTGAAACGAGCATGGTCCTACCGGACCGCGAGGTTTCCGCGCGCGAGGTTTTCGGCCTGGACATCGATATGAAAGTGCCTGCGTTCTCGCAGCGCTCCGAGCACGTTCCCGAAGTGGACGAGAGTTACCGCTTCGACCACGACACCACCATCGCCATTTTGGCGGGCTTTACCCACAATCGCCGCGTTCTCATCCAGGGCTACCACGGGACGGGCAAGTCCACCCATATCGAGCAGGTGGCCGCCCGACTGAATTGGCCGTGCTTGCGCATCAATCTGGACAGCCACATCAGCCGCATCGATCTGATCGGCAAGGATGCCATTGTTATTCGCGACGGCGTTCAAGTTACCGAGTTTCGCGAGGGTCTGTTGCCGTGGGCGCTGCAAAGTCCCATGGCTCTGGTGTTCGACGAATACGATGCCGGACGTCCCGACGTCATGTTTGTGATCCAGCGTGTGCTCGAAGTGGAAGGCCGTCTCACCCTGCTCGATCAAAACAAAGTGATTCACCCGCACCCCGCCTTCCGTCTGTTCGCGACCACAAACACCGTCGGCCTGGGCGATACGACCGGGCTGTATCACGGCACGCAACAAATCAATCAAGGACAGATGGACCGCTGGAATATCGTCGCCACGCTCAACTACCTTGAGCACGACGCCGAACGCGACATCGTTCTGTCGAAGATCAAAGCATACGACAACGCCAAAGGCCGCAAGGTGATTTCGAATATGGTCGACGTGGCCGATCTGACCCGGGCCGGGTTTATCGCCGGTGACATTTCCACGGTTATGTCGCCGCGCACCGTCATCAGCTGGGCTGAAAATAATTTGATCTTTGACGACCTCGGCTACGCCTTTCGCGTCACCTTCCTCAACAAATGTGACGAGACCGAACGGCCAGTGATTGCCGAGTATTACCAGCGGTGTTTTGGCGAAGAGATCTCCGGCTCAGCGGTTGAGGCGGTGGCCTAAAGCCAAGCCCGCCGTCTCGCCAGGGCCGGCATAGTTTTAAACGGACATTGCCCGTGAAGAACACATTTCCAAGCGCGGCCGACCGGGGGCCGTCTAAAACCGAAGTTTTCAAGAGCGCCACAACTGCGACCCTCAAGGCGTTGGCTGGGGTCAAGGAAGCGGCCGTGACCTATACGCCGGTGGCCGCGAACCTCCGCGCCGGAATTTCACCCGACGGCGAAGTTCGGCTGCCCATGCCGCCGCATAAGCTCACCACTGACTCCGTGGTCCGCCTACGCGGCGCGGCAGATGCCGCTGCTCTTCGGCTTAAACACCACGACGCAGCCGTACATGCGCGCCGAATGCCTCTCAACAAGGATGCGGTCGATGCCTACAACGCTATGGAGCAGTCTCGGGTAGAAGTGATCGGAGCGCGGCAATATACGGGCGTCAGCAAAAACTTGGGGCAGGCTTTAGAGCAACGCCTCGCGCACGAGGGGTATCAGACCGCGAGCACCTTCGCGCACATCAACATAGCCGATGCGCTCCGAGTTCTCATTCACTCGCGTTGCGATGCCGTTGATATGGGGACGGTCAGCGCCCATGTGCGCGACGTTCTAAAGACCGAATTCGGCACCAAACTGGATGCCGATCTCGACGCCCTCGCAGAAAACGTCGGCAACCAGAAAGCCAGCGCCGACATACTTCGCCGTCTTATCGACACCCTCGAACTGGAGCACGACAACCTCCAGGAGACAGAACAGGAAGAAGAGGACGGCGACCAGGACGATGCCGATCAGGAGTCCGGCGAAGAGGAAGGCGACGACAACCAGGGCAATCAGGAAGACGAGGACGTCGAAAGCGGCGAGGCCCCATCCGGCGCCATGGAAATGGACGCCGAGGCTCCTGAGGATGACGAAGGACAGGCACAAGGACAGGCCACTGCCGAAGATATCGATGAAGATGCCGAGTCCAGCGAGACGCCACCACAACCGGGCCATAACCGCGGCACTCATAAAGAACGCTACCGCGCCTTCACCACCCGCTTCGACCAGATCGAAGACGCTGCCGATTTATGCGACCCGCAGGAACTCGCACGCCTGCGCGTTCAACTCGACCGTCAACTCGCGCACTTGCAAGGCGTAGTTTCGCGGCTTGCCAACCGGCTGCAGCGCAAGCTCATGGCGCAGCAACAACGCAGCTGGGAATTTGATCTCGAAGAAGGCCTGCTGGATGCCGGTCGGCTGGCGCGTATTGTCGCCAATCCCACCCACTCGCTGTCCTTCAAGCGCGAGAAAGAAACCAAGTTCCGCGATACTGTTGTCACCTTGCTCATCGACAATTCCGGCTCTATGCGCGGGCGGCCGATTTCCATCGCCGCCATGACCGCCGACCTCCTCGCGCGCACGTTAGAGCGCTGCGCCGTGAAAGTTGA
Source organism: uncultured Rhodospirillaceae bacterium (assembly GCA_963976395.1). GTDB lineage: Bacteria > Pseudomonadota > Alphaproteobacteria > Rhodospirillales > Rhodospirillaceae > UBA11612. Next base: position 13,641 of record CAXBLG010000014.1, read on the forward strand.
AATCCTTGGATTCACCACCAGCCAGTGGAAAGGTGGACAGTCGCGTCGCCTATGGACGGAAGAAGGTAAACCCGCCAATCCCGGACGGCTCAACGACCTACGTCACATCGTCTATAAATCAGCCGATATGCCCTGGCGGCGGGCGCGTAAGAATCTCGGCCTGATGCTGCGGGAAGGCATTTTAAAAGAAAACATCGACGGCGAAGCGCTCGCCTGGGCGCATAACCGTCTGGCCGCGCGCGGCGAACAGCGGCGCATCCTTATGATTATTTCCGACGGCGCGCCGGTGGACGATTCGACCTTGTCGGTTAATCCGGGCAATTACCTAGAGCAGCATCTGCGCGAGGTCATCTCCTATATCGAAAATCAGTCCGATATCCAGTTGCTGGCCATCGGCATTGGTCACGATGTGACCCGCTACTATCGCCGGGCGGTGACCCTTATGGACGCCGAAGAATTGGGCGGCGCGGTCATGTCACAACTCACGGACCTGTTCGAGGAAGACCAGCGCTCGGCGCGGTTCGCCGCTGCGCCGCTAGTGGTTTGAATATTCAAACGCGCTTACGCCGCTTTGCCTTGCAGGACTTTATGATCATCTGAAAATGCGTCGCTGATAAAATCATAGACGGCCCGAATGCGCGCACTGCGGCGCATATCGCTGTGAGTCACCAGCCATGTTTCCATGCGGTGATCGAACTCACGCGAAAAGATTCGCTGCAATTCCGCCTCCTCATCCGCCAAGAAACAATCGTGCACGCCAAGACCGATCCCGGCTTTGGTCGCATGGAGCTGCCCGATAAAACTGGACGAACGATGAACAATGCGCTCGTGAGCGAAATAGGTTTCCAGGCGCTGCACCGCCGGATTGCTATGCGCCATGGTTTCGTCGAACCCGACGAGATAGTGCTCTTTGAGATCTGCTATCCGCGTGGGCTGACCATGACGCGCAAAATAACTGTTCGCCCCGTAAAGCCCCATGACGATCTCGCCTACGCGCTTGGCGATCAAATCGGGCTGATCGGGGCGAAACATCCGCAGCGCGATGTCGGCTTCCCGCCGCACGAGATTGGCGGCCCGGTTATCCACCAGCACTTCAACACAGACACCGGGATACATATCGTGAAACGCCGCGAGGCGCGCAGGCAACCACACCGAGCCGAGCCCTTCGGTCACCGAAATCCGCACCGTCCCCGTGAGGGTTTGTTGAGCGGCATCCGCTTGGCGCTCAATGGCCAACGCTTCTTCTTCAACACGCCGTGCGCCGGCAAGCACGCTCTCGCCTGCTTCCGTCAACAACAGTCCCTTGGGCGTGCGTTGAAACAACTGCCCCTTCAACTGCGATTCCAAAGCGGCGATGCGGCGGCTTAGAGTTGGCTGACTGACAAGAAGGCGTTTTGCAGCTTTCGAAAAACTTCCTGTCTCTGCTACGGCGATAAAATCGCGTAGAATGCTCCAATCTAATCTATTCATATTATTGCCTAGTGATATTCTAATTTATGGAATTCCATTCATATATTTATATCTTATCTTCCCGGTTCAGAAAAGACGGATCGTCATCCCGGCGACCGGGGAGAAGGGAAGAAAACAATGAAACTCAACAAATACATAGCGTTAGGTGTAAGTGTCGCGATGAGTACGCTGATGATGACAACCTTGGCGACGCCCGCCGCCCAGGCCGAGGACACTGGGTTCAATCTTATCTGGTCCGATACCTCGGAAGCCCTCAATCGCTCCACCGCGGCCCTCAAGGCCGGACGCTCGGATGAAGCCGCGCGCCTAGCCGAGGCCGCCATGACCGAGACCCTGAGCTACGGCGACCGGTTGATCGCCGATCATAACCTCTGCGTGGCACTGGCAGACCGCGATACTGCCGCCGCCGAACCGCACTGCCGCAAGGCTTTGAACGCACCGGCCCGCATGATCGTTAAGCCGGTTGGTGAGACCCTCAAGATTCGCGCTGGCCGCGCCACCTTCGTTCCGTCAATCGGCGCACAGACACTCTCATCCGTAATGAGGGGAAATATTCGACATGCGTTCGAGCATACGGCTCCGCAACTCGCTGAGTCCGAAAAACCGCGTCACTAAAATCATTTAGCAAACAAGCGAACCTCTAATGCCTTATGCCGTCTCAGTTACCCGCCTTCGTCTGCGCGCCGCGCGCTTTGTCCTGCCGTTTTTATGGCATAGCTTCAAAAGCAACAGACAAGCTCTGGCCGCAGACGGAGGCATTGCGGTCGCGCTCCGCCGACACCGTGGCAGTTACTGGACTGTATCCGTATGGCGAGATCGCTCTGCCGTACGCGCTTTTATGATGTCCGGCGCACACAAACACGCCATGCCGAAACTTGCCGACTGGTGCGATGAAGCCGCTCTCGCTCATTGGGAACAGAACGATGCAAAGCTTCCGAGTTGGGAAGAAGCCGAGTGCCGCCTAGCTGCCGAAGGCCGTCTGTCTCACGTTCGGGATCCCTCGCCTGCACAGGCACAAGGATTAATTCTGGGAGAGCAGGCAAGCCCTGAAACCGCGCTCGGCAAAAGTTTTTAACGCACCGTTTGCGCTTTAAGCGCTCACCGATTGTCTTTGTTGATAGGCCTTCAAGGCCTGCTCGGCAGCGTTAACGCTTTCGATCAAACCCGGCAAGACGCTCTGCGCCGTTTCAAGGCTGACGGCGCTGTCCTCAATAGATTTCGCGAGCACGCTGGTGCGCATCGCGCCAAACTGAGCACACAGACCTTTTAGCGCGTGCGCGGCACGCTTAACCTTGGCCTCATCGCCCGCAGCCAAGGCTGCGGACAGATCATCCCGATACTTCAGCATGTTCTCGCAAAACGTATCGAGCATAGGAGCAAGAATATCCGCGCCCACCATCTCGGCCAACTCATCCAGCGCAACCACGCTCAGCGCAAGGTTTTCAGGTGCGACGGTGCTCTCCGGCAATGCAGCCGGCCGTCTCTTTTCGCCTTTGCCTAAAAGATGTCCGTCGATCTCCGCGGCCAGGGCCGACCAGTTGATCGGCTTGGTGAGGATGGCGCTCACACCCGCAGCCTTAAAAGCGGTGTGATCTTCCGGCACAACATCGGCGGTCAGAGCAATAATAGGGATATCGGCGCGCCTTGGGTCCAAAGCGCGAATAACCCGAGTAGCTTCAGCGCCATCCATCACCGGCATTTGCATGTCCATGACCACAAGATCAAATGCGCCCGCCTTCACCGCGTCCACGGCCAGTGCACCGTTCTCCACACCTTCCACCGTATACCCCATACGCGTAAGCATGGTGACCAGGAGAAAGCGCGAAGTCTCGACATCCTCGGCAACAAGAATGCGGCCCGTTTGAGTTGCCAGCGCCGCAATCGGCTTCGATTCGGTTTGGGCCTTCACCGCTTCCTCGCGCCCCTTGCGCATTGGCAGCGTAACGCGGAATGTGGACCCCTTGCCGAGTTCAGTGTCCACAGAGATTGCGCCGCCCATGGCACTCACAAGACGGCGACTGATGGCAAGTCCCAGGCCCGTACCGCCGAACCGGCGCGTCGCGCCTTCATCAGCTTGAGCGAACGGTTCGAACATTCTATCGACTTGATCTTTCGACATGCCGATACCGGTGTCGGCGACGTCAATAGCGAGCATGACATTGTCGTCGGCGCGCGGCGTCGCCCCGAGCGTCACAGTCACTTCGCCGGCTTCAGTAAACTTGACGGCGTTTCCCACTAAGATGATCAACATCTGACGAAGTCGCACGGGATCGCCTACGAGCGCATCTTGCCCCCCCTCATCTACGCGCCAAGTGACCTTTAAATGTCGCTTGTCTGCTGTAGGTTGCACGGCTTCACGCGCCGCTCGCGCCACCTGTTGCAAGCTAAATGGCTTTTCTTCAACGTTAACGTCATTAGCCTCGATCTGGGTAAAATCAAATAGATCATTCATCAACTCCGAAAGCGCGCTAGCCGACTGCATGAGTCGGTCCATATTGCTTTCTTGCTCGGCGGACAATTCGCTGGCGTTAAGCAATTCCGCCATACCGAGCACACCCGTTAGCGGCGTGCGTAATTCATGACTCATCATCGCCAAAAATTCAGACTTCGCCGAGTTAGCCTTTTCAGCGCGCAGCCGTTCGCGCTCTAAATCTGTACTGAAGCGGGAAATAGCGATCATCGGACCTGAACACGCCATCACCACACCGGCGATCGCGGTGAACCATGTGGTCGGGCTCATGGCATACAGCGTGGAGTCGGGTTGCTCTAGGGCATCGAACACAAAGGCGAAATAGGCTCCTCCAAGAACGATTGCGGATAGTCCAATAACAGCCGCGCCAACCGAGGATCCAAAAAAGCATGCCGCCAAAATGCTGGCGCCCACAAAAAAGAGGGTTACTTCCGTGGCCAGTCCAAACGACAACACTCCGGCTGTTCCAATGAGGAACATAACCGCGACAACCACTCCCGCCCTGATCGTAAGCGAAAGATATTTTCGGAACCCAAAGCAGAAGACAAGGGTGCTAAAGAGCGCAATGTGTACGCCCATGATGGGAAGCCAGCCCTGAGAGAATATTCGCGAAAGGCTCGCGGCCACTGCCAGCGCCGCAAAAGCAATCAGCACCAACAGCGTGGTATTGCACACATCCGATCGAACCTCGGCCAGTGACTTAGAAGACGTCGGCATATATTTCCCGCAGTGTCATAATCCGTGCCCACATCTCAATCGCACGCGCACCGTATCGAGGCGCTACCGCATAGTATGCCTCACATCACCCCTCGAAACCTAAGATTCTTGAAACCGATGGTAACTTTTCGGAGCCGAAATAAAAACGCCACGCCGACGAATTGTGTCGGCGTGGCGTTACACTATCTCAAGGTTAGATCTTCTAAAAGTTCACTCGGGCCTGTATCCCAAGGGTCCGACCCCGATCAGCAAAGGCATAATCGGAATTCATACCGAAGGTGGGGCCCGAAAGCGGCGTATCCCCGCCGAATTGAATAAACCGCTTGTTGGTCAGGTTTCGGCCGACGAACGCGACTTGCCAGTACCCGTCGTCCGACCCAACGGCAATGCGTGTATTGAGGGTCGCATAACCGCCTTGAATCAAGTCGGGGTCAAACGTGTTTGAGGCGTGGTACTTCGACGTAAAGAACATATCCACGGTGCTGTCGAGCCTGAAGCCGTCGCCAATCGGATAATTGAAATTAAGCGCGACGGTGCCTTGTACGTCCGACACCAGCTGGTTGGTGTTCCCGGTGTAATCGCACAAGTCCGGAACCATATCCCCATCGAGATCAACATTAGGCGCTTGCCCGAAATAACACTGGCCGTTGCGGAAATCCTTAAATTCGAAATCCGTAAACGCAAGGCTGCCCGACAGGGTGAGGCGCTCATGCAACCGCCACCGGCCGTCCATTTCCACGCCCATCACTTCGGCGCTGGCGGCATTACCAACGTTGAAGCCAAGAGTGCCGTCGAAAATGGAAATTTGCAGGTCATCAAACTCGGTGAAAAAGCCGGTGACATTGAATTCGGCGACCCCGCCGAACAGCGTGGTCTTCGCGCCGATTTCATAGTTGTTGGCTTGCTCGTCATCAAACACAAACGAGTCCGCCATGGTCGGCGACACACCGCGGTTGTTGGCGCGGAAGTCAAAACCTCCGCTCTTGTAACCGCGTGCCCAGCTCGCATAGAGGAGCAGATCGGACGTGGGCTCATAGACCAATTTGACGTCCGGCGAGAACCGGGTTTCTTTCAAAGTGTCCGACACCGGCAACGCGCCCAACTGCGAAATCAAGAACGCACCCGTTGGCCCAAGAGAGGCTAGATTGGTAGAGGTGATTCCGAACACGCCGGCATAAACCGTCGGCGCGGCAATCTGTGCGGCTGGCAACGCGCCACCGCCTTCCGCCTGAACGGTCAAGCTGCGCGTACCACTCTTCTTCTCGTGGCTAACCCGCCCGCCCAGTTGCAATTCCCATTTATCAAAGGGTCGAACATTGACTTGCGCGAAGGCCGAGTACAGGTCGGACTCGACGTTAGCCGTCCGGGCCGCCTGGGTTCCTGAGAGCAAACTACCCGCGCCCGGTGATTGTTGGTTCACCGCGGGAATCAAAATCGAATTGGGCTGAACAATAATTTGATCAGAGTAATCATGATCGCTGGTCTGAAAGTACACGCCTCCAACGAAGTCATAGAACTCGTTGACCGGAGAGGTCAGCCGCAACTCCTGGCTATACTGATCGTAATCTTCCTGCAATCCGGCGAGAAAAACGTTGGCACCCGTATAGTCGCAATCGCACAACTCGTCGTATTTCAGGCCTGAAAATGACGAAATCGATTTGAGCTCGTAGTCGCCGATATTCCAGTCAACATTCAGTACATACGTTTGCAGCTTGTTGTTGCTGAAATCGCCGTTCGAGCTGCGCTGGCGGTCCAGGGTATTGTTGAGTGCGCCCGCGTCGGCACCGAATACACCGACAAGTAGCTGGCCGTATGTCAGTCCGGTGAAGGGGCCCGCAGCAGCCGGGGTTTCATTAAGCGTTTCAAGCTGACGCCCGAGAACATCGAAGTCGCTGTACTCTGCTTTCAGGCTGGCCGTGATATCTTGGGTCACATCGTATTCGACGGTCCCGCGAATCGTCCAATCTTCACGCTGCGGCTCGTCCCGGTTCAGAGTCAGATTGCGAACATACCCGTCCATATCACGGTAACGGGCCGCCACTCGTGTGCGAAGGCGAGGCGAAATTGGAACCGAGACAGCGCCTTCCGTAATAATTTCAGACTCGCCGAATTCGTAGGTGGTGGTCAGATACCCTTCGAATATGTCGCTAGGCTTGGCGGTCGTAACGTTCAAAGCGCCCGCAACTGAGTTCTTACCGAACAAGATAAGCTGCGGGCCGCGCAGAACTTCCACACGTTCCAAATCAAGGAACGGGGCCCGCGCCTGTTGCGCGCGCGGATAGTTGACGCCGTCAACGTAGTAGCCGACCGACTGCTCAAAGGCTTGGTTGATACCCGAGCCGATACCGCGAATAAAAATATTCGTGCTGATACCGGTTTCGGTCATGGTGAAGTTCGGCACCGAGAATTGGAGGTCTTCCACTTTCTGGATGTTGGCTTCTTGCAGTGAGAAGCCGGAAACGGCTGTGACGGAAATTGGCGTATCTTGAAGGCTTTGTTCGCGTGACTGCGCGGTCACGATGATCTCTTCGATAACAGCTTGCGCGTAGACCGGCGTACCGGATGTCAGCGTGAGTCCGGCAATCAGCGCGGATGAACACAAAAGCGTTGCCTTGCGGCCGTGAAGAGCAGTCATGGAACCCTCCCGAAAAAAATAAAAACTCATCTCCGCCAAAGTTTTCTTATCAAACAGCCAACTTTGGCCGCAGGTGCTCCGCATGGAGCCCTCCCAATTGTTAAAATAAGGCGAGATGCAGCCAAAAGCGACTAGTTTCGGGTAAACCCCACGCTAAGGTGGTGTTGCATATGCGATTTTTAGAAGGTGTGCGCCGAAAGACACAAATAGGCGCACATCTGCAGGCACAAAAAAGCCCGCCGTTAGGCGGGCTGACTTGTGCCTTGCGGCAATAAGTTCGCGGTTTAGGCAGCAGTGGCCGCCGCTTGATTGGCTTGAGCCTTCTTCACGCGGCGCTTCAGCTTCAAAGCAATCGGTTCAAGCTTCGCGTTTGGTGTCGAGAGCAGGAAACCATCGATCCCACCACGCTTTTCGATGGTCCGTAGCCCGGTCGTCGTCACCTTCATCCGCACTTTTTCGCGCAGAATCTCGGACAACAGCGTCACCTGATGTAGATTTGGCAGAAACCGACGCCGTGACTTGTTATTGGCGTGGCTAACATTATTGCCGGTCTGAACACCCCGGCCGGTGGCTGCACAACGGCGCGCCATGGCGAAAATCCTTCCTACTGGGAGGGCGGCGCTCTAGCGCCAGCCCACGAAGTCCGGCGTTTTACCTCCTGGTCCGGGCGCGGTCAAGGTCAAAACCCGGCAGGACTAGAACCAAAAACACACTATTTTTCAACGCCTTGATATCTTTCGCCGGCTGGCTTTATCACCGGAGGCACTCTGTAGCGGCTTTGTCGAGGTCTCCGCCCCAGGAATAGCCTCCAAAAGACCCCGAATCCCGGCAAGCACCAGGTACTGCCGCAGATCGTGCGCCATCATCGACTTCAGGCCGACGTTGGCCCGGTGCAGGGCCAAGAGCCGGACAATTTTGTCGGGCTCGCTCACTGTTGTTAGTGGTTTCGTGCGCATTTCCGCGAGGGTTTTATCGAGAAGACCGCCCATTTCACTGCGTCGACTCCGATATACCGCCATCGCCTCGTTAATCACTTCGGCCCGGTTCGTTTGATTCGCCACATAGGTTCGGGTTGGCGGGGTTTTGGCTGGTTGTCTGGAAGACCCTTTGCGCATCCGCCGTTTGGCCGGGCTCCCGCCCAGCCAAGTCTTAATGCGATCACCCCACCCAGGCATCACGCACGCGGAGTCCCCGTTTTTGGGGGCCCACTCGAATCAAGTCGATCCGACACATCGGCGAGACGACGCATCGCTTCCGCATCGTCGTGATCAAATAAATCCTCGCCGATTTTTGCGCGCGCGCCGCGTCCCACCGGAGCAGCTGCAGAAGCTGCGGACTCTTTTGCCGAAGCGTCGGCCTGTTGAGCCGCAGCCACGTTGGCCAAATCATCGGCCTTCAACAGCAGGCGATAGCCGCGCCCAAGGACACCTTCATCCAAAATTTCCAGCATGGTTTTGTCGTCGGCGGTCGCTGTAATCCGCTCATAGCGCCGTACAAAACTTGCCAACGCCGCCCGTGAAATAGGATCTCGGCTCACGGCTTCGGCCATTCGCTCTGAAATATCGGGATGGGAGACCGAGAAGTTAAGAAAAGCCTGCACGAACACACTAAGATCCCCGGCGCCGAAACGAGCCCAGGCAGCATCCACTTCGGCGCGTCCTATAACTCCTAGTCGTTCAGCCAACACGGCTGCATTGCTCGCCAAGTCTTGCAACGCCATACACCGGGACTCGGCCAGTTGAACACGCACCGTCTGAGCTTGCAGTTCAAGCAGCGCGCGTGTTTGGCTTTCAGCTTGCTGGACACTGTTCCGGCTCAAAGCCGTCATTTCGGCAAGACGAATAACCAACTGGGCGACACCGCGCCGCTGTTCCAAAATCGAGATAAACAGCCAAAGAGCGGCTGGCGGTCCGCCGGCACCCGCTAAAACCGTGGCGATTTCCGATGGCGATAGGGCCAAAAACCCGGCCCATCCGATATTTCTAAGGTAGGCCCCGACCATCACCGTCCAGGCGGTGGTCACGGCAATGGCCAGAATAAAAGGTATGCGATCGGTATTCACGAGGGCGTCCTTTTGGGATGCGCGATACAACACCGTGGCAATGACAGCGGCGCGAGCCTTGTGCGCTCAATCACCGAACGGTACGACGATGCTAATTGTAGGTGCCGGGAGTCCGGGCGTCTATGGATGTTGTAAAAAACGAAGGCGCGAACCATGAGCTATCTCGACAAAGTAAATCGGTGCAACGTCCGAGATCTTTCCAAATACGTGCCCTTTGTGGTCGGGGACACCCAGGTCGGCTGGCTCACGCGCGAACGGGCCGACACAGTTCTGCGTCACCCGGACGTGTTTGTAAAAACCGCTGCGGGCGTTGCCATGGCCCCCACTTTGTCCACGGCTGAGGACCGCACAGACGCTTTGGCACATATCGCGCCACAGCTCGCCGCCTCCGACCTGTTCCGTAACGGGACCGGCGAAATGTACGGCATCAAAAACCAATGGAGCGAGCCCGCGTTGCTGCGTATGGACCGAATGCTCGTCCCGGCCTTTGGCGCCCGCGCCTACGGTGTGCATCTCAACGGCAGTGTTGTGAAGGACGGCGCAGTCCACCTTTGGATCGGCACCCGTGCCGACGATCGCATCGTCGAACCCGGCAAGCTCGATAACATGGTCGCAGGCGGTCAGCCCGCAAACCTTTCCATCACCGAGAATTTGATCAAAGAATCCGCTGAAGAAGCTGGCCTCTCAGCGGATCTCGCGCGATCGGCCAAGGCGGCAAGCGTCATTTCCTATTGTTTCGAGACTGCCAACGGCCTGCGCAACGACATCCTGTTTTGCTACGACCTCAATGTGCCGGACGACATCACACCCCGTAATACCGACGGCGAAATCAGCGGTTTCGAACTTATGGCCCTGCCCGAGGTTCTGACTCTGGTCCGGGAGACTAATCGCTTCAAATTCAACGTTAATCTGGTGATTATCGACCTTTCCATGCGGCTCGGGGCCCTAACGCCGGAAAACACCCCCAATTACGAGCAAATCGCCGCCGGATTACGCTCCCGCCCTTAACCCTGAACATAAGCCACCCCGAAGCCCGCCAATTTCAAAGAGCTATGTGCTTGATTGAGTTGACTTATTAACTTTCACTCGGCATTGATGCGCAGCGCACAACGGGGTTAGACTCAAGCTGTCCGCGCCAAACGACGGTCACAGGTAGAACACAGGTAGATGCACTTCCTCGATTTCGAAAAACCCATTGCCGAGCTCGAAGGCAAGATCGCCGAGCTTCGGCATCTGTCGGACGCGGATGGCCTGAACATTGCCGAAGAAGTGGGCCGTCTTCAGTCGCGCGTCGACAAGGATCTCCGTTCCACCTACGCGAAACTTTCGCCGTGGCAAAAAACCCAGGTCGCGCGTCACCCCGACCGGCCTCATGCGCTCGACTACATCAAAGCACTGATCGAAGATTTCATGCCGCTGGCCGGTGACCGCCTCTATGCCGAGGACGAAGCCATCATCGGCGGTCTCGGACGCTTCAAGGGCCGTTCGGTCATGGTCATCGGCCTTGAGAAAGGCCGCGATACGGAAACCCGCATTAAACACAATTTCGGCATGGCGCGTCCGGAAGGTTATCGCAAGGCGCGACGACTGATGGAGCTTGCCGACAAGTTCCACGTTCCCGTTGTCACCTTTGTGGATACGGCCGGCGCGTATCCCGGCATCGGCGCGGAAGAACGCGGCCAGGCCGAGGCCATCGCCCGCTGCATTGATTGCTGCCTCTCTCTCCGCGTTCCCTTGATCTCCGTGGTCATCGGCGAGGGCGGGTCCGGCGGCGCGATTGCGCTCGCAGCGGGCAATGTGGTGCTGATGCTGGAGCATGCCATCTACTCGGTGATCTCGCCGGAAGGCTGCGCGTCGATCCTGTGGCGCGACGGCGACCAGGCGAAAGTCGCGGCGGAAGCCTTGAAACTCACCGCGCAAGACTTGGAACGCCTCGGCGTGATCGACGGCATCATCCCTGAGCCCCTCGGCGGCGCGCACCGTGCGCGTGAAGCGATCTTTACCGCCGTACGCGACACCCTCGATATGCATCTCGGACAATTGATTCGTGTAGACGGCGGTCAGTTGCGCGCGCGGCGGCGCGACAAGTTCCTGCAGATGGGCCGCAGCGGCGTCCAATAAACGCGCGGAAAAAGTCTGCTCACGCCGCCGGAGTGTTGAGCGCTTTCACGCCGGGCAATTCTTTACCCTCAAGCCACTCCAAGAACGCACCACCAGCAGTCGACACATAGGTCAGCTTATCGAGCACGCCTGCGCCGTTCAGCGCCGAAACCGTATCACCGCCGCCAGCCACCGAGACCAGCGCGCCGGATTTCGTTAACTCGGCCACGGCCCTCGCCAACGCATTCGTACCCGCATCAAACGGTTTTATTTCAAACGCCCCCAGCGGCCCGTTCCATAGCAATGTTTTGCAGGACTTGAGTTTGACCTCCAGCGCTTTCACCGTCGCCGGGCCCACATCGAGGATCATCGCATCCGCCGGAACCGCATTGATGTCGCACACGCTCGCCGCCGCGCCGGCTTTGAACTCGGTCGCGACAACCGCATCCACCGGCAGCACGATTTCACAGCTTACCGACTTAGCCTTGTCCAACACCGCCCGTGCCGTCTCGGCCAGATCGTGCTCACAAAGCGATTTGCCCACATCAACGCCTTGCGCGTTCAGGAACGTGTTCGCCATGCCGCCGCCGATCACCAGCATGTCCACTTTCTGCACAAGGTTATCGAGCAGATCGAGTTTGGTGGAGATTTTGCTGCCGCCGATGATCGCAACCACTTTAGGACGCGGATTAACCAACACGGCTTCCAGCGCTTCCAACTCCGCCTGCATCTGCCGCCCGGCGTAGGCCGGCAACACATGCGCCAAACCTTCGGTCGAAGCATGAGCGCGGTGAGCCACCGAGAACCCGTCGTTGACGTAGACATCGCCCAGGGCCGCCAACTCTTTTACAAACGCCGGATCGTTGGCTTCTTCGCCCGCGTGATAGCGCAGGTTCTCAAGCAACAGCACATGCCCCGGCTGAAGCCCGGCCACCGCCTGCGCCGCGGTCTCGCCGATGCAATCCTCGGCAAACGCCACATCGTGACCCAGCGCTTGGGATAAGGCTTTGGCCACCGGTCGCAGGCTCATCTCCGGCACGCGCTTACCCTTAGGACGATCAAAGTGAGAAAGAATAATCACCTTCGCCCGTTTGGCGACAAGGCCGCGCAAGGTCGGCATGAACCGTTCGATGCGCGTCATGTCCGTCACGCGGCCGTCGTTCATCGGCACGTTAAGGTCGGCGCGCACAAGCACACGCTTGCCGGCGATCTCCGCCTGACCGATCGTTTTGAAATTGAACATAGACGAGCGCGCTAGATCAGCTTGCCCATGGTCGCCAGGGTATCGAGCATACGATTGGAGAAGCCCCACTCGTTGTCGTACCACGACAACACCCGCACGAAGTTACCCGGCATCACCTTGGTCTGCGTCGCATCGAACGTGCTCGATGCAGGATTGTGATTAAAGTCGATAGACACCAGCGGCAACGTATTCACCGCCAGCACGCCTTTCAGCGCGCCGCCGAAGCTTTTGCCTTCGGCGGCATCGGTCATGGCTTGATTGATGGCGTCTTCCGTCGCCGACTTCGACAACACGCATTTCAAATCCACCACCGATACATTGGGCGTCGGCACGCGGATCGACGAGCCGTCCAGCTTGCCCTTCAGCTCCGGCAGCACTTCTCCCACAGCCGTCGCCGCACCGGTCGATGTCGGGATCATGCTGAGCGCCGCAGCCCGCGCACGGCGCAAATCCTTGTGCAGCGTATCGACAGTCGCTTGATCGCCGGTGTAAGCGTGAATCGTGGTCATGTAGCCCTGCTCAATTCCGTACAAGGAATGCAGAACATGGGCGACCGGCGCGAGGCAATTCGTCGTGCAGGAAGCGTTGCTGATGATGATGTGATCTTTGGTCAGCTTGTCGTGGTTCACGCCGTACACAACTGTCAGATCTGCACCCTTCGACGGAGCCGAAACCACAACCCGCTTCGCACCCGCATCCAGATGCACCTGCGCTTTATCGCGATCTGTAAAAATGCCGGTACATTCGGCGACAATATCGATGTTCAGCTCTTTCCACGGCAGTTTCGTGGGATCGCGCTCTTTCAGCGCCTTCACATCGCGGCCGTTCACTTTCATCACATCGCCGGACACCGACACATCGGCGTTCAGCGGTCCGTGGACCGAGTCGTAACTCAGCAGATGTGCGTTGGAGTCCGCCGGGCCGAGATCGTTAATAGCGACGATTTCTATATCCGAGCGCTTTGATTCGACCAGAGCCCGAAAAACCATGCGGCCAATGCGGCCAAAACCGTTGAGTGCGACGCGAACTGCCATGGGATATTCCGCTTCCTTCTTGATTGAGGTTTGGACACAGGCTGGTGAGCCGAGGTTCAAAAGCGTCCAAACATAAGAGTAGCCGGAAATACAATAATCGAAGCCGAAATCCAAGCACGGCGGCAAAACAGCACTTCCAATGTCCAGAATTCCTGCGTTTTGGAAGGTTCACGGATGAGTTGCAACGGAATCCCGTCCACGCCCGTTTAATAGATGCAGACTAAAGAATCGGTGCAACGCCCCCCTTAAACTCGGGACAATATACCGTGACTGGAAATACAGAAATGAAGACGCTAGGCCGGTGATCTATTGTCCATATGCGAGAAATATGGAGCGTAATGTGAGAAAATTTCTCAATCACATACTCATCGATACTCGAAACTTGCGCGGAGATGACTGCGATTACTCCCATCACGAGAATTTATACCGTCGCGCGCTCAATTTTTATTGCCCCTCCTCGCCTAAGACCGTACCCTTTGGGCCTGAACACGCCTCGGTTTGGCTGAACACAGGAGCGCCTTATGCTTCCAGCTAAACCTAAAGACCTACAACTCGCTCTCAACCGCATAACGTTCGGCGCCAGGGATTTTGATGTCCAAAGCGTCGAGTCTTTAGGCTGGGCGACATGGGTGGACGCTCAGATCCAGCCCCCTGACGGTGATGAACCGGCGTTGGATGCGCATATCAAAGCGCAAACCATGCCCATCAAATATTCCGCCGCTAATCCCATGAGCAACGGCACCTGGGAAGCGGTCGATGAGGATCGTCCCCTCCTTTATTTAGACGCCGACATAGAAACGCTCTGGCAGGTCGCCAAACAAGCCGGGAAAACCATATCGTTCCAGGAGCGCTTCCGCGTTCAACAAGAGTTGGCGGCGGCCACCTGGATCAGAAATGCCCATAGCCAATATCAGCTGCGGGAATTTATGGCCGACTTCTGGCACAACCACTTCAACATCGGCAAAGCCGAGAACCAACTCGCAACCACATTGCTCCCGGCCTACGACCGTGAGGCGATTCGCCCACATGTCTTCGGCAATTTCCGCACCATGCTGGAGGCCAACGCCACTTCCCCCTCCATGCTCATGTATCTCGACAACTGGGTGAGCAATGCGGAGACGCCGAACGAAAACTACGCCCGTGAAATCATGGAACTGCACACCCTGGGCGAAGACGCCTACCTCGGAGTTGGCGGCGATGGTGCGGTTGAACTTGCATCCAACGGCGTAGCCGTCGGCTTCACCGATCAGGATGTGATCGAAGCGTCCAAAGCGCTCTCCGGTTGGACGATAGAATTCGGCCAGCGGTTCGGCGGCCAGGCGATGCCCTCCACAGGAAAATTCACCTTCAACGCCTTCCAGCACAACACCACCGCCAGCAAAGTGTTGGGAATAGATTTGTCCGGACTATCGGGCATGGCGCAGGGTCAGAAATTTCTAGAAATCATCGCCACTCACCCCGCCACCGCAACATTCATATGTACCAAACTGTGCAAGCGCATATTTGGCGATGCGCCGCCGCAAGCCGCCATAGATCGCGCGACCGAAACGTGGCTGGCGAACACCGAAGCGCCCGATCAGATCGGCCGCGTTTTGCAATCCATTCTTGTCGATGGCGACGAAATCTTCACAGTACCAGCCACTAAAATCCGCCGCCCCTATGAACGGCTCATGGCCCTCTCCCGCACGACCTACACCACAGTGAATGCAGCGACTTACATGACTCTCGCGCTTGATCCGCTGAATGACGGCCTGTTCGCTTGGCAGGCCCCCAATGGCCGCCCAGACGTAAACGGCTATTGGCTCGCCGCCGGCGCCACTCTGACCACCTGGAATTTTCTTATGACTTTACCGAATCTCCCAGAGTTCAGCGCCAGCTTTGATGCACAAACGCCGACCGCCGCCGCATCGTCGGCGACCGGGGTCGTGGAATACTGGGTTGGCCGCATGCTTGGGTTTGAGCCCAACGCCGCCGTGATGAACGCGCTGATCGTTGATCAAGCCGGTCCATACGGCGTTCCCTTTCAACGCAACATTCCGAACAACGCCGAGAACATCGAACTCGTCTACCGTCGATTGGTGAGCCTCATCGCCACGTCGGAAGAATTTGCGTATCGCTAGGGGGTATGGACATGAACATCTCAAGACGCACCCTTCTCACCAGCGCTTCTGCCGGCGCAGCCTTCACAACCCTCATTCCGGGCGTGAACATCTCTTTTGCGCAAGAGGCCCAAGCGGGCGGAGACACGCTCATCGTTCTCTTTCAACGCGGGGCCTGCGATTGGCTTCAAATGCTGTCCCCCGCTGGCGATCCAAACTACATCGCCGCACGGCCCAGCATCAAAGTCCCCACAACAGGTGTGGCAGCCGGTCTCGGCCTCGATTCCCTGGACGGCGTAGATTTTTTCATGAGCCCCAGCGCCCCGGAATTAAAAGCGCTATACGACAGCGGTGATCTTGCGTTCATTCACGCCACCGGTCTCAACACAGCAGACCGCAGCCACTTCACGGTTCAAGACAGCATGGAGAAAGGCGTCGCCGACGGCGAAGCCGCACAGAACTCCGGATGGCTCGCCCGTCACGTTCAATCGACCGGCGGCCCCGCCTCGGATCTGTCTGTGATCTCCTCAAGTTCCAGCAATCCGGTATCTTTACTCGGCGAGTCCGGAACGCTTGCCATTGCTGACGCCGCCTCGTTCGAGATTTTGGGCGGAAATTCAAATGCGAATGTCATTCGCGGCATGAACCCCGGCGGCACGCCGTATCAGGACATCGCAATCAACACCTTGTCAGCCATTGATTCCGTTCAGGGCGGCCTGCTCAAGGTGCCGGAGAGCGACCCGGGCGTCCAGTACACCAACGGCGCACTCTCCAAATCTTTGAAGTCTCTCGCGCTGCTGATCAAAATGAATCTGGGCGTGAGCGTTGCGACGGTCGATTTCGGAAGTTGGGATATGCACAACAGCTTGCCGTCTGAATTTGCCCAGCGCACCACCGAATTTTCCCAGGCCATCAGCGCTTTTTGGGCCGACATGGCCGACTATCACGGCAAAATCACTCTCGTAACCATGACCGAGTTTGGACGTCGGCTACAGGAGAATGCCAACCAGGGTACCGATCACGGTTCGGCATCAGCGATGATGGTTCTTTCAGGCAATGTCAAAGGCGGTAAAATTTACGGCACATGGCCGGGTCTTGCGTCGAACCAACTGAGCAACGGCGATTTGGCCGTGACCACCGATTATAGACAAGTGCTGTCGGAAATTATGATCGCCCGCCACGGCGAGCAGAACTTAGAGAACGTATTCCCAACCGTTCAGTACAACCCCATCGGATTTATGAACGCCGCTGCAAGCACCTAACGTTCGGTAACCACGCGACCCACTTACTCCGCTCCGGCGGACACCGAAGCGCGGGCCGAACGCATGTTGAACGCAAATCCGACAACTAGAAACACAACCACCACCGCCTGCGCCAAAAGAGGTAACGCAGAGGGATAAATTCCAAGCCAGTCAATGCGCGGCCCATCCACCGTCATCACCGGCAACATCCCCGCTTCCTCGAGCGCGGCAAATCCTTTGCCCGCCAGCACAAACGCAAGTACGGCGATCAATGCTGAACTGGCCGCAAAGAACTGACCGATCGGCAAACGCCGCGAGGTTTGCAGCAATACAATGGTCACGATGACCAGTACAATCGCAGCCGCTGCTGTTCCGGCAAGTATGGCCTGACCGTTGCCGCTGGTCCAAAGCGCCACATAGAACAGAATGGTCTCAAACACTTCGCGGTACACCACCACAAAAGCCAGAGCGAAAATAAAGAACGCCGACTTGCGGGTCAGCACTGCCGACAATTTGTCTTTGATATAAGCCTGCCACTGACCGGCGAGACTCTTCTGGTGCATCCAGACACCGACACCCAGCAACACCACGGCTGCGAATATGGCCGAGAACCCTTCGGTCAACTCGCGGTTCGCACCGCTGATATCAATAAGATAAACTGCGGCAGCCCATGTCAGCACGCCTGCCGCCAACGCTCCGGCCCATCCTGCATGCACGTAGGGTAAAACGTCGCGCCGATCGACCTTCGTTAAAAAGCCGATCATGGCAACAACGACCAGGAGTGCTTCAAGCCCTTCCCGCAGCAAGATGGTGAAGGCGCCGAGGAAGGCTGTCGTCGCATCGCCTTCAGAAACGGACAGAACCGTTTCCGCCGAAGCAAATAAATCATCGACGGTTTGTTTTTGTGCGGCAACTTGATCGACCGGCGCTCCGGCCCCGATGCGGCTGCGGTACTCGACCATCGCCGTTTCCACGCTGATCATAAGATCGTTGTCGCGGGCCCGCAGCATGGGCTCGACCGGTTCAAAGCCGTCCAAGTAAGACGACAGGGCCAGCGTGGTAGCACGCGAGGCGTCCCCGGCCCGGTACGCGTCCAGACTTTCCGCAAGCCGCGCGCGTGCGACGGCGAGCAAACCTTCCGTGCCTTGCTCGACAACGCCGGGATTGGTGCGCAAGTAGCCCATCAGCGCCCGCGCCGTATCAGAGCTTGTCTCCGCAGCTAACCCCGACTCTGTCGTCTTCACTAAAGATTCGATATTGGGAAACTGAACACGCATGGCTTCGGTGTTTTGCCATAACATCTCACCTTGGCGCCGCTCTTCCGGCGTGAACGACAATGTTCCCGAATAAAGCGCAACCGCCCAGCGGTCCTCTTCCGAAAGGATGTCGCGGTAACTGACCATGGACGTTTCATCCAAGCCCTGTGTCACCACTTCATAAAGTGAGAACAGGCTACGTTCGCGCGCTCTCTCCGGGTCGGTAAATGCAATCGGCGGCGGGTCGAGCCCTTCAGCCGCCGGTCCGTTTCCATGGCCCTCAAGGCCATGACAACTTGAACACTGTTCCGCATACACCGCCGCGCCGCGCGCAAGATCGGGGATCGCCGAGGGGGCAACTGGAACCGGATAGGCCGCCAGCAAACTTTCGGCGACACCCCGCGACAAGGCGGCCACGTCGGTCGACGGGGCCATCGCATCAATCGCGCTGCGAAGTTGTTCCGCCTGACTAACCAGCGCTTCCTGATTTTCGTTGACCGGTAAAGCAGAAATCGAGGTATGCGCCGTAGCCGCAAACTCTTTCATTTCTGCGTATTCGAATTCGTTGATAATCGCACCGTCGACAACGGCTTCCGGATAATCCACCGCAATGTAATCCAGCAACTTCCATGTTTGCCGGACCTCATTGTCGAGGGCAGCATCTTGCGCACGGCTTGGCGTCATGCCCGCAATCGCGATCATGAAAACGAGTCCGGCGGCGAAAATGCCGGAGCGGCGCAGAGTATTCAGCATGAAACGTCTTTCTTATGCGAAGTGTGCCAACCTTTCTTGTATTGCTAATGAGAATGGATCGCAAGATAAACCTGCGTAAACCCATAAGAAATATCTCTGTGGCCTGTCTATTTTGAGGCCTTGCCCACCGCAGTCCCGCACGATTAACTGGTTTGAGAGGACTTATATGAGCAGTCTAGAAAAGAGGGGGAGAATCTAATGACCAGCCTGAAGAATGCAGACATCACTCGGCGCCGCGTCATGACGGCCACCGGCCTCGGGGCCGTTGCCTTAGCAGGGCTCGCCCGCAGCGCCTCTGCCGCAACCTCTAAAATGACGGCCACCGAAAAAGCCAACGCCAAAGTTGTCGCCGATTTTATGAAAATGTGGAGTGATCCCGACTGCACAGGCGAAAAGCTCGCGACCTTTGTCTCCAATAATTGCGTCCTGCGCATGGAGGAAAACAAACCCGCCGTCGAAGGCCGCGCAAATGCTGTCGCGGCCTTTAATGTTTTCCTTAAAGACGGTCAGCGGTTCGGCATCGACATATTGGATACCTTCGTGATCGGCCCGATTGTCGCCAACTCACGCAGCGATTACGTGATCGTTCCCGGCAAGGAGCCGACTGGACGCTTTGAGGTCGCGGGCGTGTTCATCTTGCGCGATGGAAAGATCCAGGAGTGGGCCGACTACATCGTGCCCAAAAGCTGAAGTGGCCGCCTCGCCCGTCTGTGAAGAGAAATCACGGCAGGCAAAGACGGCTAAATTCTTCAGACTCTATCCTTAGCTCGCAAGAGGCTGTGCGCTTGTCGCTTTGCACTGGCCGGTCCACTCCGACCGTTCATCTTTTTCAGTGCGGACGATGTTGACTGACATGCCCGAACGATCAAGCGTGCCGTCCCAGCGAGCACCGAACGACCCTTCCCCGGACCATGTAATATCGCCGGTACCGTAAGAACCGACATGCATGGGCGAGAGCATCTTCTTATCCTTGTTGTACAAGTACAGGCCCTGCAACTCGTCATTATAAACGTAAGTGTCCGAGAACGGCTTTGACTCGTTTAAGGTTTCGCCGTCTTGATCCTTGCCAGTGGTGGCGATCGTGCCCTCGCACACCAGCCATTCATCGGCGGCAAACGCACTACTTGCGCCTGCAACCATCAAGGTTCCGGCAACAGCCACGCCTGCAAATCTTGTGAATGAAAATGTCCCCATGGCGATACTCCTCCTGTCAGCCACATCGGATGAAAGGGGCACCGCCCGGCGCGGTCCCCGGTGGAATGGACCTAAGGGCGCAACCCTATTTCCGCAAGAGGGGTTTGTGCGTGAATTGACTGTAATTTTTTGCAGCGCACAAAGGCACGCCACCCGATACGCGCGCACCAAACACAGCTATCATCGAACGCGGGGGACCACCGCACATGAAGCGCGATAGTAAAATTATTTTGCTTGCTGCCGTTATCGTCGCAGGCCTTGTCGGCACTCTGGGATTCTTGTCTCCCATCCAACAGGATCCGACCTATCACCGCTTTGCCGACCAGCGGTTCTGGATGGACATACCTCATGTGGGCGATGTCCTTTCCAGCATTCTCTTCACCGCGGCCGGCGTTCTCGGCCTCGGCGCTCTCATCATCGTCACACGCCGCAAACATCCGCCCGTGCATTTTTGGAAGGCGCCTTACGCCGTTTTCTTCGCCAGCATCATTCTGGTGAGCGCCGGTTCGGCCTACTATCACTGGGCGCCGAACAATGACGCGCTGGTGTGGGATCGCCTGCCTATGTCGCTGGCCTTCATGAGTCTATTCTCAGCCATCATCGCCGAGCGCATGGGCGCAACCATCGGTAAAGAACTGTTCGTGCCGCTGCTGCTCATCGCCGCGGCTTCGGTCGGTTACTGGAATTACACGGGCGATCTGCGCCTTTACGGCTTTGTGCAATATCTGCCGATTGTTCTACTGCCCTTGGTCTACTGGCTATTCCCCGCGCGCGCCGGACTCAGCGGGCGCACCCTTGGCGGACTTTTCATTCTTTATGGTCTGGCCAAAGTGTCCGAGCATTACGATCACCAGCTCTGGACCCTGCTTGGCCATACGATCAGCGGCCATACCTTGAAGCATGTCTTTGCCGCCGGGGCCGTTGCCCTGGTTGCCGTGTATGTACTCCGACTTCCAGACGGCCCGCACCGCTAGCTTGCTCTCGGTACGCTGCCCCGATACTTTCTGCACAACCCGTCTCGGCATATCTTGACTGCCGTCAACGACACGCAACGAGTTAGCCCTTAGGTCGAAACACATAAAACTCTAAAACAGGGAACCCATCCCATGAACTTGCGTGAATACAAAGTTTGGGATGCGACAACGCGCATCTTTCACTGGCTCAATGTTTTATGCGTCCTCGGTCTGATCGCAATCGGCACCCTCATTCTCAACGCCGGGGCCCTGGACATCAGCGACAACGGCAAGATTCTTCTGAAAACCTTGCACGTGTGGGTCGGATACGTTTTCGCACTCAACCTCTTCTGGCGCTTGGTCTGGGGATTTATCGGCGGACCTTACGCCCGGTGGCGCGCCGTGCTGCCGCTGGGACGCGGCTACGGCAGCGCGCTGGCCGACGAGATAAAGCGGATACGGTCGGGGCAAAATGTAGGTTATCTCGGCCATACCCCCTTAGGACGCATCGCCGTTACCGTTTTACTGTTGATGCTAACCGTTCAAGCCGCAACCGGTCTCATTCTCGCCGGGACCGATGTTTATATGCCGCCCTTTGGAGGCTACTTCGCCGAATGGGTCGCCGCAGACGGCCTCGACCCCTCGCAGGTTCTGCCCTACGCGCCTGAAACCGTTAATCCCGAAGCCTATCAAGCCATGCGCGATATGCGTGCGCCGGTGATCGAAACGCACGAGATCATGTACTTCGCTCTTTTGGGCATGATCGCGCTGCATATCCTAGCGGTGGTTCTGACGGAATTGAGACACGGCGGCACGATCATCTCGGCCATGTTCACAGGCCGAAAGGCGTACCGGGAGCCGCCCGTGGACGCCCCGCAATAAGTCAACCCGGCCGTCAGCCCTCGTTAGCTCCGCCCCCACTCTGACATCGCCGCTCCAGGAGAGAGTTTCATGTTTCGTCTAACCCGCCGCGCGGTCATCGCGCTGAGTTTAGCCGCGCCGCTCGCCCTTGCCGCCTGCGGCGAGAGCGCCCCCGCCCCCCAACCGATTCCCTTCACCGGCGCCGCCGTGGTCGGTGACGGCAACGGCCGCTACACCATCGCCTGGATGGCGCCCGAAGGCACGGCCGTGAAAGTCTATGCGGGCACCGATCCCGCCGACATCGGCCGCGACAAAGAGATCGGCGCGGGCGGTGCGAACGGACACATCGTCGCCGCTCTGCCCGCCGGGCCGCGCTGGTATTTCGAATTCACGCCCGAGAACGGCGCGACGCTGGTCATGGGCGAGCGCGGCCTGTTCCTGGAGAGCATACCGAACCTGCGCGATGTCGGCGGCTACCGCGCAGATGACGGACGCTGGGTGAAAATGGGCCGGCTGTTTCGCGCCGACCAGCTCGATAAAGTCAGCGACGAGGACTTCGCCGTCTTTGAAACCCTCGGCCTCAAACTCATCTGCGATTTTCGCGATGCGCGCGAACGCGCCGCCGGCGCCGACCGCATACCGGCAGGCACCGAACTCATGATCGCCGATGTGGTCGGTGAGTCAGGCGACGGCCTCGGCGCGGTCCTCGGCGATCTCGACGCCACCCTCGCCTACCTGCGCGAGATGCCGGGCGAAGACATCATGATCGAGGCCAACCGCAGCTTCGTCAGTTCCGCCTCGGCCCGCGCCGCCTACAAAGCCACCTTCGAGCGCCTCGCCGATCCCGCCGCCTTGCCCGCGTTGTTTCATTGCACGGCGGGCAAGGACCGCACCGGATGGGGCGCGGCGGTGCTGCTCACCTTGCTCGGCGTGCCCGAGGATTTGGTGATGCACGACTATCTGTTGTCGAACCGCTATCTCGCCCGCAAGAACGGCACGCTGCTCGCCGCGTTTCCCTCAGAGCTTGCCGAGGCGATGATGCCGCTGGTCGGGGTAAAGGAAGAATATTTGCTAGCCGCGTTCGACGAGGTGCAAACCACCTACGGCAGCTTTGACGCGTACATCAAGGACGGCCTCGGCCTGTCGGACCAAACCATCGCCGCGCTTAAGGACAATTTCCTGACACCCGAAATCGCCCCGTAAAGTTCACGCACAACACGGCCCGAAATGTCGGGGGAGTCTTACGCCGCGTTCTCTTTGGGCGCGCGCCACCGGCCGACCGCTTCACGGCGGCGCAGCACTTCGGCCAGCGCCGTCACATCTCCGGAGCTCAGTCTGCGCGGCGCACTGAGCCAGCCGCTCATCAGCACCGACCATCGCCCAACCGGAGAAGTGGAGGGCGCGCCGCTCTCGGCGCTGTCCTCACACAAAGTATCTTCGGTGATTTTGCTTAAGTGGGTCATGAAGGCCTCCCGGGGCTGCCGTCCAAGTGCTGACGTGAATTTGACGTCAACATAGGGCGGCTTCATGACCGTTCAACGGGCCGAACTGTTAAAGAATTGCAACAGTTTCGCCCAGAAAGGAACGCCCTAGTCGCTCTTCACCGCCAGGGTATCGGGCACCACTTCCCGGCGTTTGAATTTCCAGCCCGCCTCGGTCAGCACCAGCTCGTCCTTGTAGCGGCTGGTGGACACCTTCACCTCGCCGCCCGCTGTATCGGCGGGGGTATATAATGTGAGGTAGGCGCTGGCGGTGGCCGCATCGCCGCGCCGGGTCATCTCGATATTGCTCATCACATGACGCGTGCGCCGCCCGGCCTCGACCAGTCCTTGCTGAAACGCGATCAGAGCGCCGTGGCCCACGTGCTCCTCGCCGCCCACCACGAACACCCCGTCGGCGGTGAAGGTATCGGCCCAGGCCGCGCCGTTCCGCTCGTTGAGATCAAACGCCCGCGCATAGCGCACGTTCAGCGCTTCCACCGCCGCCTGATCCTGCAGCTCTTGCGCGGCGGCGGCGGCCAGCGCATCGATGACGTTCTCGTCCCGCTCGGCGGCCAGCGCGCTGCGCAACTCACCGACTTCTTGATTGAGCCCGTAGCTCCACCCGGCGAGCAACACCAGCACCGCCAAAGACACAATGGATACGGTTCTCCAAATCATCAGCTTCTCCAAATTTTTATAGAAGTTTAGTCTTTGACGTGGTCCGCGAACTCGGGCGCCTCGTGCAGCTTCTTCGCCTCGCGCTGCAAAAAGCGGATGACGACTTTGTCCGGCACACCGGCCTGCAGCAATGTACCCGCCACGTTGCCCCATTCCTTGTAGGCGGCAATAAGGCCGTCCTTCAAGATGAACTGCGCGCAGCCCGTCAGCAGGGCGCGTCCCGGCGTCGCGGCCGGATGCGAGGATTTCAAACTAAAACGGTAATGGGCATAGCCGACGTGTCCGTCGCACACCGGGTTATCCATATCCCAGCGGAAGTCGGCGGCATCTTGATGGAACACATCGCGCAACATGCGCTTCAGATCGGCGTGACCTTTAAAGGTGCCGTAAACCGAGTCTTCATAGGTGGCATCCTCGGTGAACAGGCTCAGGAAGGCGTCCGTATCGCAGGTCTCAACCGCCCGCTTAAACGTCTCAAGCATCTCTGGAAAGGTCGCCATACATGATCCCTGTAACAGTCTGTCCTCATTTAGCCCGGAAAACCGCTCCGATTCCAGCCCGCAGGTGCGGAATTTCACCGCTTTGACTTCTTAAATTTTCTTTTGGAGGCCTCAAATGGTGAATTATGAGCCCGCAACCCCGTGATTGCGGTATTTTATTATTCCGACCCGCCCACAATCGAACAGGGACGGCGGGCACGTCTCCAGGGGTATTTCGGTTTATAAACCAGAGACCGAAAAACGCTGGAGTCTCGATCCGCCCACGCGGATCAAGAATGACCACGGGGGGCCATCAGATGAACTTCTACGAAACCCACATCCTGCCGCACATCCTCAACTTCGCCATGAAGCAGGACGACATGACCCGCCGCCGCGCCCGCCTGATCCCCGAGGCCGAGGGCCGGGTGCTGGAAATCGGCTGCGGCTCGGGCCACAACATGGCGCACTACTCGGCGCGCGCAACCGAACTCATTGCCATCGAGCCCTCCCCCAAGCTGCGCGAGATGACTCTGCGCGCGGCAAAGAATGCCAACCGCGCGATTGATCTGCGCGATGCTGGGGCCGAGGCCATCCCACTCGACGATGCCAGCATCGATACGGTGGTGACCACCTGGACCCTGTGCACCATTGCCGACGCGCACACCGCGCTGGCCGAAATGCGTCGGGTGCTGAAACCTTCCGGGCGTCTCTTGTTCGCCGAACACGGCCGCGCGCCCGACGAAGCCGTGCGCAAATGGCAGAACCGATTGAACCCGGCGTGGCGCGTCATCGGCGGCGGCTGCAATCTCAACCGCGCGATTGAAGAGCTCATCGGCAGCGCGGGTTTTGAAATCGAAAAACTGGATATGGCCTACGAGGAGAAAGCCCCGAAGTTCGCCGGGTTTATGTATGAGGGGAGCGCGAGGCGGGGGTAACATTCAAAGTGAATACACAAAACAATCGCATACTCAACACATCGATCATAAGGTTACATTCCCTCTATCTCGACCTGTCGTTGACCGTATGGCTAGATTAAAATCAAAAACACTCGTGATCGGATCTACGCAGCACAATCATGTTCAATGTGTGACATGGGAAGATGCGCTAAATTTAAACTTGGTCGACTTCGACACAATCGTCGTGAACGTGACGTCCCTCAATACTGCTACAATCGAAAAGCTCTCAACCAATTACTTCAGGAGCATACGCAAAGCATTTGTTAGGCATCTAATCTCAGGCGGAAAGACTATAGTACTCGGATGCAAAACCATTCGCGTCAACACGAACTATGAAACGCTCACAAACTATTCGTGGTGCCCCATATCAATAGACTTGGAAATTGAGTCGGGGGACACAATTAATTTTAGCCACAAACGTTTTCCCAAGTTTCTATCGCACTTCGGAAGATGGACCTATTGGTACTCTGTATTGGATCAACCAGCCGCGATTGAATTCTTCGATATATATTCGCTAAACGCAAGAATCTCGATTCAACAAAGTCCATTTGCAAGAAACCGATATGGCTCATTTCTAACGGGAGAGATAATCCCGCACTATGTATCGAAAGAGATATCTAAACAGCTGGGGCCAATTGTCCTGCTACCCCATATTGAAAGTTTGGAACAATCTAAAGCGGTAAGTCTCGCACTAGAAGATTTGCTTGGTGTGCCACAAACCACGCTGCCTCCAAATTGGATAAAAAACGTTTCAATTCCCTTGGTGCCTTCCTTGCAGGAAAAAATCGTCGAGGAAGAGAAAATAATTTCATCTGTAACAAATAGAATCGCGGCCTACCAAAGCGAAATCGCAAAAATAGAAGAGTACAAAAAATTATTATACGCGAGCGGAAAAGAGTTTGAAAACATCGTGGCACAATGCCTCACTGAATTGGATGGAAGCATTAAACCCGCAAGGTATTCCGAAGAAGAATTTGTACTTGAGTATGAAGGGAAGACTTATCTCGTCGAATGCAAGGGGGTTTCCAAGAGTGCGGCACTGACTCACTTGCGGCAAATCATGGGATATATGTTAAAGTATGAAGAAGACGAAGGGAAAAAGGCCGCAGGCATACTTTTCGTAAATGCGTGGAAGGATGTAGATCCAAGTCACCGCGACAAGAAGGGCAACGTATTTCCGGATAATGTAATCGAAAGAGCTAAAAGCCTCGATATTATTTTAGTTTCATCTACTAGCTTTTATGTTTTGTTTTGCGCTTTTCTCGAAAAGAGAAAAACTGCTCATGAGGTCATGGGTGAATTGATTTCTGGTGGCGGCAACCAATCACTTCGCAGTTGATTAAGTGCATGCCCTGGCACTTTTGGATTGATCGCGGCGGCACGTTTACCGACATCGTCGCGCGCACGCCTGCGGGCGCGCTGATCACCAGAAAACTGTTGTCTGAAAATCCCGGCCAATACGACGATGCCGCCGTGGCCGGTATGCGCGAAATTTTGGCCGAGCATGGGGAACTGGACGATCTAGAAAACAGAAACGAGAAACCCCTGGAGTCCCGCTTGCGCGGGAATGACGGCGGGGGTGATGTTGCGCCGTTCCCCGCCCACAAAATCGCCGCCATCAAAATGGGCACCACGGTCGCCACCAACGCGCTTTTGGAGCGCAAAGGCGCGGCCACGGTGTTTGCGGTCACGCAAGGCTTTGCCGATGTTTTGCGCATCGGCACCCAGAACCGCCCGCGCCTGTTCGACCTCAATATTCAGCTGCCCGAAATGCTGTACGCCGCCGTGGTGGAAATCCCCGAACGCGTCGCAGCCACCGGCGAAGTTTTACGCGCGCTGGACGAGCCCCTCACCCGCGCGCGGCTGACGGAGGCCTTTAACACCGGCGCGCGGTCGCTCGCCGTCGCCCTCATGCACGGCTACCGCTTCGGCGCGCACGAGCGGCGGGTGGCCGAGATCGCGCGGCACATCGGCTTCACCCACATCTCGGCCTCGCATATCACCAGCCCGCTGATGAAACTGGTCGGGCGCGGCGATACCACGGTGGCCGATGCCTACCTCTCGCCGCTGCTGCGCCGCTATGTCGATCAGGTCTCCGAGAAAACAAATCACGCGCGGCTTTTGTTCATGCAATCGAACGGCGGCCTGGCCGATGCCCATCACTTCCAGGGCAAGGACGCAGTGCTGTCCGGCCCGGCGGGCGGCGTGGTCGGGGCGGCGGAAACCGCGCGCGCGGCGGGCTTTGCCCGCATCATCGGCTTCGATATGGGCGGCACCTCCACCGATGTCTGCCACATCAATGCGGAACACGGCGAGGCGTACGAGCGCGGCACAAACAACGTGGTCGCGGGCGTACGCATTCGCGCGCCCATGATGCAAATTCACACTGTGGCCTCCGGCGGCGGATCGATCCTGTCGTTCGACGGCCTGCGCTTCAAGGCCGGCCCGGCCAGCGCGGGCGCAAACCCCGGCCCTGCCTGTTATGGGCGCGGCGGGCCGCTCACCGTCACCGACGCCAACGTGCTGCTGGGCAAAATTCAGGCCGCGCATTTTCCGGCGGTGTTCGGCGACAGCGGCCATGAAAAGCTGAACGCGGCCATTGTGCGCGAAAAGTTTGAAACTCTGGCGCAGCAAGTAAGCGCCGCCACCGGTCAGGCCCGTACGCCCGAAGACTTGGCCGAGGGGTTCTTGGCCCTGGCGATCGACAGCATGGCCCGCGCCATTAGAACGATTTCAGTTCAACGCGGCTACGACGTGACCAAATACACCCTCGCCTGTTTCGGCGGTGCGGGCGGTCAGCATGCCTGCCTGGTGGCCGACGCGCTGGGCATGACCACCGTGTTCATTCACCCCCTGGCCGGTGTGCTGTCGGCCTACGGGATCGGCCTGGCCAAACTGCGCGCGGTCAAGGAGCGCACGGTGGAAGCGCCGTTGACGGATGCGGGCATGAGCGAAATTGCCGCCGCGTTGAACGCTTTGTGCGACGAAGCACGGGAGACTCTCGTCCAACAAGGCGTTGACGCCGCGCACATGACCCTCAAACGCCGCGTGCATCTCAAATACAAAGGCACCGACACCGCCCTTGAAGTCGAGTTCGCAGACGCGCGCGCAATGCAGGCGGCCTTTGCGCACATGCACAAGGCCCACTTCGGCTTTGTCATGGAGGGCCGCGCCCTGATTTGCCAAAGCGCAACCGCCGAGGCGGTGAGCGACGGGGAATCTCTCGCCGTCGATACACACTCTTCCCGTCATTCCCGACTTCATGTCGGGAATCCAGACTCACACGCACTGTCCGCGCAATCTTCCCTGGAGTCCCGAGACAAGCTCGGGAATGACCAAGAAAAAGAAACCCCCGAGTCCGTCGCCATGATCTCCGGCGGCAAAAAGCATAACGCGCCGCTGCATCCCCGCGCCGCCCTCAAACCCGGCGCGGTTGTCATCGGCCCGGCCCTCATCACCGAAGACCTCGCCACCACCGTGGTCGAGGTCGGTTGGCGCGCCGAGGTGAACGCGGACGGCGGGCTGGTTCTGTCCCGGACCGAGCCCAAATCCTCCACCCGTCATCCCCGGACTTTGTCCGGGGATCCAGAGTCACAAACTCCGTCAGAACTATCGGCCCTGGATTCCCGAGACAAGCTCGGGAATGACGACAATACAAATTCTATCCCCGCCGATCCGCTGCTGATCGAGATTTTCAACAATCTGTTCATGTCCATCGCCGAGCAGATGGGCGCGGTGCTGCAAAACACCTCCCAGTCGGTCAACATCAAGGAGCGGCTCGACTTCTCCTGCGCGGTGTTTGCGCGGGACGGCGCGCTGGTCGCCAACGCACCGCATATGCCGGTGCATCTGGGCTCTATGGGCGAAAGCGTGCGCGCGGTCCTCGCCAAACATCCGCAGATGAATCCCGGCGATGTGTTCGTGCTCAACAATCCCTACAACGGCGGCACCCACCTGCCCGATATCACCGTCGTCTCGCCGGTGTTCCTAGAGGGTGAAACCGCGCCGCTGTTCTTTACCGCCTCGCGCGGCCATCACGCCGATATCGGCGGACGCACGCCGGGTTCCATGCCGCCCACAAGCACAACCGTGGAAGAAGAAGGCGCGCTGCTCGACAGCCTGCTTATGGTGCGCGGCGGTGTGTTTCAGGAACCCGAGATCCGCGCCGCGCTGACGGCGGGCCCCTACCCCGCCCGCAACCCCGATATGAACCTCGCCGATCTGCGCGCCCAGGCCGCCGCCAATGCCAAGGGCGCAGCGGAACTCGCCCGCATGGTGCGCGAATTCGGGCGGGATGTCGTGGCCGCCTACATGGACCATGTGCAGGACCACGCCGAGGAAGCCGTGCGCCGGGTCATCGGCAAGCTGAAATCCGGCAGCTTCGTTTGTCCCATGGATGACGGCGGTGAGGTACGCGTGAGCGTTACCGTCGATGCAAAGACGCGCAGCGCCGTGATTGATTTCACCGGCACGTCCGCGCAGCGGCCCAACAACTTCAACGCCCCCAGCGCCGTGTGCCGCGCCGCTGTATTGTATGTGTTCAGAACTTTGGTGGCCGACGACATTCCCATGAACGAGGGCGTGCTGCGTCCGCTCACCCTCAACATCCCCGAAGGCTCGATGCTGAATCCGAAATTTCCCGCCGCCGTGGTTGCGGGCAATGTGGAAACCTCGCAGATCATTTGCGATTGTTTGTACGGTGCGCTCGGCGTACTCGCCGCCTCGCAAGGCACCATGAACAACTTCACCTTCGGCAACGCACGCCACCAATACTACGAAACCATCTGCGGCGGCGCGGGCGCGGGCGAAAGCTTCAACGGCGCAAGCGCGGTGCAAACCCACATGACCAACTCGCGCCTGACCGACCCCGAAGTGTTGGAGTGGCGCTACCCGGTCATGGTCGAGGATTTTTCCATCCGCGCGAACTCCGGCGGCGTGGGTAAACACAAAGGCGGCGACGGCGTGGTACGTACCATAAAATTCCTTGAGCCCATGACCGCAGCGATATTGTCCGGGCGGCGCAGCACGACTCCCTTCGGTTTGCTCGGCGGCGAGAACGGCCAGCCCGGCGAAACCGTCCTCACCCGCGCGGACGGAAGCACGCACCCCCTCGCCTCCACCGAGGAAGTGTCCGTCGCGCCCGGCGATACCCTGACCATCCGCACCCCCGGCGGCGGCGGTTTCGGCAAGGCTTAACGCGTTCTATTTCGTAATGGGATAGTCGCGCTCCGGATCAATCCCGGCCTCGGCCAGAAATGTTTTCACATGGCGGACGTCGTCGGGCGAGAGGCTGTGTGACGCATGAGAAAATTCGGCAAAGAGGCCGTTCAGGCGCACGGCCCAGCGTCCGCCGTGGCGATCCTCGGTGTCGCCGCCTAATTCTTCAAACACGGTCTTCACCGCCTTGGCCGCGATGTTGGCGCTCACCGGGTGAGCAAAAAGCGCATGCAGAGTTTTACGGTGCTTGTGATTCATGACTCGTCCTTAAGGGTTATGATTTTGTGAGCCGCAATGGTCGGTCCCTAGCCTTCGCTTTCAGAAAAGACGGCGGCGTTGACCCGTATGTTTTTTGTAGCGCGCTCTTGGCGTTCGCTATTTGACCGCCATCAATAAACC
Source organism: uncultured Rhodospirillaceae bacterium (assembly GCA_963976395.1). Taxonomy (GTDB): domain Bacteria; phylum Pseudomonadota; class Alphaproteobacteria; order Rhodospirillales; family Rhodospirillaceae; genus UBA11612. Next base: position 44,939 of record CAXBLG010000014.1, read on the forward strand.
CATCGTTTTGACGCGGGCTTGCCGCTCCCATCCCGGCGCCGATCCGGCCGCTGCGGTTTCGGCGCCGCCCTCCTCGAAGCGCACGACTCCAACTCCGTCTGCCCGGCCCCGCTCGCCCGACCCCGCTTACCCCAATCCGGTTATCCCGATCCTCGTCGTACAGTCGGGTTATCCCGACTCGCGCCCTACAGACCGGCTCTCTCGACTCCGCTTACCCGAATCCGATCATCCCAAAATCCATCCGCACCCGCCGACTCACCCCGGTGCCTCCCCCCTCCCTTTTTAAAGGTACCAGGTGCTTTTATTTGAAAGGGACTGCGAGGCCAGGATTTTTGACATACGTACAAAATGCACGTTTTCGACGCTAAAACCGCGTTGGAAGCGCACAAAACCCATGAAGTGTAAGCGCAAAACCGTGTGGCGAGCGCGCAAGCGGTGCGGTAAAGCTATGTTTACAGCGTCTATTTCGCCCGTTTCAGGGCCCAAACCCGGACTTTGAGTGACTCTTTCCGCCCCAACCACCGCCACCCCGCGCCAAGACGGCTTCTATTTGCCCGCCGACGAGAGCCGTTTGGGCCGCATTTGGCTGCCCTGGCCGCGCGAGACCCAGGCAAATCTGCGCCAAACCATCGCCGAAATCGCGCATATCGTCACCGAAGTCGCCCCCGTGACCGTCATCGCCGCGCCCGGGGACGAGCAGGAAGCGCGCAAATTATGCCGCCGGGCCGCGGAAATCGAGACTTTGGACCACCAAACCCTGCGTTTGCGCGACACCGGACCCGCCTTTCTGATCGACGGCAAGGGCGGCTCGGCCGCCGTCGACTGGCGCTTTAACGGCTGGGGCGGACGCGGCGCGCACGGCAAAGCCGATATCGAACTCGCCCATGCCCTGCTGGGATTCTCCGAGGTGCGCCGCTTTCGCGCGCCGCTCACCGTTGAAAACAGCGCCTTTTGCGGCGACGGCCACGACACCCTCATCGCCCTCGCGCCCGCCGTGTTCGACGAAAACCGCAATGCCCATGTCACCCGCATGGAAGCCTTTTCTATTTTTATGTACTGGCTCGGCGTGACCCGCGTGATCTGGCTGGAAGACGCCCATCCCGCCGACGAGTTGCAGTGTGATGTGCGCGCACTCGCCGCGTTTATCGCGCCGGGGGTTGTCGCCGTCAGCGCCGCGCATCCCGATCACCCGCACGGCGACGTGCTGCGCAAAACCACAGAGCGTCTTACAAAAGCCCGTCATGCGCGCGGAGAAACGCCGCGCCTTGTCACCTTGCCCACGCCGCCGCCGTTGCAAACGAAAGGCGCCGCGCCGCTCTCGTACACAAGCTTTGTGCCCGTCAACGGCACGGTGCTGGTTCCTGCGTATGACGCGCCCGCCGATGCGCGCGCCGCCGACATCATTGCCAATGCGTTTGAAACCCATCCGGTGATTTCAGTTCCCGCCCGCGCGCTGGCCGAAGCAGGCGTGAGTTTATCGAGTTTGATTTTGCCGCATCACGCGCGGCTTTTGGAACGTGATCGCGCCACCGTGTTGCCGCGCTCGGCCTGGGGTCAAGCGCCGCCCGATGTAGACGCGCTTTTGCAAAAGTATATCGACATGGCGGAGGAACAGGGGGACGAGGCCGACAGTTAGACGGCCGGCGCTATTTTACCGCAGGCCGTTGTTGCTGCGGCGTGCCGATAAGTTGCCAGAACTTTTTGCGCAGTGACGCACCCTCGGCACTGGGCGCCATCTCCGGCACGATGCGGGGAAGCTGATCGATCGCCGGGTTTAGAGCCGGATCGTTTTTGATTTCCGGTTTAATGTATAGCGCTGCATCCTGCACCGCGCTGATGAAACCGGTCGCATTGGTAATACGCGCGCCTACTTCGGGGCGCATCAGGTAATCCAATAGTTTCACAGCATAATCCGGGTGTGCCGCGCTCGCCGGGATCGCGCCCACCGCATGCCACAGCACCGCGCCTTCGGTCGGAATCGCATAGCCAATATCCCGCGCCGCGCCCAGGGTCCGGCTCTTGGCGGCGGCCTGATAGGCATCGCCTGACGCCGCCATCGCAAAACACACATCGCCGCGCGCAAGACCGTCCACCACATCCGGCGTCGAGAATTTTCCGATCGAGGACCGCACACCTTCCCACAACCGTGCGGCGGAATCGGTATCTTCCACCGTCGCGGAATCATGTGGTCGATTCAAATAAGCAAGAGCGATGGAGAACACGCCCCCCGGTGCATCCACCACCTGGATGCCGCAATCAGCCAGCGCCTTCGCCGAACTTGGATCAAACAACAACGACCATGAGTCGACGTCCGTATCCGCACCCAGCCGCTCGGCGATCTTGATACGATCAAAGGCAAGGCCAACCGTGCCCCACACGATGGGCAACGCGTGTGCGTTGGTTGCGTCATATACACCCGCACGTTTAAGCACCGCCGGATCAAGACCCTCCGCGCGCGGGAGTTGATCTGTGGGCAGCGTCTGAAGAAGCTCGCGCTCGATCATGCTCGGCACACCCATGCCCGACGCAATGACCAAATCGTAGTTCAACCGGTCCCCGTCCATGATCGTCGTAAGATCTTCGAAGGTGTTATATCGGTCGACCGAAAGGTTGAGGCCACTGTCGACTTCAAAAGCCGACAGCACATCCGGTCCGAGCACATCGCGCCACAGCAAAATGCGCATCTGGTTCGACGCCACCGGCCCCGGATCAACGATCGCTGGGCGTTCCTCAACCGCAACAGATTCTGGCAACGGCGTTGGTACCGGCGCGATCACCAAGTAGGCGGTCCAAGCCAAGACAAGGGCCACGCTCAGCACGACCGCCAGCGGCATAGAACGCAGCCGCCGGGACAACGACGTCGGTACAGGCAACTTTGGGGTTTCAGGGTCGGTCATGCTGGTCCCGTTATTCCCGCTTTAGGCCGTTCGCCGCAAGGAAAGAAACGTGACAGGGCTGTCAGAGCCTTGCTCTGACAGCGGTCCACGGCTAGGTAAGGTGCCCTGCAACGGAGACACATTTGACCGATACCTTTACCAGCGATGTGAGCCATAAAACGGCGCTGATCACCGGCGCCGGACGCCGCATTGGCCGGGCTTTAGCCGAAAGTCTGGGCGCCGCAGGCTGGGCCGTTGCGATACATTATAACGGCTCGAAGTCAGACGCCGAGGACGCCGCCGCTACGATTACAGCCAATGGTGGCCGCGCCGCCGCCTTGAGGGCCGACCTTGCCGACCCGGACGCCCTTCCAAAACTTGTCGCGCGAGCAGTAGAGGCGTTCGGGCCCATCGGTTGTTTGATCAACAACGCATCTATCTTCGAGCGCGACGATATCGCAACCGCCACGGCAAACTCGTGGGATGCGCATATGAACGTCAATCTCCGCGCGCCCTTTTTGCTGTCCCAGGCCTTCGCCAATCAGCTACCGGGCGATGCGCGCGGGGCGATCATCAATATTGTGGACGAACGGGTGTGGCACCTTACACCGCACTTTACCTCGTACACCGTCAGCAAGGCCGGACTTTGGGCGCTGACGCAAACCATGGCGATGGCTCTAGCTCCGCGCATACGGGTCAATGCGATCGGCCCGGGGCCTACCCTGCCCAGCACCCGCCAAAGCCAAGCTCAGTTTGACGCTCAGTGCGAATCCATGCCCCTTCAACGCGGCACGAACCCTGGTGAAATTTGCACTGCAGCGCAGTTCATTCTTTCCGCAGCGGCCATGACTGGCCAGATGATCGCCCTGGATGGTGGGCAACATCTGGGCTGGGGCCAAGCGTCCAACACCTTTAATCCCGACGAGTAAATCTCGAAGGAAAGGATACGGATACATGACTAAGCCTGTTATCGAACCGCTGAAGATTGCCGATGCCGCCGCAGGTTTACGGCACGTGTTCGTCCGCGATCTGGTACTGCCTTGCAATATTGGCGTTCACCTCCACGAGAAGGGCCAACCGCAGCGCGTACGTATCAACCTTGATCTCGGCGTGTGGGAAGGCGACGGCCAGCATGGAGACCGCCTGGAAAACGTTGTTTGCTATGAGGACATTGTAACCCGCATCCGCGCGGTGACGGCCGACGGGCATGTAAATTTAGCGGAGACCTTGGCCGAACGCATTGCCTCTCTATGCCTACAGGATCCGACCTGCCTCTCCGCCCGGGTTCGGGTCGAAAAACTGGACGTATTCGAGGATGCGAGCAGCGTCGGCGTTGAAATTGAGCGGTTTGCCAGGAGCCAACCCCGTTCTAGAGGATAGAAATTACAACCAACCGCCCGACTTCCCACTGCCCCAAATCTGGGCTTGGGCACAAAAATGTCATAATTTCCGCCGCACGAATCGTACCCGATGAAGATATCGGACTTCTGTCAAGCGAAGTTGTTCACAAGGACGATATTCTTTGGGGCCCTGTAGCAATAACGGCATGTAACAGCCCGCCGACCCCTCTAAAGAATCCGTTGGTGCAATAATTTATATTTAAAACAGCAGGTTAGAAATTATGCCCAGAAATTGGGCATATAGAGGAGAACCTAAGAGGCAAGCCACGAGTTACATCCTGCTGCCACCTTACCAACAGAGTTATCCACAAGATTCGTGGATATCAGTTGCCGACTCGGCCAGCTGTCGTCATGACAGCAATATTTCGGGGGTGTGACAGCGCCATTACCAAGAGGCTGGCTGCCGTTTTTCTAGGGTTAAAGCCCGCGCGTTGACGACAGATTTCGAAGGGCTCACATAAAGGTATGCACGCTTCCTCAGACTCATCCACCGAACCACCCGTGGATAATGAAACGCCCCTCGATCCCTCTGAAGATCGTGCGAGCCGAAACGGACTGGCCGTTCTAACGAAGACGGTGAAGACATTGCCGCCGCGGCCGGGGGTCTATCGCATGGTCGACGCCAACGGCGACGTTCTCTACGTGGGCAAAGCGAAAAACTTGAAAAAGCGAGTTTCGTCGTACCTACGAGTCGATCGCATGCCTATTCGCTTGCAGCGCATGGTTTTCAATACACACGCATGCGAGATCGTCACTACCCATACCGAGGCAGAAGCGTTGCTGCTGGAAAGCAACCTGATCAAGCAATTGAAACCGCGCTACAATATATTGCTGCGCGACGACAAATCCTTTCCATATATTCTGATTGAAGACGGACATGATTTTCCGCGTATCGTCAAACACCGTGGAGCGCGCAAAAAAGGTCTTGAGCACTTTGGCCCTTTTGCGTCAGCGGGTGCGGTCAACAGCACGCTGACAGCTCTACAAAAAGTTTTTTTGCTTAGGACATGCACGGACTCGGTCTTTTCAAATCGCACGCGGCCCTGCCTGCTTTATCAAATCAAGCGCTGCGCCGCGCCCTGCGTGGGCTACGTCAACCGAGAGGAATATGGGGATCTGCTAAAGCAAGCGCGGGATTTTCTGCGCGGCGACAGCCGTGCCCTCCAAACAGAGTTAGCCCGGCGCATGGACGCCGCCAGCGCCAATTTGGACTACGAAGCCGCCGCGAGCTTCAGAGACCGCATACGGGCCATGACGGCCGTCCAAGCGCATCAAGACATTAACGTTGAGGGCCTTGGCGAAGCCGACGTGGTCGCTCTGTACCGAATCGGCAATCAATCCTGCATTCAGGTTTTTTTCTTCCGGAACGGGCAAAATTTCGGCAATCGGGCTTACTATCCTGCACATGCCGCCGATGATTCGGACGGCGAAATTCTGGAGGCGTTTATCGGCCAGTTCTACGCCTCTTACCCGCCGCCGAAGGAAATATTGGTCAACACTCCGCCGCCGCACCGTGAAATTTTGGAAGCCGCGCTTGCTTTGAGAGCCGAACGAAAGGTGAAGGTGTCGGTCCCGCAACGCGGCGGACGGCGCAACCTGATCGACCACACAGCCCTTAATGCCCGTGAAGCCTTGGAGCGGCGTCTTGCCGAAAACACGGCGCAGCGGAAATTGCTGGAGGGCACGGCCGAGGTGTTAAAGCTCAACACAGCCCCAGAGCGCATTGAAGTTTACGACAACTCGCATATTTCGGGGACCAATATGGTCGGCGCCATGATCGTGACCGGTCCCAGCGGCCTGATGAAAACCGCCTACCGGAAATTCAATATCAAATCGACCGACCTGTCCCCGGGAGACGATTACGGCGCTATGCGTGAAGTGCTTTCGCGCCGGTTTGCCCACGCCCAAAAAGAAGATCCGGACCGCACTTTAGGCCAATGGCCGGACCTTGTGCTGCTTGATGGCGGCCAAGGCCAGCTAAATGCCGGTCTGCGTGTCTTTGAAGAGCTCGGTATCGACGACATTGCCCTCGCCGCCATCGCCAAAGGCCCCGACCGTAATGCCGGACGCGAACAATTTTTTCTGCCCGGAAAGACGCCGTTTACCCTGCCGCTTCGCCATCCGGTATTATACTTCCTCCAACGGCTGCGGGATGAAGCCCACCGATTCGCCATCACCACCCACCGGGCAAAAAGGTCCAAGGCGATCGGCCAATCGCTGCTGGATGAAGTGGCCGGCATAGGCGCGGTTCGTAAGAAGACCCTGCTGCGACACTTCGGCTCGGCAAAGGCCGTGGCCGGTGCAGGATTGGCCGACCTAAAGGCTGCACCGGGAATCAATGCTGTCACCGCAAAAAAAATCTATGATCATTTCCATCCCGAGGGCTAACATCGCGAACACTTTTGAGGTCCAACTTGCTGAATTTACCCAACCTTCTAACGCTGTCACGAATCGCGATTATTCCCATCGTGCTGGCGACGTTCTTTTTCGACAGCCCAGCCATGCGGTGGGCCGCTGTTTCATTGTTTACCCTGGCCGGTATAACAGACTTCTTTGACGGCTATCTCGCGCGCCGCGCCAATCAAGTTTCCCGCCTCGGTCGGTTTCTGGACCCCATCGCCGACAAGCTCTTAGTCGCTTCCGTACTACTGATGCTGGTGGGATTTCACCGTGTCGAGGAGTGGTCTTATATTCCTGCGATCGTCATTCTCCTTCGTGAAATTCTCGTCTCGGGACTACGAGAGTTTCTTGCCGAATTGCGTGTCGGCTTGCCCGTCACAAAACTGGCAAAAGGCAAGACGACGGTGCAGATGATCGCATTAGGGTTTCTGATTGTTGGAACGACGGTGCCACTGGTCAAACCAATCGGGGAGGTTTTGCTGTGGATGGCCGCACTACTTACGTTGATCACAGGCTACGACTACTTGAAGGCCGGACTTAAACACATGAACGGACCTGTCCGGCAAAACCCGACCGCGCCGCCCGAAACAGAGGCGAACCCTTGAATTTACAACAATGACCGTTCTTTATTTTGCGTGGGTAAAAGAAAAGGTGGGGCTTAGCGAAGAGACAGTAACGCCCCCACCGGAGGTCACCACCGTATCAAAACTTATGGACTGGCTGTCCAAACGCAGCCCCGGTCATGCCTCTGCCTTCGCCGATCGCACACTCATCAAAAGCGCTGTTGCGCAAGTGCACGTAGATCATTCAGCGCGGATTGAGGATGCCGGCGAAGTCGCCTTTTTTCCACCGGTAACTGGCGGTTAGGAGATCGGCGGGTATACACCGCCAAGCTCTCGCACCTGCTATATTCCGTAGTCGAGTATCAATAAAACCTTTGGGTTATAGTGCCGACAACACAGTAGGCTGGATCATGTCCTCCGTTCGCGTTCAAAAAGACATGTTCAATTCCGGCGACGAAATCAACGCCTTTGGCGCCCGCAATTCGGGCTCGGGCGGCATCGCAAGCTTCGTCGGCCAGATGAGAGATTTTAATGGGCCTGATCGCGCCTCGGGCACGGCGATTACCCGTATGACATTAGAACATTATCCCGGCATGGCCGAGCGCCAGTTGTCGGACCTCGCTGCCGATGCTCACAATCGCTGGCCCTTGGACGACATTCTTATCGTTCACCGTTACGGCGATTTGAGTCCGGGAGATCCGATCGTCCTGGTGGCCGTGGCCAGTGCCCACCGCGAACCCGCGTTTGAAGCGTGCCGCTTTCTTATGGACTGGCTTAAAACACAAGCCCCTTTCTGGAAGAAAGAAGTGTCCGACAAAGGCGCAAGCTGGGTCGAAGCCCAGGCAAGCGATGATGCCAAGGCCGCGCGCTGGAAACTTTAGCGAGCGGTGTGTCTATGCCGCACTGGACGCGGCATCTACGCGGCCCACCAACGCATCGAAGTCAGACATGAGAGCCCGGCATACTTCGCCGGGTGTGAATTTATACATGTCTTCGACTTCGCGAACGGGCGTCACTTCAGCGGCCGTGCCCGTTAAAAAGCACTCCTGAGCATCGGCCATCTCTTCGGGCATGATTGTCCGCTCGATGATTTTGTACCCGCGCTTTTTCGCGAGATCGATCACCGTCCGACGCGTGATGCCATCAAGAAAACAGTCGGGCGTCGGCGTATGAATTTCGCCGTCGTAAACAAAAAACACGTTCGCACCGGTCGCTTCCGCAACATGACCACGCCAATCCAGAAACAGCGCATCATCGTAGCCCGCGCGCTCGGCGTCATGTTTGCTGAGCGTACAGATCATATAAAGACCCGCGGCTTTCGCGTGAACCGGCGCTGTCGCCGGATCAGGGCGACGCCATTTCGACATGATTAAGCGGATGCCTTTAAGCCGCGCCTCGAGAGAAAAGTATTGCGGCCAAACCCAGCACCCAATGCCGACATGGATGGTCGCACTCCGCGCGGGCACACCCATCTGTTCACTACCGCGCCACGCGACAGGGCGAATGTAACCGTCGGAGATATTATTTGCGCGCAAGGTTTCAAGCGTTGCATCAGCGAGTTGCTCGGCCGTGTACGGAATTTTCATATCCAACACCTCGGCCGAATACAAAAGCCGTTCTGAGTGCTCCTTCAGCTTAAACGGCTTGCCGCCATAAGCGCGAATACCCTCAAACACCGACGAGCCGTAATGCAAGGCATGAGTCAGCACATGGAGCTTGGCGCCACGCCATGGCACCAATTTACCGTCCATCCAAATATATCCATCACGATCGTCAAAAGGAGGCGCGCTCATCATCTAACCTCTGTACTTCTCTGTCCTCTGGGGATGCAGTTAGCAAATATTATTACCCGGTAAAGGCCGCATTCGTAAATCCGTAACATCACTCAGGCAATTAGTGCAACATTACTGACCTATTTTCTGGCAGTATAGAGGGAATCAACGCACGGAGCAGTCCAGCATGCCGGATCAGAAAACCAGCGCTAACCCCTTGTTTTTGCGAGACGAAGATCTGCGACAGGGCATTGAATTGCTGTTCTTTGCCTATCGAGATTTCACCTCGCGCGGCGACGTGATCTTAGCAAAGCAGCATTTTGGGCGGGCTCATCACCGGGTGATTTATTTTGTAGGTCGCTACCCGGAAATTCCGGTCAGCGAGTTACTCGAAATACTGGCCATCACTAAACAGAGCCTGTCTCGAGTCTTAAGCCAGCTCGTGCGCGAGGGGTATATCCTTCAAAAACCTGGTATTTCAGACCGCCGCCAGAGATTACTGCAACTGACCGAAAAAGGGCGCACGTTGGACCGGGAACTCACCACCGAGCAGCGGGTTCGTATCGCGGCAGCCTATAAAGACGCGGGCGCCGTGGCAGTAGAAGGATTTCGTAAGGTCATGCTAGGCATCATGGACACGCGGGCCCGCAAGCGCTTCCTAATGAAAGATAAATAAGGCCCGTCTGGCAGCGGTACTGCCAAACTGAACCCCGACTCGGGGTCAAATTCCGGTACACTAGGAACGATGGACGAGATAGGGACATACCCGCCCCATATTCTGGTGGTGGACGATGACAACCGGCTGCGGCGACTGCTGAAGAAATTCTTGGTGGAAGCCGGCTATATGGTTGCTGTCGCCGCGAATGCGGAAGAAGCGCGCCGGCAAATGTGCGCGTTTCAATTCGACCTCTTAATCGTGGACGTCATGATGCCGGGAGAAGATGGCCTTTCTCTGACTCGTAGCGTCCGCGCCGAAAGCACTGTGCCGATCCTCATGCTGACGGCAATGGGGGAGGCTCCGGACCGCATTCGTGGGCTTGAACTGGGCGTTGACGATTATATGGCCAAGCCGTTTGAGCCGAAGGAACTCGCGCTGCGCATCAGTTCTATCCTCCGGCGTGCCCCGCCCGTGGATACATCACCGGCGCGTGAATTGAAGTTTGGTCCCTGCCGGTATGACATCACCCTGCAACGACTGACACGCGATGGCACAACCGTGCATTTGACGGTCGCTGAGGCCGAGTTGCTAAAAACGCTAGCGCTACGACCCGGCGAGCCGGTTGAACGCACCAGCCTCGATACTTCACTCGGACAAGCCGGGAATCCGCGAACCATCGATGTGCAGATTACACGGCTGCGGCGCAAGCTGGAGCCAGACCCGCGCCAACCGCGCTATCTGCAAACGGTACGCGGCACCGGGTACCTGCTAAGGCCGGACCCATAACGATGGACAAACCGCTCAACATTCCGACCGACCAAAGTGCCGCACCGCCTATAGATCCTGTTGCACCGGCGTGGCTTCGCTGGCTGGACCCGTCACATCTTGAAAAGGTCATGCCGCGCACACTGATGGCGCGCGCGACCCTCACCATCATCGTGCCGGTCATTTTGGTGCAAGTGATCTCGACATACGTTTTTTACGACAATCACTGGGACGTTGTATCCCGCCGAATGGCGGCGGACCTTGCCGGTGATATCGCCGCCGTTCAATCTGTCATGGAAGCCTATCCCGCGCCCGAACAACGAACGTGGATGATCGAGAACACCCGGCAAACCATGGGACTGGACATCACCTTACAAACCGATGCCGAACTCACCGGGCCGAATGTCATGGACGGCGACTCAATCCTGACCGACCCCCTGCACGCCGCCCTGTGGCAAGCGCTACACCGACCGTTCACCGTAGACCTGTTTGAATTTCGCACTGACCGACTTGTATCCATACGTGTGCAGATGGATGACGGCGTGCTGACCGTTCTGGTCCCTCGGCGTCGTGTTCTAAACAACAATACCTACGTCTTCGTGCTTTGGATGACCGGGTCGTCCATGCTGCTGTTCGGCGTCGCAACCGCTTACTTGCGCAGCCAAGTGCGCACCGTGCGCCGTCTTGCGCAAGCCGCGGACTCCCTTGGCAAAGGGCAAGAAGGACCGGACTTCCCGGCGGAAGGGGCGTTCGAAGTGCGCCAAGCCGCGCGCGCATTCAACATCATGCGCGATCGTATCCAACGACAAATGACCCAGCGCACCGACATGCTCGCCGGCGTCTCCCACGATCTGCGAACGCCGCTCACACGCATGAAGCTTCAACTGTCTATGATGTCGGCCGCAAGCGCCGAGGATATCGCCGCCTTGCACGAAGACTTGGGCGAAATGGAACGCATGCTGGAAGCGTATCTTGCGTTTGCCCGCGGCGACGGTGCCGAGGAAGCGGCCCCCACCGACCTCAACACTTTACTGGAAAGTCTCGTTCAACGGTTTCGGCGCGAAGGTGCGGATATCGCACTCAAGATTACAAACATAACCACACCCATCGCGCTTAAATCCCTCGCGTTTGAACGGTGTCTGGGCAACCTGATCGGTAACGCGGCGCGTTACGGCAAACATGTGTCGGTTACGGCCACCCACACAGGACAATACATTCTTGTGACGGTGGATGACGATGGCCCCGGCATTCCGGAATCACAGCGGGAGGAAGCTTTTAAAGCGTTTCACCGGCTCGAGCCTTCACGCAATCCTATGACCGGCGGCGTCGGTCTCGGCATGACCATCGCCCGAGACATTGTCCGCGGCATGGGCGGTGAAATCACCTTGGATGAAAGCCCGGCCGGCGGCCTGCGCGTTACAATACGAGTGCCCCTATAAGGCCCCTCGCGCTTGCTCTCGTGCATAGGCAGCGATACGGTCTTAAGCAGATAGAACGCATCTGGGGGAGAATGATTATATGACTGGACCTACACTTTCGCGGCGCACGATCCTTGAAGGAAGTGCTGCGGCACCATTGCTCGGACTGGCTTCGGCTGCCGCCAAAGCAGCGGAAATGGGCGGCGGAGAATCCGTGACCATCACACCTTTTAAGATCGAAGTGCCTCAGGCGCAGCTGGATGACATTCTAAACAGAGTCCGCAACGTAAATTGGCCGGTGTCGCCGCAAACACCCGACCCCTGGGAATACGGCGCCAGCCTCTCCTTCATGAAAGATATTCAAGACTATTGGCTGAACGAATACGACTGGCGCGAGCAAGAAGCCAAGTTGAACGAGTACCCGCACTTCAAAGCCAACATCGAGGGCTACGACATTCACTTTGTTCACGTTAAGGGATCGGGCACAAACCCGCAGCCTATTATCATCACGCACGGCTGGCCGGGATCTTATATCGAAACTCTGCGCGCGGTTGATCGTCTAGCACATCCTGAAAACTATGGCGTACCGGAAGACATGGCTTTCGATGTGGTTATCCCTTCGCTTCCGGGATTTGCCTACTCGTCAAAACCGGAACGGCCCATGAGCCAAAAACTGATTTCGCGCATGCTCGACCGGCTGATGGTGGAAGGCCTCGGCTATGACAGGTACATCGCGCAGGGTGGTGATTTTGGAGCGGGCATTTCTGTTGGTATGGCGGCGGAAAGTCAGCACTGCAAAGCTGCCAATATCAGCTTGGTTCTCGGGGTCGGCTCGCCGCCGCAAAACGATGCCGAACGGGCGGCGCAGCGGCAGTGGGATAGAGTCTACAATACCGAAGGGGCCTATCAGCACATACAACGCACCAAACCCTTGTCATTGTCGTACGGATTTTCCGACAGCCCCATGGCCAGCGCGGCTTGGCTTATGGAAAAATACCGGACGTGGTCCGGCGTTCCTAACGACAATCCGTGGAGCATCTATCCCAAGAGTCAGGTTATGAACATCATCATGACCTACATCACAACCAATAGCCTTGGCACGTCCACCTGGATGTACACCGGCGCAAACGGCGGCGAAGACGATGTGCTGCCGGCACGGCGCGAAGCGGTTGAAAAACCGAATGTCGGCGTGACGCACTTTCCAAGCGAACTCGTCTTCTGGCCAGAAAGTTATGCAGAGCGGGTCTATAATCTCTTGTCGTGGACCAATTTGCCTGCGGGCGGACACTTCGGCGCCTTCGAGCAACCAATTATTTTCGCCAGAGAGATGCGTGACTTCAGCCGCCTGCTGAAAGGCCGCGGTATTTAAACGCGCCGAAACTTCAGCGCGGCTTCCGCACAACGATCGTCGCAATTGTCACCGCGCCCGACTCAAGGTTGGCGCGGTGATTTTTTGTCATAATCTCTAACGACGAAAGCGTCCGTGGCACCGCGTCTTCAGAATGCGGTGACGGTGTTCTTGCGCGCCGAGCGTCCAATTCCGTGAACCACGCCAAACCCTCGCTGGTTGCGTCGTGTTCTTCCACAGCTTCGAATCCCGTTTCAGCCAAACAGGCATGCATCTCTTCTTGAGTGTACAAGAAACTCGAGCTTGCATTTGAGGCCCAAGGAACCGGAAAGATAACTTCGCCTGCGGCGCCGCGCAGAGGATCGTGAAGCGCGAGGCACGCACCCGGCTTCAACACCCGATAAACTTCGGCATACATCATGTGTTTATCCAAAATATTCATGGCAACATGGAGGTGCCAGGCCCCATCAAACATTGCGTCGGCAAACGGCAGCGCCAGCGCGGAGCCCTGATAAAAATTGACGACTCCAGACTGACCGGACAGTTCAGAAAAATAGGTCGCGTTTTCAATAAAGTGAGGCGCAAGATCGATCCCGCTCACCCTGCACCCCTTTAGGTCGGCCAACATCCGGGCGGGGCCACCCAGGCCGCACCCCACATCTAAAATGTGATCGGCTGGACCCGGTCCGAGCAGATCGGCAACCCTGCGCGTGGCCACGGCCCCACCGGTGTGAAACTGATCGAATGGCGCAAGCTGCGCGGGACT
>CAXBLG010000015.1:0-58700 GCA_963976395.1 uncultured Rhodospirillaceae bacterium
CCGTACACCAGCGCCACGCGGCTATTGTTGCCTTCCAGGTCGATAATCCCGGATTCGATCATCTCGTGATAAAGATCGTTTCCTTCGCGGGTACGTTCACCAACACCGGCGAAAACCGAATACCCGCCGTGACCTTTGGCGATGTTATTTATGAGCTCCTGAATCAAAACGGTCTTGCCCACACCGGCGCCGCCGAACAGACCAACTTTACCGCCCTTACTGTAAGGGGCGAGTAGATCCACAACTTTGATGCCCGTGACGAGAATTTCCACTTCCGTGGACTGCTCGACAAACGTCGGCGCCGCACGGTGAATAGGATAAAATTCTTTCGCATCGATGGCCCCGCGCTCGTCCACCGGCTCGCCGATCACGTTCATGATACGGCCAAGCGTACCAGGCCCCACCGGCATTCTGATCGAATTGCCCGTGTCTGTGGCTTCCTGTCCGCGCACCAAACCTTCGGTCGCGTCCATGGCAATGCAGCGCACGGTGGATTCACCGATGTGCTGCGCCACTTCAAGCACCAGGCGCTTGCCGTGATTGTCCACTTCCAGCGAATTCAGGATATTGGGCATGTCGCCGTCGAACTTCACGTCGACGACCGCGCCAAGCACCTGGGTAATGGTGCCTACATTGTTCTTCGCCATCTTCTCGCTCCTATCGCTTCTCGCGTTTCTTGCTTCGGGCCGGACTAAACGGCTTCGGCGCCGGCAATAATCTCAATTAACTCTGTGGTGATCTGCGCTTGGCGCGTGCGGTTATATTTGACCTTCAATTTATCGATCATTTCGCCGGCGTTACGGGTCGCCGAATCCATGGCTGTCATCTGCGAGCCGTAGAAAGAAGCGCCGTTCTCAAGCATTGCCCGGAAGATCTGCACCGACAAATTACGCGGCAGCAATTCCACTAAAATTTCCTGGTCCGACGGCTCGTAATCATAGACCGAAGATGCGTCGTCCGTGCCCTCGGCTTCAGGCACAGGAAACGGGATGATTTGCTGACGGGTGACTGTTTGTGTCATGGCCGACTGGAAGCGTGCATACACCATCGTCGCCACATCAAATTCACCGGCCGTAAACATCGTCGTGATTTTTGCCGCGACTTCGTCCGCCTCGACAAAAGCAACGGTCTTGCGGCCAAATTCAGTGTAAGATTCGGTGATTAAGTGCCGGAAATCGCGCCGAAGATTGTCGCGGCCTTTACGGCCAACACACAACACCTTGACCGTTTTGCCCTTATCTAAAAGCTCGCGGATGAGCGCGCGGCTAGAGCGGATGATATTGGAATTAAAACCGCCGCACAGACCGCGGTTTGCGGTCATAACCACAACCAGATGAACATCGTCCTGTCCGGTTCCGGCCAGCATCGGCGGCGCACCTTCACGGCCCGCAGCTCCACCGGCAAGATTGCCGAGCATGCGTTCCATGCGCTCGGCATAGGGGCGAGCCGCTTCCGCCGCATCCTGAGCACGGCGCAACTTCGACGCCGCCACCATTTTCATGGCGGAAGTGATTTTTTTCGTCGACTGCACCGAAGTGATGCGGACGCGGAGTTCCTTGAGACTGGCCATTGGGCTTGGGTGCTCCTGACTAACCTAGCGCATCAACCTCAGGAGAACGACTTAGCGAAGTCATCAAGGAAATTCTTAAGCTTGTCCTTGATCGCATCAGTCAGCTGCTTTTCCTCGCGAATTCCCGAAAGAATATCAGGTGCCCGCTCGCGCATAGCGCCAAGCATCGCACCTTCAAAACGGCCGACTTCGCGAACCGCGATGCCGTCGAGATAGCCGTTGGTGCCGGCAAAAATCACCACCACCTGCTCTTCTACAGGCACCGGCTTGTACTGAGGTTGTTTCAACAGCTCGGTCAAACGCTCGCCACGCGCCAGCAGCTTTTGTGTCGCCGGATCGAGGTCCGAGGCGAACTGCGCAAAGGCCTTCATTTCGCGGTACTGAGCCAGATCAAGTTTGATCGAGCCGGAGACCTGCTTCATGGCCTTGATTTGCGCGGCCGAGCCGACACGCGAAACCGAAATACCGACGTTCAGCGCTGGGCGAATACCTTGGTAGAACAGATCCGTTTCCAAGAATATCTGACCGTCCGTAATCGAAATCACGTTGGTCGGAATATAGGCCGATACGTCGTTGGCCTGTGTCTCAACCACCGGCAGCGCCGTCAGCGAACCCGAACCGCTGTCTTCGTTCAGCTTCGCAGCACGCTCCAGCAAACGAGAGTGCAAGTAGAACACGTCGCCCGGATAAGCTTCACGGCCCGGCGGACGGCGCAACAACAGTGACATCTGGCGATAGGCCACAGCTTGCTTCGACAAATCGTCGTAGAAAATAACGGCGTGCATGCCGTTGTCGCGGAAGTACTCGCCCATCGCGCAACCCGTGTAAGGCGCGAGGAACTGCATCGGAGCGGGATCGGACGCCGTCGCGGCGACAATGATCGTGTACTCAAGCGCACCGTAATCGGCGAGGGTCTTCACGACCTGTGCGACGGTTGAGCGCTTCTGACCAATCGCGACGTACACGCAAAACAGCTTCTCTTTATCGTTGGTCGCTGCGTCGTTGATTTTTTTCTGATTGATGATGGTGTCGAGGATAACGGCGGTCTTGCCGGTCTGACGGTCACCAATGATCAATTCGCGCTGACCACGGCCGACGGGAATAAGAGAGTCGATGGCTTTCAAACCGGTCTGCACCGGCTCGTGCACCGAGCGGCGAGGAATGATGCCGGGGGCTTTCATTTCAGCGAGGCGGCGCTCGGTTGTTCCAAGCGCGCCTTTGCCGTCGATTTCGTTGCCGAGGCCGTCCATAACGCGACCAAGAAGTTCTTTGCCCACCGGCACATCCACGATGGCGCCTGTGCGCTTGACCGTGTCGCCTTCTTTAATCCCGGTATCTTCGCCGAAAATCACGATACCGACGTTGTCGGTTTCGAGGTTCAGGGCCATACCCTTAATGCCGCCTGGGAACTCGACCATTTCACCGGCCTGAACATTGTCCAGACCATAAACGCGAGCGATACCGTCACCAACCGCGAGCACTTGGCCGACTTCGGCAGACTCTGCTTCGGTTCCGAAGCTGGCGATCTGTTGTTTGAGGATTGCGGAAATTTCTGCGGCGCGGATTTCCATTATCCGACCCCTTTCATAGCGAGCTTCAAGCGTTGAAGTTTGGATTTAAGAGAACTGTCTACCATGCGAGAGCCGACCTTAACGATCAGTCCGCCGAGAATGGATGGATCAACTTTTGCAGCTATATCGATGTTGCGGCCGATGGCTTTCTTAAGCGCATCAATGAGCGATGCCGTTTGCGAATCGCTCAGCGGCGCGGCGCTGGTCACATGCGCCGTTGCCTCACCGCGTCGGTCAGCGAGAATTGCTCGAAAGCCGATAATCATACCAGGCAAAGCAAAAAGCCGCCGGTTAGCCGCCACAAGACCAAGAAACTTAGTCGTGATCGGCGCCAACTGCGCCTTATCGGCGATGGCTGAAATGCCCTTGCTTTGATCTATACGCGAGAGGACCGGGCTTTTGATAAAGCGCGCGAAATCATCACTGTCGTTGATCATTGTCTGCAGGTTTGAAAGATCACCTGCAACGGCGTCGATAGCGCCATTTTCATCGGCTAGTTCGTACAGCGCGGATGCGTACCGCGCCGCTACGTCGCCAACCCCTGCCACGTCCGCTGACACTTGTGACTTGCCCTTTAGAATAGAACCCTAGCGACTCTCCGAACCGGACCAAGAAACGGGGTTTCTCAACCGACCGGAGGCTAGTAACTAACCCACTGATTTCAAGCGATTTTCAGGCACGATATACGGCTGCCCTGATCGCCGGCGGGTTGATACCATGCTGCCCTGTGCGTTGCAACACACTACCGCCTTGGGATGGACGCTAAGTTTTGCCCAGGAAGCATTTGGGCATCAATAAAAGCTATAAGGGTCTACATCGACTTGGACCCGCACCGAGGGAGGTGTTTTGACCCGCCCGAGCCACGCCCTCACAAGGGGCTGTGGGGCTATATTTCGTCGGGTTTTCAGCAAGAGGCGGTGGCGATGACGCCCCCTAAGCAACGCCATAAACGCTGGAGCCGGGCCTAGAACCTCGAATCCGTCACCCCTTGGAGCGGCGGCGGCAAGTTGGCGGGCCGCGCTGATGACCGCCGCTTCGTCGGGTCCAGACAGGATCAGGGCCGTCAGGCGGCCAAAAGGCGGCATAGTCAGGGCCTGACGGGTATCAATTTCACTGGCGATGAAGGTCTCGTCGTCCCCCGACAACAGCGCCTGCATCACCGGGTGATTGGGATCGTGGGTTTGCAAGAGAACCCGGCCCGGCTTTTCCGCCCGCCCGGCCCGGCCGGCTACTTGGTGTAAAAGTTGGTGGGTGCGTTCGGCAGCGCGCAAGTCCCAGCCGGACAAGCCGAGATCGGCATCGACCACGCCCACCAGCGTTAGACCCGGAAAATGGTGCCCCTTGGCAAGCACTTGGGTGCCCACAAGAATATCGATACGCCCGTCTAAAATGTCGGCGATGAGCTCAGCAACAGAAGAAGGGCGGTCCAAAGTATCGCTCGCAACCGTGCGTATTTTCGCCTCCGGCCATCGCGCAGCCGCTTCTTCGGCAACCCTCTCAATGCCAGGACCGCAAGGCACAAAGGACTCGGCCGCATCGCAAGAAGGGCAGGTTTTGGGCGGTCGGGCGTTGTAGCCACAATGGTGACATTGCAAGCGGCGCGTTTTCCGGTGTTCGACCAGCCAAGCCGTACAGCTGGGGCAATTCAACCGATGACCACAGGAGCGGCACAAGGTGAGCGGTGCATAGCCGCGCCGGTTCAAAAACAACAGCGCTTGCTCGCCGGACGCCAGTGTATCTTCAACCGCCTTGACCATGGTGGGCGCGAGCCATGAGCGGCCCCAGGGGCCTTTTTCCGGCGAGTCTTTACGCATATCGATCACGGAAATCGCCGGCATTTGCGCCGCTCCAAAGCGCTGGGGAAGCATCACTTCCCCGTAACGCTTGCTGCGCACGTTCATCACCGTTTCAAGAGACGGCGTTGCCGTCGATAAAATAATCGGGATTTGTCCTTCGCGGGCCCGCACCACGGCCATGTCGCGCGCATGATAGATAACGCCGTCTTCTTGCTTAAACGCCGCCTCATGTTCCTCGTCCACAACGATCAAACCGAGGTTTTGGAACGGCAAAAACAGCGCCGAACGCGCCCCAATCACGACTTTTGCATCGCCGTTCGCTGCGCCAAGCCAGGTTTCACGCCGTAATCTGTAATTCAAGTCCGAATGCCAAACGGCGGGCGCGCCACCAAACCGGCCGGAAAAGCGTGCGATGCTTTGCGCGGTCAGGGCGATTTCAGGTACTAAAACAAGGACTTGCTTGCCTAGCGCCAAAGTCTCAGCCACCGCTTCTAGATAGACTTCAGTCTTGCCCGAGCCGGTGACACCGTCGAGCAAAGTCACGGTAAAGGCGCTCAAACGCGACAATAGCGCGCTCACTGCGCGGTTTTGATCGTCTTCCAACACGGTTTTAGAGTGATTTAGGTGCAATTTATCGAACGGCGAGGCTGCGGTGGTTTCAACAACACATAAAACACCCGCGTCGATCAGTCCGCGAACAACACCGGCGCCGACATTTGATTTTTTGGCCAGCGCCGCCGCGCTCGGAAATGAGTCTGTCGTGACCGTCTCGATGATTTTTTGCCGCGCCGGTGTGGATTTCACATTGCAGTCTTCAAACGACCGCCCGGACACGACAACTGCCGTCGCTGGCTTGGGCGCGGAGCCCCTGCGAATCGGATTGATAGCCATGCGCAGAATTTGACCGGCTGGCTGCATGGTGTAGCCGGCAACCCAATCGATAAACCGCAACAGCACATCCGGCAGCGGTGGCACGTCCAGTCGGCGCACAACCGTTTTCAGTTTGGACGGTGAGACATCGCCGAGTCCGGCGCCCCACACCACACCGGTTTCAAATCGCCGACCGACGGGCACCTCGACCACATCGCCCGGCGTTAGAGTGCAGTCTTCGGGAACTAAATAGTCGTAAGGCGTATTGACCGGCACCGGCAGCAAAACAGCGATGCGCACCCCGGCTGAAAATTCAGTGGACGCAATCGTTACGGTTTCAACGCTAGTCGTGGATTGGGGCGTGGGCATGGTCTACACTCTTTCCCACGCGCCGCATTGACGCAACAGATTGAACGTAGCGCCAAGACACTATATCCGGCGCACGCACCTTAAAACTTTCAAGACAGGATACCCGACCCCCATGAAGTTCTTCATCGACACCGCCGACATCAACGAGATCAAGGACCTGGCCGCGACCGGCATGGTCGATGGCGTGACCACCAACCCGTCCTTGGCGGCGAAGTCCGGTAAAAAGTTTCTGGATCTGGTCGCCGAAATCTGCGCGGTGGTACCGGGGCCGGTGAGCGCTGAAGTAACTGCGCTTGATCACGCGACCATGATGAAAGAAGCGGCGGTTTTGCGGAAAATCGCAAATAACGTAACTATCAAAGTACCCCTGACGCCGGACGGCCTTAAAACCTGCAAAGCGTTGTCTGACGACGGCGCCATGGTGAACGTGACTTTGTGCTTTTCTCCTGCCCAGGCTTTGCTCGCGGCGAAAGCCGGCGCCAGCTTTATTTCCCCCTTTGTCGGACGCCTCGACGATATCGGCGCAAGCGGCATGGATCTGATTGCCGATATTTTGACGATTTATGAGAATTATGACTTCAACACCGAGGTATTGGTGGCCTCGATCCGCAGCCCCATGCATGTAGTAGATGCTGCCAAAATGGGGGCCCATGTCGCCACCATGCCGCCCAGCACGTTACGGCAACTGTTCAACCATCCGTTAACCGATAAGGGGCTAAAAGCATTCATGGATGATTGGGCGAAAACCGGCCAATCCATTCTATAATGGATGAAATTTTCATGGCGCCGGTCTGGGGCAGATCGGTGCCATGAAGAAAAATCGGGGGCAAGTCGATATGGCCGATCACATCAAAGCCGGAGCAGCGGCAAGCGGCAAAGCGCCGAAAGCTGAATTGCGCGAAGCCGATGTCATCGCTTATCTGCGGCGGAATCCCCGTGTGCTTTTGAACAACTCCGATCTGCTGGCCGCGATTGCCCCGGAAACCCGTTTTGAAACCGATACCGTTGTCGTCGATATGCAGCGGTTTGTGGTGGACCGACTGCGCCGTCAGGTGGACGATCTCAAAGCTTCCAGCGACCGGTTAGTGACCACGACGCGGTCCAATATGTCGTTATTCGAGCGCAGTATGGAATGTGCCTTAGCGCTGATTTATTCACGTGACTTTGAAGAGCTAGCCCAAGTGCTGCACGACGATTTACCCGTGCACCTTGGCGTCGATGCGATCTCGGTGGCCTTTGAGAGCGACTCTATTCCGGTGGACGGCGGCCATATGATTCGCGCCCTGCCGCCGGGAACGGTAAACGCGCTTGTCGGCTCGGATATGTCCACGCGTATTCGCCCTGACGTTGAAGGCGAGGAGATGCTGTACGGCAACTCCGCCGGACTTGTGCGATCAGACGCGCTTGTCGCGCTTCCGGAAGGGGAAGGCTTGCCCGCCGGCTTGTTCGCCGTCGGCTGCCGCAGCCCTGGCCATTTTGAAGACGGCCAAGGCACGGAGCTGATCACCTTTCTGGGCCACGTAACCCGCTATGCGGTGGGACGCTGGTGGTCGCTCAAACTTTAAAAGACTCCGTCATTCATTTTGCGGCGCGGCCGGATTTGGTCGCCGCCATTACCGATTGGCGCCGCTGGCTCGAGTCCGAGCGACGGGCCTCGCGCCATACGGCTGATGCCTACGGCCGTGACCTTTCAGCCTTTCTGACTTTTCTAACCGGACATCTTGGCGGCGAAGCTTCGTTGAAGGATTTGCGCGGGCTCAAGACCGCAGATTTTCGTAGCTATCTTGCGCACCGCGCGAACACCGGTGTCGCCCGCAGTTCCATCGCGCGCGGCATGTCCACATTGCGTAACTTTTTCCGATTTCTTGAACGCAGCGACCTTGTGCACAACCCCGCGGTCAAGGCCGTCAAGACACCGCGCCTGCCACAAACTGTTCCCAAGGCTTTAGATGAAGACGACGCACTCGCCGCAATCACTTCTGCCGGTGAGATGTACGATGAACCATGGCTTTCGGCGCGGGACACAGCCTTGTTTTTGATGCTGTATGGCTGTGGACTCCGAATCGGTGAAGCGCTCTCACTGACCTGCGGCGATACGCCGAAGAGCGACACCCTACGGGTCATGGGCAAAGGACAGAAAGAACGTATTGTGCCCGTACTTCCGGTGGTGCGCGAGGCGATCGATGCTTATCGCAAGCTGTGCCCGTTCACCACTGACAACAACGCACCCTTATTTGTGGGCAAACGCGGCAAGGTATTGAACCCCGGCGTAGTTCAGAGACAGGTCCGCCGCCTGCGCGCAATGCTAGGTCTTGCCCAAACCGCAACGCCCCATGCCCTCAGGCATAGCTTCGCGACACATTTGCTGGCCAAAGGTGGTGATCTACGCACGATCCAGGAATTATTGGGCCACGCCTCGTTATCAACGACGCAGCGTTACACAGTGGTCGATGCCGCACGGCTAGCCAAGGTATATGATGCCGCACATCCTCGCGCGCGGACTTAAAATTTTACCCATCCTTATCGGTCTTTCTATATAAGATTTATCAAAACCTATATGTTTACCAGCCTCGTGACTGTCATAGACCGGGATCGCATGCGAGAGACATATCAAGCCAACGTCGGCGACCTTGATCGTATCGTCACCATTGCCTCCGAATACGGGTTTTGCATCGTAAAGGGTGTATTCACCCCTGACGAGATGGCAAACATCGGCGAGGACATGAGGGCGACGAACCAGGACTTCCAAGGCGACATCCCCGATTTATTGAGTTGCCCGCGCCTACGCCGGGTCATGCTGGATGAACGAGTGCTTTCAACAGCCCGGGCGCTCATGGGCGATGATCTCGTTTACTACGGCGAAAGTTCAATCAATTACGAAGAGCAAGCTGGCCCCTTGACGCTGAAGCCCTATAACCACCTTCACTTCGACGCCCACGGCATGGCGCATGATATCAAGGATGTATGGCGAGATCCCGCAAACGCATTATTCGGTTCGTACCGATTCGGATTTTATATGCGCGACTACTCCGCACATAGCGGCGGGTTAAAAATTGCCATCGGATCCCATCGCGGCGATCCAAAACTTTATTCACGAAATTCTCAGATTGAAAAATCGATTCTGGTGCAGAACGGAAAAAATACTGTTTCCTACTTAGCGCCCGACTATCAGCTCATCAATGTGCCGAGTCAGCCTGGAGATATGGTCGTATGGAATCTTAGAACACTGCACAGCGCAGGAGCCCGCGCTTTAATCGACCATCCTGACCTATCAATGCTTCCCAGCATCGAGGCCAAATTGCACAGCGCAATGCCAGACCTATTTGCGCCAATTGCAAGCCCGCGAAACGTAATTTTCTTTGACTATGGCGCTCCGATCAAATCCACGGACCTTTACATAAAAAATAGGAGCCAATTACTGACGTCAAAGATACTTAGGTATGAACAGCTACGGCTTTTTGATGGGCCGACGGAGATGGAAAGCGCCGCAGCGAACGGCATCCGCCTGAGGTTTGATCGTATTGCGGCTCTTCTTAGCGTGGAATTGCTGACCTTGGCGCAAATAAACGCTGCGGCGGCACAACGCGACAACATTAAACACGCCATATCCTTAAGGCGTAACCGCTTGTTAGCGATCATTACGCGGCACGAAGAGTATTCGCCCCATCATCAACTGTTCGACATAGAGCATTTTCGCAAGCGCGTCTTAGAAAACGCAGAGGAGGGTGTTCTCGAATGTGCACAGGCCATCGTTGATCAACTACAACGGCAAGGGGCGGGTATCGTCGCGGAGATGGTCCAGCAAGTGGACCCTGGCGACGGACACTGAGAAAATCGCATTTCCAACAAACACTTTGGTCACAAAGGGCTGTTTGCCATCGGGTTTCAAACCATAGACATATGGCTCCGTAACAATCCCTGAACGGAGTGACCCAGGAGCCGTTGCGATAGCAGAAAATCATCACATCGGAGGTACGGTCGGCGCCGCGCACCTCGAGCTTAAGTCAAATGCCTGTTTCTATGACATTCCTCCGCCCCTGCAGGCATTTAGACTGTATTAAATCTAGAACTATTTGCACAGCAGTCATGACCGACACATACAACGCCCGCGCTGGATTATGCTTAACAAAAGAGCGCTCGATCGCCCGGACGTTCTTCCAAGCTATCGTCGATACGATGGTTCGCAAAAAACTGGCTCTTCTTCACGATACGAAGAGCGAAATAATCTAGCCCCACGGACCCCTGCGCCCGGCACGGGGCACGGACCCGCCGCGGCGGACCCGGATAGGACGGCGCTCAACGGCAAACGCGCGGCTGTGGGGGGCATCGAAAACACGCACCCCTTTTTTCTTCATGAAGAAGATCAGTGCGGCACCCACCACAAAGCCGCCGATATGGGCCATGAAAGCCACACCGGGCTCATTGGGATCGGCCATCGCGGAGCTGAGAAGCTGACCGCCGAACCAAAAGCCGAGCACGATGAAAGCCGGTAAATTGACAACCGTAAAAAATATGATCAGCACAACAAAAACACGAATGTTCGCGCGGGGGTGGAGAATGAGATACGCACCGAGAATTCCTGAAACCGCGCCGGACGCACCGACCATCGGAATTTCAGAGAGGGGAGCGGCAAACCCTTGCGCAAAAGCCGCCGCCACGCCGCAAATAAGATAAAAGAGCAAATAGCGAAGGTGGCCGAGCGAGGCTTCAATGTTATCGCCGAAAATCCACAAATAGAGCATGTTACCGCCCAGGTGCAGAAACCCGCCATGCATGAACATCGACGAGAACATGGTCATGAGCTGCGGCACCTGCGGCAAACGCGGGTCGAGTTGCGCATCGCCAAATAAAAAGCCCGGCGTGAATCCAAAAACATAGATCGCCGCTTGTCCGCCCTGGGGGCCGAGCGAAAACTGCCAGAGGTATACGAGTACGCAAACGGCGATGAGGGCGTAGTTCACATACGGAGTCGTAGTGTGCGGATTGTCGTCTTTAAAGGGAAGAAACATGCGGGCTCCTTACGGAGCGACCTTAAGGAATGCGGAGAGGTAGAACAAGCGAGAGCGGGCCAAGGGTGACGGTAGGCATCAAACTTTCGCGCCTTGCAGTTTGGCAATATGAGCGAGGCGGGCGAGAACAACCTCCTCCATTTGCGGGGTGATGACGAAGCCGTCGTCTATTCCAAGCGCTTGCCATTCGGATTTCGCCACAGACAATTTTTGTTTTTGCCGGTCGAGCGCATTGCCGGGAGACAGAAACTGCTCACAGGTTTCGATATTGATCTTCTTGTGCTTGACCAAGTCCCGGAGGCATTTGCGGTACAGGGTATCTTCCGTGCGGTAGATGCGAAAATCGTCCTCCTCGGCGAATCCTTGAATCATGTCATGCCAGACGCGGCGGACGCAAAAATTGATGGGACAGCTTTCGTCGAGAGACGGTGGCCAATCGGCGTGCATCGGCATATCGATTTTCATACGCGTGAATACGTAGCCGAGAGTATCGTCGGCGAGGAGTTCTGTGAGACACAGATGAATGTGGTTTGGATAGAACACATCATCGGCATCAAGAAAGAACAGAAAGGACGCGGCACTTTGGCGCACGCCTTCGTTGCGTGAAAACCCAGGACCGCGGTTTTCTGGATTGCGCACCAATCGGACAGCGGGATACCGTGCAGCCCAGGTCTCAGTGATCGCTGCTGTGGCATCAGTTGAGCAATCGTCCACAACGATAATTTCGGACTCGACCGCAAAACTTTTCACGTCTGTGCAATACACCAGCGCTCCAAGCGCGCTTTCGATGGTGCGGTCCAGCGTAGCCGCTGCGTTGTAGGCAGGGATGATGACGGCGACATTGGGCGTGGTGCGGGACACTAGCATTGTCCCGGCATGTCATCGCCCGCTTTAAACGGGCGATCCAGTGTGCAGCTGATGCCTACCCAAGTTGAAGATTGGATGCCCCGGTCAAGCCGGGGCATGACAAAAGGATAAATCAAATATGCAGAGCCCGGCCGTCGGCGGCCAGCGCCGCTTCCTTGATCACCTCGCCCAGCTGCGGATGGGCATGACAGGTGCGCGCAATGTCTTCCGATGAAGCGCCGAATTCCATGCCGACTGCGATTTCCATAATAAGATCGCCGGCCTCGGCACCGACGATATGACAACCGAGCACGCGATCAGTTTTTTCATCGGCCAGAATTTTTGCGAATCCATTCGTATCGCCGTTACAGCGGGCCCGGCCGTTGGCGGTGAAGGGAAACTTGCCGGTCTTGTAGGCAATGCCTTCTTCCTTCAACTGCTCTTCGGTTTTGCCGATGCCCGCCACTTCGGGCCACGTATAGACCACAGAGGCGATGGCTTCGTAATTTACATGGCCGGGCTGCCCGGCGAGGATTTCGGCGCAGGCCACGCCTTCATCCTCGGCTTTATGAGCCAACATTTGTCCACCGATGACATCGCCGATAGCGAAAATGCCCTCAACATTGGTTTGGTAGTGCTGATCGGCCTCGACAAAGCCGCGGTCAGAGACTTTCACACCCGCTTCTTTCAAACCAAGGCCGTCGATGTAGGGGCGGCGACCGATGGCCACGAGCACCACATCGGCCTTGATCGTTTCCGCATCCCCGCCTTTGGCGGGCTCGACTGTTAGCGACACGCCGTCTTTGCCGGCTTTGGCTTCGGTGACCTTGTGGCCGAGCTTGAACTTGAGGCCCTGCTTTTCGAGGATGCGCTGCATTTGCTTGCGCACTTCGCCGTCCATGGGTGGAAGAATGAAATCGAGGAATTCGACCACGGTGACGTCGGCACCCAGGCGGCGCCAGACGGACCCCATCTCAAGACCGATAACGCCCGCGCCGATTACGACCATAGATTTCGGCACCTTGCCGAGCGTGAGCGCGCCGGTGGACGATACGATTTGTTTTTCGTCAACCTCAACGCCCTTGAGTGGGGTAACCTCGGAACCAGTTGCGAGCACCACATACTTGGCGGTGTAAGAGGTTTCCTTATCCTTGTCGTCTTTCACAGACACTTCATGGGCGCCGGTTTTTGCCTTCGTGACTTTACCGAAGCCCTTGATGTAGGTGACTTTGTTTTTCTTAAGCAGAAACTCGATGCCCTGGCGGTTTTGGTCCACCACCTGATCCTTACGAGCAAGCATGGTGGACAGGTCCATCTCGACCTTGCCGACTTTGATGCCATGATCGGCAAAGGCATGATTGGCTTCGTCATATAAGTGCGAAGATTGCAGCAGCGCCTTTGAGGGGATGCAGCCGACATTGGTGCAGGTGCCACCGAGCGCACCACGGCTTTCCACACAGGCGGCTTTTAATCCCAGTTGCGCAGCGCGCAGTGCACAGACGTAACCGCCGGGACCGCCGCCGATCACAATGACGTCAAAAGAATCAGCCATAAGATATTTTCCTTACACAGTGCCGCGTTTTAATCCGCGGGCGGGTATTCCGAATATTGCGGGGCGTCGCCCCCAATGTGGTCCCAAGGGGCCTTCGACCCCACGAATAAATGCATGTCGATTTGAACGCCTGGATCACCGTCAACACTTCCGAGCGTTACGCCGTGCACGGACCCATTGTGAAGACCGCAAAGCGATGTGCCGCAGGTGCCGCAAAAACCAAGAGCCCAGCCCGGCATTGTTGAGTACTCAGTAAGCTTTTCGCCACCGCGCGTCCACACGAACGAGTCCGGCTGAACTTCCGCGTAGGCCGACCCGGCACCGCTAAAAACTTTCCGGCATTTCGAACAGTGGCAACTGCGCGCGCCAACAAGCGGTTCGGTGATTTCATAGCGGATTTGGCCGCAAAAACAACCGCCCGTCAAAAGCATGATGGCCTCTGGTTTAAGGTTTAAGTCTCGATCAAAAGGCGGCCGGGATCCTCGATGCACTCTTTCACGCGCACAAGGAAGGTGACCGCTTCGCGACCATCAACAATGCGATGGTCGTAGGACAGAGCTAAATACATCATCGGCTTTGCGACGATGGAACCATCATCCAACACCACAGCGCGCTGCTTGATGTTGTGCATACCGAGAATACCCGATTGGGGCGCGTTCAGAATTGGCGTTGACAGCATCGAGCCGTAGATACCGCCGTTGGTGATGGTGAACGTACCGCCAGTCATATCTTCCATGGTCAGCTTGCCATCACGAGCGCGGCGGCCTAACCCGGAAATTTCAGCCTCGATCTCGGCAAAGGATTTAGCATCGCAGTCGCGCACCACCGGCACAACCAGCCCTTGCGGCGTTCCGACGGCAACCCCGATGTCATAGTAGTTTTTGTAAACCAACTCGCCATCCTGGATCTCGGCATTGACGGCCGGAAGGTCTTTAAGCGCGGCGACGCAGGCTTTGGCGAAGAAAGACATAAAGCCCATCTTCACGCCGTGTTTCTTTTGGAACGCGTCTTTATATGTGCTGCGCATGCTCATGACTGCAGACATATCCACCTCGTTGAAGGTGGTGAGCATGGCTGCGGTGTTTTGCGCTTCTTTTAAACGCTCGGCGATACGCTTGCGAAGGCGCGACATCTTCACGCGCTCCTCGGCGGGACCGCGGTCGGGCATATGGGCTTTGTTCGCGCGGTCGGGGCCGGTCGCGAGATACGCGAGCACGTCTGCTTTCACCAAACGGCCGTTCTTGCCGGAGGCGGGAATGACGTTGGGATCGAGGCCATGTTCATCCACCAAGTGACGCACGGATGGCGCTAATGGATAATCGGAGGCGACAGAAGACTTCGCTGGTTCGGGCTTTTTGTCTTCCGCTTTTTTAGGTGCAGCTTTCTCGACCTCTTTTTTCTCTTCTTTCTTCTCGTCCTTTTTTTCGGGCGGTTTAGCTTCGGCCTTTTTCTCAGACTCTTTCTTCTCGGGTTTCTTTCCGCTGCCCGCACCAATCGTGCCCAGCACCGCGCCCACTTCGACTTCCGCGCCTTCCTCGGCGATGATTTCGCCCAAGGTGCCGGCGTTTTCGGCGCGCACTTCCACGGTCACTTTATCGGTTTCAAGCTCAACGACCGGCTCGTCCTGAGCGACATCATCGCCCACCTTCTTGAACCACTTGGCAACAGTGGCCTCGGTCACGGATTCCCCTAGGGTGGGCACTTTGATTTCGGTCGACATTGCGTCCTCAATTCACGCTGGTACTTTGGCCAATTGGCGGCCGTTAGGGGCCAGATTATTCTGCCGCCAGCTTTCCTATTTTGGAAACACGGCGGAAGGGTTGCGGGATATCTGCGGCCGGGGCCGTTAGCGCCCAATCGCAAATTTGGTTTTGTTCGCGAATGTGATTCTTCATCAAGCCGGTGGCCGGTGAGGCGGCGGGCTGACGACCGACATAGACCGGACGCTTTGCCTTGATGTCTAAATCTTCCAAGACGTATTCAAGGCGACGATCAACAAATGTCCACGAGCCCATATTGGCCGGCTCTTCCTGACACCAAATCACTTCGGCGTTCTTGTATTTTGCGAATTCGCGCGCGAGCGTTTCCTTCGGCCATGGATATAGTTGTTCGACCCGGACGATGGCAACATCGTCGATCTCTTTCTCTGCGCGCATGGCCAGAAGATCGTAATAAATCTTGCCCGAGCAGCAGACGATGCGGCGCACCTTGTTGGGCGCAACAATCTTTTCCGTCTCGCCGTACACACGCATAAAACCTGTCTCTTCGGACATTTCCTGCAACGTGGAAACGCACTTCTTGTGACGCAGAAGCGACTTGGGCGTCATGATCACCAGCGGCTTGCGGAAATTGCGGCGCATCTGCCGGCGCAGGGCGTGATAATAATTTGCAGGTGTTGTGATATTACAGACCTGCCAATTGTCTTGGGCCGAAAGCTGCAAATAGCGCTCCATGCGCGCGGAGGAATGCTCCGGCCCTTGACCTTCAAAGCCATGAGGCAACAGCAAAACTAAACCGCATAACCGCAGCCACTTACTCTCACCGGAGTTGATGAACTGATCGATGATCATCTGCGCGCCGTTGGAAAAGTCGCCGAACTGAGCTTCCCACAACACCAGCGCGTTCGGCTCGGCTAGACTGAAACCGTATTCAAAGCCGACAATTGAAAGTTCCGACAGCGGACTATCGATCACTTCGAAGGAGGCTTGGGAGTCCGGACGGATATTGTTGAGAAAAACGTATCGTTTCTCGGTGCTCTGATCGACCATCACCGAATGGCGCTGAGAGAACGTCCCGCGACCGCAATCTTGACCTGACAGGCGCACGGGAGTGCCTTCAACGGCAAGAGTGCCGAAAGCCAGGGCCTCGGCAGTGGACCAATCGATGTCCTTGCCGCTATCGATGGCTTTTTTCTTGGCCTTGAGCTGGCGAGCGATCTTGGCATTCACCGACCAGCCCTCGGGCACGGTGCAAATGCCTGCGCCGACTTCCTTGAGTAAATCAAGCGGCGCGCCGGTTTTATCGTCGCGAAATTCTTCCTCTTCGCCCATCTGGGCGAAGCCCTTCCACTGACCTTCCAGCCAATCGGCTTTATTCGGCTTGAAGCTGGACGCAGACTCGAAGTCCACCTCCATCATGTGCATGAACTTGCTCATCATCAGGTCAGCCTCTTCCTGAGAATAAAGGCCTTCCTCGACGAGACGTGATGCATAAATGGTTCGCGCAGTGGGCTGCTTTTCAATCTGCTTATACATCAGCGGCTGGGTAAACTTGGGCTCGTCGCCTTCGTTGTGACCGAAGCGGCGATAGCAGACCATGTCCACGACAACATCTACACCGAACTCCTGGCGGAATTCGATGGCGATGCGCGCGCAATGCACCACAGCCTCTGGGTCATCCCCGTTGCAGTGAAAAATTGGCGCTTCGACCATTTTGGCCACATCCGTACAGTACAGACCCGAGCGGCTGTAATTGGGCGTGGTGGTAAAGCCGATTTGATTATTGATAACGAAATGCAGCGTACCGCCGGTGGTGTACCCATCTATCTGCGAAAACCCGAAGCACTCGGCAATGATACCCTGGCCCGCAAACGCGGCATCGCCATGAATAAGAAGACCCATGACCTGCTTGCGATCAACGTCGTTTAACTGCTGCTGCTTCGCGCGCACTTTTCCGAGCACGACTGGGTCAACGACCTCCAGGTGCGAAGGGTTGGCCGTGAGCGACAGGTGAACTGTGTTGCCGTCGAACTCACGGTCCGCCGACGTGCCCAAGTGATATTTCACATCACCGGAGCCTTCGACGTCATCCGGGTTGGGCGAATTGCCTTGAAATTCGGAGAACAGCGCCGAGAACGGTTTGTGCATGACGTTGACCAGCACATTGAGTCGACCCCGGTGGGCCATGCCCACAACGATCTGCTTCAAGCCGAGTTGACCACCGCGCTTGACGATTTGCTCAAGCGCGGGAACCGCAGCTTCGCCACCGTCGATGCCAAAACGCTTGGTACCGGTGTATTTAATGCCGAGAAATTTCTCGAAACCTTCAGCTTCCGTGAGCCGTTCGAGAATCGCTTTCTTACCGTCAGTGGAAAACCGCGGTGTTAAGCGGTCGGTCTCAATACGTTTTTGCAGCCAGGCCTTTTGCGCAGGATCTTGAACGTGGGTGAACTCGACGCCGATGGTCCCGCAATAAGTTTCTTTGAGAGCGGCGATAATCTCGCGCAACGTAGCTTTTTCCAGACCCAGCACCCCGGCGAGCCTGATTTCCTTATCAAGATCGTCGTCCGTGAATCCATGAGTCTTGTAGTCCAACTCGGGGTGACTTTCGTATTTTTGCAAGCTCAACGGGTCGAGATTAGCGACCTGATGACCCCGGGCGCGATAGGCGCGAATCAGCTGCAGGGCATGAATGGAGGCTTCGGCCTGACCAGACACACCGGTCGGAGCGGCTCCTACAGTAGGAGCTTTGCCATTGGGTTTCGCCCCTTTGGCAGGCGGCGCGTCGCTATCGGCAACACCGATAATCCCAGCATCGGACGGCGCCCAGCTAGCACCCTCCAGACTCTTCATCAGGGCTGCTTCGTCTTCGTCCAAATCACGGAAAAAAGACGTCCAGCTGGCATCCACAGCGGCGGGGTCTTTTAGGTAAGCAGCGTAAAGCTCAGCGATATAGGTCGCATTTGAGCCGGTCAGAAATGAAGCGTCCACGATAAGGTCCTTAATAAAGGTCCTGTTGGGGCCGTCCGAAACCCTCCCCGAGGATTTCCACAGAAACGACCATCATCAAGTATTAGACGAATATTCCCTTACGGACAACGACTTAGAGGGTTTCCTCTCGGTGGGTCGCACAGGCCGCCCACCTGACTAAAGCGCGGGAAAGGGACGTTTTAGCCTTTAAGCCTTGGCATCAGCTTCCAAGGCGTCGCGAATGTCCTCAAGGGCCGCGGCACACGGCGCCAGGCTCGGGCTAATGGAACAGGCGTGTTCGGCATGCTTAAGAGCGGCCTCCAGATTGCCGCGCTGCTGCTCGACCCGGGCAAGGCCAGACCAAGCCTCGGCATCTTGTTTGTCCGCCGCAAGTGCGCGCCTATAGGTTGCCTCCGCCAGATCTAAATCACCGATCGCCTGAGCGGTGCGCGCCAATCCGTGCAGGGCTGCGGTATGGCGCGGCTCGAGAGCAAGTACGCGATTAAATGCGCCCTTGGCCTCAGTCCAGGCGCTGGTGTGTTCCAGACACAGTCCGAAATCTGCCCACATAGCCGTCGCGTCTGCACCCGCCTTCTGGGTCGCTTGGCGCAGCACCGGGACAGCGGCCTTGAACTCGCCCCGCTCAATGCGGATACGTGCAAGGAGGTGTTGGCATTCGCTGTCATCGGGCAACAGATTGACCGCCGCCTCGGCATAAGACAGCGCGTCCTCGAACATACCGCGCTCAGCCTGGACCAGACCCAAAAGTTTCAACGCCTGAGCATCAGACGAATTGGCGGACACAGCATCGAGATAACATTGCTCGGCTTTTTCGAGATCACCGGCGTTGTGGTGGCGAAGGCCTTCTTCAACAAGAGAGCTCATATCAAATCCTATGGAGTGGCATTCAAGCCTGCAGTCTTAATTAAAAGCCCAGGACCATTGCAACAAAAGCGAGTTCACGCCCGGGTTTTTCCGGTGCGTGTTGGCGTTAGAGATATGATAAAGCGCCACCCCGAGCCGGCTGTTGGGCGAGATGGCGTAGGACGCAGATAACCCGACGTGAAACTCGAAAGTCCCGCCGAGAAAGATTCCGTTACCCTCATGATAGGCCCCAACGCCGCCTGAAGGAACGAACTCCCACCGGCCGCCGTCAAAAGCTAATGGCGCAGCCAGACCTGCGTATCCAAACACGGCTTCAGCCGTATTCCCCATAATCCCCACCATGGGCTTGAACCCGCGGAACACACCGTCGGTCTCAAAAAAGCCTTGGCCATGCCGATACTCAACACGCCCCTCGAATTCCTGAGTGCGGTGGGAAACAAGATCAAACACCCCAGCGCTGAGGGTGATCAGAGCCGGATCGTCCGCAGACGCAGGCGCCGACACGAATACCAAAGCTGCAAAAACTCCCGCACAAATACGCGCGGCGACTGATTTGCTCATAGTCATGACCCTAAAGTTCGTGCGCCGAGACAGGCCCTAACCCTTCATCGCTTCAAGCATGGTGGAGCCAAGTGAGGACGGCGAATCGGCGACCATAAAGCCTGCGCTTTTCATCGCTTCGAATTTCGCTGCTGCCGTACCTTTGCCACCGGAGATGATGGCGCCGGCATGGCCCATACGGCGGCCTGGAGGCGCCGTCGACCCTGCGACAAAACCAACGATGGGTTTTTTTGTTTTCGAGGCTTGGTAAAACTCAGCGGCTTCCTCTTCGGCTGTTCCGCCGATTTCACCGATCATAATGATGCCCTGGGTTTCCTCGTCACCGAGGAACAGGTCAAGACAATCAATGAAGTTCGTGCCGTTCACCGGATCGCCGCCGATGCCGATGCACGTTGTTTGCCCAAGGCCGGCCGCTGTAGTTTGTGCGACCGCTTCATAGGTCAGAGTTCCCGAGCGAGACACAACGCCGATTTTGCCGCGCTGGTGAATGTGCCCGGGCATGATACCGATCTTGCACTCGCCCGGCGTAATAATACCGGGACAGTTTGGTCCGATCAGTCGCGTCTTAGAGCCCTCAAGGGCGCGTTTGACACGCACCATATCCAGCACCGGAATACCTTCGGTGATACACACCGCGAGTTCCAATTCGGCATCAATCGCCTCAAGAATGGCGTCCGCGGCAAACGGCGGCGGAACGTAAATCACGGTCGCATTACAGCCCGTCGTTTCGCGCGCATCGGCAACCGTATTGAACACCGGGAGGTCGAGATGCTTCGTGCCGCCTTTTCCGGGAGTCACGCCACCAACCATTTTGGTGCCATAGGCGATGGCCTGCTCGGAATGGAACGTGCCCTGGCTGCCGGTGAAACCCTGGCAGATAACCTTGGTATTTTTATCGATAAGAACGGCCATGTTACGCGGCCTCCTTCACGGCTTTGACCACCTTTTCGGCGGCATCCGCCAAATTATCGGCTGTGATGATAGGAAGGCCGGATTCGGCCATGATTTTCTTGCCCAACTCGACATTGGTGCCTTCAAGACGCACCACCAGAGGCACGTTGAGGCTGATCTCACGGGCTGCGGCCACAACGCCTTCAGCAATCACATCACACCGCATAATGCCGCCGAAAATATTGACGAGAATGCCTTCGACATTGGGATCGGACAGAATGATCTTGAACGCCGTGGTCACGCGCTCTTTGGTCGCGCCGCCGCCGACGTCCAAGAAGTTGGCAGGCTCGGCGCCATACAGCTTGATGATGTCCATGGTCGCCATGGCAAGGCCCGCGCCGTTCACCATGCAGCCGATTGCGCCATCGAGCTTGATGTAGTTGAGGTCGTGCTTGGACGCCTCAAGTTCCATGGGGTCTTCTTCGTCCTCGTCCCGCAACTCGACAATGTCGGGATGACGATACAGGGCGTTCGAATCGAAATTCATCTTGGCGTCGAGCGGAAGCACGTCGCCCTCGCCGGTCACCACCAGCGGATTGATTTCGAGCATGGACGCATCGGTTTCCAGAAACGCGCGGTACAGCGCCATAAGAAGCTTGGTGCAGGATTTAACCTGACCGCCTGAAAGACCGAGCGCAAACGCGATCTTGCGGCAGTGAAAGCCCTGAATGCCCGTGGCCGGATCAATGGACTGGAAAACAATCTTTTCCGGTGTCTTTTCGGCGACCTCCTCGATGTTCACACCGCCTTCTGTGGACGCCATGATCGTAACCTGAGATGTGCCGCGGTCCACCAGGATCGAGAGGTAAAGTTCGCGCGCGATATCGCAGCCCGACTCTACATAGACGCGTTTGACCTGTTTGCCCGCCGGTCCCGATTGATGGGTCACCAGGGTGTTGCCTAGCATCTGTGCGGCAGCTTCCTTGGCATCGGCAGCAGACTTCACAACCCGCACGCCGCCTTTGTCGCCGGCTGCGGCTTCCTTGAACTTGCCTTTACCGCGCCCGCCCGCATGGATCTGGGATTTGACGACGAAGACTGTGGACTTGAGCCCTTTGGCAACAGTTTCGGCCTCTTCCGCCGTATAGGCCACGCCGCCATCGAGGACAGGCACGCCGAATTTCTTAAGAAGCTGTTTGGCTTGATACTCGTGGATATTCATGGTGTTCCGCTTTGACTGGCGCCGAAGACTCGCTCCCCGCCAAAATGGCGGTTTGGGATGAGCCCCGGCGGTTCCCCCAACCGGATGGATTGAGCCCGGCTGTTATAGCACCCAGGCCTCGTCGTGCAACGGGGCCGACAGCTAAGAAAAGGGGAAATGACCGAAGGGCTGAACGCAAGAGGGGCCGGCACGGCTGCCGACCCCCCGAGCATCTGTTCGTTCGGGCTTTATTTCAGCTTTTTGTCGATCTTCTTACAGGCCGCAACGAGGCCCTTCACCGACGCGACCGACTTATCGAACATTTTTTTCTCGCCGCTGTTGAGCTTGATCTCGACGATCCGCTCGACCCCACCGGCGCCGATCACGGTCGGAACACCGACATACAGGTTCTTCACCCCGTACTGGCCATTGATATAGGCCGCGCAGGGCAACAAGCGCTTCTTGTCTTTGAGATAGCTTTCCGCCATCTGCACCGCCGAAGCCGCCGGGGCATAGAAGGCCGATCCGGTTTTAAGCAGGCCGACAATCTCAGCCCCGCCGTCGCGGGTTCTTTGGATAATTTTATTGAGGCGCGCCTGGGTGGTCCATTTCATCTTTACCAGATCCGGGAGCGGAATACCGGCAACGGTGGAATACCGCTCAAGCGGCACCATGGTATCGCCGTGGCCGCCCAGAACGAAAGCCGTCACGTCTTCCACGGAAACCTTGAACTCTTCGGACAGAAAGTAGCGGAAACGGGCTGAGTCGAGCACACCGGCCATACCAACCACTTTATTGTGGGGCAGGCCTGAATATTCGCGAAGCGCCCAGACCATGGCATCGAGCGGATTGGTGATGCAGATGACAAAGGCATTCTTGGCGTATTTCTTGATGCCCGCGCCCACCTGCGCCATGACCTTCAGATTAATCGCAACCAAATCATCTCGGCTCATGCCGGGCTTGCGCGGCACGCCGGCGGTCACGATGATCACATCGGCACCCTTGATGACCGAGTAATCCTTGCCGCCGCTATACGCAGCATCGACACCTTCAACCGGCGTGGACTGAGCGATATCCAGAGCTTTTCCCTGAGGAATACCGTCGGCGATGTCGAACATCACCACGTCGCCCAATTCCTTTAAACCAATGAGATGTGCGAGAGTGCCGCCGATGTTGCCTGAGCCCACCAGTGCGATTTTTTTGCGTGCCATTATGTCCTCATGTACGAATGTACGGCTTACTGCCGTCTAAGTATGCGTTATCCGCGCTTTTGGTAGCGCGATTCATGAGGCCCCGCAAGGATCGGTGATATGCGTCAGACGTCGGCCCTGTTTTTTTATGCGCTGCTATTCACAGGCTGCGCCGCAACCGCACCCGTCACATTTAACTCACCCGCCGCAGTGAGCGGCAGCCCTGTTGACGACAAGTCTGAGCCACTGCCTGATATGACGGCTTTTTCGCTGATCTATACGGACGGCGGCGCGACTCCCGCGCGCACTATGACCGTAGATCAGGCCGCCGACATCCTCAGCGGTTTCGATGTCATTTTTATCGGCGAAATGCACCGCCACCCCGGAAGTCATTTAGCGGAAATGCAGCTGTTTCGCGCGATTCACGAACGCGCACCGAACGTCAGCCTGTCCATGGAGCAATTCGAGCGGGACACCCAACCCATTGTGAACAACTACCTCGCCGGTACCATTGGGGAAAATCCATTTATTGAAGACGCCCGTGCCTGGGCGAATTACCGCACCAGTTACCGGCCTCTCGTGGAATACGCGAAAAAACACGACCTCCCAGTGATTGCAGCCAATGCCCCCGAAAAGGTGGTGCGATGTGTCGGGTTGGAAGGAGAGGCTTTCCTGTCTCGCATGACACCGGACCAGCGAAGTTGGGCAGCAGCTACCTTGAATCTGGACGCAGGCCCGTACCGGGACAAATTTATGGG
Organism: uncultured Rhodospirillaceae bacterium; assembly: GCA_963976395.1. Taxonomy (GTDB): domain Bacteria; phylum Pseudomonadota; class Alphaproteobacteria; order Rhodospirillales; family Rhodospirillaceae; genus UBA11612. The sequence continues at coordinate 23,758 of CAXBLG010000015.1, forward strand.
CTTTGTGCAAGGAGACGCCGCCCACGGCGGCGATCCCGACGCTGTCGAGCCCGGCGAAAGTAAGCCCCCAAGCGAAGGCGCGCTGCGCAGCTATGCCGCCCAAGTGACACGCGACGACACCATGGCGGAATCGATCACCGCGCACCTTGCCGCACAGCCGGGCCGCAAAGTCGTGCACCTAAACGGCTCATTTCATAGTGATTCGTTTTTGGGAACGGTCGAGCGCCTTGAAGTCCGCCGTCCGGAAGCAAGAATCGCCGTTGTGAGTCCGTTTACGGTAATACCCGGCGCGGAGGCGCGTCTGACGGACAAAGACAAACAAGCAGGCACATTCGTGCTGCTATTGCAGGAATTACCCGAAGCCTATGCAACCGACGAGGAAATGAATGCTGCGATCAAGCGGCAAATGGAAGCGCGCGAAAAGCGGGTCTGCGAACTTTAGAGTGACTTCAACTCAGATGTTTCTGTCGAATGTAGTCAGCCGCTTGCATCTCGATCAGGCGCGATACCGTACGCTGAAATTCAAAACCGCCTTCATTGCCGGTGTAGAGCTGATCCGGCGGCGCGGCGGCCGAGCAAATCAGCGCGGTGCGGTGGTCGTAAAGCGCATCGATCAAAGTCACAAAGCGGCGAGCCTTATCCTTATTGTCCTCGTTCATACACGGGATATCCTTTACCAGCACCGTGGCGTATTGCCCGGCAATGGCCATGTAGTCACTGGGGCCTAAGGGCTGTCCGCAAAGGTCGTTGAAAGCAAAGCAAGCAACCTGATGCGCGGCGGCCGGAACCGGAATGCGGCGGCCCTGGACTGAAACATAATCGGGCTGCGGCGGCGCATCATCGGTCAGACGAGTCCACGCAGCGTCCAAAGCCTGATCCGATTCGGGACCAAGCGGGGTGTGATATACGGCCGTGCCGGCAAGGCGGTCCAGTCGATAATCCCGCGCCGCCTCGAGTTCCAACAGATCTAGCTTTTCTTTGATAAGACCGATGAAAGGAACGAACCGCTCGCGCTGTAGGCCGTCTTTGTACAGATCGTCCGGGTGGCGGTTCGAGGTGGCAACCACCACTACGCCGCGCTCAAAAAGTTTTTCGAACAACCGACCGACAATCATGGCATCGGCAATGTCGCGCACTTCCACTTCGTCCACACACAAAAGCGTGGTGTTGTCGGCGATGCCATCGGCCATGCCTGGAATAGGGTCGCCCTCGTCTTCGTACATCGGCAATTGGCGGCGACGGTGCACTTCTGCGTGGATGTCACGGAGAAAGGCATGAAAGTGAACGCGTTCCTTGGCTCGTGTCGGCGCGGTATCAAAAAATAAATCCATGAGCATGGACTTCCCGCGCCCAACACCGCCGTAAAGATATAAACCTTGGGGCGGAGCGGCACCATTACGGGACTTGCTGAGTCCAAAGCGAGCCATCCAACCTTTGGCGCCACTTTTCGGAACATAAGAGCGCAGCGCATTGGCGAGACTAGCGAGCTTTTCCGCCGCCAATTCCTGAACCGGGTCTGGTGTAACCGCGCCCTCGGCGACAAGCGCGCGATACCGTTGCAACGGACCTTCTGTCATAGCGGAGCGATCATAATAGAGCGGTCATAGCAATAACGGCACAGCAAGGGCAAAAGCTAAAGTGCCGCCCCCAAATGGAGGCGGCACATACCGAAACGCAGCAATTCGTGCGAGATCGTACTCAGCCGTCGCTGTTGATTTTATCAATCAGGGTCTGAAGAGTCGCTTCCGCCTGATCATTGGGTACCTGACAGGTGCCCGCAGCCTGATGGCCGCCGCCACCGTACTTGAGGCACAATTCACCGACGTTGGTTTTGGACGAGCGATCAAAGATCGACTTGCCGATGGCAAATACGGTGTTCTGTTTCTTAAGACCCCACATCACGTGAATAGAGACGTTCTGACTGGGGAACTGGGCGTAGATCAGAAAGCGATTGCAGGCCCAAATCGTGTCTTCGTCGCGCAGATCAAGCACCACCAGATTCTTATGGGTGGTGGCACAGCGGCGGATTTGTTCCCGTGCCTTAGCTTCGTGCTCGACGTAAAGATCAACCCGCTCGACCACATCGGGCAGCATGAGAATGTCGTCTACCGACATTTCCACGCACTTATCGATGAGCTCCATCATCAGCTGATAGTTGGAAATGGTGAATTCACGGAAACGTCCCAAACCGGTACGCGCATCCATGATGAAGTTCATGAGATCCCAGCCTTGGGCGTTGAGAACCTCGTCCTTGTTGAATTGGGCGGCATCACCCTTATCCACGGCTTCCATAAGGTCCGTGGGAATACGCGGTAACTTCGCCTTACCGCCGTAATAGTCGTACACCACGCGGGCGGCAGACGGCGCCTTCGGGTCGATAATATGGTTATCCTTCTGACCGACGCGGATCGTCTCACTCTCGTGATGGTCAAACGCCAGATGGACCCCCTCCACGAATGGAAGGTTGGTGGTGATATCGCGGTTGGTGATCTCGATCACGCCGTCTTGCATATCCTTTGGGTGGACAAACTTGATCTCATCGATCATGCCCAGTTCTTTGAGGATCGCCGCACAAACGAGACCATCGAAATCGCTGCGCGTGACCAAACGGTATTTTTCTGAGGACATTCAAAACTCCCCTCGACAAAAGTGCATCCCGCCGAAAAGATAAACAGGACGGGGGTTTAACACAACGCCCGATGACACATGAAAAATCCGAGGCCCACTGCCGAGTCCCGCCGAATACAGGAAATTGCAATGATGATGAACGCCGCCGCTTCTGCCCAACGCACCCTAATCGGCAAGGGAGCGCAGTGGCTTACCGTGAGCATAATACTGCTGGGGGTGAGCGCATGTGGGGGTACGCCATACGTGGATAGCCGACGCGAAGCGGGACAAACGAGCATGGTAGGCGCATCTACGCCGGACCGGGTGGCGATTTGCTATTCAAGCCAAAGCACGACGCCCCAAGAGGTGCTGAAACTGGCCGACTCGGAGTGCGCCAAAACCGGCCGGTCGGCGCAGTTCAGCCACCAGTCGCAGGTCGCCTGCAACTTGTCGAATCCGACCCGCGCCTTCTTTAGTTGTGTGGCAAACCCTTAAAAACCGGGATTATCCCGCCCGTTCGACCATCTTCATTTTGATGTCAGCGATGGCTTTTGCCGGATTCAGGCCCTTCGGACAGGTCTGGGTACAGTTCATGATGGTGTGACAACGGTAGAGGCGGAAGGGATCGTCCAGAGCGTCCAACCGCTCGCCGGTGGCTTCGTCGCGGCTGTCGTTAATCCAGCGGGCGGCCTGCAGAAGAATGGCCGGGCCGAGATAACGGTCACCATTCCACCAGTAGCTGGGGCAGCTGGTCGAGCAACAGAAACACAAAATGCACTCCCACAGGCCGTCGAGTTTCTCGCGCTCTTCCGGCGACTGAAGACGCTCGCCGCTGGCCGGCGGCTGGGTCTCAGTCTTCATCCACGGCTCAATCGCCGTGTACTGCGCGTAAATATGGGTGAGATCAGGCACCAGGTCCTTCACCACCGGCAAATGCGGCAGCGGATAAACCTTCACGGTGCCCTTCACATCAGCAATGGGCTTAAGGCAGGCCAGTGTGTTGCCGCCATCAATGTTCATGGAACACGAGCCACAAATGCCTTCGCGGCACGACCGGCGCAAAGTGAGAGTCTGGTCGGTCTCGTCCTTAATCTTCAATAACGCGTCAAGGACCATTGGTCCACAGCTGTCCATATCCACGTCGTAGGACTCGATGCGCGGATTGGCGTCCGAGTCCGGGTCATAACGATAGATATCGAACCGCTTAATGTTTTTCGCACCTTCGGGCGCGGCATGCACCTTGCCTTTAGTGGGGCGGGAGTTTGGGGGCAGGGATAACTCGACCATGTTCGATCTTTCGTCTGATGGACTTCAATATCTCGCGGCGCGCGGTCTAGTACACCCGCGCCTTGGGTTTGATGTACTCAACGTCGTCGGTCAGGGTGTAAGTGTGGACGGGCCGGTAATCCAGCTTGACCTTCCAGTCGTCGCCAACCCAAGCCAGCGTATGCTTCATCCAATTTTCATCGTCGCGGTCCGGGTAATCCTCATGTGCATGAGCGCCACGACTTTCATGCCGCCCTTCCGCACCGGTGATGGTGGCGAGCGCACAGGACATCAAATTTTCGAGCTCAAACGCTTCGATGAGGTCGGTATTAAAGATGAGCGAGCGGTCGGACACCTTAATGTCGCCGAGAGACTGTGCCACCTGGCCGACTTTGTCGCAGCCTTCTTTCAAGGTTTTCGATGTTCTGAACACGGCGGCATCGTTTTGCATATTCCGCTGCATATCGCGGCGAATCTGCGCTGTGGTCAATGAGCCGTTCGCATTGCGTAAGCGGTCGAGACGCGACAGAGCCAGATCGGCCGAATCTTTCGGCAAATCAGGATGGCGCATGCCTTTTGTGATCAGATCCTTGGCGCGCAGGGATGCAGCGCGACCAAACACAACGATGTCGAGCAACGAGTTGGTGCCAAGCCGGTTGGCGCCGTGCACCGACACGCTGGCCGCTTCGCCGATGGCCATAAGGCCGGGGACGATCGCATCGGGATTATCCGCGGTCGGGTTGATGACTTCGCCCATGTAGTTAGTGGGAATGCCGCCCATGTTGTAGTGCACGGTCGGCAAGACCGGGATGGGTTCCTTGGTTGCATCGACGCCCGCGAAAACCTTCGAGGTTTCGGTGATGCCAGGCAGACGTTGGTACAACACTTCCGAACCTAAATGTTCCAAGTGCAATAGGATGTGGTCGTTGTCTGTGCCGACGCCGCGACCTTCGCGAATTTCCATGGTCATAGCGCGTGAAACCACATCGCGGGACGCAAGATCTTTCGCGGTGGGCGCATAGCGCTCCATGAAACGCTCACCTTCGGAATTAACGAGATAGCCACCTTCACCGCGCGAGCCTTCGGTGATGAGGCAACCTGACCCAAAAATACCAGTCGGATGAAACTGCACAAACTCCATGTCCTGCAACGGCAGCCCCGCGCGCGCAACCATGGCATTACCGTCGCCGGTGCAGGTATGAGCTGACGTACATGAGAAGTAGGCGCGGCCATAACCGCCGGTGGCCATAACCGTCGTATGTGATTTGAACCGGTGAATAGTCCCGGTTGCCATGTCGAGCGCGATAACGCCGCGGCAAGCCCCGTCACTATCCATGATCAGATCAATGGCGAAGTATTCAACAAAGAATTCAGCCTTATATTTCAGGCTCTGCTGATAAAGGGTGTGCAAAATAGCATGGCCGGTGCGATCGGCCGCCGCGCAGGCCCGCTGGACCGGCGCTTCGCCGAAGTTGCGCATGTGGCCGCCGAAGGGCCGCTGGTAAATCTTGCCCTCGGGTGTGCGTGAGAACGGCACACCGTAGTGTTCAAGCTCTTGCACCGCCGGAATGGCTTCGCGGCACATGTATTCGATCGCATCCTGGTCACCGAGCCAGTCGGAGCCCTTGACCGTGTCGTACATATGCCAAATCCAATTATCTTCGGCCATATTGCCAAGCGCCGCGCCGACGCCCCCTTGCGCAGCCACGGTGTGACTGCGCGTGGGGAATACTTTCGTGATGCAGGCTGTCTTCAGTCCATTTTGCACCATACCGAAGGTGGCGCGCAGACCGGCACCGCCGGCGCCGACAACAACCACGTCGTATTCGTGGTCGACGATTGTGTAAGCGGCCATACGATCAGACTCCAAACGCGACGATAAGGGTGGACACGATGCTGAAGGCAGCTAAGCCAAAGCAAAGAAATTTGACGACAATAACGCTGGTCGTGCGCAGGGCGTGGCTGGCCACGTAATCTTCAAGCACCACCTGCACACCTAACTGGGCATGATGAAAGGCAATCGCGAGGAAAAGAATCATCGCTGTCGCGTTGACGGGATTCGCGAGCCACAACACAAAATCTTCGTGACCGGCGCCGGCCAAGCCAATCAACGAGGCCACAAACCAAACCGTGAGAGGAATGAGGGCAAGAGCCGTCAGGCGTTGCGCCCACCAGTGGTGCATACCTTCTTTTGCCGAGCCAAGGCCGCGCGCGCGGCCAAGGGCCGAGCGAAGATTGGTTGATGCGAACATTCTATGGCCCCCTAAACCATTGCCAGGAACCAGCTGACCACCGTCAAGGCGATGGTGCCGACAATGACAAGGACATTGCCCCGCTTGGTTTCCGCAATCTCAAAATTCATACCCGCGTCCCAGAACAAATGCCGGATGCCGTTGCAGAGATGAAAAAACAGCGCCACCGAGAACCCGATCAGCAAGAGGTAGCCGATGGGGGAGGTGATAAAGCCGGTCGCCGCCGCATAGGCGCTTGGCCCATACGCCGCACTGGCCACCCACCAGACCAGCAAAAGCATGCCGAGGGTCAGACCGATCCCGGTGATGCGGTGAAAAATGGAGGTAAGGGCCGCCAGCGGAAGCCGGTACACCTGCAAATGCGGTGAAAGAGGCCGGGCGGCGGATTTTGCTGCTTGAGTCATGGCATATCCAGTGCGCGGGAAAGCCTGCTTGCTTCCAGGTGATTTTCGGAACGGAGGCAGCCCCGCGACCGCTTCCGCGCCTGTACTTAACTCGTCACTTCGAATGAAGTCAACGAAACGGAAACAATCGGGGCCAGGGCCGCCGCAATACGCCGCCACATTACAATGCGAGGGCTAGGCGGAAATGCTGCCCTACGGAAGTACTGTCACGGGCCGGCCACCGGAGGACGACGCATTTACTCCTTCGCGCGCCAAACGACGGAGTACAGGTCGAACCGCCGGTTCTTGAGGTTCTGCACGGTGCCAGCATTTCGGGCAGCTTCCAAATCATCAAGCCGCAGATCAGCGATAGCGACCATCTCGGTGTTGGGCGTTGTGTCCGCTGCAATACCGTCACGCGCGAATGGAAAATCGCAGGGGGTCAGAATGCAGCTTTCCGCGTACTGAATGTCCATGTTCTCGACGCCCGGCAGATTGCCGACGTTGCCCGCCATGGCCACATAGATTTGGTTTTCAACCGCCCGCGCCGCCGCGCAGTAGCGCACCCGCAAATAGGCTTCCCGCGTATCCGTGCAAAAGGGAATGAACAGTATTTGCGCGCCTTGGTCTGTTAAGTGACGCGGCAATTCAGGAAATTCCGAGTCGTAGCAAATCAACACGCCGATATTGCCGCAATCGGTCATGATGACACTACATCCTTCGCCGCCTTTAATATTCCACCACCGCTTTTCGTTTGGCGTGGGGTGCAGTTTTTCCTGGGTATAGATTGCGCCGTCGCGCAGAAAAACGTAGGCGACGTTATGAACATCACCGTCGGGCTGCAATGACGGATGACTGCCTCCGATAATGTTGACGTTATAGCGGATGGCGAGGTCGCTCATCATCTCTTTGAAGGGCTCTGTAAATTTCGTCAGTTCAGCAATCGATTGTTCCGCGTTGAGCCGTTGATCAACGATAGACAGCAGCTGAAGCGAGAACATTTCCGGAAAGACGACAAAATCGGCGCCGTAGTCGGCGACCACATCGACAAAGTACTCGACATGATGGCCGAACTCTTCGAATGATTTGACCTGACGCTGCATATACTGAACGGCGGCGACGCGCACAGTGGTTTTGTTATGCAGACGTTCTTTACGCGACGCGATAGCTGCATCCGCTGAATAGCGCGGGTTGCGCCATTGCATATGCGTGGCATATCCGAGCGACGCCCGATCCGAAGGTAAATAGTCGGGGAGAACGCCAATGACCTCGAAGCCATTCCGAATTTGAAAAGACAAAACCGTATCGCGAATTTTGCGGGCCTGAACCCGCTTTACGTATTCGTCGGGCGTTCCAACTTCTTTGAGACGCCGCGCTAACCCCGGCAAGCGCCCGGCGAAAACGATGCCCTTCATACGGCGGCGCTCGCATAGGGCTTTGCGTTCGTTATAAAACCGCTGGCCGATCCGCAAGCCGCGGTATTCGGGATCAACGCACACTTCCATACCATAGAGCATATTTCCGGTGGGATCGTGTCGCGAAGCAAAGCCGCCGCCGGTAATCTCTACCCATGTATGAGGCGCAAGGGCGATGGATTCATCTATCCGAAAGGTGCCGCAGTATCCGATGACTGTGTCATCGTAGAGCGCGACAAACTGCCCTTCGGTAAAATTTGCGATCTGCCCGCGCAGCATGTCCGCCGTATAGGCCGGCATGTCGGGATAAACCGTTTTCATGAGGGTTCGGATACCTTCGATATCCTCCACTCTTGCATTACGGACGGTCAGCTTTGCTTTTTCCAGCGGCGGCATGTTGAATCCTGGGGTTCGATGTGAGCCTAATCATCGCATGAAAGCACGGCGCGGAGCAAAAGCCGTCCAACGGAACCCATCAAAATCGCGGCGGTCTAATCTTTAGGCTAACCGGCGACGCTTCAGGCCGAAAGCCTCGGCGATCAATTCATAAGACCGCAAGCGCGCACGAACATCATGGCAAATTGTAACCACCATAACTTCCTCTACGTTACAGGAGGCCGCCATCGCTTCGATCTGGGTTTTTACGGTTACCGGATTCCCGACAATGCCGCGCCGCTTTCCGGCCTCGGCTGAACGCCGTTCGGCATCCGTATACGGATAGGCTTCGGCTTCCTCAGGACTTGGGAAAGGACCAAGCGCTCCTTTTTCAAGCATCACGCGCCATAGCGCTCCACTTGAAGCCAGACGATCGGCTTCTTCCTTTGTCTCGGCGCAAATCGCAAAAACACAGATACTAACTTGAGGCTTTTTGAGAATATCCGAAGGTTTGAAGGTTTGCCGGTAGTGCTCGACGATTCGTTCAGGCCGGACAGGATTGATGAAATGGGCGAACGAGAAGGGCAATCCGAATTGAGCCGCCAAGGTCGCGCTGTCCGCCGAGGACCCAAGCAGCCACATTTCCGGCGGCAGGTCGGGACGCGGCGTAACCTTGACCCGCGACAGACCTTGGTTCGCCGCCGCGCTGCCATAAAGGAGCGATTTTACATCCATCACCTTGGCCGGATAGTACTCAACGCCAATGTTTGAGCCGTACAACATAGCTTGGGCAGTGAGTTGATCTCCGCCCGGTGCACGGCCAAGACCAAGATCAACGCGGCCCGGATACATAGTGGACAGAAGCGCGAAATTTTCGGCGACCTTTAGGGGGCTGTAGTGACTGAGCATGACGCCGCCCGAACCGATACGTATATCGCGAGTGACTGCCCCAATACGAGCGAGCAGGACTTCGGGCGAACACCCTGCCAAGCCATCGGTACCGTGATGCTCGGCCAGCCAATAGCGCGCATACCCAAGCGCCTCGGCAGATTGTGCAAGACTAATGGTTTCATCGATAGCCGCCAGCGCCGTTGAGCCCGAACGCACGGGGGATTGATCAAGAACACTGAGAGTAAGAGACATGAGACGTTAGGTTTGGCCGGTTACTGCGTCTTGTTCAAGACCGGCGATCATTTCCGCTGCCGCGATAAGGCGCTCGGCCTCGAAGACATGCAGAGACTCGACAAGCCGACCATCCACGACTGTTATGCCTTTTCCGGCGGCAAGCGCCTCTTTATGCGCAGCTACCAAACGGCGCGCCCGCTCAACATCTTCAACAGAGGGCGCAAAAACCTTATTCGCATCCGCTATTTGCTTGGGATGGATAAGGGTCTTGCCGTCGAACCCTAGCGCCTTGCCCTGACGGCAAGCGGCTTCAAAACCCAATTCGTCATCTAGGTCCACATGAACCCCGTCCAAAACCCAGAGTCCATAAGCCCGCGCGGCAAGAACGCAGGCCTGCAGCGCCGACAGCATCGGCCAGCGGTCCGAGGGATGGGTGCAATGGAGATCTTTGGCGAGGTCTGCCGTTCCCGCGATCATACCCGCAAGACGCGGGCCTGCAGCAATCTCCGCTGCGGAGATGATGCCCTTGGGCGTTTCCATCATCGCCCAAAGTGCGAGGCCGTCCGGCGCGCCCGCATCCCGCAACATCTGATCGGCACGCCGCACATCTTCGGCGCCGTTGACCTTGGGCACCACAACACCATGCGCGCCCGACGCCGCGACCGCGTTCACATCTTCTGCGATCCACTCGGTATCTAGGCCGTTCACGCGAATGAGGACTTCGCGGTTTCCATATGCACCCGACTTTGCGGCGGCAACGGCAGCGGTGCGTGCAGACGACTTAGCCTCGGGCGCGACGGCATCTTCGAGGTCGAAAATCAGACCATCGGCAGACAGCGTTTTCGCCTTTTCCAAAGCCCGTGCATTGGAGGACGGCATATAGATCATACTGCGGCGCGGCCGTGCGCGGTCTGAGTTGGAAGAAGAGGTCACACAAAAATCTCCGGTAAATCTAAAGCGGTGATAGACAATGCGGACGCGGCGGTCCAGAGCTGGCATCACATGCTGGACGCCGTCGTAGCGGCGCTGTAGGAAGCAAGCCCTTGGCGTTACTGCTGCCTGCCCGACTTTATACTATAGGCATTTCTTTTATGGCCTTCGCTCCTTTCGACTTTGCGTTTGTACGTGGTCTGGTCGCCGGCTTTGCCCTGGCCGCACCGGTTGGCCCGGTGGCGGTATTATGTATGCGCCGCGCCTTGTCCAGTGTCCGCCTTCGCGCCTTCATCGCAGGGCTTGGCGCTGCATTCGCCGATATGGTTTTTGGCGCCGTCGCCGGCCTTGGGATCGGCGTCGTGACCACCTTCGTCCTTGACCATGAAGTCGCCATTGGGTTGATCGGCGGATTCATCGTTCTTGCCGTTGGTGTCGGCACATTTCGCACCCCCATAGCGCGGACGGACGGTCCTGCGGACGCGGGGCTTATACGTCGCGACTTCGCGGCCTCATTCAGCATGGCCATCACCAACCCCGCGACTATGATTGCCGCTGCCGGGTTGTTTGCCGCATTCGCGCCTATAGACATGTATGCCGCACCGATGACCGCCGCGATGCTGGTGACCGGGGTCTTCGTGGGTTCGGCCGTGTGGTGGCTTATACTATCGGGTGTGGTCGGGACGTTCCGCGAGGCGTTTATCGAGCGCGGACTGCCGCACTTGAATAAAATATCAGGCGCCGTCATCGCCTTTTCTGGGGCAGGCGTTCTGCTCGTCGTCGCCCTAAAAATCATGGCCTAAAAAATACGGCCGGACAGAAACTGCCCGGCCGCATCAATTCATAGATGAGCGCGGATATTATGCAGTGAGATATTCACGCACCAAAACTTCGGCGATTTGCACCGCGTTCAGAGCCGCACCCTTTCGCAAATTATCGGACACACACCAGAACGACAGACCGTTCTCCACCGACCGGTCTTTGCGGATACGTGAGATAAACACATCATCCTCGCCCGCACATTCCGCCGGAGTCACGTATCCTTCGTTTGTGCGGTGATCGACAACGGTGATGCCGTCCGCCTTTTGCAGCGCCGCGCGCGCGCCCTTCTCTGATATGGGCTTTTCCGTTTCGATGTTTATGTATTCCGCATGGCCGATAAAAGTGGGTATGCGCGCGCAATTAGCGTGGACCTTAATATCGGGGTCCAGAATTTTGCGGGTCTCCACTTCCATCTTCCATTCTTCCTTGGTTTCACCGTCATCAAGGAACACATCAATATGAGGAATGGCATTGAACGCAATCTGCTTGGTGAACTTCGACTTGGTCTCCAGCGGCGATTGGTTCGCATAGATGCCCTTCGTCTGGTTGAACAACTCGTCCATGCCTTCCTTGCCCGCACCTGACGTTGACTGATAGGTCGAGACAACGACGCGTTTGATCTTGAACGCTTCGTGTAGCGGCTTCAGCGCCACAACCATTTGAATGGTGGAACAATTCGGATTCGCGATAATGCCCTTCTTCTTGTACCCGGCGAGCGCACCCGGATTCACTTCGGGCACCACCAACGGCACGTCTTTATCCATACGGAAGTGAGAGGTGTTGTCGATGACCACGCAACCGGCAGCAGCGGCGCGCGGACCATGCACAGCCGAGATTTTTGCGCCCGGCGAAGACAGCGCAATATCGACACCCTTGAAATCAAATGTTTCGAGATCTTGAACTTTCAAAACCTCGTTTTCACCGAAAGAAATCTCGCGGCCTGCGGACCGTGAGGACGCAAGCGCGATGACTTTCGAAACAGGGAAATTGCGATCCCAAAGAATCTGGAGAATTTCGCGGCCCACGTTACCCGTGGCGCCGATCACCGCGACCACGTAGCCGTCTTTGCGCGAGGGGGTGCGGGATGAATCTGGCATGGGTTTAATCCATTTATATCAAATGTTTACCGCCATTATCCGGCGGCGGCCTGTTTTCTATTTAGGGCCTGTTGAAGGTGCGGCAAACTACGCTTTGGCGACCCCAAAAGCAAGGCGGCGCCTAGGCTCTGGGAGGGCAGTCAGATCATGACCGAACGGCTTACCACTTACGCGGACTTTTGGCCGTATTACTTGCGCGAACACGCCCGGCCCACGACCCGCGCGTTGCATTATGTCGGCACCGGACTCGCGATCCTGTTTCTAGCGTGGGCGAGCCTGAGCGGCAGGCCTCTCTTCCTGCTCGCGGTTCTGTTTGCCGGATATGGGTTCGCCTGGGCGGCCCACGCCTTTGTCGAACACAATAAGCCCGCGACCTTCACCTATCCGCTCTGGTCGCTGATCAGCGACTTTCGCATGTTCGGACTGTTCGTGACCGGACGGCTGAAGCCGCATTTGGAAAAAGCAGGAGTCTTGGGCTAACCCGCGAGAACACTCAGTTCCTTCACCACTGCGCCTGCCATATCATCGGTTGAAACCGGCGTCTGTCCTTTCTCCACAATATCGCCTGTGCGGACCCCGGCTTTCAGAACGTTCTGCACGGCGCGCTCGACCAAATCCGCGTTCTCGCTCATCGCAAACGAATATCGCATCATCATGGAAAACGAGAGCATCATCGCCAGAGGATTGGCGAGCCCTTTGCCTGCAATGTCGGGTGCCGAGCCGTGAACGGGCTCGTAGATCGCGGGCTGACGACCAGACGCGTCGGCCTCGCCGAAACTGGCCGACGGCAACATGCCGATGGACCCGGTCAGGGTCGAGGCGAGGTCGGACAAAATGTCGCCGAACATATTTTCGGTGACGATCACGTCGAAATCGCGCGGCGCGCGAGCGAGATGCATGGCGCAGGCATCCACATACATATGGCTCAGCTCCACATCACTGAATTCGGCGGCATGAAGCGCGGTCACGGTTTCGCGCCAGACAATGCTGCTTTCTAAAACATTGGCTTTGTCCACTGAGCACAGCTTCTTGTTTCGTTTACGGGCCAATTCAAACGCCGCGCGGGCGACACGTTCAACTTCAGAGGTGCTGTAGGTCATGGTGTTGAAACCGCGCCGTCCATCGGGGATCTCTTCGATGCCCCGCGGCTGGCCGAAGTACAAACCGCCGATCAGTTCGCGCACAATCATGATATCAAGACCCTGCACAATTTCGGCTTTCAACGATGAGGCGTTTGCCAAAGCCTCAAACACCACGGCGGGACGCAAATTGGCAAAAAGGTTCATCTCCTTGCGAATGCCAAGTATGCCGCGCTCGGGCCGCGCTTCGAACGGCAACGTATCCCACTTCGGCCCGCCGATGCAGGCAAGCAAAACGGCGTCGGACGCCTTCGCCAGTTCCAAGGTCTCGGCCGTCAGCGGCGCGCCGTGTGCGTCATAGGATGCACCGCCGATAAGACCTTCTGTAACTTCAAAATTCGTGCGCCCGGAGGATTGAAACCAATCCATGACCTTGCGCACCGCCGGGGTGACCTCGTGGCCAATGCCGTCACCAGGCAACAGGAGAATTTTTTTCGCAGGAGACATAACTTTGAGCTTTCTTACAAAAACTGAACTGTAATTTAGGCGGACAACCAAGGTTGTTCGCGAGTCTGCTTTTCTTCAAAATCCGCAATTTTGTCTTGCTGCTGCAAGGTCAGGCCGATGTCGTCGAGGCCGTTCAGCAAATTGTCGCGGCGTTTTGCATCCACACCGAACGAAAGGACGCTGCCGTCCGGCGCCGTAACCGTTTCATTTTCAAGATCGACCTCGAACTCGCCGCCGGCGGTGTTGCCTGAGCCGGCGAGGGCCGCCAGTTTATCCACCTGTTCTTGCGGAAGCGTGATGCACAAGATGCCGTTCTTGAAGCAGTTGCCGTGAAAAATGTCGGCAAAGCTGGAGCCGATGATGCAGCGAATACCGAAATCCGCCAAACTCCAGGGCGCATGCTCGCGCGATGACCCGCAGCCGAAATTCGCGCCGGTGATTAATATCTTTGCGGCGCGGAACGGCTCTTTATTCAGGATGAACTCCGGGCGCTCGTTGCCCGCCTCGTCATAGCGCATGGCATAGAATGCCGACTTGCCGAGGCCGGTGCGCTTGATGGTTTTTAGAAACCGCGCTGGAATAATCATGTCGGTATCGATATTGACCTGCGTCAGCGGTGCCGCAATCGCCTTTAAGGTTTTGAATTTCTCCATCACGCACCTCCCATCACTTTACGAACATCGGTCAAGTGGCCGGTCACCGCCGCCGCCGCCGCCATCGCCGGGCTGACAAGGTGTGTGCGCCCACCGATGCCCTGGCGGCCCTCAAAATTGCGGTTTGATGTGGACGCGCAGCGTTCACCGGGCTGGAGAATGTCCGGGTTCATGCCGAGGCACATGGAGCACCCCGGCTCGCGCCACTCGGCACCAGCTTCGATAAAAATCAGATCGAGACCTTCCTCTTCGGCCTGGTTCTTCACAAGACCTGAGCCCGGCACGACGAGCACACCAACACCGCTTGCAACCGTCTTCCCTTTGAGCACTTCGGCTGCAGCGCGCATGTCTTCAATACGGCCATTGGTGCAGGAGCCTATAAACACCTTATCGATCCGGACCTGTTCAAGCGGCATACCTGCCGCAAGGTCCATGTATTCAAGAGCCCGCTGAACGGCATCGCGTTTCGCCGAATCAGTAAAAGAAGCTGGGTCGGGAACCGCGCCCGTAATAGGCAGAACATCTTCGGGGCTTGTTCCCCAGGTAACCTGCGGAATGAGATCAGCCGCCGAGAGGCTAACTTCAGCATCAAAAACCGCATCCGGATCGCTCTGCAAAGTCTTCCAATAACTGACCGCATGATCCCAACCGGCCCCTTTTGGCACGTGCGGGCGGCCTTTGAGATACTCAAACGTCTTTTCATCGGCGGCGATGAGCCCGGCGCGCGCGCCCGCCTCAATCGTCATATTGCAGACCGTCATGCGGCCTTCCATGGACAGGTTCGTGAAAGCCTCGCCGACATATTCGATGACATGCCCCGTACCGCCGGAGGTGCCGATTTTACCAATGATCGCGAGCACGAGGTCTTTAGAGGTCACGCCGGATGGTAAAGCGCCCCCCACCCTCACGCGCATGTTTTTAGATTTTTTCATCGCCAGGGTTTGCGTGGCGAGCACATGCTCTACTTCCGACGTTCCGATGCCGAAGGCCAGCGCGCCGAACGCCCCGTGGGTAGAAGTGTGCGAATCACCGCAGACGATGGTTTTCCCCGGCTGGGTGTACCCTTGCTCGGGCCCGATGATATGGACGATCCCCTGGCGCACGTCGTCCATCGGGATGTAGGGCACGCCGAAGTCGGCGCAATTGGATTCAAGCATCTGCAACTGCAGCCGACCGTCGGGATCAGCGATGCGTTCAAGACGGTCCGGCGTCGTTGGAACGTTGTGGTCAGGCACGGCGATGGTTTTAGTCGGCGCATGAACTTTGCGGCCCGCCGTTTTCAAGCCTTCAAAGGCCTGGGGCGAGGTCACCTCATGAACGAGGTGCAGATCGACATATAAAATAGCATTGCCGACATCGTCTGTTGTGACGACGTGGCTATCCCATAACTTGTCGTAAAGCGTACGCGGCTGACTCATTGTAGATCACATCCCACATCTTAGTTGCGCGGGATGTAAATCTCGAAGCAGTCAGCACCCCGGCGTATTTAAGGAATAGCCGGAGTTATATCCACAGGTCGTCCGGCTTACTTTTTGTCGGCTGAGCCCGGCGTCGTGGAGGCCGAGGTGTCCTCGGCAATGCGTGCTGCGCGTCCACGACGCTCACGAAGTTAGTAAAGTTTAGCGCGGCGGACTTTGCCGCGACGCACCACTTCGATCTTGTCGATGATCGGACCATGAAGCGGAAACACACGCTCAACGCCTTCGCCGAAGGAAATCTTGCGGACAGTGAAAGATGAATTGAGGCCGGCGTTCTTGCGGGCGATGCAGACACCTTCGTAAGCCTGGATACGCTCGCGCTGCCCTTCGGACACCTTTACATGCACCCGCACCGTATCGCCCGGCGTAAATTCAGGCACTGCGCGTTTGGCTTCCAACTCGGCCGCGTATTCTTTTTCAAATTGCTGCAACGTATTCATTGCCGTCGTCCTTCTTGTCTTATCTTCTTGCTTACGTCTTTGTCTCTTTAGCCCCGGCCTCATAACGGGCCCATAAATCCGGCCGCCGCGCGCGGGTAATCTCTTCTGATCGCATCTGCCGCCATGCTTGTATTTTCGCATGGTGGCCGGACTTTAGAACTTCCGGCACCTCGCGCCCATTCCACGTGTCTGGTCGCGTATAGTGCGGGTATTCAAGCAAGCCCGTCTCGAAACTCTCGTCGTCTAACGACTCCGTCTTACCAACAACACCCGGCAACAACCGTACCACCGCATCCAAAAGGGCAATGGCTGCGGGTTCACCGCCGGACAGGATGAAATCGCCGAGGCTGATTTCCTCCACTTCTCTCGCCTCTAGAAAGCGCTCGTCCACGCCTTCATAGCGGCCGCAAATAACACTCACACCCGGCCCCGCCGCCAAAGCCCGCACTCGGGACTGATCCAGCAACCGGCCCCTGGGGGTCAGGTAGATCAGCGGCGTACCGGAAGCGTGGGACGCAGCGACGGCGGCCTCTAATACATCAGGCCGGATCACCATGCCAGCACCGCCCCCAAAGGGGCTGTCGTCCACGGTGCGGTGCTTATCGCGCGCAAATCCGCGAATGTCCACCGTTTCCAGCGCCCAAACCCCGTCCTGAAGGGCCTTTCCCGCCAGGGAGAGGCCTAAAGACCCCGGAAACATCTCCGGAAACAGGGTCAGCGCCACCGCTTTAAAGGGCATCTGGGCAGCCATATCACTCAGCCCTCCGCCGAATCGCCCGATTCGCCGTCATCAAAGAGACCCGGCAACGGGGTTACCAAAATGCGGCGACCGGCCATATCCACTTCGGCGATGGCCGCCTCGGTGAAGGGAATAAGCACCTCCTCACCATCGGCACTTTTGACTTCCATCACATCGCCCGCGCCATAGTTATGAAACGCGGTCACCGCCCCTAGACTCTCGCCGTCGGTCCGCTCTGCCTGCAAACCGATCAGGTCTGCTTGATAGAGCGTATCGGCGCCGGGCGGCGGCAAAGCGCTGCGGTCCACGAAAAACTCCAGCCCCTTCAGGGCATCAGCTGCCGTGCGGTCGTTTACACCGTCCACCTTGGCGATGATCACGCCCGCGCCGGATCCGGTAACCGCCAGAGTGAGCGTGCGCCCATCACTGGTGACCACCGGGCCGTAAGCGGCGACGTCTTGCGGATCCTCGGTATAACTCTTGATCCGAATTTCGCCGCGAAGGCCTTTCGACCCGACAATGACGCCAAGACAGATCTGAGCCGGTGTATTCGCCATGCCCGTAATCCAGCGACGATTCCGACTTTAGCCTTCTGCCTTCTCTTCAGCCGCTTCTTCAGCGGGGGCTTCCTCAGCCGGAGCGGCAGCCGCGTCGGCTTTTGCCTGCTCAGCTGCTTCAGCGGCAGCCTTTGCTGCTTCTTCGGCTTCTTTCATGCGCTCGAGCGTCTTGGCGCGCGGCTTGTTCTTTTTGGTTTGCTCATTGATCTTGGGGGCGTCCACCAAGCCGACTTTCGACAGCAAACGCTGCACCCGGTCTGTCGGCAACGCACCAACGCTGAGCCAATGCTTGATGCGATCTTCCTTCACGACCAAACGCTCGGCGTGATCATGCGGAAGGCGCGGATTGTGGGTTCCAACGCGCTCGACGAAACGTCCATCGCGGGGCGAGCGGGAATCGGCAACAACCAAACGATAGAACGGCGCCTTTTTTGCGCCGCCGCGCGACAACCTGATTTTCAGTGACATGTGAATCCAATCTCCTTGATTTAAAAATGTGTGGCTAAATGAATATGAGTTGAGTGTTTCTATCTTCGCCCAAACGGCGGGCCGCCGGGCTTCGGCAACATGCCGCCCATAAGACCGCCTGGGCCGCCCGCCCCGCCGGCAACGCCGGACATGAGACTCGCCAAAGCGCCGGGGCCGCCCATTTTCTTCATGCGCTTCATCATCGTTTCCATTTGCTGATGCTGCTTCAGCAACTTATTGACGTCCGCGACGGTCATGCCCGAGCCCGCCGCAATACGTTGTTTGCGCGAGGCCTTAATGACATTCGGAAGCTTGCGCTCCTTCACCGTCATGGACTGTATGATTGCTTCTTGTCGCTTGAACGCCTTGGGGTCGAGCTTCGCGTCCTTGACCTGCTTCATCGCCTTACCAAGGCCGGGAATAAGTCCCATGATACTTTTCATGTCACCCATGCGCTGAATTTGCTGCAATTGAGTAAGCATGTCGTTGAGATCAAACCGGCCTTCCATCATGCGCGCGGCAAGTTTCTCGGCCTTGTCTTGGTCAATGGTCTCGACGGCTTTTTCCACCAGACTGACCACATCGCCCATGCCGAGAATACGGCCTGCAATGCGCCCGGGGTTAAACACATCGATAGCATCAACCTTCTCGCCGACACCGATGTACTTGATGGGCCGTCCGGTTACAGCGCGCATGGACAGTGCCGCGCCACCGCGCGCATCACCGTCCACGCGGGTTAATACAATGCCCGTGACACCGATTTTTTCGTTGAAAGATTGCGCGGTCACCACCGCGTCCTGACCAATCATCGCATCCGTCACGAGCAATGTTTCATGCGGCGTAACCGCGTCGCGCACCGCCGACACTTCGGCCATCATCGCATCGTCAATGGTGAGGCGACCGGCAGTATCGAACAGCACGACATCGAAGACGCCGGTACGCGCTTCGCGAAGACCGCGCTTTGCGATATCAAGCGGCTGCTCTCCGGCAACAATCGGCAATGTGACAACGCCCACTTGCTTGCCGAGAATCGCGAGTTGTTCCTGCGCAGCCGGGCGGTAAGTATCGAGCGACACCATCAGCACGCGCTTTTTATCTTTGCTTTGTAGACGATGCGCGATTTTTGCGGTTGTGGTCGTTTTACCCGAGCCCTGAAGCCCGACCATAAGAACGCCGACCGGCGCCGGTGCGGCAAGGTCAAGGCCTTGAGGCGCATCCTCACCGCCCAGCATCGCAACCAATTCGTCGTTGACGATCTTGACGACCATCTGGCCTGGCGTGACGGATTTAACCACCTGCTCGCCGACGGCCTGCTCGCTCACCTTGGCGATGAAATCCTTCACCACCGGCAAGGCTACATCGGCTTCTAGCAGGGCAATGCGCACTTCACGCATGGCCGCGCTCACGTCGGCTTCGGACAATGAGCCGCGGCGGGTGAGCTTGCCGAGAACGGCGCCAAGCTTATCTGTTAAAGCATCAAACATCGGCTCTTATCGTATCCAATTCGCACAGTGTTCTTTGTGTCCTCATGAGCCAAACGCGGTTCGCGCCAGTGCGCGTATGTTCGCGGACTGGCGGACTCCCTTGGGAGCGGAGGACTCAAAGCATCATGATCGCGCCCCTCAGCCTATCAAAAGCCGCTGAGAAGCGGGCTGGGTGTACTGGGGGTGGCCGTAAGAGTCAAGGTAAGGTGCCGAAATCCTTCGATGCGCCAACGCACCGCATCGTCGCAAGCCTTTCTATCCCTTGGGCTTTTTGGCCGGGACTGCTAAAGACATGCCCATTGGCCCCATAAACTCGGATCAAGTCCATGTCCCAACTCGTGGTGATCGGCACGCCCTGTTTCGGTGGCGTGGTAACACACGGCTACACCAGCTCGTTGCTCCAGTTCGTTCTACACGCTCAGAATAAGGGGGTCGGGGTCGCGGTTAACTTCATTCCTAGCGATGCACTGATTACGCGGGCGAGAAGTGCAATTGTCGCCGGGGTCTTGGACAACCCCAAGGCTACGCACCTTCTGTTCATTGACGCCGATATTACCTTCACGCCCGAGCAAATCGAACGGTTGATTGCCTTCGACAAGGACGTAACGGCCGCCATGTATCCGGTTAAGTCCTATGATTGGGCCAATATGCCCGCCCGCGCGCAGGCCGGAGAGCCTTTGCAACGCGCCGGTCTTGTTTATGCCGCCGAGCACTGCAAGGGCATTCACCTGAAAACCGAGGGTGGTTTTGCAACCGCCGAGTACGCGGGAACCGGATGCCTGCTGATTAAACGGCATGTTCTGGAGCAAATGATCAAAGCCTATCCGGAGACGAAATTCGAGGCGGTGCACGGCTTTCCGGTTGAGCGTCCGACGACCAACAATCTCTATGCGCTGTTCGATTGCATCATTGATCCAAACACAGGCCACTATTTGAGTGAGGATTACTCCTTTTGCCGGCGCTGGCGCCAGCTCGGCGGCGATATTTGGATTGATCTGGAGAGCAAACTTACCCACGTCGGCCCACACAGTTTCGTCGGGGATGCGACGCAACGCTATGCGCCGTTAACAAAAAACGGGCTGCTTTCCAAAAGCTAACGAAAAACCTTGTTTCTTTTCAGTTAACTAGGCCAATGCCCGCAGGTCGGGCTCTGGACAGTTCAAAGTCGCACACCTATAACCCGCCGCATGATGGCTCAGGTACATTCCGGCGGATTTGAGTTCCGCAAAATGCACGGTCTTGGCAACGATTTCGTTGTCCTGGACGCCCGCGCGGCTGTCGTTACCCTGACACCCGACTCGGCCAAAGCCATCGCCGACCGACGCACAGGCATAGGCTGCGACCAGATCCTGATTATTGAACCTGCCCGGAACGGCGGCGACGCCTTCATGGCTATCCGCAATGCCGACGGCGGGGTAGTCGCGAGTTGCGGCAATGGGAGCCGTTGCGTGGCCCGACTGTTGCTCAATGAAAGCGGTAAAGACGAAATCGTTCTGGAAACCGCAGCAGGACCGGTTATTGCCAAAAATATGCCTGGAGGTTTGATCGCTGTGGACATGGGACCGGCCTATGACAGCTGGCGGGATATTCCCCTGGCCCAAGACGTTGACACCTTACACCTGCATATAAGTGAGGGACCACTCCAGGACCCCGTCGGCGTTGGTGTCGGCAATCCGCATATGGTGTTCTTTGTTGATGATACCGATGCCATTGATCTCGCCAATCTGGGGCCAAAGCTGGAACAGCATGCTCTGTATCCCGAGCGCACGAATGTTGAGGCCGTTCAAGTTTTAGATAGAACTCATCTGCGTATGCGTGTGTGGGAACGCGGCGTCGGTATCACCCGCGCCTGTGGTACTGGTGCCTGCGCGACATTGGTCGCCGCTGTTCGGCGCGACTTGGCGAACCGCAAAGCGACTGTTTCCCTCGACGGCGGCGATCTGGAAATTGAATGGCGCGCCGACGGTCACGTTATTATGGCAGGGCCTGCAGTAGAAACGTTCACCGGTATATTGGATCGGAGCCTGCTGTCGTGACCGCAGTAAAATCTACCGACCAAGGACCTCGCGTGGTCAGCCTAGGATGCCGCCTGAACACCTATGAATCAGAAGTCATGCGCGGACACGCACGCGCGGCCGGACTTAATGATGCCGTGATCGTCAACACCTGCGCTGTCACCAAGGAAGCCGAGCGGCAAGGACGACAAACATTACGACGCCTACGCCGAGAAAACCCAACCGCCCATATTGTTGCGACCGGCTGCGCTGTGCAACTGCACCCCGATCGCTACGCGGCCATGCCCGAAGTTAACCGAGTGCTTGGCAACGAACACAAGATGAAGGCTGAGAGCTTCCTGCCCGAATTGGAAGATGCGGTGCTCATCAGCGATATCATGGCCGTGCGCGAAACCGCCGAACATTTGGTGGAAGGGTTTGACGGTCGGGCACGAGCTTTTGTTCAAGTTCAGCAGGGCTGTGATCACCGCTGCACCTTCTGTATCATTCCTTTCGCACGCGGCAACAATCGCAGTGTGCCGATGGGACGCATTGCCCAGGAAGTGCGCGGGCTTGTGGATGCCGGATACAAGGAAATTGTTGTCACCGGTGTAGATATCACCGGTTACGGGGGCGACCTGCCGGGCGCACCGAGTCTAGGCCAGATGCTGCGCCGCGTTCTGATGACGGTGCCGGACCTGCCCCGTTTGCGCTTGTCCTCCTTAGACCCCGCAGAAGTGGATGAAGATTTTTTTCGCTTGATTGCCGATGAGCCGCGCGTGCTGCCACACTTTCATATCTCGGCCCAGGCCGGCGACAATATGATCTTGAAACGGATGAAACGCCGGCATTTGCGAGCCGACATTTTATCGTTCTGCGAACGTGTCCGCAGCTTGCGACCGGATGCCGTGTTTGGAGCCGACCTCATTGCCGGCTTTCCAACAGAAACCGACGCAATGTTCGAGAATACCCTGAACCTAGTCGATGACGCGGGCCTGACATACTTGCACGTGTTTCCCTATTCGATCCGGCCCGGCACACCCGCCGCCGATATGCCTCCAGTGAATGGCCATACGATCAAAGCGCGAGCGGCTCAGCTTCGACAAAAAGGTGAGGTGGCTTTGAGTGCGTTTTTGCAAACGCGAATAGGAACAGTCAGCGAAGTATTGATGGAGCGTCCCGACCTGGGACGCTGTGCACATTTTGCGCCTGTCATTTTTGATGTGCCGGGAGAAGCCGGCACCGTCGTATCCGCCCGTTTCACCGGATCCACCCATCAAGCTCTGACCGGCGAAATTATTTCCTGATGCCCACATTACGCGATCAATTGCCGCGCAGCGAACCGACAAAACCATCCGGATGGTTCTCCCGCCTCACTCAAGGCCTGAGCAAATCATCATCGCGCCTAGTCAGCGGTATCTCCGATATTGTCACCAAGCGCAAATTGGACGACGGCGTCCTCACCGAACTCGAAGACCTCCTCATAACCGCCGACCTGGGCGGAGCCACGGCCGCGAAATTGACTGCCACGCTGGCTGCGAGCCGGTTCGGTAAAGAGGTTTCGGGCGAAGAAATACGCGAAGCTTTAGCAGCAGAGATCACCAAGACGCTTGAGCCCGTCACCCTGCCGTTATCAATCGACCCGTCACACAAACCTTTTGTTGTCCTGATGATTGGGGTCAACGGCGCGGGCAAAACCACCACCATCGGTAAGTTGGCTCAGAATTTTCGGCGCGAGGGACTCAGCGTATCTTTAGCCGCCGGCGACACCTTTCGCGCCGCCGCCGTCGAGCAACTCAAAGTCTGGGGCCAACGCACCGGCAGTCCGGTAATGGCCCGCGAGACTGGCGCGGATGCAGCCGGTCTTGCCTTTGAAGCGCTAACCGAAGCCCGCAAACGCGGCGACGATGTGTTGCTTGTGGACACGGCCGGTCGGCTGCAAAACAAAGGCGCGCTCATGGAAGAGCTGCAAAAAATTATCCGGGTTATCAAAAAAGTGGATTCGGCCGCACCCCATGCGACGCTTTTGGTACTGGACGCAACCGTTGGACAAAACGCCCATTCTCAAGTCGAGGTGTTTAAAGAAACTGCCGGCGTTACGGGTTTGGTGATGACAAAATTGGACGGTACCGCCAAAGGCGGCGTGGTCGTTGCCTTGGCGGAGAAATTCAAATTGCCGGTACACTATGTCGGTGTTGGCGAGGGCGCTGATGACTTGCGCCCATTTACTGCGCGCAGTTTCGCGCGTGGGCTGATGGGCCTTGGAGACTAGACCGCCGTTTTACAGATCTAACGTGTCGAGCCAATCGGTGAAACATAGCCGGCCGCACCGCTCAAGATCAGCCGCATAGCGCCGTGTATCAGCGCGCAGCTGCGGCACGTTCGTAGCCGACGCCGTGCCGATTTCAACAGCATGGCCGACAAACCATTTTTCAAGGTCACGAGCCCGGACTTCAGGGTGACATTGAAAGGCCAGCGTCCCACGTCCCCAACTAAATGCCTGATGAAGGCACGCCTCTGTGCCGGCGAGTAAAACCGCATCGTCCGGCAACTCGAACGAATCACCGTGCCAATGGAACATGAAACACTGTTCGGCACTAAGATGACGTGCTGGCGAAGTATGCCCCGCGCCGGACAGCAGCAAAGGCTTCCAGCCAATTTCCTTCTCGCGCGCTGTAAAAACCTTGGCCCCAAGCGCGCGCGCAATAAGCTGCGCACCTAGACAAATACCGAGGGTCGGCCTGTCGGCTGCAAGGCGCTGTTTAATTGCCGCGATTTCAGAATTGAGAAAGGGATAGGACTTTTCGTCGTTTGCACTGATCGGCCCGCCGAGAACAACCAGAAGATCCGGCGCGAGCGGGTCAAACGTCGTCCAATCCAAGGTGGGTGCTTCTACGTAGCCGACGTCCCATTTACGCTCGTTGAAAATATCATCGAGCGTTCCAAGGTCTTCAAAGGCAACATGACGAAGGGCGGTGACTGAGGGCATATGATCTGAGAAGCGCTTGTAAAGCTAAGCGACCTCCTCGACGGCACCGTGACAGTGCTTGAATTTCTTCCCTGAACCGCAAGGACATGCTTCGTTGCGCGAAACTTTGCCCCACGTTGAAGGAGCGTTCGGATCGCGCGCATCGGGACTGACTCTCGGCAATGAGCGTTGAGCCGCGTCACCTACCGACTTGCTCGCACCGATGCTTTGCTGCGGATCTTCCTTAACTGTCTGCATGCGCGACGGTGTTTTTGGCTGCAAGTCTTCGGGCGCCGGTTCACGCCTGAGCTCGACACGAGACAACACACCTGTAACCCGCTCGCGCAGGCCTGTTAACAAAGCCTCGAACATGTCGAAGGATTCGCGCTGATATTCCAAGAGCGGCGTCTTTTGACCAAATGCGCGCAAATTGACCGCCTGCCGCAGCATATCAAGCTGCGCGAGATGATCGCGCCATGCTTGATCAATCATCTGCAGGACGAGACTTTTTTCAACCCGACGCATGACATCATCGCCGATGGCCGCCCTTTTTGCCTCGATTTTGGCGTCGGAGGCTTCCATGATCCGGTCGCGAATTTCCTCGTCGGCGATTCCCTCTTCAGCCGCCCAGGCTGTAAGCGGAAGATCAAGATCTAGCAACCGCAAGGTTTCTTCATGTAACCCGGGAATATCCCATTGTTCGTGCATCGCATTTTCAGGGATGAACTTGGCGATAAGCTCGTGAATAACATCGTGACGCATGTCGGTGACAAGCTCCGAAACGTCGTCGGACTTCATCACGTCGCGGCGCTGCTCGAAGATCACGCGCCGCTGATCGTTCATCACATCGTCGTATTGCAACAGCGTCTTGCGGATATCGAAGTTGCGCGCCTCGACCTTCTGCTGTGCCTTTTCGATAGCCTTGTTGACCCAGGGGTGGCTGATGGGTTCGCCTTTCTGTAGACCCAGGCGTTGCAAGACAGAGTCCATACGATCGGAGCCGAAGATGCGCATGAGATCATCTTGCAAAGACAGATAGAACTGCGACGCGCCGGGATCACCCTGACGGCCTGAACGGCCCCGCAACTGGTTATCGATCCGGCGACTTTCGTGCCGCTCCGTCGCCACAACGTAAAGACCGCCCGCCTCAAGTGCGATGCGCTTCTTCTCGTTCACATCTTCCCGAATCGCGGTTTTTTCGTCCTCGGACAGCACGCGGTCCTTGGTCTTTTCTTCCTGGTCGATGCGATAATCCGCATTACCGCCCAGCTGAATATCCGTGCCACGACCGGCCATGTTAGTCGCGATGGTAATCGCGCCCGGCGTACCGGCCTGAGCAATAATGTATGCCTCTTGCTCGTGATACTTGGCGTTGAGGACCTGCGGCTTAATCTTTTTCTTTTTGCGCAAAGTTTCGGCCAGGGTCTCGGACTTCTCAATAGAAACCGTACCGACAAGAACCGGCTGATTGCGCGCATGACATTCGGCGATCAGCTCAGCTATGGCGTCGTATTTTTCTTCGGCCGTACGATAGACCTCGTCGTGTCCGTCAATCCGTTGGCGCGGAACATTCGGCGGCACTTCGATAACTTCAAGACCGTAAATCTGTCCGAACTCTTCTTCTTCCGTCATGGCGGTGCCGGTCATGCCGGCCAGCTTGGGATACATGCGGAAATAGTTTTGGAAGGTAATCGAGGCGAGAGTCTGATTCTCGTTTTGGACGTCCACGCCTTCCTTGGCTTCGATAGCTTGATGCAATCCTTCGGATAGACGCCGCCCTTCCATGACACGCCCGGTAAATTCGTCGATCAGCTGAACCCGACCGTCCTTCACCAGATACTGAACATCGAGGGTAAAAAGATGGTGAGCCCGCAAAGCCTGATTGAGATGGTGGACCAGCGATATGTTGTGCAGGTCGTATAAAGCACCCTCGGTAAGTATGCCGTGTTCTTTCAGCAATTCTTCCGCGTACTCGGTGCCCGCATCGGTAAAAGTGATGGACCGCTGCTTCTCGTCTTTCTCAAAATGCTCTTCTTTTAAGCTCGGAATAATTTTGTCCACCCGATCATAAAGATCGGTGCGGTCCTGGCCCGGACCAGAGATGATCAGCGGCGTACGCGCTTCGTCGATGAGGATCGAGTCCACTTCATCGACAATCGCGAAATTGAATTCACGATGGACCATATCTTCCATCGAGTACTTCATGTTGTCGCGCAGATAGTCGAACCCAAGCTCGTTGTTGGTACTGTAAGTCACATCACAGGCATAAGCCGCACGGCGATCCACATCGCTAAGCCCACCTTGGATGCAACCAACGGTCAGTCCGAGAAAACGGTAAACCTGCCCCATCCATTCAGCGTCACGCTTAGCGAGATAATCGTTCACCGTGACCACATGAACGCCTTTGGCGGACAGCGCGTTCAAATAAACGGGCAGCGTGGCGACGAGAGTTTTACCTTCACCGGTTCCCATTTCCGAGATTTTGCCCTGGTGCAAAACAATGCCGCCCATGAGCTGCACATCGAAATGGCGCTGCTTAAGTGTACGCTTGGCCGCTTCCCGAACGGTGGCAAAGGCGTCCGGCAGGATATCGTCGAGGGTCTCACCGGCAGCGAGGCGCTGGCGCAGCCAGCCCGTGCGATCCCGTAGCGCCGAATCCTCCAGATCTTGCACCTCCGCCTCTTTGGCGTTGATGGCACTGACAATCGGGGCCAGTGATTTGATGAAGCGGTCGTTGCTCGACCCAAAGAGGCGTTTGGCGATAGCGCCGATCATCGAGACCTCGGAGGAAAAAGGGGCACGCGGGCAGCGTGTACCCGTCAGGGGGCTACATATGGCGAAACAGATAGAAGTCCGCCGGGGCGAAGTCAACGACACGGCCCGAAAAACACCGGAAATTCCACGCATTACGTTGATATTTCTTCATTTTAAGCCGCCGAAAACCCTCACGCCAGGCAGAGGGACTCGCCCGGATGCTCAGATTTGGCCCCTGCGGGCGCTTGTCGGCGAAAGTCGGGTATGTCATTGAAGCCCACCACTTTTTAACGCTCTGATTTAAGGCTCTCGCCGATGGCCCTTGCTGTCTCTCCCCTGGCTCCCACCTCATTTCCTGAGCTTCCGCCCATAAAAGGCGTCCGGGTCGCAAGCCAAGCTGCGGGTATCCGTTACAAAGAGCGGACCGATGTTTTTCTGGCCGAACTGGCTCCTTCGACCACGGTCGGCGGCGTTTTGACCCAATCGTTAACGGCAGGGGCACCGGTGGAACTGTGCCGGGCCCATCTAAAGAAGGGCCGGGCGCGGGTGCTGGTGGTCAATTCGGGCAATTCCAACACTTTTACCGGAAGTAAAGGCGCCGCCGTGGTCGAAGCCACCGTCAATACAGCCGCTAAGGCGTTTGGCTGCGAACCGCACGAGGTCTTCATATCGTCCACCGGCGTGATCGGAGAGCCCCCGCCGATGGACAAACTGGTAGACGCGGTTCCGGCGGCACAAGCCAAACTCAGCGATAATGCCTGGGCGGACGCCGCCGCCGCGATCATGACCACCGATACGTTCCCCAAAGTCGCCACCCGCACGGCCAAAATCGACGGCGTGACGGTGACCCTTAACGGCATCTGCAAAGGCTCGGGGATGATCGCCCCGGACATGGCGACCATGCTCGCTTACATTTTTACGGACGCACTGCTGAGTGCGCCGGTAGTGCAAGCGCTGCTTTCGGCGGCCGCGAACAAAAGCTTTAATTGCGTCACCGTAGACGGTGACACCTCTACATCCGATACAACACTGATGTTTGCCACAGGTCAGGCCGCTCACCGACTGATCGCCGCACCGACAGACCCCCGGCTTCGAGATTTTATCGAAAAGCTCGACGACCTCACGATTGACCTAGCCAAGCAACTGGCGCGGGACGGCGAGGGCGCGACTAAGTTTGTTGAGATTCGGCTGAAGGGCGCGGCCGACAACAAGGCTGCACGGCGCATAGCGATGTCCATCGCCAATTCGCCGCTGGTGAAGACCGCCATTGCCGGTGAGGACGCGAATTGGGGCCGGATCGTCATGGCCGTGGGCAAGGCCGGTGAAAGAGCCAACCGCGATAAACTCTCCATTGCCGTCGGCGGCGTGGTCATCGCCAAGAACGGTGCGGCGGTGGAAGGCTATGACGAGACCCCCGTGGTCACCCATATGAAAGGCCGCGAAATATTGATCGATGTGGACGTCGGCATCGGCATTGGCACAGCCACGGTCTGGACCTGCGATCTCACCCACGGCTACATCGATATCAATGGCTCCTACAGAACCTAAAATCCCAACGACTGCTGAATGGTCTGACACTGCCGTGGACGGCGAGGACGGCTGCTGGTCCGCCGATTTACCGACACCACCCATCGGCTTGCCTATCATCACCGTTGTCGCAGTCGCCTTGTTGGATGCCGACAACCGTATCCTTTTGGCGCAAAGGCCTGAGGGCAAGAAGATGGCCGGACTATGGGAGTTTCCCGGCGGCAAAATCGAGACCGGAGAGACGCCGGAGGTTGCATTGGTACGCGAGCTTCACGAAGAACTGGGTATTGATATTCGCACCAGCTGCCTTGCCCCTTTGGCATTCGCCTCCCATTCCTATGACGATTTTCACCTCTTGATGCCGCTTTATGTGTGCCGCCAGTGGCGCGGCAAGCTCACCGCCAAAGAGGGGCAGAAACTGGCCTGGGTCAGGGCCGAGAGGCTCCGCGACTATCCCATGCCCCCGGCTGATGAGCCGCTAATACCTATTCTTCGCGACTGGCTCTAACGCAAACGACTTCCCGCCGTTGATCCCGCGCGCGGGCCCCCTTAGAGTCCGAGGCCGGACTGCAAGAGTGGAATGTATATGAGCGCCGCACCAACTGCCTGCCTGCTTATCATCGGCGATGAAATCCTTTCGGGGCGTACGCAAGACGCCAACCTGAAGTTCATCGGCAAACGCATGGCCGAGATGGGTATTCGTCTTCAGGAAGCGCGCGTAATCCCCGATGTTCCCGACGCCATCGTTGAAGCCGTGAACATCTGCCGGGCACGCTACACGTACATCTTTACAACGGGCGGCATCGGTCCAACCCACGATGACATCACCACCGCCTGCGTCGCCAGGGCTTTTAACCGAAATGTTGTCCGCGATCCTGAGGCCGTAAAAACGCTGATGACGTACTACGGCGAACGCGCCAACGACGCCCGGTTGAAAATGACCGAAGTGCCTGATGGCCCGGACGTGGAACTCATCGACAACCGCGTGACGGCCGCGCCCGGCTACCGGATTGAGAACGTCTATGTTCTGGCCGGAATTCCCAATATTGCCCAGGCAATGTTTGAGGCGATAGCCCCGACACTGCAGGGCGGCGAACCGGTGCACTCAAACCATGTTGATGCTTACGTACGAGAAAGCGAAATCGCTGCTGAACTTTCCACCATTCAAGCCAAGTATCCGCATGTCAGCATCGGCAGTTATCCCTCGTTGCGGGATGATAAATTCTGCACCAGCGTCGTTGCACGATCCACGGACCAGACCGCGATAACCGCCGTGCTCGGGGAAGTGGCCGACGCCATGCGCCTTAAAGGGGCCGAGCCGATACAACCGCCTTTAGGGTGAGCGGTTTAGCGCAATGTCTTCCGTAAAACCGCAGGCAAGTAACGCTTCAAGCATATGCTCAGGCGGCGGCGCGATAACCTCAATGGGTTTGCGGCTAGGATATAGCGGCAAAGAAATCGCCCGCGCATGAAGCATCAACGTTTCGCCGGGACGAGAGGGTGTTTTTCCGTATACATGATCGCCGACAATAGGACACCCGAGCGCTGCGCTATGCACACGTAACTGATGGGTGCGGCCGGTGTGAGGTTGAAACTCCAGCCAGCTTCTAATGCCCCCTGGACTCTTGAAACTGCCGCGCACTTTGTACTCTGTGACCGCTTCCTGACCCGAACGATCACCCTTCATTTTCCAGCCCGGACCGCGCCCGATTTTCTTGAGGGCCAATTCGATCCGGCCCTCGGTCCGTTTGGGCGCGCCATGAACTATCGCCCAGTAGGTTTTGCGCACGCGGCCGCCGGCAAACATCTTGCTGAGTTTTTGCAGCGCCTTGCGGTGTCGCCCCAGAATCAGACAGCCTGAGGTATCTCGATCTAAACGATGCCCAAGGGATGGCGCGCGCGGTAAGCCAAATGTCAGGTGCACAAATGACTCTTCGAGGTTTGGCCCGCCGCCAAATCCGGCGTGCACCGGCATCCCGCTCGGTTTGTTGAGGGCAATCACCAGGCTGTCGCGATAAAGCACACGTGATTGAATGTCCTCGGCGGACAGGGATGTGATGGCAGGGCTCGGCATGGGCCCTGTGCTGCCCTATGCCCCGCCTTTAAGCAAGCGTCATAGAAGCCATCCTCACCGGCAATCTGACTGGACTGGCAAAACAATGGCGCACCAATCAGCAGATTTGTCGTTTGTCCCGCTGGGCGCGGTGTGTATAACCCCCGGGTCCGCACGCACTTGGGGTGAAAACATTTCCGCGTTTTCAAGAACCTGCTTTAGGGTAAGCCCGCGTTCGGACCCGTGCCCGCTTGGCGGAATTTGGTAGACGCAACGGACTTAAAATCCGTTGACCCGAAAGGGTCGTGCCGGTTCAAGTCCGGCAGCGGGCACCAAAATCAATGAGTTAGAACGCTGATGGCCCGCACTGAATTTGAAGCACGTTCTACGGGTACCATACGGGTACCAACCCGGTTCGCTTAACCTCACGACCATTACTCACAATCTTAATACTCGCTAGGTGCTCAGAAAGCAGCGGTAGAAAATTTTGTAGGCGCCTAAGCCAACTCGACGAACTCGACCTGATCGCCTTGGCGTTGAACCCGGAAGATCGGATTTTGTCTAAGTGTCCCAGCCTGCAGGTTTACTTCGAAAGGAAAGAGGGACGCATGATCGATAAGTTGAGCAAGAGACATGCCACTGCCGTGGGCTAGCAAGAGCGCGTGAGCCAAGAGCCCGCTCAACTCTGCGCCAGCATTCACTTTCTTAATTGGGCCAATTAGAGAACCATGCTCCTGGCCGGCTCGCAAAAGCTCCCACTGTGTCATCGATTTCAGAACATGCTGAATCGTTCGCTCCAGCGTTTCGCGATCTCCCCACTTCTCCGTCATGCGCCGCTTAAGTTGTGTTCTATTGGCGTGACCGTGAAGCTTGACGAGTTTTCCTACATGCGTCGCCACTTCAAAGAAGAAGGGATGAGTGCCTGATATCATAGCCCAGTGGATGCAGATTCGTTGATTGGCCGAAACCGACGAAACGAGTTTTAACGCGGCTTGTTTTAGCGGCTCAGCATGAGCGGGCACCGAGACCCAGATTCGAGTGAGGACAGTCAATGTCTTCCCGCGACCGCTATTGTTAGTGGTGCCACGTTCGATACCTTCAAGAAACTCCCACAGCGACTTTCTGCTCTCCTCCGGATTCTCCCCCGTGAGCACTCGCGCGACAGCGGCATCTAGCCATTCAGAATGAATGGACCTGTCAAATCCAATCCTTGTTCTATTCACCATGCTCAATTCGATCTCGCCACCGTAACGAAAGGCACGATGACTTCTTCAATGCATATACCGCCATGCGCCACCGTTCGCTTGCCTTCGCCAATGAAGGCGCGCAGTGGTGGCGCTATCAAGGGGAAATAGTCATCAGGCAATCCAATGTTTGGCCATTCCATAGCTCTAGGAAATATCGCTGCGGTATTGGCCCGAAGGTGAGCGTCCGGAAACACATGGACCCTTTCACCACGCTCATCGGCAGTCACGCCAACGTTGGGCTTTCCGATGCCTATACCTTCTACATTTCCGTGATCAGCCGTGATCACAACTTCAAAGTTGCGATCGACCAAAGCGTCCAGGAGGCGCCAAAGAGAGCCCCTCTTAGCCCAATGACGAACGCTGGCATGCATGCCATCGGTACCAGTAACTATACCGTGTAGCATCTGATCAATTTTCCCGACCACGATGCCCGCAATCCTGCAGCGCGGTTCGTCGAGTTTCTCGGTAACTCTCGCGATGTAGGCATCATCGTCTTCCTGGTTGCCCTGACAAGCGTATACGGCGTCACCCTTTCGGAGACCACGATCTTCCCAGAAGCGAGACCAGTACTGCTCTTCCTTACGCGTCGTGCCTATGCTTTGCCCAAAGAAGAACGGTGGATCACCTGCAAAGATAGATTGGCGCGACACAGACGTAAGGGTCGGGACCCAAGCAAACGCACCGAAGTCCTCTGTCACCCATTCTCTATGCGGCATTTCCTGCCGGATTACGACCCACTGATCCATGGCCAGGCCATCGATGACGACGACAGCTAGTTTGGCATCAAGGCCTTTTACCGCGAGTCGATGAGACATGTACTTCGGTACATGATGAAGCATAATTGGGCGAGGAACATAAGAAAGGCTATGCAGTGAGATATAGTGCGCAGCCATCCACTCAGAAAAGGTTTGCTCAATCAGTTGATGGGCGGCGTCGAATCTATCACTGTCCTCGGACGTCACATTTCCGGGTAGGGACCAACGCAACGCAATAATTTCGGCCCAACGGACCGCTGCCTGAACCCAAGCATGGTGATCACTGCTCTGTGTAGGACTATTTGAGTGCAACAACTCCAAAAGCCGACGGAATCGCGCAGTGTGATCGGCTGAATCGGGTCCCGCCACTCCGACGGCCATCCACGTTCCCTCGACGAGCGATCGAGAGACAGTAGTTGTCGGAGCAAGCAGACCATCCGTGAAAAGATTATCGACGTAAACGCGCACGTCGTCGTGCTCAAAGGGGAGGAATTTTGGACCTGAAAATCGCAGGTCGTAGGATTCGGGTTCCTCGCTTAGCACACCTTTTACGGTATCTAGACGATGCTGCACGAAGATTGGCCATCTTTCTTGCAGGAACTGCAGAAAGGCGGTTCGGCTAGATAGAATCTGATCAAGTGGCCAATCGTGCCATTGGCCGGCAGATCTCAGCAGATGGATCAATCGTGCGTCCAGCGACTTTGGGACCAATTTACCGCTATAGTGGCGGCGCAACAATGTACGGAGCATGTCCGCTTCACTTTGGATTTGTGAGGGATCGATTCGAAACACGTTGCGCAGGAGAAAGTCCCTTGTTGCGTTCTCGCCCATGGGCTCGGGCTTAAAAAGCTCCTGAGCCACAGACACAGCATCGAGCTCGCCACGATCGAGCTCCGATAGGACATGAGGTGCCAGCGAGGGGAAGAGCTCCGCGAGGCTGAACGAAAGCAACCGACGATCACGTTTGGCTTGTTGAAGTAAATCAAAGGGAAGTCCGCCGATGTCCGAACGAGGCGCCCGCAAGACGACAACGAGTTGCGTGTTTTTGCCGTTGTCCCAAACCTCGCGAAAGCGTCGTTCATAGGCGTATCGAAATGCGACATGGTCCTCGAATGGTATGATCTCGAATCCCCGCTGGCGGATACCGTCAACGATTCCCTGCTCGGTCAGTAACTCATCGGGGTCCGCTACAACGGTTAGACGGGCGATACTCGCGATGTCGCGGCTGAACTGAGCCAAAATAGGTTCGCGCCATCTGCCGCTGGGCAACGCGTTGCTCATTGTCTTGCCCCTAATGGCGCCACGCGGACCATGAGAACGGCGGCGAGATCAGGGAGCGCAGCTTCCCGAACGGCGAGCTCACGAGTCCACATCTGCTCTTCCTCGTCCAAGCTCCGGAGGCGATGAGACCGGACCTGGGGTAACCCAAGCCGTTCGATAACGCGACGACGTGCCAAGAATGCGCGTGAACCTTTCCTGCGCTCACGCGTGATACTCGTTTTATGAGCAGTGGCCAGCTCCTGAAAAAGTGCCGCGCCCTGCGCTTCGGCGATCTTACGGCTTGTATCAAACGCGAGTATTGCTGCAGAGCCCGCAATTTCATCACCCGATGAAGTGAGCCCCTTCGGGAGGTCAATTAACCGATCCCAGATCGTGCGGGCCGTCGGTCCAAACACGCGGCCATCATCTGCTAGAAAAAGTGCCAGGAATCGCTGCTCTTTACCACCGGCGGCATGGAGACTGATCCGCCACAAAGACCATACACCGCTTGTCTTGTCTGATATATCCGGAACAACCAACGAGGCGATTGGCTGGCCAGGCGCGAACACAGGCAAATTTGTAACGAGCCCACGAATGCGCTCGTCATCAAGAGAAATTAGTGTGGCTCCAAGCTGATCCGCATCCTCGCGGCTGAACACAGCGGCGACGCAGGTTTCACCATCGGGCCAACGTAGATTGTAGCCAATG
>CAXBLG010000016.1:0-53920 GCA_963976395.1 uncultured Rhodospirillaceae bacterium
ACACCATGTTGAACTAACATTCACACCGGACCACCCAATGGGGGCCGGTCACTTGCAGCGTACACAGTGCTAGCTATGTTGCCATTCTTGGCATTTGGTATGCCAACTGCATTTGGTTGGGTGTATTTTCAGTATTGCCTGCATAAAATTCGATCAAATTATTCGGATTAGCGGTGGTTTTTTTGTGCCAATTCGTAGCTTCCATCGGTGCCCATCTTCGTCACCTACGGCACCCCGCACATACAAAAACGCCCCCGCGAGCGGGGGCGTTTTGCATCAGTCCGGTATGATAACAGGAATGCGGACCTTAGGCGCTTTGCTTGTCGAGAAGGCCTTCAGAGATCTGCAGATTGGTGTTGGTCAAGGCTTCGATGGTCTTGACGTTGGGACCGGCCTGCATTTCGAAGGTCTTTTGCGCAACAAATCTGGAAAGACGGATCAAGTTGTCCTTGATCGAAAGTGGAAGCGGATTTTCCGCTGAAGAGACCACCGTCCGAATCGCGACCCAAAGCTTCAGGTTGCGGTCAAGAGCGGCGGCAAGACGCTTTTCGTCTTTGCTTTCAAACGCACGAGAAATTTCCAGTGCTGTTTGGGTCAGCGCGAGCGCGTCTTCCTCAAGAATAGAAAGGGTCGAGGGCGCTGTGGTGCTCATCATATTCATCCGTTAAATCCCCTATGCCTGATCATACCGTTAGAACCGAGAAAACATTCCTATGGACGCCACTAATGACGTCGAAAGGTTAATAAATCGTTTTAACCTTTTGGAACTCTATCAAGGAATGGGCTCTGAGAGCCGCGTAAACGCTTGAGTTTTATGAAATACAGGGGTGTTTCAGGGTCGCTAAAATCAGCCCATAGGGGCGGGGCGTTTCGCCGAAATATCCGGCGAATCGGTCTAATTATGCCCAGATTCTAGGAGCGGCAGCCTGGCCTACGAGGGAGCACGCTGCCCCTGGTTCAGAATAAAAAAAGGGCCGGTGGTTTTGAACCACCGGCCGAGTTTACTTCTGCGCCGCTTAAGGCCATGGAACGCGGCAAAGCAGGATGAAGAGGTCCGAAATCTTGCGATTCGGTCGGGTCTTCACCACACCTAAACAGAAGGTGCAGCTTCCGGCGTGCCCGCCGGACCGCCCGAGAGCGGATCGGCGACGGGCACACGGATGCCACTAGAAAGGAAAGAGAACGTCGAAGATCTGCTGGCCGTAGCGGGGCTGTTGCACGTCGGTGATCGTGCCCCGTCCGCCGTAGGCAACGCGCGCTTCGGCAATTTTATCCCAGGTAATCGTGTTGTCCGAACGGATGTCTTCCGGACGCAGAACACCGGCCACCTGAAGTTCGCGAACGTCACCGTTCACACGGACTTCCTGCTTTCCGATGACCGCCAAATTTCCATTCGGCAGAATCTGAGTAACAATCGCCGCGAGGCGGATATTGACGCTTTCAGACCGGTTCACGGTTCCCGAACCGGTAAACCCGCTTGTGCTGTTTGCATCGAGAGACGGGCCACCAACCGCCGGCGGTTGCAAGAAGCTGGGGTTTAGGCCGAGAACGCTCGGTGCTTCCACACTTTCGCTACCGTTGCGACTGCGGGACGTCTGGTTGGACAGTTGCGCCCGCTCGTTTTGAATGTTGACGACAACAGTGAGAACATCGCCGACTTGTTTAGCGCGCTGGTCTTCGAAGAATGCCCGCGCGCCGGGGCGCCATAGCGAATTCGGCGCCGTGGCGAGAATTTGCGGGGTCGGCATCGGCATCGATACGGGACGGTAATCGTCGTGCAAGGTCGGGTTCATCACCGGCGACATTGCAGGGGGCTGCCCAATGCGGGACAAGCGTTCGGCTGTACTGCACCCTGCGAGCGCCGCTGCTGCCACAAGGCATACCGCAAGCTGTGCAAGGGGTTTGAAGTTGATCATGGCCTTTGTCCTTTTGCAGGTGGTTTGGAACGTCTTTGTGCGTTCTGATTGGATTAAGAGTTTCATCGCATCGCTGTTTGTTGCGTGGTCACACGTACTTTTTGCGGACCAATGACTTCGGCGAATATGGCCGTTTTCGAGCCTGTGTTGACAACGCGGATGATGTCGCCCATGCCGCCGGCCTCGGTGGCTTGGCCTTGCGCCGAAAGACTCATCATCGGCACATCCCAAACGATGGTGATCAGCGTACCGCGCTCAATAACGGTCGGGCGTTCAACGTTGTGGTTGCGAAATATCTGACCGGGACGGATGGTGTGGCGGGTGACGTACCCAATGATATCAGCTTCATCGACCACCACGTCGTCGGCTAAATTCATGTCCTTAACGGTGACCCAGCTGATGTCTTTGTCGGTGAGCACTGTTCCGCGTGAAAGCCCTCGGTTGGCGACAGGCACTTCCAGCATATGGACCATGATCACGTCGCCGCGGCGCACAGGAGATCCAGCGGCCAAATAACGGCGCGGCGTTTTGCCGATAAGTTGATCGGCGTTCAGGATGACGTCGTCGGGAAGGTTAACGGCATTGAAGGTTTCGTAGGAGACTTCGACGCTGTCGATCGTGTCGTCCCGGTGCATATCCACGGTCAGGACCGGGACATCCACCAGTGTGATTTGGGCGACATCCTTCTCGGCGATCGGGCGGCCCGCCTGAAGGAAGGTGAGAGGGGTCTTGCCGAGCAGATACGACACGTCCGTTACGGTGCCGCGCGCGATCTCAGTCAATCGCACCTGTTTGGTTTCCAGCATATCCGCCGAAATCACCGTGTTTTTTCCGGTGTTCTGGGTCAGAACCGGGATCGTGACTGTGGGGTAGGCGATGCCGCGCAGCATTACAAACTGAGCATCCGGAGTGCCCGGCGGAATTTCAACGACCGCAGAGAACGTGTCCGTGGCTTGATCGAAAAAGGCCTCGCGGATACGGATGCCGCGCGGAGCTTGCGCTGCAATTGTGATCGGGTCGAGCCGCATCTGCGGGGTTACACCGTAATTTTCCGGCATGCCATGCCGTATGAGTTCGGCTTTCACCGCACTTAGAATTTCCTCGGGCGAAATGGTGTGTCCGGGTTGGAAAACAATGGCGCGGTCGTATTGATTGGCCGGCTGCCAAGCAAGGCCATATGTGCGGGCAAGGTTCGCCAGCCATTTCGCGCTCAGTACCATCCGTTGTCCGGGCGCAGGTGCGCGGGTGACAACTTTCTCTGGCCGACTCAGAAATCCGGAAAATACGTCCCCCAGCCGCACATCTTCACCGTTTGTGGTGATCGATGTGTTTAGCCGCAACTCATCGCTGCCGGATGTCGGCCAGTCGGCCGCCACTGCGGGAGCGGTCACTCCGCCTGCAAACAACACGGCGGCTAGAAGTACGGCAGCTCTGGTTAAGCGAAAGGGGATCATACTAGTGCCTCTTAGGAAATCTGATTTATCGTCGAAGCCATTTCGTCCGCAGTCTTGATGACCTTGGAGTTCATTTCATAAGCGCGCTGCGCACTGATCAGGCTGGTAATTTCCGAAACCACGTTGACGTTTGAGGTCTCTAGAAACCCTTGGAGGATTGTGCCGATCCCGGGATCGCCGGGAACGCCAAGGGTGCCGACCCCAGAGGCCGGTGTTTCAAGGAACATGTTATCGCCGATGGCCTCAAGGCCTGCATCGTTCGGGAACACAGCCAATTCAAACTGACCGGCCTGTGTTGGTTCGATGACGCCGTCGGTGGTGTAGAACAGCTGGCCTTGCTCGTTGATGGAGATGCTCGTGGCATCCACCGGGACAGCGCCAAGGCCGGTGACCAGAAACCCGCTGTGGGTGACGACTTCGCCGTCGGGCGAAAGTTGGAAAGAACC
This sequence comes from uncultured Rhodospirillaceae bacterium, assembly GCA_963976395.1. Taxonomy (GTDB): domain Bacteria; phylum Pseudomonadota; class Alphaproteobacteria; order Rhodospirillales; family Rhodospirillaceae; genus UBA11612. The sequence goes on from CAXBLG010000016.1 coordinate 3,817, forward strand.
GTCGCGAGTATAGCCGACATCGCCATTGGGCAGTTCGACCTGGTAGTACCCCTTGCCTTGAATGGCGGTATCAAGGCTGTTGTCGGTGGACAGCAAACTGCCTTGCTCGGCGATACGATAGACCGCCGCAGTTTTGACGCCCAAACCGAGTTGCACACCGGCCGGCACGATTGTTCCGGCGTCAGACGACGTGGAGCCAACCCGGCGCAAGTCCTGGTACAGCAGATCGTTGAATTCAACACGGCGACGGGCATAAGCCGTCGTGTTCATGTTGGCGATGTTGTTGGAGATCACCTCGACGTTGGTTTGCTGCGCGAGCATACCCGTTGCGGCGATGCTGAGAGCTCGGATACTCATGGCCTGTTTTCCTTTTTCCGTTCTCTAGTCGGAGATAGTGGGCGTTAGACTTGGCGGGTAAAAACTTCCGCAGCTTTTGATTTTCTCTCGTGTTCCATCTGAATGAGCTTGGTGACATCGGCATACGCGCGATTCAGTGAAATGAGGCTGGTCATCTCGACAATCCCGTTGACATTGGACGCCTCGAGCACACCCTGGGCGATCTTCGGACGATCCATGTCTATGGGGGGAGTGTTCGGGGTCGCAGTGAATGCCGTGCCGTTGACCTGCTTCAGTTGGCGTTCGTCTTCAAAGCGTACGACACGGATGCGTCCGACCTCCTCGCTGTTCTCATTGAGGAGGGCGCCATCACCGTGAATGACGATGGTCTCGGCTTCGGCCGGAATGGTGATGGCGCCGCCGGTTGCAGACTGAACAAGCCGCCCGTCCTGGGTGACGAGTTGTCCGTCAGCATTCATGGTGAAATTGCCGGCGCGGGTGTAACGCTCTTCACCGCCGTTGGGATCGTCGGTTACGAAGTAGCCATCGCCCTGAATAGCGACGTCGTAGGGATTGTTTGTGTAATTGAACTCACCCTGAGCCAAATTGCGGACCAAGCCGAAATCTTGGGTGAACGCGACCTTGTCTCTGAAGGTCCGGTCGTTGGTATCGACTCTTTGGATGTACTGGGCAAACAGCGTGTCGGTACCCTTAAAGCCCGTCGTGTCCACGTTGGCGAGGTTGTTTGCGACAACCTCCAGGTCATTCCAAAGCGCCTGCTGGCGCGAAAGCGCGATATACGATGTGTTGTCCATGGCCTTATCCTTTGCACGCGTTTGCGTGTCCTTGTTGCCCATAGATATGCATGTGCCGTGCCAAGTTATTTTATTGATATAAATCAGTGTGTTGTGTGGGGATCCGGCGACGGGGCCGGGGAAAATTAGGTCTTAAAGCCTGCATTTGCCGGGCAACTCTTGCCGAATTGGCGGGCGGGTTGCTTGGGTTTTGGCTCCGATCGCATACATTAGGGTTCTAGGCGTTGTATGCTGTGCCTTAGACCCTTGAGTGCAGATATCCGGAAGCCTGGGCGCGGTATGCAATATATTGTTAACCCCGTGCAGGTAGCCTGAGGCAGAACTTGAAGTGCGAGCAGACGTTCCGCCACGTGATATCTCAGGGTTTAAGCCTTGAGGCTGGCGGTGTAGATGCTCGCACCGAACATTCGAACAGCGGCCCCATACCAAGGCCAAGGATTGAAGCGCAATGGCTGAAGAAGACTTCGAAGACGAAGAAATAGAGTTCGGCGAGGGCGGCGGTAACCGGCGGCGCATGCTGTTGATGGTTGTTCTGCCGATCGTGCTGGTGGTCGGCGGTGGGGCCGTGGCGTATTTTACCGGGATGGCGGATCCGCTTGTATCGATGATTTCCGGCAGTGAGCCGGAAGAAGAGCAAATGGATGGTGGTCTTGCCGATATCGCCGTAGAAGACGCCGACGGCCCGGTTGTCTCAGCCGCCGCGCCGAGCACGGCGCTTTTTTACGACCTGCCTGAAATGCTGGTAAACATCAACACGGCGGGACGCACGAAGAACTTTCTCAAAATCAGAGTCAGTCTTGAACTCGCCAACGAAGCCGACATTAACCGGGTCGATACGGTGCTGCCGCGCATCATTGATAACTTCCAAGTTTATCTGCGCGAACTGCGCCTTGAGGATTTGCAGGGTGCGGCGGGGATGTACCGGTTACGTGAGGAATTGCTCAATCGAGTCAATGCGGCGGTTCGGCCAGCTCAGGTTAAAGACGTGTTGTTCAAGGAAATGATCGTCCAATAAATAGCATTTAAATACAGTGAGTTAGTGGTTAATTCTCATGACGCCACCAAGTGAAACCGATACCGAAGACGAACTCGCCAAGGAACTCGCGGCGGCTGACGCTGATGCGCCGGCCCCGGAGAAGCCTGAAGGTGATGCCGATGCTGATGCCATGGCCGCCGAATGGGAGGCCATGCTTGGCGGTGCTGACGACGACGTAGATGACGGCTTTGGCGGAATGGGCGGCGGAGAGTCCACCCGCGTTCTGAACCAGGACGAAATCGACAGCCTTCTCGGTTTTGATGAAGCCGGCGACGAAGGATCTGATCGCGCCGGTATCCAAGCCATTTTGAACTCAGCGCTCGTATCTTACGAGCGTTTGCCGATGCTGGAGGTGGTGTTCGACCGTCTGGTCCGCATGATGACCACCAGCTTGCGCAATTTTACGTCTGATAACGTCGAAGTCTCGCTGGACGATATTTTGTCTCAGCGGTTCGGCGACTATCTCAATTCTATTCCCCTACCGGCAATGCTGACGGTGTTTAAAGCCGAGGAATGGGACAACTTTGGCCTAATGACCGTGGACTCGTCGATGATCTACTCCATCGTCGACGTGCTTCTGGGCGGACGGCGCGGTACGGCTGCCATGCGCGTCGAAGGACGGCCTTACACCACCATTGAGCGCACGTTGGTCGAACGTATGATTCATGTGGTGCTCGCCGATTTGTCCGCGGCGTTCGATCCGTTGTCGCCGGTCACGTTCCGGTTCGACCGACTTGAAACGAACCCGCGGTTTGCAACGATTTCGCAGCCTTCTAACGCCGCTATCGTCGCGCGTTTGCGCATTGATATGGAAGACCGTGGTGGCCGGTTGGAAATTTTGATTCCATTTGCGACCCTAGAGCCTGTTCGCGAATTGTTGCTTCAGATGTTCATGGGCGAAAAATTCGGCCGTGACTCCATTTGGGAAACACACTTGGCCGAGGAAATGTGGTTCACCGAGGTGGCCCTTGAAGCGGTTTTAGACACGCAAACCATGCCGCTCAGTCGGGTTCTTAATATGAAAGTGGGATCTAAATTCCTGCTGAATGCGACACCGGAGTCACCGGTGATTCTGAGGTGTGGCGATCAACCCATGTTTGTCGGCAAAATGGGCCGGCGCGGCAGCAATATCGCTATTCGTGTGGATCACCGGCGACGGCAGGAAAGCTAAAGAGTTCTAGGGTCTTCGGCCCTGCAGGCCGTTTCGGTACGCGATTAAGGCGGGTTAACGGATTTTTATCTCCCGTCTGACAAATTACCCTTCGGTGCCATAATTTGGCGCCAGTGTGAGAGTTTAATCGGTGTTCTTTAGCGTTCCGCGATAGAGCACAGGTGTTTAGACGCCGGTTGATACCGGCAAAATATCAATACTGGTTTAGTCCAGTGACGGGAGTAGAGGCATGACGACGGGAATGATACTCGATATTGCCGTTATTCTATTGCTCGTCCCGACCATTATTTACGCCGTTATTTTGAACCGGAAGTTATCGGCGCTGCGTAAGTCTCGTGAAGAGTTGGCCAAAGTCGTCAACAGTTTCAATGAAGCCACCATGCGCGCCGAAGCGGGTATTCCCAAGCTGAAGAAGGCGACGACTGAAGCCAACCACACCTTAAAGGACCGTGTCGAAAAGGCGCAGACCTTGCGTGATGATTTGGCTTTCATGATCGAGCGCGCGGAAGAATTGGCGACCCGCCTTGAAGGGGCGGTGCGGTCGGCGCGCGGCGAGGGAATGAGCACTCAACCGGCGCAGCCGGGATCTTATCCGGCGGCCGCAGGCGCCCCATCGGCACGGCCCAGTCCGGTGGAGCCACAGGCGGCGCCGCGCGGCTTCGCCGGGGCCGCCACTGCGCCTGTCCCGGGAACATTGGCTCAAGCCGTTGGCGGATTTGAAGAAACCGCCGCAGAATTGCGCAATGCCTTGGGCGCAGCCCGGGCCGAAGCGCGCGTTGCGGGCCCGAGAGATGCGGATTTCCAGCCTCCCCAACGGGCGGCCGGCGGCCGGCCTGCGGTGGCCAGAGCCGTAAATCAAAGTCCCGCGTTTGACGAAGAACGCTCGGAGGCCGAGCGAGAACTCTTGAAGGCCCTGCAGTCGGCAAGGTAAAACTAGGCACATGGCAAAACCCTCTCATATGTCCTCTTTCCGCCCGCGTGGCGCTCGTGCGATGCGTGAGCCTTTGCGCGCCGGTAATTTTGGGCGTTTACCGTCGTTGCGTTTGCTGCCGGCGGTTATTGTGGCGACCTTGTGTATGCTCGGATTTCGTGTCCAAGTCGTAGTGCAAGATATCGCTGATGCGCGGACGACAACGGTACAGATGATGCCTTCCGTCGCCTTGGCGCAGAATGCTCCTGCCGCGCCTGAAGCTGCGCCTGAAGACGTGCCTGCGACGGAAATGACGGAGGGCACCGACATGGCCTCCGAAGAAATGGGTATGACCGGCGATGCGCCTTCGACCATGACTTTCGATCCCAGCACGTTGACCCAGGCCGAAATTGAAACCCTGCAGCGACTTGCCGAGCGGCGTGATTTGATTGAGCAACGCGAGCGCGAGCTTGGGGTTAAGGAAGGCCTTTTGCGTGCAGCCGAAGGTCGTATCGACGGTAAGATCGTTCAGCTTCAGGATCTTGAGCAGTCTATTGAAGGCTTGCTGGCCAAGTATGACGAGAAGAAACAGGGAGAGATCGAGCAGTTAGTCCGCATTTATGGGGCGATGAAACCCAAGGACGCCGCGCGTATTTTTGACTCCCTTGAGATGCCGATCCTGCTCGCGGTCGTGCAAAGTATGAAGGAAAACAAAGTCGCCCCGATCCTGGCGGCCATGAATTCCGCTAAGGCCACGGCGCTGACCGAGGAAATGAGTGTCCGCCGGCAGGTTTCGTCCGCCGAACCGGCCTTATAAACCCCAGAATTTCCTAGTTTTCGGGCGATTTAACCGCTCGTTCACTGTTTCCCCATAGGCTTTCACAAAAGGTGTCGGCGGTATGTGCTGCCGGGGGTAATAGTGTTTTGGCCAATATGTCCGATTTGAAACTTATGCACCGGCCTCGCGCGTTTAAGCGCGGATGCAACTTTGTTGTTTGCAGAGATGCAGCCGCCATGGCTTTGCGGTTTACTGTTGGGGGCGAACGGTGAGCGAGACGTCTTCGAACGCGGCTTATGGATTGACGCGCGAAATGTCTGCGGCCGGCTATGGTTACGGCCCCAGCGTGGTCGTTGGTGCGGACGTGCCCGACGAGCGATCACCCGACGGTATTCTCATAACACTGCTCGCTTTGAATTTAATTTTGCTCGCGTTCTTTGTGGTGTTGAACGCAACGTCTTCATTTGATGCTGAACGCGTCCGTGCTGTCGCTGCCAGTGCGCGCACCAGCTTATTCTTTGATATCGATGAACGCGAGGAAGCCGAGGCTGTATCTTATCGTGGCACGTTGAGTAATTTTAGAGATTCAATCGCCGACCAGTTCGCTCCGGTTTTATCTCCGGTCTCGGGATCGGTTGTTCGCGCAGAAATTCGCATGGGCGATGATCGCGTTGAGGTGGATGTTCCCGTCACGGTTTTCTTCCGCAGCGACGGCACATTGTATTCACCGTTGCCGACGCTGGACGGTCTTGCGGCAGTCATTGGAACGCCGCCCACCGGTTACCGCGCCGAACTGGCAGTGCGCGCAACAGCGCCTGCCACACCTCAAACGACGATGGTCGCTCGGGTCGCGACACTCGCCGACGACTTGGTTGCCAGAGGCATTCCCGCGACGGCCTTGTCCGCGGGATTGTTATCTGGAGCAGAAACTAGACCGGGCACTGACGAGCGCGTGCCGGTTCTACGGTTTTCGTTTTTTCTCCTAAATGCCGACGACGATGCATCTCACGCTTCGCGATTGGCGATGCCGGCCTCAGCGCGTGAAAGAGAGCGGCAATGACCGCCCCGACTTCATCAGTGCCGCAACTGTACAACCCGGGCGCGTTGTCGCCGGCGCAACGGCGCTTGTGGATGGTCACTTTTGTGGATTTAGCGACGTTATTGCTGGCGTTTTTCGTGCTTATGTTCTCGATGTCGAATGTCGAGCCAACCCGCTATCGTGCCCTGGCCAACGCCTTTAGCGCGGCATTCGGGCTTCCCGTGACCGATGGTTCGACTGCCAAGATCGAATTGCCGGAGATTTCGGCAATCCCCGGAGAAAATCTAAGTTACCTGGCGGCGGTGCTTAGCGCCACATTTGCACAGGTGCCGAGTTTAAGAGATGTGGAGTTCCACCTGACCTCTCAATACCTTAAACTGTCTTTGCCGGATCAAGATTTGTTTGTGTCGGGTGCGGGAGAGTTTCGATCCGAGGCTGCGGCCATGGTGTTCGATCTCGGCGGCGTGCTTAGCAACCTCAACAATGGTGTTGCGGTTGTCGGCAACGCGGCGATGAACCAAACCGGCGCGAAGGACGTGGATAAATGGACTCTTGCCATCACGCGTGCTCAGACGATGGCCACCGCGCTGAAGAAGGCCGGCTATGATCGCGAGATCACTGTATTTGGGCAGGGCGGATTTCCGACAGATGTTTCTGCGGCGCTGGGGCAAATCGATATCTTTATTATGCCCGAGAGGCCGCCGTCATGAGGGTACGGGATATGTTGCGCGGTAACCGGCTTGCATGTATCGGCGCTATTGCGCTTGCGTTTGCAGGTTTTGGTGCGGCTCTTCCTGAATTGGCGTGGGCGGACGACATTCGCGCGGCTGATCGCGACGACTTCGGGCGGCTTGTTTTTGAGTGGGATGAACCAGTCCGATATGCGGCTGAAGTTGTCGGCGGCACCCTGGTGGTGCAGTTCGAGCGGCCGGTGACCTCGGACATTGCTGCGTCTGCGCAAACGCTGACCTCTTATGTTGCCGAGGGGCGGTATGCACCCGACCGGCGCAGTATCTTCTTACCGCTTCGGCCCGGCGTGACGATGCGGACGTTTACCGTCCGAAATGCAGTCATTGTAGACCTTGTCAAATCTTCGCAGACCGCCAATGCGCCTCAACCACTGACGCCCCAGGCGACGCCGTCGCCGTCGGCCCCGACTACTGCGACAACGCCTCCGTTAGGTACGCCGAACATTCCTGTCAGAACAGGCCAGCATCCGGATTACTTTCGTCTTGCTTTTGATTGGCCTTCGCAGACCGCCTACAGAGTTGAACGGCGCGGCGACGCTGTGGCAGTGATTTTCGCCCGGCCGGCATCTGTTAATGCGGCAGCCCTCAACCAACGTTTGCCTGAAGCGAACCGCGGCGCATCGGTCAGCGCAACCGGCAACGAGACGGTCGTGACGCTCCCTCTATCTGCCCAAAAGTCCACACGCGATTTTACCAGCGGCAACACGATTGTAGTCGATCTTCTCGATACGCCCCCGGTCGCAACGCCGGCTTCTCCGCAGCAAGCGGCGGCGGCTCCGAGGTCTGTACAAGAAACGCCGCCCGTTGAGCAGACACCCGCGGCACCCGCTTCACCTACAGTACCGGCACCAAGGCCATTGACTGGGTCTGCCGCTGCTGCGGTGGCACTTACCGATATTCCTCGCGAAGAAACACAAATAGATGCCGCAGGCCAGCGCGTGACCCGCGCGGCCGTCACCGACGATGCTACGGTAGACCCGCTAACAGCACGCCCTGCTGAAGTCAGCCTGACCATCCCGTGGACTGAACCTGCCGCTGCGGCCGTTTTCCGCCGCGCCGAGTATCTATGGGTGGTGTTCGACCGGTACAAGCAAGTGGATGTGCAACGTCTTGCGACCCAAGGCGCGCCTTACATCACGTTTGTTGAGCAACTGCCGTACCGGAACAATACTATTTTGCGCATGGTCACTCGTCCGGATGTTAATCCGACAACGCGCCGCGACGGGCTGAATTGGATTTTGGATTTCCGCTCCATGCCGATGCGCCCGACCCGGGCGATCGAGATCAATGCTCAGATAGACCGTCCGTCGCCGAATCTTTATCTGCCAGTGACCGAAGGCGGGCGGACCGTTGCCGTGGAAGATCCGGAAGTGGGCGACTATCTTCTTGTCGTTCCGGTGATCCCACTGAGTTACGGGGTGTACCCCGAGCGCAGCTTTACGGATTTGGACATGCCGGTCACTGCACAGGGCGTTGTCGTCATTCCAAAGAGTGACGGCGTCCGCGCGCAGGCTCTTCGGGCCGGTATCGAGATTGAGGTCGATGGCGGTATGGCGCTCTCAAGGGCCTTAGCCGACGTGAGTAATACACTCGGCGGCGATACGGGGATGCAGCGGATTTTGAATATTGCCGATTGGCAGATCGGCGAAGCGGCAAATTACATCCGCAACAAACAAGCGCTGCAATTTGCTCTAGGTGATCAGCGGCCCGAAGTGCGCGAGGAAGCCCGCTTCCGTCTTGCTCGCTTTGAATTTGTCAACGAACGCTATCCGGAAACCCTCGGCATGTTGCGGGTGATGGCCAGTGAAGAGTCCGACATCGAAAACACGGCGGCCTTCCGTGCGCTTAGGGGTGCCGCCAACACGATGATGCTGCGCTACGAAGAAGCAGCTGAAGACTTTAATCATTTCACACTTGCAAACGAAGACGATGCGCGGTTTTGGCTAGCGGCTGCACGGGCAAAAATGAACGATCCCGGCGCTCAGGCGCAAGTGATGATCCAGACGGGTTCGTTGATAAGATCCTATCCGCGCCGCGTGAAAATTCCCTTGGCCTTGACCGGCGTCGAAGCGGCCATTGCCGCCGGAGACGATTTTGGCGCGCAGGGATTTCTTGATCTTATTCGCCGCGAGAGTCCGACTCCAACGGAACAGGCCGCCATCAACTATATGGACGGCAAATTGAACGAAAAAATCGGCGAGCTGCAAGTCGCATTGCAGCAATATCGCAAGGCCGAAAATAGCGGAAGTCTGCTGTATCAGGTTTTAGGTCAACGCGACCGGATGGAACTGGAAAATAGGCTTGGCACGCTCCCCACCAAGGATCTTGTCGAAGGACTTGAGCAATTGCGCTACCGCTGGCGCGGTGACGAAATCGAGTTCGATGTGCTGATGCGTCTTGCCGATCTGTATATTGAACAACGCGATTATGGAACGGCCTTGCGGCGACTCAAGATCACGACAGCGTATTTCAACAATGAGCCAAGGGTGGACGAAGCCGCCGACAAAATGGCGAACGTCTATAAAGAACTTTATCTAAATGGCGCTGCGGACGAGCTTTCACCCGTAACCGCCATTGCGTTGTTTCAAGAGTTCCGGTCTTTAGTGCCGCCCGGCGAAGAAGGCGATGAAATGATCCGCAGGCTGGCCGACAGGCTGGTCGCAGTAGATTTACTGCCTCAGGCGGCTCTTTTGCTGGAGCGGCAAATCCAATTCCGGGTGACCGGTGTTGATCGTGCGCGTATCGGTGCGCGCCTTGCTCTGGTTTATCTGCTCAACAGGCAGCCCGAACAGGCGATCGACACACTTCGCGATACCCAGAACCCGGAAAGTAGCCGCGAATTAAACGCGCAACGCCGCCGATTGGAGGCGCGGGCCTTGACCGATCTCAATAAGGTTGATGAAGCAATTTTATTGCTCGGGACTGATACAACGCCGGAAACACGGCAGCTGCGCGCCGAGATTTATTGGCGGGCCGAGGATTGGACCAACGCCGCACGCGCGATATCGGAATTGGTTCCTGAACCGGATGCGGGTGCTTTGAGCGACGCAGACGCGCGCCTTGTTCTTGACTGGGCGACGGCTCTGACCCTCGCGGCTGATGAACGCACTCTCGTGCGTGTGCGTCAGCGCTATACCGGGCCCATGGCCAGCACGGCCTACCGCGATGCGTTTACACTGATTACGACACCCCGTGAACGCGGTATTATGGACATAGCTTCGGTCCGTCAACAAATTGAACAAGCCGAAGACTTTCAGTCCTTCATGGTGGACTATAAGGACATGCTTGGTGAGAATGAGTTATCCGCGATCAACTAGTTCAGCCGGCTTTTTCAAACGCATTCTTTTTCTTAGGCCGTTTACTCTTCTGGCCATCGTTGGCGCTTTCACCATGGCATCGCAGAATGCCGTTGCTTTGGTGTTATCAGACTCCGTAACCGTTAAAGGTTTTGTGGAAGGGCGCGTTGCTTTGACGGACGGGCCGCTCGGTTGGGAACACCGCGGTCTCGGTAAGACACGATTTGGCGGCGACGGCGGCCAACGAACTATTGTGCATACGGAAGCTGCGGCAGTCGTTACCGCCGACATCAACTGGGACTGGACGCTTTTTATCAATGTATCGGCGGACCCGGGTCGGGAGCGCAATCCGGTGGATTTCGTTGAAGCTTTCGTTCGGTACAAACCGGCACCCAGCGGACCGACCACGTTCAGCGCTCGTCTTGGTGCGTTTTTTCCGCCGATCTCTTTTGAGAACACAAGCCTGGCCTGGACCAGCCCCTTCACTATTTCGTCGTCGGCGATCAACACCTGGGTGGGCGAGGAACTGCGCACCCTCGGTAGTGAAGGCACGGTGACTCATCGGTTTGGCGGCAGCGAAATCTCGGCGACAGGTGCCGTATTCACGGCCAATGATCCTGCGGGGTCGTTGCTGGCCTGGCGCGGCTGGGCCGTGAGCGACCGCGAAGCAGGCATATTCGAACGTCTTCCTCTTGCGCCAGTGCGGATTATCGAGCCCAGCGGTTCGGCGCCGCAGCAAGCGCCGTGGGTGGAGCCGGTCCACGAGATCGACGGGCGGCCGGGCGTATATGGTGCCATCGAAGCGCGGTCGCCTAGTCTGGGGACGGTGCGGGTTATGGTTTACGACAATCTTGCCCGCAAGACAGCTTTTGATGGAGATCAATACGCATGGCATACGCGCTTTGTCAGTATCGGCGGTCGCTCTGTGTTGCCGGGCGATATTGATCTGGTTGTGCAGGGCATGATCGGCGACACGGTTATGGGTCTTACCTCAACGGGTCAGTCTCTCGTAGATGTTGATTTTGCTGCGGCGTTTCTTCTTCTTAGCCGTTCTTGGAATCAGCACCGATTGTCTCTACGGGCCGAGTATTTCGAAACCGTGGACCGCGACCTGGCAGTGGACGACGATAACGACGAACATGGAAACAGTTTAACGCTGGCCTATGTATTTTATCCCACCGAGCGCCAACGCCTTACTGTCGAAGTGCTGAGTTCCTTTTCGCAGAGGCCGGAACGCGAATTTCTCGGTATCCCCAACAAATTCCATGAAACCCAAGCACAGGTAAGTTACCGGTTCTTTTTCTAATGAGGAGCGCGGCTACTTAGCGGGTTGATCGCGGATCGCCATAGTCAGGCGCGAGATGCACACCAGCTTTTCCTGTGGATCGCGAATTTCGATACTCCAAACATGGCTTGTTTTGCCGATGTAATAGGGGCGCGCGGTGCCGGTGACGAGTCCGTCACGTATGCCGCGAATGTGGTTGGCATTGATTTCCTGCCCCACGCAAAACTGTTTGGTATCGTCGATGATCAGCAATGCGGCGAAGCTGCCCAGGGTTTCGGCCAGAGCGACGGACGCGCCGCCGTGCAGAAGGCCGTAGGGCTGGTGGGTGCGTTTGTCCACGGGCATGGTGCCGCGAATGTAATCCGGGCCGATTTCGGTAATGCGGATATCCAGTTGTTCCATCATCGTGTTCGGAAAATGATGGGTGATCTCATCTAGCTGAACCGTTTTGAACCAAATCGATTTCATGGCTTCCTGCTGTTATATTTGAAAAGAGGGCGTTGATTAATCTGCCGCACCGCCGAGGATCATTCGCTTTTCCATTCCATCGTAGGCGGAGAGGGCCTCTGGCTCGGGTTTTATCAGTGATACGATAATGCCCACCGCAAAGGCCAACGGAATAGTGACCAGCGCCGGGTTCTTCAAGGGAAACCAAGCGTCGGCCTGGCCAAGAATATCAACCTGTATGGTCGGCGAGAGATAGATAAAGAGGAGGCTGGTGACCGTTCCGACAATGATCGAGGCGACCATGCCGTTTGTTGTGGAGCGCCGCCAGAAGATGGCGAGCACCAGTGCCGGAAAGTTTCCGCTGGCCGCCACTGCAAAGGCGAGGCCCACCATAAAGGCGACATTCTGACCCTTGAAGGCGATGCCGAGCAGAATGGCAACTACGCCCAGGACCACTGTTGCGGCTCGTGCGACTTTTAATTGTTCTCCGTGGTCTGCGTGTCCTTTACGGACGACAGACACCCATAGATCGTGACTGAGAGCGGCGGCGCCGGATAACGTGAGGCCGGCCACCACCGCAAGAATGGTTGCAAAGGCGACGGCAGCGATAAATCCAAGCAGACCTGTGCCGCCGATGGCTTCGGCGAGCAGGGGCGCTGCCATGTTGCCGCCGGCGTCGACACTGGTAATGGCATCGCGCCCGACCAGCACCATCGCGCCAAAACCTAAGATAAAGGTCAGCAGATAGAAAAAGCCGATGAGCCCGGTCGCCCAAAACACCGACTGCCGCGCTGCTTTCGCGTCGGGCACCGTGTAAAAGCGCATGAGTACATGGGGCAGACCTGCGGTGCCGAACATGAGGGCCAGTCCTAGCGAGACCGCTTCCCAGGGACTGGTGATCAGGGCGCCCGGGGCTAGTACGCCTTCACCGTATTTCTCTTGCGCGGCGGCAAATAACTCCACCGGATTCATATTGAATTGTATCAGCACGAGAACCGACATCAATGTCGCTCCGCCGAGCAGGAGGCCGGCTTTGACGATCTGTACCCAGGTGGTGGCGATCATGCCGCCGAACAGCACATAGGCGAGCATCACCGCGCCGACGATAACCACGGCAGCTTCATAGGAAAGACCGAACATCAATCGGATTAAATTGCCGGCGCCCACCATTTGCGCGATGAGATAGAAAGCAACCACAGCCAAGGTGCCTATCGCGGCGGCTACACGCACCGGCGTCTGCCGCATGCGGTAAGACACAACGTCGGCAAAAGTGTACTTGCCGAGATTGCGCAGGGGTTCCGCGATCAAAAACAAAATCACCGGCCAGCCGACAAGCCAGCCGGTCGAGTAGATCAGCCCGTCGAATCCGGACAAAGAGACCAGTCCGGCAATGCCGAGAAAGCTGGCCGCGCTCATGTAGTCGCCGGCGAGCGCAAAGCCGTTCTGGCGGCCGGAGATGTTACGCCCGGCAGCGAAGAACTCTTCGGTGGTCTTGGTTTTGCGTGCTGCCCAATAGGTGATGGCGAGGGTGAGTGCGACAAAGATAAAAAAGAAGGCGATAGCCGTGATGTTCGGCTCGCCGATACTTGAACTTGCGCCGGTCATAATGCGCGTCCGGTTGCGTTGTAATTGAGCCGTTTGATTTCTGCGTCGATATGAGTGTTGGCCCAGCGCACATAGAACCAGGTTACGGCCCAGGTCAGCACAATCACAAGCGCGCCCAATACAATGCCGACCGATAATCCCGGCGCGAGTAACGTGCCAAGACCTTCCTTATTAAAAGCCACCAGAAGCACGAATCCGAAGTAGATAACCACCATCACAGCGCTGAGGCCGATACCCATATGCCAGCGTCGCCGCGCGAGTATTTGCAATGCGTCTTGATCTTCGCTCATGTGGCCCCCCTCTTCGAAATCCCCGCTGAGTATGACTGCAAATGCTGACCTCAGCCAACAGCTAGCTGCCAGAGGGTTCAGCCCAGAATATTGCTACATTGCGATGAAAAAAGGGACCGTATGAGTGTGGGCGGGCCAAAGGCCCTAGAATAACAGTAACTATCCGCCGCCCTGGAAGCTTTGCACCAAGCTTCCGACCAGCAAGTACCAGCCGTCAACAAGCACAAAGAAAATGAGCTTAAAGGGCAGAGACAGCATCATGGGCGGTAGCATCATCATGCCCATGGACATCAGCACTGAGGCGATCACCATGTCGATAATGATGAAGGGAACGTAGATCAAAAACCCTATCTCGAAGGCTCGTCGCAACTCTGAAATGATAAAGGCTGGAACCAAGGCCTGAAGAGGCGTGTCATCCGGTGTAGCAATGGGGCCGACGTTGGCCATGTCCAAGAATAACGACAGATCCTTCGGGCGCACATGGCCGAGCATGAAGGTACGGAAAGGAGCCGAGGTGCGTTCAAAAGCCTCACCTTCGTCGATCTGGCCGTTGATCAGCGGTTGTATGCCTGTTTCCCAGGCGGCTTCGAACGTTGGCGTCATAATGAAGACCGTGATGAATATCGCCAAAGACATCATCACAATGTTGGGTGGCGCGGTGTTTGTGCCGAGTGCTCGTCGCACAAGTGACAACACGATAACTATGCGGGTGAAGGACGTCACCATCATCAATATGGCAGGCGCAACGCTCAGAACCGTCATCAGCAGCAAGAGCTGAATAACTCGACCGGTTGTGGAATCGGGTCCAGTTGCTTCGCTGCCGCCAAGATCGAGCGTGAAGCTTTGCGCGGTGGCGGTGTCCACCATCAAGAACAGGCCGATGAAAGTTATGGCCGTAATGCCTGCCCATTTCGTGAGCATGCGTCTCTTAGAACCGAAGGTTGCCTTAGTGTGCATCGCGCCCATGGCTATTTGTTCCTGGATAGAAAGTGCGCGAAAGGTAGCGGAGATGTTTGTCCGCCCACCGGCATGTCGCCGCTTGCGGGTATGCCGCTTTCGATGACTTGACTGGTGTTTGGCCCGACAAGAACGAGATGTTCGACGTCATCACGGCGCACTAGAACCACTTTGTGCCGAGAATCGAGTGCGGCGGATTCAATTGTTCCCAAACGCCTACGCCGAGTGAGCGGTCCGCGTGCGCCATCGCCTATGCCCAATCGTTTCAGAAGCCAGCCAAACCCGACGATGAGGCCCAGCACCAAAACAAGAACAAGAAAGAAGCGCAGATAAACGGTGGCTTCCATGGGGCTATCCAAATTCCTTAAGGGTGTAAGTTGTGGGCTTAGGCGGTTTTATGGAAAATGCTTTAAAGTGCGACCGTAGATCGATGCAGCGGTGTCCGAGCCGACCCGGCTTGAAAGGGCGGGCAGGTCTCCGTAGCGCTTCGTCAAATTCTCGGTGAGTGTGTCGAGCTGCGTCAGCACGGACTCCATGGCCGGAATGAGCGGTTTCGCATCGGGCGCTGGCAGTTGCACGGCAGCGTCGCAAACATGTTTTGTGCGCTCCTGCAGAGCTGCGAGATCAACGACGCGGCCTTCCTCAACAAGCCGTACCGCCGTTGCAATCAGCGACTCGATTTTAAGGAGATCGGCATTAAGGGTGTCCGTGCCGTTCGCGGCGGCGGCCATATCATTTTCAGTTTCGGTTTTCATGACGCACTCCCGAATGTGGCGATGCCCTCTGAAGGGGCTTGTCCGTTGGCGCGGTAGACGTAGGTCAGAATCTCGACGACCGCGGCATAGGCTTCGGTCGGAATATCGCTGTCCACATCCACCGCAGAGAGAATTTGAACGAGAT
Source organism: uncultured Rhodospirillaceae bacterium (assembly GCA_963976395.1). GTDB lineage: Bacteria > Pseudomonadota > Alphaproteobacteria > Rhodospirillales > Rhodospirillaceae > UBA11612. Next base: position 19,431 of record CAXBLG010000016.1, read on the forward strand.
CGGAGTCTTCTCGGACCTTTACGTCGTTGGCAAAGGCCACCTGCAGAATTTGCTCGGCCAGAAATCCGCGGCCCGAGGCTATAATTTTAGCCGGAGCCGTCCCGGTTTGCGCTTCCAGCGCCACGGCCACCGTCTTTGGACTCTGACCCATGAGGGTCAGATCTGACGGCGTTTGAGCCGGGTTTTCATCGCGTTTCTGGGCCATAAACTCTTTTTTGTATTAAAACCAATAAAATACTCGTTATACGGGTGTTTTTCTAGCCGTTGCCAAGAGGCAACAGACTCGCTCTCGGCTAGGTAAGAATTGCCGCAAAGCGTTTAAGAAAGATTTAAGTGCCTGGGTGAAAAATTCGCTCTATGCCGCAGAAAACAGCGATTTAGATCGGTTAACACTGATTCATGGATTCTTAAGACTCATAGGTCAATTTTGCCCATAAGGCCGGCTGCTAACGGTAGCCACATGGAACGCGGACCACTTGGACCAGGACGTGGACCAGGAGGTCGAATAGGGCAAGGGGACCAAAGTATGGATCTCGGAAATCTTAAACTGTTCAAGATGGCGCTGACCCAGATGGACTGGGCAGCTCAGCGCCAGAAGGTCTTGTCTCAGAACATCGCCAATGCGGATACGCCCGGATATCAGCCGCACGATCTTAAGAAACTGGATTTTAAAAACGTTCTTCAAAGTGAAACGGCACCGGTCAAGGTGACGCGTTCGAACCCCAAGCACTTAAAGGGCACAATTCCGGAGCAAGAAGCTTTTCGCGCCGATGGTGTACGTAAAACATTTGAAGCGTCGCCGGACGGCAACAAGGTGATCATTGAAGAGCAGATGCAGAAGGTTGGGTCAACGCGCGGCGATTACAACACCGCGGTCACGCTCATGCAGGCCCACATGCGTATGCTCAAAATGGCAACCGGCAGCGGTGGTGGTTAACAACGACAACAATAGAGTGGCGCAATCGCAAAAATTCGTCACGGCAAGAAAGGGTTGAGATATGGACGACTTGTCCATCAGTTCGAAGGTAGCGGCGGCGGGCATGAAAGCGCAGGCAACACGACTGCGCGTGATCGCGGAAAACCTTGCAAACGCCGATTCGACATCGGAAGTCCCCGGCGGCGACCCTTATCGTCGCAAGGTCGTGACGTTTCGCAATGCTCTGGATCGTGAACTAGAAGCGGACACGGTTAAAGTTAAACGGATTTACAGTGACCGTAGTGAACTCGACTCTAAATATGACCCCATGCATCCCGCTGCCGATGAAAACGGATACGTACTTCAGCCCAACGTAAACCCGCTCATCGAAATGATGGATATGCGTGAAGCACAACGGTCCTATGAAGCCAACATGAACGTGATTTCCACGTCACGACAGATGATAGCTAAAACGCTTGAGTTGCTGAAGTAACGGTTTGGGAAAAGCCTGCGAAGCCAACGCAGGCGATCGAAATTGTATAGGGCGCAAGGCCCGAGGAGAGAGCGATGGCTATAGATTTTGGAAGTGCGATCAGCGCCTACCGCCAGGCCGCGAATTCCGTAGAAAGCGCAATGGGTACCAAGTCGCCAATTGCGCCAACCTCCGGCGACAATTCGTTTACGAATATGGTCACGGACTCATTGAAGAGCGCACAACAGGTCGGCCGCCAAGCCGAAGAACTTACCTTGAAACAAATTGCCGGTGAAGCGGACCTCAAAGACGTCGTGACCGCCGTTGCCAACGCCGAGCAAACTTTAGAAACCGTCATTGCCGTGCGCGACAAGGTTCTGAGCGCGTACCAAGAAATTCTAAAGATGCCGATCTAATTCGGCACAGGCGTAGACCGGGTTTGCAGTGGATATGCGAAAATGAACGAAATGGAAGTTCTCGACGTCGCTCGGGATGGGATGACCACCATGCTGCTCGTTGTTGGGCCGCTTTTGCTGGTGGGTCTGGCTGTCGGTCTGACCATCTCAATCTTCCAGACATTGACCCATATTCAGGAAATGACGCTGACGTTCATCCCTAAAATTGTCGCCGTTTTCGGCGCCATGATTATCTTCATGCCCTTTATGGTGACCGAGCTCACCGAGTTCATGCAGCGAATCATGGATAAGATCATTGCTCTTGGGTGATGTCCTCGCGGGATCGATCGTTTGAGGTAGCTGAGTCCGGTACGAGACTGGAGCTACATAGACAGGTTGCTGAGCCATGCAACTGAACGATTACCTCGCCATAAATGTTTTTCACTTCTTTCTTATTTTTGCGCGGCTGTCGGTAGTTTTTATGCTGATGCCCGGCGTGTCGGCCGGATATATCCCCGTGCGTCTGCGCTTGATGCTCGCGGTCATGATCACGATTCTTGTGCTGCCGATTGTTCAGGACACGCTGCCGCTACAACCGGACACGCCTGCTGAAATGGTGAAGCTTTTTGTTATTGAAGTAATCATCGGCGGATTCATCGGCGGATTGATTCAGATTATCATGGCAGCCCTCGACGTGGCCGGCCACATGATGAGTATGGCGATCGGCCTCATGAACGCCTTTATTGATGATCCGGTGCAGGATGAGCAATCGGCTATTCTCATCGGCTTTCTCAATTTGGTTGCTTTGGCGTTGATTTTTATTATCGGTCTTCATCACGTCATGATTATGGCCATCGTTGACAGCTATAACCTTTTCCAAGTTGCAACGCCTTTGTTCTCAGAAGACATGCTTTCGATGATTGTGGCGCTGCTGGTGCAAACATTTCATATGGCTATACGCCTAGCTGCCCCGCTGGTGGTCTTTGAGCTGATTTTCCAAGTGACGTCCGGCATTCTTTCCCGGCTTTCACCTCAACTAAATGTCTTTTTTGTCGTATTGCCCGCCAAAATCATGCTGGGCGTTTCGATTCTGATGATTGTGCTTCCGACGCTGATGCTCACGTTCATGACGTACATGGACAATAATCTACATGCTCTATTAACGCCGCGCTGACGCCCTAGGATCCGGACCGCCATGGCCGAAGACAAAGACTCAAAAACAGAGCAGCCAACCGGAAAACGGTTGAGTAAGGCGCGCAACGAAGGCGATATCCCCTCATCACAAGAGGTCAAAAGCGTTGGTATGTTAACGGCCGGGCTTATCGTGGTCGGATTGCTCGCGCCCGGCGTGGCATCGGATCTGCGTATCCTTCTCAGCGGGTTTCTCGCCAGACCTAATCAAATTGCTGTAGACCCTGAGTCCATTCGCTCACTTTTCGCAGGTGTTATCGGGGAGGTGGCCTGGATCATGGCCTTTCCGATGGCGGTTTTTGTGGTGGCGGCGTTTCTTATCAATGTCGGTCAGACCGGGTGGGTTTATACCCCCAAAAAAATGCGGCCGAAGTTGTCCAGCCTGAACCCTATTTCTGGTTTTAAGAGACTGTTCTCATTTAACTCACTTTTTGAGGCGGGCAAAGGTATCCTCAAATTGGTGGTCGTGGGTTCGTTGGTGGCCATATTTATCGTCCCCACCATGAGCCACCCTGATAAACTTGTGGATCAAGACATTGTTACGACGTTGCACGAGATTCACGAGAAGATCGTGATGATCTTGTTCCTCGTCGTCTTGATTATGGCGGCGGTGGCGGTTGCCGATCTTATCTATCAGCGAAAGAAACATAAAAAGAAGCTGATGATGACCAAGCACGAAGTCAAAGATGAAAAGAAGCAGGCGGAGGGCGATCCGAAGATCAAAAACAGAATTCGCAGCCTGCGTCTTGCGCGCCATCGTCAGCGTATGATTGCGAACGTATCCAGGGCCAGTGTCGTTATCACCAACCCCACACATTTTGCGGTTGCGTTAAAGTACGATATTGATTCTATGGCAGCGCCGATTGTGGTTGCGAAAGGCGTAGACTACCTCGCCAAACGCATCCGTGAAGTTGCGGAGCTCAATGATGTGCCTATTCTTGAAAATCCGCCGTTGGCTCGCGCGCTCTATGCGACGGTCGAGGTTGATCGGGAAATTCCGCAAGAGCACTATAAAGCGGTCGCTGAGGTTATCAGCTACGTGATGCAACTGAAGGACAAGCTTGCAAGCTAGAACCGCCTTGACCGCAGCTGCATGGCTTTCAGCCCTGAGTGCTGCGCTTTTTCTGCTCTCCATACTTGCGATCGGCAGTCCAGACGGGCCGGTGCACGCGGGGCTGGTTGCGGGCGGCGTGCTCGCGGCTGTCGGTGCGGCGGGCTGCGCTTGGCGAGCACGTAGAAGAGTTACGTGGTCCAGCGAGCCGCTTACTGTACTTGGGCGATTGCTGGATTCTGCAGAAGGCGCGCAGGCGGTTACCAACAGCGACGGCAAAGTTATTTATGTCAACAGCAGCGGAAAAGATTGGTTGGGAACGGCGTCACCGCTCGAGTTTCTGACCAATAATGTCGATACGGATATGGATGATGACGACGCCGTTGTGCGCTTGCGCCAAGCTGCCGCGACGAGGCTTGCCGTCCGCGTGGAGGTGCCCGTCACCACGCCGACTGGTGAACCTGACTGGTCGCTGATTTCTGTGCGGCCCATAGACATTGGCGAAGGCTTGCTGCTTTGGATGTCGGAAGATGTGACCGCGCACCGGACGATCAACGACATTCTAGGTCAGGAGCGCCAGGATCTTGCGGACTTCCTCTACTTTCTCCCGACAGGTCTATATTCCGTCGATGTGGATGGAACCTTTCGGTTCGCAAATCAACGCTTTGCAGACTGGTTGGGCTACGAAACCGAAGAACTGAACGGTCTGGCACTGGATGATGTGCTGGCCGGGTCAAACCGACCGCAGCCGGATGGGGAATGGCAAGGTGAGGTCCAGTTTAAAACCCGCAGCGGCGAGGTCATTCCCGCGTTGGTGCTGCAGTCGACCTTTGATGATGCAGGAGCAACCCGGACGCGGACGTTGGTTGTGCGCGATGGTATGCGTCGTGAGTCAAATGCGGTGCCGGGGCGCATCGCTTATGAGCGCTTTCGAGCGCTATTCGATGCGGCCCCCATGGCCATTGCCATCACTGACCCGGACGGCGTGGTGGTTGACTGTAACAATGCCTTTGAAACGTTGTCAGGCCAAACGCGAGCGATCCTGATCGGCAGCGGGTTGACCGAAAGGCTGGTGAGTGACGATCACCGTATGTTTGGCACCGAACTTGATCGGGTTTTATCGGGCGACAGTGACGGTACTCATCTTGATGTCCGGGTGGCGGGCAACAGCGGCGTTGCTCAAACTTCGGTATTTATCGGACCGCTTTCGGCCCCCGGCCTGGACGCCGAGGATATCGAAGGCGCGGTGGCGCATTTTATAGATGTCACGGAACAGAAGAATCTAGAGGCGCAGTTTGCTCAGGCGCAGAAGATGCAAGCGATGGGCCAACTTGCGGGCGGTGTTGCGCACGATTTTAATAACTTGCTCACGGCGATGATCGGGTTTTGCGATCTGCTTCTTCAGCGTCATGCCGCCGGCGATCCGTCCTTCGCTGACATCATGCAGATAAAGCAAAACTCTAACCGTGCAGCGAATCTGGTGCGTCAGCTTCTTGCATTCTCGCGCAAGCAGCCTCTGCAGCCCAAAGAGCTGAATGCTACCGACGCGTTGATGGAACTTTCCCATCTGCTTACGCGACTCATCGGTGAATCCATCGAGTTCAAGTTGATCCACGGACGCGAGCTTGGTGTAGTGCGCGTAGATCCCGGCCAATTCGATCAAATGATCATCAATCTCGCCGTCAACGCTCGCGATGCCATGCAGGGCGGCGGAACCTTGACCATCACCACCGGCCCTGAAGAATTTGACGCGCCGACTCAGGTCGGGGCTGAACAAGCTCCGCCGGGACGGTATTTGCGCATAGCCGTGTCCGACACCGGCAAAGGAATTTCTCCTGAAAATCTTGGGCGAATTTTCGAGCCTTTCTTCTCGACCAAGCAGGAGATTCCGGGTGCCGGCACCGGGCTCGGCCTTGCGACGGTTTACGGCATCGTGCGCCAGACCGGGGGCTTTATCCTGGTTGATTCGGCTCTTGGCCAAGGCTCGACCTTTAACGTTTACCTGCCGCGGATAAGCGCAGAAGCAGAAGACACGGCGGCTGCCGCGGGCCGGTCGGGGGTTTCTGCAGGGCGCGCAAGGTCCGCACGCGGCGATGAGAGTGACGGCAACGACGAAGAAGCCGCGCTTGCCGCGGCAGATCTGGGCGGTACAGGTACGGTGTTATTGGTCGAGGACGAGGATGCCGTGCGCGTGTTCGCTGCCCGGGCGCTGAAAAACAAAGGATACAAAGTTTTACAGGCGCGCACCGGCGAGCAAGCGCTCGACATCTTGCGCGATACGCCTAGCGTGGATCTTATGATTACGGACATGATGATGCCGGGCATGGACGGCGGCACTCTAGCCCGTCTCATAAGGGTCGAGCGTCCGGAAATCCGCATCATCGTGATTTCAGGCTATTCGGAAGAAGTGGCGCGCGGCGATATTGTCGATACCGCCGACTTCCATTTCCTGCCCAAGCCGTTCTCGCTCGGCCAGTTGGCCGGCAAGGTAAAAGACGTGCTGGCCGAATAAAGCGGGAACCGCGCCGGACGCAAAATCCGCCCGGCGCGATCCTCAAACTTACTCTTTTACAGTTTTCGGCTTTAACGTTTACAGACGTGAGCGGATGTTGGCCGCGATTTCCGAGGCATTGTAAACCTGGGCGTTACGGCCCGGTCGTCTGTTCGACATTTTGATTTCAATCGCGACGATGGTTTCGTCATTACTCTGGTAGGTTCCGAACGTGCTGCTGGTGTACGCGGGTCTTGCCGACGTGCTGCAACCGAGCAGGCCGCAGTTTCGCGATACCACGTAATCGCGCCTGACCTCGACCTGGGTATCGGGGCGGCGGTCTTCGACGACGTCCGAGGAGCGCGAGACCACTTCAAACGTTTTGTATCCACGCTCCATGGTGAGTTCGGCGGCGCGCAGCAGCGCGAGGTCCTGCGCCCGGCCGACATTATCGTCATTGAGTCTGTACTCAATGCGGTAGCGGTCGGACTCAAGGCCCTGGACAAAATAGCCCTCAGAGCCTTGGCGGGACGCTGCACCGTAATCCGATGATCCGGTCGAACAGGCCCCGAGCAGCACAAGCAAGGAAGCGGCAGCTATATATTTCATTTTCATTGGTCGTCCTCCGGTAGTTGTATGAAAGGAACGCCAAAGAAGTCGGAAAGTTGCGGGTTCAATTAAGGTGATTCTAGGGCGGCAGCGCTCGAATCGGGGTACTGTCAAACCGAAACACGACATAGCGGATATGCAGCAGGCTATGGTCTTTTTCGGGTGGAAGTGTTCGAAAAAATCGTATAAGTAGCTATTATATAAAGATAAATATAAAGTTCTATTTTTGTTCTTTTTCACTCTTGCCTTTGAGAACAAAGTAGGTACATTTCGGTCCCTGGGACGGCGCGTTGCTCGTCCGTGTTTTTCTTCATAAACAACAGGAGCCTGTCATGGCCGAACCCGCCCTTCGCCTCGTAGAAAGAAATAACATGGACAAGACAAAGGCTCTTGATGCCGCTTTGACCCAGATTGAGCGCTCGTTCGGCAAAGGCTCCATCATGCGCCTCGGTCAGAACGACGTGGCGGTGGATCTCCCGTCTATTTCTACAGGTTCACTGGGCCTCGACCTTGCGCTCGGTATAGGCGGATTGCCCAAGGGGCGCATTGTCGAAATCTATGGGCCCGAGAGTTCCGGCAAAACCACGCTGGCGCTGCATGTGGTGGCCGAAGCGCAAAAGTCCGGCGGCACCTGTGCGTTTGTCGACGCCGAGCACGCTCTTGATCCGGGCTATGCCCGTAAGCTTGGCGTTAATCTCGACGAGTTGCTTATTTCCCAGCCCGATGCCGGTGAGCAGGCGCTTGAAATCGCCGACACGCTAGTGCGCTCCGGCGCCGTAGATGTGCTGGTGGTGGACTCCGTGGCGGCCTTGACGCCTCGCGCCGAACTGGAAGGCGAGATGGGCGATCACCACGTCGGCCTGCAGGCCCGTCTCATGAGCCAGGCTTTGCGCAAGCTCACTGCTTCGGTTGCGCGTTCCAACACCCTGATTATCTTCATCAACCAGATTCGCATGAAGATCGGCGTTATGTTCGGCAACCCTGAAACCACCACCGGCGGTAATGCGCTTAAATTCTATGCCTCGGTTCGTCTGGATATCCGTCGTATCGGTCAGATCAAGGATAAGGACGAAGTGGTCGGCAACCAGACCCGCGTGAAAGTGGTGAAGAATAAAGTCGCACCGCCGTTCAAAGTGGTGGAGTTCGACATCATGTACGGCGAAGGAGTCTCCAAAACCGGCGAGCTTTTGGATTTGGGCGTTAAGGCCGGCTTGGTCGAGAAATCGGGGTCTTGGTATTCCTATAACTCCGAGCGTATCGGCCAGGGCCGGGAGAACGCCAAACAGTTCCTCCGTGCCCACCCTGAGACGGCACAGGAGATTGAGACGCAGATTCGGGTGAATGCCGGTCTGTTGACGGAGGCGATGACGACTACCCCTGGGGACGACGGTCCGGGCGACACGCCATCAGAGGACTAGGCGTCTAGGATTCTCCTGTTTTTATCGCTCCTTTATTCATTTCACGGGGTTCCGCAAGGAACCCCGTTTCTGTTGGTGGATTTGGGCCTTTCTGGACACTCCTACGCTGCCCAGGGTACAAAGCGCCCCCGGTGAGCGGGTCAAGGCCCGGTTCAGCAACAGATTAACAAGCGTATGTCACGTTATGGCCACGACAAAAGAGATTAGAACCGCGTTCCTGGACTACTTCGCCAGAAACGCCCATGAGGTTGTCGCCTCCAGCCCTCTGGTGCCGCGCAACGATCCGTCGTTGATGTTTACCAATGCCGGAATGGTGCAATTCAAGAACGTCTTCACAGGCAACGAGACGCGACCCTATAACCGCGCGGCCTCGTCGCAAAAATGCGTACGCGCCGGGGGTAAGCATAACGATCTCGACAATGTCGGCTATACGGCGCGTCATCACACCTTCTTTGAGATGCTCGGCAATTTCTCTTTCGGTGACTACTTCAAGGAAGAGGCGATTGCCCACGCCTGGCACCTGATCACCAAGGACTTTGGCTTACCGAAAGACAAGCTGTTGGTTACGGTGCATTCGACAGACGAGGAAGCGGCGGGTCTATGGAGCAAGATCGCCGGGTTGCCCGAGAGCAAAATTTTACGCATCCCGACCTCCGATAATTTCTGGGCCATGGGTGATACCGGGCCTTGCGGTCCCTGCACGGAAATCTTTTACGATCACGGCGAGAATATACCGGGTGGACCACCGGGCAGCGCGGACGAGGACGGTGACAGGTTCATCGAGATATGGAACCTGGTGTTCATGCAGTATGAGCAAATTTCCGCGGACGAGCGCATCGATCTTCCGAAGCCGTCGGTGGACACCGGCATGGGCCTTGAGCGCCTCGCCGCCGTTCTGCAGGGCGTACACAACAATTACGACATCGATCTCTTCCGCGAGCTGATTGCCGCAATTGCCCATGCCGCGAATACGGACCCCAATGGTGCGCACCAAGCTTCGCACCGTGTGATTGCCGATCATTTGCGGGCGGCCGGATTTCTAATCGCCGACGGCGTGCTGCCGTCCAACGAGGGCCGCGGCTACGTACTGCGCCGGATCATGCGCCGGGCCATGCGCCATGCTCACCTGATGGGATGTACTGACCCGCTTCTCTACCGTCTAGTCCCGGCACTCCTCGCACAAATGGGGGCTCATTATACCGAGCTTGAGCGCGCGCAGGCTCTTATCAGCGAGACTTTGCTGCTTGAGGAGACGCGCTTCAAGTCCATGCTCGACCGCGGACTAAAGCTGCTCGACGAAGAAACGAAGTCCCTCTCCACCGGTGGCCAGCTGCCAGGTGAGGTGGCCTTCAAACTCTACGACACCTATGGCTTCCCCTTGGACTTGACGCAGGATGCCCTGCGCGGCCGGGGTATCGGCGTGGACACCGGCGGTTTCGATAAAGCCATGGAGCGTCAACGGGCTGAGGCCCGCAAAGCGTGGCAAGGGTCCGGCGATGCGGCTACGGAAAAAGTCTGGTTTGAACTTCGCGATCAAGTGGGCGCCAGCGACTTTCTTGGCTATGCCACCGAAGTTGCCGAAGGCCGCGTTACAGCTTTGGTCGTTGACGGCGCACCGGTCCAGGAAGCCAAGCAAGGCCAAAGCATTGCCCTGATCGCCAACCAGACGCCTTACTACGGCGAGTCTGGCGGACAGGTCGGCGATACCGGGTCGATCACCGGATCCGGCGGAAAGCTCGAAATAACCATTACAGATACCCAGAAAAAGCTTGATGCGCTGCATGTGCACCTAGGGACCGTAACCAAGGGCACAGTCAAAGTTGGCGATGAAGTTTTGTTTCAAGTGGACGGCGCGCGCCGGTCTTCGGTGCGTGGTCATCACTCTGCCACCCACTTGCTTCATGCGGCCCTGCGCCGTGTCCTCGGCGAGCACGTGAGTCAAAAGGGTTCGCTGGTTGCGCCCGACCGTCTGCGCTTTGATATCAGTCACAACAAACCGCTATCGCCAGATGAGGTCCGGGCCATCGAAGATCAGGTGAACGCTGAAGTTCGCGCGAATGAAACGGTGACCACGCGCCTGATGGATCCGGACTCTGCGGTCAAAGCCGGTGCCATGGCGCTGTTTGGAGAAAAATACGGCGACGAAGTGCGCGTTGTTGCCATGGGTACCGTCGCCGATACGGAGTCCACATCGTATTCGGTGGAACTCTGCGGCGGAACTCATGTACGCCGGACAGGTGATATCGGCCTGTTCAAAATCATAGGCGAATCTGCCGTGGCGGCAGGTGTGCGCCGGATCGAAGCTGTGACCGGTGCGGCTGCCGAAGCCTGGGTGGCAGACGAAGAGCACATGTTGAAAGAAGCGGCCTCGGCGCTGCGAGTTTCACCGGCCGATCTTCCGGGCCGGATCACGGCGTTGGTTGAAGAACGCCGCAAGCTAGAGCGCGAGATTTCGGATCTGCGTAAAAAGTTGGTCATGGGCGGCGGGGGCGGCAGCGCTGCCGCGGACGATCAGAAAAAAGATGTTGGCGGTATCGCCTTCTCAGGGCGTCTATTGGAAGATGTTCCCGCAAAAGACCTCAAAGGCATGGCCGACGCCATGAAGAAGCAGTTAGGCAGCGGTGTTGTCGCGCTGGTGGCTGTCGCCGAGGGTAAGGTATCCTTGGTTGTGGCCGTGACGGATGATCTGACCACAAAGCTGAATGCCGTGGATTTGGTCAAAGTCGGCGCATCCGCGGTCGGCGGTAAAGGCGGCGGTGGTCGGCCGGACATGGCCCAGGCCGGCGGGCCGGACGGTTCAAATGCTGCTCAGGCGCTGACCGCCATCGAGACCTCAATTACCGATTCATCTAAATAAAAGTATGTTTATCAATTAGTTATATAGATATTGCGCCTGCGTTTAAATTTATGTTGCACCGCAATATTTATTGTTGACAAGCGGTGACCGTCGAGCTATCTTGTGTGCAATGCAGCATTAAATATCGCGCTGCGTTACGAGATTGCAAACGGCCGCGTGGGTTGTTTTTCGGCCGCCACTTTCGGAAGCGAAACCGTTAGACAACGCAAACACAAGGAACCGCATTATGACTGTCGCATACTCTGATTTCGCCGCTTTCAACCAGAACGCTTTTGACTCGTTGGTGAAAAGCAACACCGCCGCTGCCGCAGGCGTCGAGAAGCTCACAAAGCACCTCGTTGACTACTCCAGCAAGTCTGTTGAAGATGTTGTTGCCGCTAGCAAGAAGCTGTCTTCTGTGAAGACTCCAGTCGAGTTCATTCAGCTTCAAATGAAGCTGGCACAAGACTCCTTCGAAACACTGGTCAGCGAAAGCAAGAAAGTTTCAGACCTCACGACTTCTATCGTGAAGGACGTCACGGCCCCGATCAGCGAGCGCTTTCAGTTCGCAGGCGTAGCACCGACGAAGTCCAGCAAAAAGGCTGCCTAACCCTCCCCATCTTGATTTAGGCAGACTTCAGAAAAGCCCGGTCGGTCCTCCCCCGACCGGGCTTTTCCACATTCGGACCCCGTTTTCGCACACCTGTATTCTGCGCCTTCGAACCTGTATAAGGCGGCGGGCTCCAGGTTGATTGGTCCCGCAATATACACTGCAATTGTATGCGTGAGGCTCCGATGCGTTTTTCCGGTACAGACAGCTATATCGCCACTGAAGATCTTATGGTCGCGGTTAACGCGGCCGTGACCCTAGAGCGACCTTTACTTATCAAAGGCGAGCCGGGCACGGGCAAGACCGTTCTTGCACATGAAATCGCGGCCTCTTTAGGCCTGCCGCTGATGACTTGGCACATCAAATCGACCACCAAGGCGCAACACGGTCTGTATGAATACGATGCTGTGTCGCGTTTGCGGGACTCTCAGTTTGGCGACGAGAAGGTCAAGGACATCGCCAACTATATTAAACCCGGGAAGATGTGGCAGGCATTTGAGTCAAAGCCGAAACGAGCTGTTTTGTTGATCGACGAGATTGATAAGGCCGACATCGAATTTCCGAACGACTTACTTTTGGAACTCGATCGCATGGAGTTCTTTGTTTACGAAACCGGTGAAACCATCCGCGCCGAGACGCGCCCAGTTGTGATTATTACGTCGAATAATGAAAAAGAGTTGCCGGACGCTTTTCTGCGCCGTTGTTTTTTCCATTATATCCGGTTTCCCGAACGCGAAACGATGGAGCGCATCGTTGATGTGCATTTTCCTGACGTGCAAAAAATACTGGTGCGCGAAGCGCTCAATGTTTTCTACAATATTCGCGAGGTTCCAGGCCTTAAAAAGAGACCTTCGACCTCGGAGCTTTTAGACTGGATCAAACTGCTTATGGCAGATGATATTCCGCCCGAAGCTCTAAAGTCTAAAGACGTGAAAACCGTTATTCCGCCGCTCCACGGTGCACTCTTGAAGAACGAGCAAGATGTCCACATGCTAGAACGCCTTGCGTTCCTAGCGCGCCGCGAAGGCCGGTAAGGCGCCGCCCGGGAGGCCGCCATGTTCATCAATTTGATCGAAGGTCTTAGGAAAGCGGGTCTGCCGGTTTCCATCACTGAGTACCTCGCGCTTGTGGAAGCGGTAGACGCCGGCATTTCTCAATACAGCGTCGAAGATTTTTACTATTTGTCACGTGCGGTACTTGTAAAAGACGAGCGTCATCTCGATAGGTTCGACCGTGTCTTCGGCGTGGTTTTCAAGGGGCTTGAGGGCGGCGCAGACCTCGAGGGAATTGATGTCAACGTGCCCGACGAGTGGTTGAAAACACTCTCTCAGCTCATGCTGTCCGAGGAGGACAAGGCCAAGATCGAAGCGCTCGGCGGTTGGGAAAAGCTCATGGACACGTTGCGCGAGCGCCTTGCCGAACAAAAGGATAGACATTCCGGCGGTTCCAAATGGATCGGCACTGCCGGCACATCGCCTTTCGGCGCTTATGGTTACAACCCGGAAGGCGTGCGGATCGGACAGCACGAAAGTCGCCATCGCCGTGCCGTCAAGGTGTGGGATAAGCGCGAATTTGCCAATCTCGACGATCAAATCGAATTGGGAACACGCAACATTAAACTGGCTCTTCGTCGGCTACGCCGCTTCGCGCGGCAAGGTGCGGCAACAGAGTTGGATATAGACGGAACCATTCAATCCACGGCGCATCACGGCGGTCTTTTGGACTTGAAGATGGTGCCTGAGCGTCACAACGCCGTAAAATTACTATTGTTTCTAGATGCGGGCGGATCGATGGACGATCACGTCAAGATATGCGCCGAGCTCTTTTCTGCCTGCCGCACAGAATTTAAGCATCTCGAGTACTATTACTTTCATAACTGCGTTTATGAGTCCGTTTGGCAGGACAATACCCGTCGCCATACGCAGCGTTTGCCCACCTGGGACGTGCTTCATAAGTATTCTGCGGACTACAAACTGATCTTTGTGGGCGATGCCTCTATGAGCCCTTACGAGATCGTCTACCCAGGCGGAGCGGTTGAGCACTGGAATGAAGAGGCGGGCCAAGCATGGATGCAGAGGTTGCTTACAACCTGGCCTCGGGCCGTCTGGCTTAACCCGGTGCCGCAACGGCAATGGCCGTATACGGAATCGATCGGGCTGATGCGGAAATTAATGGATGAGCGCATGTATCCGTTGACCCTAGCTGGCCTCGACGACGCGATTGCCGAACTCAGCCATTAGCGACGGTATCCTCGTCTCTATACGTTAAAGTATTGCAACTTATAGAGAATGTTACACTTTCTTACACTTCCCTCTTAGGGTGCCGCCTACACTGAGGATATGGTATTTGTTTCGTATATAGAATATTTCCAACATGGAAATTATTGAGGCGATGCAGGACCACGATGAAGCTGACGCTAAAAATCGTTTGGTAGGCAAGGCGGATGCAATGAAAGACGAAGCCCAAGTGCAACCAAGTGCAGATGAAAACATGGCCTCAATACTGGGGCTGGGACAGCGCGCAAGCACAGAGCCAAAGATCGCCAGAAAATGGTGGATCATGGGCGGTGTGGGTTTGGTTGGTGTGCTGGGGATTATTTTTTTCGGTCCCTTTGGAGGCCCATCCGCGCCGGTCTATCGCACTGCTGAAGTCGAAGAGGGCAACATCGTTGCGACGGTCACGGCCACCGGGACTTTACAGCCGGTCAATTCTGTTGATATCGGCCCTGAAGTGTCCGGGCAGATCGATCAAGTTTTTGTAGATTTCAATGACCGCGTAACAGAAGGCCAGCTACTGGCTGTTTTGGATACGGAGTCTTTGCGTGCGCGTGTGCTCCAAGCCAGAGCGTCCCTCGCGGCGGCGAAGGCCCGGGTTCAAGACGCAAAAGCAACGGCTTTGGAAACGGCAGACAAATTAGAACGAACTCGCGAACTTGCCAAAACGGGATATGCGTCCAAACAAGCCGTTGATTCGGCGGAAGCCAGTGCGGCTCGTGCGGACGCCAGCCTTGCCAGCGCCGAGGCACAGGTCGCCGTGTCTGAAGCGACCTTAAGTTCTGATGAAACGGCCTTTTCGAAATCTGAAATTAAGTCGCCGATCAATGGCGTGGTGCTTTCACGGTCGGCCGAACCCGGCCAAGTCGTGGCTGCAAGTTTCCAAACGCCGGTTTTATTCAAATTGGCGGAAGACCTGACGAAGATGCAGCTCGAAATCGATGTCGATGAAGCCGATATCGGTAGGGTTAAAGAAGGGCAGCGCGCGAATTTCGTGGTTGATGCATTTCAGAATCGTCAGTACCCGGCGATCATTACCCAAGTGCGGTTTGCCCCTAAGACAGTGGATAATGTGGTGACGTATCAAGCCGTTCTGACGGTGAACAACGAAGACCTGTCCTTGCGCCCCGGTATGACGGCTACAGCAACTATCGTAACGGCCTCCCAAGAAAACGCATTGAGCGTGCCAAACGCTGCGCTGCGCTTTGATCCCTCGGTCGTTCGTGAAGAAGGTGGGGCTCGGATGCCGGGTCCATTCGGTCGGCTGATGAATGAGCCCCGTCGTTCACCTGCCGACAATTCTAAAAAAGTGAATGATCAGAAAGTATGGGTTCTCAAAGACGGGGAACCCCAGGCGGTGCCTGTCACGACAGGAGTCACCGATGGCCGGCGCACGGAAATTCTGACCGGAAATATAAAATCAGGTGAACTGGTTGTGACCGGTACACAAACACCGGCGTCGTGACGATGACATCTTCGTCCGCACTGGCTGACCTTTCCTTAGACCGGAGCGACGATGGGGTGTCTGGGCCGCCCTTAGTTCGCTTTGAAAACGTTTATAAAATTTACGGGGATGGGGAATCTCAGGTTAGGGCACTTGATGGCGTAAGTTTCGAAATCAAATCAGGTGAATTCGTTGCGGTGATGGGAGCGTCAGGCTCCGGTAAATCGACAACAATGAATATGCTTGGGTGCTTGGATGTGCCGACTCGCGGGCAGTATTTCTTTCGCGGTATCGATGTTGCAACGCTCTCTTCCGATCAGCTTGCTCTCCTGCGCCGTTACTTTCTTGGATTTGTCTTTCAGGGATTCAATCTGCTGGCGCGAACCTCGGCTCTGGAAAATCTAGAACTGCCGCTGATTTATCAACGGCTTGATAAAGCGACGCGTCGCCGTCGCGCCATGGAAGCCCTTGATACCGTGGGGCTTTTGGGGCGGGAGCACCACACGCCGGCTGAATTGTCGGGTGGCCAACAGCAACGCGTGGCGATTGCGCGGGCGATTGTGACACGTCCGTCCTTGCTGCTTGCGGATGAGCCGACCGGCAATCTTGATTCTGCACGCAGCCACGAAATTATGCAGTTGTTGGCTAACCTGAATAAAGAACACGGGTTAACAGTTGTGCTTGTGACGCATGAGGATGATATCGCGGCGTACGCGCACCGGCGGCTAGAATTCAGAGACGGTAAGATTATTGGCGAAACAGACGTTCAACACGCGGCCTAGAGGACTCGGGTCTGATGATCGGCAATACTTTGATAATGGCCTTGAACGAAATCAGGCGGAACATCCTTCGTTCTGGTCTGACTGTGCTCGGTATCGTTATAGGTGTGGCTGCAGTCATCATCATTGTGACATTAGGCTCGGGTACGACTGCCCAAGTGGGCAGCGAAATCTCCAAAATGGGCAGCAATATGCTGACGCTCATGCCCGGCGGCAATCGGCGTATGGGTGGAGCGGCAGGATCCTCACCGCCCTTTGAGATGGCCGATGTTGAGGCCCTGCGCCGCGAAGTCCCAGATATTGCTGCGATTGCTCCGTACGCGCAGCGCACGGCACAGGTCATTGCTGGAAACGAGAACCGGCAGTCGAACGTGGTTGGAACCACCGGCGAATTTATAATTGTCAGAAATTGGAATCTGACAAGTGGACGCACATTCACACTGGCCGAGGAACAAAGTGGTAAAGCCGTGTGCATTGTCGGATCGACCATTCAGACTGATATGTTCCCCGGTCAGGATCCTATTGGAGCCAGCATTCGTGTTGGTAAAATCTCCTGCGAAGTGATCGGAGTCCTTGAGTCCAAAGGGCAGGTGATGTTTGGCGGTGACCAGGATTTGGTGGTTGCATTGCCTATCCGAACCTATCAACGCCGCCTCGCCGGATCCGACCGCATACCGCAGATATTTATATCAGCATTTACGCCGGAAGGACTCGGACCTCTCAAGGAGGAGGTGACGAATGTGATGCGTGAGCGGCGACGGGTCCCAGAAGGAGAGGAGTCTAATTTTAACGTCCTCGACATGACTGAAGTCTCAGAAGTCATGGAAAGTACCATCGGCGTGATGACGACCTTTTTGAGTGCGATTGCTGGGGTAAGTCTTCTCGTGGGTGGGATTGGAATTATGAACATCATGCTGGTGTCGGTTACCGAGCGCACCCGAGAAATCGGAATTCGCCTAGCTATTGGGGCCACGGAACAAGAAGTGATGATGCAATTCCTTGTTGAGGCGGCCATGCTGTCTGCATTTGGCGGCTTTGCGGGGATTGTGATTGGGCTCGCGGGCGCGGCGGCTGTTGCCCCAGCTATCAACGTGCCATTCGTCTTTGAACCATTTACCGCCTTTCTGGCCTTTGCGTTCTCGGCCATCGTGGGGGTGGTTTTCGGTTATATGCCGGCCCGCAGAGCCGCACGCCTCAATCCCATTGAGGCATTGCGCCACGAATAAGACCTTCCAATCCGGCGTAGCCCTTGTGCGTCAACGCGGGTTAACGAGCAGACCCCCAACATAGCCGAGCCAAACAGCCCCGATACAAAGACCGACTGACAGCCCGGCGTTGCCCACAGCCGATAGCCAGTGGCCGCCCTCGATAAGGGTCAGGGTTTGAAGGCTAAAAGCGGAAAAAGTGGTGTATCCACCGCAAACCCCCACCATCAGAAACTGGCGAACGGCGTCGGACGAGGGAAAACGGCCTTCGGCGCTTAATGTGGCAGCGGCAAAGCCGATGACAGCGGACCCGATCACGTTGACGGCTAAGGTTCCCCAAGGGAAGCCAACACCGGCAATCACATTGGCGAGGCCGGTGCTCCAGTGACGCGCCATGCTGCCGAGTGCGCCGCCCAGCCCAATCCACACGTACGCCTGCATGGCATGAACTCCATTTTTCACGCAGTTATGACTCTCTTGTGACACGATGGTGTCGCTCTCGCATCCAGAATCTGAAACGATAGACTCCGAATTCAATAGGGCAGGCCTTTTCAAAGACGGTGATTGCGGGTTATACCGCTGCAACAGTCCACTCCCCGCCATTCATTCGCCAGTTTAGGCCAGATTAGGATCGTACCCGTTCAATGTCTTTACAACCAAAGCACTACGAGGAAATTTTTCGTCAATTTCAGGCGCCGATTTCCAAGGTTTATGATTGCGGAAAAAAATGCGCACATCTAAACGGCGGAAAACCGGTGTGCTGCTCAACCGACAATGCGATTCCGATTGTAGAGAACACCGAATGGAAGTTGCTCAAGTCGCGAACGGATTTATGGAAACCCTACAAGGCGGTTACGGCCGATGCCAAGAAAGAGCTGGCCGACTTGAAGGGCTCGGATTGCTGCGCCATTGAATGCAAGGGTGTGGAATATTGCGAGCGGGACAACCGATCGCTGGCGTGCCGTTCGTTCCCTTTCTATCCGTATTTCAATCCGGCCAAGGAACTTGTCGGACTAGCGACGTACTGGGTGTTCGAAGGGCAGTGCTGGGTGATTTCAAACCTCACCATTGTCGATAAGAAATTCATCAAACAATTCATTCAAAGTCACGAATATATGTTCAAGCACGATGAAGAATGGCGCGGAACTTATATTGACCAGTCGGCATCGCATCGCCGCGTGTATTCACGGCGCGGTGAGAAGTTCGCCGTGGTTGGAACAGACGGCAGCTATTACTGGGTTCTTCCAAAATCCGGCGGAAAGATGGTGCCGGCGACCGAAGCGCAGTTAAAGAAATTGCGCAAAGGTTTTGTCGAGAAATAATCCAGAGAAATATAATTCAGGCAAAAAAAAACGCCGTCCTTTTCAGGACGGCGTTTTTACGTCAGCAGAAACTGATCTTTGCTTTGGACCCTACTTCATCTCCGCTTGAAGAAGCTCATCCAGCTTATTCAAGAACTGTGTGGTGGTCATCCACGGCTGTTCCGGTCCGACAAGAATGGCCAGATCCTTGGTCATAAAGCCGCTTTCGACCGCTTTGATACATACCTTTTCCAAGGTTTCGCCAAAGTGCGACACGTCGGGGGTGTTGTCGAACTTGCCGCGGTACTTAAGGCCTTGGGTCCAGGCAAATATGGACGCGATCGGGTTCGTGGACGTCTCTTTGCCCTTTTGATGCAGGCGGTAGTGACGCGTGACGGTGCCGTGGGCGGCTTCCGCTTCAACAGTCTCACCATCCGGCGTAAGCAATACCGAGGTCATCAATCCCAAAGACCCAAATCCCTGCGCGACCGTGTCCGACTGCACATCACCGTCGTAGTTTTTACAGGCCCAGACAAAACCGCCGGACCATTTCAACGCCGAGGCGACCATGTCATCGATAAGTCGGTGTTCGTAGGTTAGACGTTTATCGTCGAATTTCGATTTAAATTCGGCGTCGAAAACTTCCTGGAAAATGTCCTTAAACCGTCCGTCATAGGCTTTCATGATGGTGTTTTTGGTGGACATGTAGACGGGGTAGCCGCGCGATAAGCCGTAGTTGAAACAGGCGCGTGCAAACCCGGTAATGGAGTCATCTTGGTTGTACATCCCCATCGCAACACCGCTGCTGGGGAAATCATAAATTTCGTACTCGCTGGGTTCACTGCCATCGGCCGGCTTAAAGGTCATGGTCAGCTTTCCGGGGCCAGGGACTAGAAAGTCTGTGGCGCGGTATTGATCGCCGAAAGCGTGGCGGCCGATGATAATGGGTTGAGTCCAGCCGGGGATCAGGCGTGGCACGTTTTTGCAGATAATCGGCTCACGGAACACTGTGCCGCCGAGAATGTTGCGGATGGTACCGTTCGGCGAGCGCCACATCTTCTTGAGATTAAATTCTTCTACCCGGGCTTCGTCGGGGGTGATGGTCGCGCATTTAACGCCAACACCGTATTGTTTAATGGCATTTGCCGCGTCAATCGTGACTTGATCGTTGGTCTCGTCGCGGTACTCAACGCTCAGGTCGTAGTATTTTAAATCCACGTCAAGGTACGGCAGGATCAATTTTTCCTTGATGAACTGCCATATAATCCGCGTCATTTCGTCGCCGTCCAGGTCAACGATGGGGGTTTTTACCTTGATTTTGGCCATGAAAAGTCCCTTTTTGCGGGCCTGGAGTTACAGGGTCCCGTGAGAGTCGTCGTCCCGAATTGGCTTGCCAGCGTGTTTTGACGGTGCGCCGTGGGGTTCGGCAGGGAAATTAGTGCATAGGCCGTCGGGCGCGCAAGTCGGGAATCTGCCAAATTGATCGCCAGTGTAGGGGGAGAGTGCCCTCTAGACGTCAAATAAGACCGGCGGCTTGGGGTTTGCGAGTTCTGCTTCCACGGTCCGAACCACATCTTCAGCCTGCTCGACCACCGTTACCAGGGAGTCGTGGCCTTTGTGGGCGAAGTCCGCCGCAATAATCTGGTCGAGCAGCCCCATGAGATGCGACCAGTATCCGGCCGTGTTGACGATGATGATAGGCTTATTGTGTCGGTGTAGCTGCCGCCATGTGACGATTTCGAACATTTCCTCCAGGGTGCCGACGCCGCCGGGTAAAATGCAAAACGCATCGCTGCGCTCGAACATGACACGTTTGCGGGTGTGCATATCCGGCACGACGATCATTTCGCTCACCCCGGTATGCGCTAGCTCTTTATCTTTAAGGAATTCAGGAATAACCCCGACAGCAGCACCGCCGCCGGCGAGCACAGCGTCAGCTGCAGCCCCCATAAGTCCGACGCGCCCGCCGCCGAACACAAGGGTTGTGCCGTTAGCGGCCAGCGAACGGCCGACGGTCTCGGCTGCGGTCTTGTATTCCGGGTTGTTGCCGGTTTGTGAACCGCAAAAGATACACAGAGATTGGAGTTTGGACGCGGCGGGTGTGTTCGTCATATCCCGGTCACATTGATGTTTATACTGCTTCGGTAGGGCAGATTTGCGCGCATTATAGGTGTAAGTGCTTGCTACTATCGCAGGTTCTTTGTAAAGCATTGGGCTAGGAATTACAGACGGATAGTCTCCGTCCAAGAAAAACAATACTAGAGAGTCCGGTCAAAACGCTTAATCAACAGCTGGAAGCAGTGGAGGCTTTTTTATATGACCCGTCTGAAAAAAATTATCGGTGGTCTCGCGATGGCAGCAACGGTAGCGGTAACGCCGATGGTAGCCCACGCGGACGATCAAGACACGATCGACTATCGCAAGCACGTCATGGCGACTTTGGGCGCGCAAGCTGCTGCATTGTTCATGACCTTGCAGCAGAAAGCTCCGGCCGAGAATTTCGCACATCACGTGAAAGCTCTAGCCGTAACATCAACTCAAGCCTTGAAGGCGTTTGAGCCGAATGTCGAAGGTGGAACGGCTAAGGGCGACGCCCTGCCGAAGGTTTGGTCGAACTGGGACGACTTCGCGTCCAAGATGAACGAATTGGTTGCTAAATTGGAGGCCTTGGACAAGGCCGCTGAAACGGGTGGAATGGCTGCGGCTGGCCCCCTGGTGCAAGAATCCTTCACCTGTAAGGGGTGTCACGACGAATATCGCCACGCTGGGTAGCGAGTATATGCTCGAAAGTTTAAGCGCCCGCCTCAGTTAGAGGCGGGCGCTGTGCGTTTAGAGCCCGTGCTTGGCCAACAGACTAAACTCCCCCTCGTTATCGTCCTGGCCCCAAAGGGGTTAAGGCCCTTGCAATTGCTTGAGTTTCTCTAGTAAACCATGGGCCAGAAATGAGAAAACAAGGGCGTTTGTAATGCCCGCGTATCAAACTTTGAAGTCAGGGTTAAGTCCCAACAATCGACACAATTCAAAGTATAATAGAGGCAGTTTGGAGCATTGGAGGCTTCTCAAATGAAACGTCTGGCTAAATTAAATGGTGGTGTTGCGGCAATAGCGATGGTTGCAGCGCTTGTCCTACCTACTGCGGCGCAAGCCGACGATCAGGATGTGATTGATTATCGTCAAAACATAATGAAGGCGATGGACGCGCAAACCGCAGCTGTTGGCAAAATTATGTCTTACGCTATTCCCGATGATAATTTTGCAAGCCATTTGGAGTCCATCGCGCTAGCGGCTCAGACAGCCTTGAGTAGCTTTAAAGAAGAAGTTCAAGGAGGCGAATCCCTTCCTGCCGTTTGGGAAAATTGGGACGATTTCGCAGAAAAAATGAATACATTCTCTGACGGCTTGACTGCAGCAGCGAAACTTGCCCGCGAAGAGGGCAAGGACGCGGCTTTGAATGCAGCCTTCAGCGCTTTGACTTGCAAACAATGCCACGACGTTTATCGCAAGAAAGACTAGCTTCTTACGATCATCGATTTTGTAACGCCCGCCTTTTCTATGGCGGGCGTTACGCTTTGTGCTTTAAAGTTATGGCTTAAATGGCCTCAAATCTATCAGAGCAAGAACCCATGCATATTCGCGCTTTCCCGAATACTTTCGCGGTCGGATTTTTCATTGCGACCCTGTTTGTAACGATTGCGACACCGGTGGCATCGCCACAGGCGCAAGAGGATGGCGCTGCAGTGGAGGAGGTTGAGGCCGCACCGCCGGCCGCACCTGTCGACCCACTGATCGAAAAGGGTAAGTACCTTGCGACCATCGGCAATTGCGTGAGCTGCCACTCGTACAAGGACGGGCCGAAATTCGGCGGTGGCGTGCCTTTTCATGTTGTGGGCGGTCCGTTCAGCGAGCCGTTTGGAACCATCTACTCAACGAATATCTCACCCGATCCTGAAACGGGAATAGGGGGGTGGACCGAGGAAGAGTTCACTCATGCCATGAGATCGGGCGTGGCCGCCAACGGCAGTCACCTATATCCGGCGTTTCCCTACACGGCTTTTAGCAAGATCACAGAAGAGGACATGTCGGCTATCTATGCCTACATCATGTCTTTAGAGCCGGTTAAGTACACGCCGCCGGATAACGATATGCCGTTTCCCTTTAATGTGCGGCTGGGGCTGTTCTTTTGGAATCTATTGTTTGCGGATGATGAGGTTTACCAACCGGATCCTGAACAATCGGACGAGTGGAACCGCGGCGCTTACCTAACAGAAGGCCTCGGACATTGCAGTGCCTGTCATACACCGCGCACCTTTTTTCTGGCCGAAGACAAAAGCCAAGCCCTGTCAGGCGGCACATACTTCGACGTTGTCGAAGAGGGCAAAGTCCGCAAATGGTCGGCGGTGAACCTGACATCGGCAGACACAGGTTTAGGGAAATGGCCTGAAACCGATATCGCCAATTATCTGAGGACGGGTCACAGCTTCAAGGCGGGTACGTTCGGCCCCATGAACGAGGTGATTATAAATAGCACCCAACACCTCACCGAAGAAGACGCCAAGGCGATGGCTGTCTACATCAAGAGTTTGCCGCCGATCGAGCGCAATACTGAGCAAACGCTGAGCGAGGAAGAGAGCGCTCTCGGTCTGGCGGTGTACGATGAACACTGTGAAGAATGTCATCTTCAATCCGGCCGGGGCGGCTTCTTGAAAGCGCCGCCGGTATCCGGTAGCGCCATCGTTCAAGCGCCTGATGCGTCGTCACTTATCAATGTTATTCTCTATGGCGCAGATGTGCCGGCGGACGGTCCGGCTCCTTTTGGAGCCTGGGAAGATATGGGGGCATTCCGTGACAAGCTGAATGACGAGGAAGTGGCGGCTCTCTCCAATTACTTGCGCACGGCTTGGGACAATAAAGGTGGGCGCGTTACGGTCGAGGACGTGGCGAAGCAGCGCTGAGTCCTGTGCTCGCTATCAAGTAGTGCGAAAACAGGGATATTCGCGTCTGGTCACTGGCTCGCACGGCAAAAACATCATAAAAGCAATGGTGTTGGCGGTATATTCGACCTTTTTTAGTCGAGTCCGGTCGTGCCATTCGTTGTGAGCTCATCGTGGAATCTTTGTCCGTAATTTTTTTTCCGGTCATTCTTACGGCCCTTATCGCCGGTGTGCTCCGTGCTGCGGGGGGTGCCGAGCGCGGTCCTAGCATCGCTGGATTCGCGGTGGCAGGCGGATTTATTGTCTCCTGGGGCTTTTTACTGACGCCTGGCTGGGGGCCGGTGGAGTCCTTTGGGCGTATCGGTCATATCGCCGGAGGGGCGGCACTTGCCGGGTTGATGCTCGATTTTTTCGGACCTAAGAGGTTCTGGGCGGCCGTGGTTGCGGGCATCGTTATATTTGTGTCCACATGGGCCAACTTGAACAATGGCTTTGCCGTTGCTGGTGGGCTCTCGGCCATTAAAGCTGTGTCTTTTCTTATTCTCGCCGCCGGAGCTTTGATTGTTATTGCGCGCCTCGACCAGTTGCGGGATCAACGCGCTGTTAGCTATGTGACAATCGTTATGGTTGCACTATCCCTTTCGGCACAGGCAGCCATTGTCGGTGATACGGACGTTTCTGTTACCGCGTTGATTTTAGCGCTGTGTGTCGGGAGCTATGCACTTTTTCAAACGTTTGTGCCGGTGTTCCTCGGCGATAGCGTTCTTCTTGGAGCCGGTGCAGCGCTTTTAGCGATTGCCTGGACCTTGGCTGAACGTGACCCGACTACGCGAATTGGGCTGATATTGGTGCCTCTCATCCTGTTCGCCGACGGAACCGCCAAGCATGTCCCACTTCCGAATGCACGCATCAGTTCAATTCTCTATCCGATCATATTGGCGTGTGTGGCAGGGTTGCCGTTGGCTTTAGGGGCTCTTATCACTTTCGTGATGTACGGTCCTTGAGCCTGATTGGTGTCCGCTCATCTTGCCTCCCCGTCGGCATCCGGTTGCATCATTCGGCACAATCTCGTACACCCATTTAACGCGCCTTGCTGTTTGACCGGGCTGACCGTGACCGGTTCATAGGGCGTCGTTGGCCGTAGAAGCGGATGTAATAGACGAGGCGCTGTGAACCGTCCCATTATCATTGCCATTGTCGGCGTTGTTGTTGTTATCGCGGCGCTGGTGTTGAATTTCACCCTGCAAAGCCCTGATGGACTTGGCGGACGCGATCAAGTGAACACCGGACCGGGCGCACCGTCCTTTGATGTTGTGCGTATTGATCCAGACGGAAATATGGTGATGGCCGGACGTGCCCAGCCGGGCGCCACGGTGGTTATTCTGGATGGCGACAAGGAAATTGGCCGGGTGACGGCTGATGGTCGCGGAGAATGGGTTTTTATTCCAACCGAGAAGGTGTTGCCAGGGACGCGCGAATATTCATTGCGCGCACGTGGCCCCGACGGTGACGACTTAATGTCGCAGAATGTGGTTGTGATGTCCGTGCCCGAGCGCAACGGAGAAATTCTTATCGTTGAGCAATCGCGCGATGGCGGCCGCAGTCGCGTGTTGCAGGGCCCGGGTGCGCCTGAAGGTATGGGCTCTTTGACGATAGACTCTATCGACTACAGCGCCGAGGGGCAGTTCAATATTAGCGGCAAGGCCGATGCCGGCAGTACGGTTCAGATTTACCTCGACAACGAATTCGTGGGCCGCGCGACGACCGACGAAAACGGTGTTTGGGAATTGGCGCCAGACTCTCGTGCAAGCGCCGGGGATCACGTGATCCGCGCCGACCAAATCGGCGCTAACAATAACGTTATGGCCCGTGTGGAAATTCCGTTCACCCTAGACCCCAGCCAAGCGGACATGCCGCCGGGGTCTGTAACGGTCGTCAAGGGCAACAGTCTTTGGCGTATCGCGCGCAGAGTGTACGGTGAGGGCACCATGTATACGCAGATATATGCCGCTAATACGGATCAAATCAAAAATCCCGATCTGATCTACCCTGGCCAGGTATTCAGTGTGCCACCCGCTGGACGGCCGTAACAGTAGCCGGCGGCGTTTCGACCGCCAGTTCGCGGTCCCTCTGTTTCCCCTGATTTTTCGCTAAATCAATGATATGACTCGGGGGACGAGTGTATCTTTTAGAAAGGGTCATCGCGTGTCTGTAGCCGATACTGAGCCGAATTCGATGAAATCGATCGACATTTCCTGGCGTGATTATATTTTTCCACCGCTTCATCCTGAAGGACCCGGCTTTGTCGCCGTGTTTGCGCTCGCAGCGCTGATCTTATGGTGGATTTGGACGCCGCTCGGTCTCGTTGGATTGGCATTGACCGTTTGGTGCTATTATTTTTTCCGTGACCCGGACCGGGTGACGCCAAAGCAGACTGGTCTCGTGATAAGTCCAGCGGACGGTGTCGTGCAGATGATCGGACCCGCCGCTCCACCATCTGAATTGGAAATGGGCACCGAACCGCTCATGCGTATAAGCGTTTTTATGAGTGTCTTCGATTGTCATGTTAACCGTGCGCCGATTGGCGGCGCGATCATCAAGGAAGAGTATACGCCTGGAAAATTCGTCAACGCGACTCTCGATAAAGCGAGTGAGGACAACGAGCGGCAATCTTTGATTATTCGCACGTCAGACGGAAAAGATTTTGCTGTCGTTCAAATCGCTGGGCTAGTTGCGCGACGTATTCGCTGTGATGTGCGGGAAGGGCAGCAAATCATGACCGGTCAGCGTTTTGGCATGATTCGATTTGGAAGTCGGGTCGATGTCTACTTGCCTGAAGGGGTGGCGCCGCTTGCGATTGTCGGTCAGCAAGCGGTTGCTGGTGAGACCGTTTTTGCCGACCTCATGTCAAAAGATGCGCAGCGCCTTGGAGAGGTTCTTTAGATATGGCCGACGACAGCCACTCCTCAGACAGGTTGGACGCAACCGACAAGTCCGAACCGGAGAAAGAGAGCCACCGTTTCGGTCGCGCGGCGAACCGTCTGAGAAGTCTGTCGTTTAACCGCATTTTCCCCAACATCCTGACCTTGCTCGCCCTCTCCGCGGGCTTAACCGCGATTCGCTATGGTATGAGTGCAGAATGGGGCCGCGCAGTGATCGCCCTGGTGATCGCTGCTATGCTTGATGGCGTTGACGGTCGCGTTGCGCGTCTTCTCCGCAGCACCACAAAATTCGGTGCGGAACTGGATTCCCTCGGGGATGCCATTAGTTTCGGCGTGGCGCCGGCAATGCTGATGTATCAGTGGGCGATGAGCGGCGCGGGCGGTATCGGCTGGGCTCTCTGTCTTTTACATGCTGTCTGTTGCGTCTTGCGTCTCGCGCGTTTCAACACAATGGTGGGTCAACCTGACTTGCCGGCTTGGGCACATAATTACTTTACGGGCGTACCTGCACCCGGTGGTGCCGGATTGTCGATTATGCCCCTCATTCTCTGGCTATATACAGGTTCGGACATTTTTGCAGAGCCTGTCGTGGTCGGAGCGTTTCTGCTGGTTTCGTCGGTTCTGATGGTGAGTCGTGTGCCGGTTTATTCGGGCAAGCACGTGCGTTTGAAGCCGTATATGGTGCTCCCGTTGATGATACTCATTGGTGTTACAGCGGGCTTCTTGGTCACGGATCCGTTTGCCACCTTGAGTTTTGTTGGGGCGGCCTATCTGGCAAGCATCGTCGCCAGTTCTTGGTCCTTTCGCCGATTCAAGTCTCAGGCAGATAAAACCGAATCATAGGGTGGGCGGCTAAGGCCCCGTGCGCTTTCGTTTAGCACGGCGCTTTTGCTGTGGTTTTGGTGCGGAAGGTTTGAATTCGCGCGGTGCTCGGGCCCTCGGCTTGTCGCCTTCGGTCCCACCGCCGCTCCATCCTGCCTCTCCGCCGTATTCCAATTCCATTTGTTCTAAACGGCGAATTTCATCACGCATTCGCGCGGCCTCTTCGAATTCAAGGTCTGCTGCGGCGGCCCGCATCTTCTTGTCCAGGTCATTTATGGTGGCGCGTAAGTTGTGACCCAACAGATGCTGCTCCTCCGCGAGACCTGTATTTACCGTAACCCGATCCTTCTCATAGACGCTGTCGAGAACATCTGAAATTCGCGATTTCACGGACTCAGGTGTAATGCCATTGGCAGCATTGAAGGCTTGTTGTTTTTCGCGCCGTCGGTTCGTTTCGCTGATTGCGGCTTCCAGTGAGCGAGTCATGCGGTCGGCATAAAGGATTACGCGGCCGTCAATATTGCGAGCGGCGCGGCCAATGGTTTGCACCAAGGAGGTTTCCGAGCGCAGAAAGCCCTCCTTGTCGGCATCAAGGATGGCGACAAGCGAGCATTCCGGAATATCCAAGCCTTCACGTAGCAGATTAATGCCGACCAACACGTCAAATGCTCCCAGGCGGAGATCGCGGATAATCTCAATACGTTCCAGAGTTTCGATATCCGAATGCATGTACCGCACACGAATGCCGTTTTCGTGGAAGTACTCGGTTAAATCCTCGGCCATGCGCTTGGTCAAAGTTGTGACCAGTACCCGCATTCCTTTGGCGGCGACGGCTTTGCACTCGGCGAAAAGATCGTCCACCTGCTTTTCGGCAGGTCGAATAATGCAGACGGGATCAATGAGGCCGGTCGGACGAATGATCTGTTCTGTGAAAACGCCGCCGGTGCGCTCCATTTCCCACGATCCCGGCGTCGCCGATACAAAGACCGTGTCGGGGCGCATAGACTCCCATTCCTCGAATTTCAAAGGCCGGTTGTCGCGGCAGGACGGCAACCGAAATCCATAATCGGAGAGTGTGGATTTACGGTTGAAGTCGCCGCGGTACATGCCTCCGATTTGCGGCACCGCCACGTGACTTTCATCGACGAATAAAAGCGCGTCCTCCGGTAAATACTCGAAAAGTGTCGGTGGCGGCTCTCCGGCGTTACGTCCTGTGAGGTAGCGTGAGTAGTTTTCAATGCTCTTGCAGTGGCCCGTAGTCTCCAGCATCTCCAAATCGAACATGGCGCGTTGCTCTAGCCGTTGGGCTTCCAGAAGCTTGCCCTCGGCGTGAAACTCATCCAATCGCTTCTTGAGTTCGATCTTGATGCCTTTGATGGCCTGAGATAGGGCCGGGCGAGGTGTGACATAGTGACTGCTGGGATAGACGGTCTCACTGACCAAAGTCGCGGTTTTTTCGCCGGTGAGCGGATCGAATTCCTGAAGGCTTTCGATTTCGTCGCCGAAGAGGGAGACCCGCCAAGCTCGGTCTTCATAGTGAGCCGGAAATATCTCAACCACGTCGCCGCGCACACGAAACGTGCCGCGATGAAAGTCCACATCGTTGCGTTTGTATTGCAAAGCGACAAGCTGCTTGAGCAAGTCCGAACGAGGCAATGTCGCCCCTTCCTGAAGCTTGATGACCATGCGTGAATAAGATTCGACCGAGCCAAGACCGTAAATGCAACTGACCGAGGCCACGATAATCACATCGCGCCGCTCCAAAATCGCGCGCGTTGCCGAATGGCGCATTCGGTCGATTTGCTCGTTAACGCTGGAATCTTTCTCGATATAGGTGTCCGTGCGCGGGACGTAGGCCTCCGGTTGGTAGTAGTCGTAGTAGGAGACAAAGTACTCAACCGCGTTCTCCGGAAAGAACGATTTCATCTCGCCGTATAATTGAGCGGCCAGTGTCTTGTTCGGCGCCATAATCAACGCCGGGCGGCCGGTCTGGGCGATAATATGGGCCATGGTGAAGGTTTTGCCGGACCCTGTAACGCCGAGCAGCACTTGATCACGTTCGTTGTGGCTAAGGCCTTCGGTCAGGCTGGCAATGGCGCGCGGTTGATCTCCGGCCGGGGTGAAATCGCTGGCCAGCTTGAAATCGGCCCGGGGTCCGGGCGGCGGCTTGGTATAGAGCGGGACGGCAACGGATGGCATGACGGGCTCCTCAAGCGCATAACATAGGCGAGGCATTCGCCCGGGGCTACCTCGGTTGTGCCTTGATTTCTAAGCTGTTTTTATTTGGCGGCGAAGGTTGCGGCGGGATGCCGCCAGAAGTATTGTCCGCCCGTTTCCCGCAGTGCCGGGGAGAGACCCGGTGCGTATTCAGGAGTCTGTTTCGTGTCCATTCTCGCCAAGCGTTTAGCCGCCGTAAAACCGTCCCCAACCGTTGCTGTGACCGCCAAAGCGGCCGAGCTGAAGGCCCAGGGTCTTGATGTTATAGGCCTCGGTGCGGGAGAGCCGGATTTCGACACACCTGACCATATCAAGGCTGCCGGTAAGGAGGCTATCGATAAGGGCCAGACGAAATACACACCGCCTCAAGGCACGCCCGCGCTACGTAAGGCGATTGTCGATAAATTCAAACGCGAAAACGGCCTGGACTACAAAACAGACCAAGTGACGGTTGGCGTTGGCGGCAAGCAGGTGATCTTCAACGCCTTTCTCGCCACTGTTCAGGAAGGGGACGAGGTTATTGTGCCCGCGCCGTATTGGGTGAGCTATCCGGATATCGTGCTGCTGTGCGGCGGCACCCCGGTTTTCGTTCCGTGTGGTGAAAACAACAGGTTCAAGCTCAGTGCTGAGGCGCTAGAGGCCGCGATTACGCCCAAAACCAAATGGGTGGTGCTGAATTCCCCAAATAACCCTACCGGCGCAGCCTACTCCGAATCCGAATTGAAGGCGCTGACCGACGTACTTCTCAAGTATCCGCATGTTTGGATTATGACTGACGATATGTACGAGCATCTCGTCTACGACGACTTCAAGTTTACAACGCCTTGTCAAATTGAGCCGAAGCTCTTGGACCGGACCTTAACCATGAACGGAGTCTCCAAGGCCTTCTCCATGACCGGCTGGCGCCTCGGCTATGCCTGTGGCCCCGTGGAGCTGATCAAGGCGATGAACATGATCCAATCGCAAAGCGCCACCCATCCAGCATCCATGACCCAGGCGGCGACCGTAGCGGCCCTTGATGGCCCGATGGACTTTCTGGTGCCGCGCAACACGACATTCAAAGAGCGGCGCGATATCGCCGTGAAAATGCTGAATGAGGCGCCCGGCATCACCTGCCAGGTGCCAGAAGGGGCTTTTTACGTGTATCCCTCCTGCGCTGGCACTATCGGCAAGACCACCCCAAAGGGCCGGAAGCTGGAAACCGACACGGATTTTGTTGGAGCCCTGCTTGAGGAGGCGCTGGTGGCTGTGGTTCAGGGCGCGGCGTTTGGCCTGTCCCCTTACTTTCGAATCTCTTATGCGACCTCAACAGAGGCGCTCACAGAGGCCTGTACGCGCATTCAAAAGTTCTGTGCTTCGCTCAAATAATTGGAAAAGAAAAAGCCCCGGGCAGAACCCGGGGCTTTTAGGTACCATTACTATAAATCGCGGTTCCGGCTTTTTGTCCGTGAACCTGGGCAGCGACCGGGGGAGGACCGTTCGCGACCCGTGTAGGTAAGGGCGGGGGAGGACCGACCATTACCTAACTTTTTGCATCGAAGCCTTCCCGCGATGGTCACCTGGGAGGGAGAGGGGATCGCGGCGTCGCTGCGATGCGGTATGTGCGGCGCAGCATAGCCGTATTTGGCTCTATCAGGCACTTAAAATGGGAATAGCGGCCATACCTTAAACGCATGGCTGTGTACGAATGCTGCGTTGCAGTATTTTTTGGCGGTTTTCTGGGATTAGCCGGAGAGGGGCGCCACAGCAAGGGGTTTGGCCAATGCCTTTTCGGTAGCCCTTTGGCTCTTGCTTCGGGCGGCTTCGCGAACAAGAAAGTCGCGAAAAACACCGACTCGGGTCGAATTGCGCAGTTCTTCGGGATAAACAAAATAGCCCTCGATATCCGGGCCTTTGATCTCAGGCAAAATCGGCTCAATGCCACTGCCTTCCGCTAGGAAGTATTCCGGCAAAGAAGCGATTCCTAAACCCGCTTTCACGGCTCTGTAGATGCCGTAAAGATTATTGACCCGCAACGCTACGTGGCTTTCGATTTTTTTGGAATCGAGGAGTTCAGTGAACCAGTGGACTGTCGACACGGGTATGGCGCCTTCGCCAAACAAAACAAGATCATGGTTGGCAAGGTCTTCAAGGCTCGTCGGCATGCCGCGTTCCGCCAAATATACAGGCGAGGCGTATATGCTGGCGGCCATCGATCCGATATGTCGTTGAATCAGGTCTTGCTGTTTTGGTTCATTAAATCGAATAGCAACGTCGGCCTCGCGCATCGCAAGGTCCAGCTCGCGATCATCAAGCCGCAGTGTGACTTCGATGCTGGGGTAGGTGCGCGCAAAATCTTTTAGGCGACTTGTCAGCCAAACAGATCCAAACGCGACCGTTGTCGTCACTCGCAACGTGCCGCCCGGATTTTCCTTGGTCTCCGTAAGAAGACCTTCGACGCTATTCAGCTTCGAAAAAACGTCATGAACCGTTTTGTAGAGAAGGTCGCCCTGTTCCGTTGGAATCAAGCCGCGGGCATGGCGGTGGAACAAGCTGACGCCAAGCGATTCTTCAAGGGCGCCGATTTGTCGGCTCACCGCAGACTGGCTGAGATTCAAGCTTTCGCTGGCATGGGTAAAGCTTCCGGCTTCCGCAACAGCGTGAAAAACCCTTAGTTTGTCCCAATCAAGGCGTCCGTGACCACGTAAAGACATGATGTGCCCTTTTCGCGAAGCGCTGCTTCGCCGTTCAGACTCTTACCTCAACCGTACCTGTTTTATCCCGGTCCTTAGCCGTTTACAGCAATAAAGCGGTCTGCTTCCAAGGCCGCCATGCATCCAGTGCCAGCAGCCGTCACAGCCTGCCGGTAAACATGGTCTTGCGCATCACCAGCCGCGAAAACACCTGGTATGTTCGTGCGCGTCGAATCGGCGGCCGTCACAAGGTATGAGTTTTCATCCATATCCAGCAGGCCCTTAAACAGTTCAGTGTTCGGGGTATGGCCGATCGCCACAAAAACTCCGTCCACTTTGAGTTCTTGCAGAGCATTCGTTTTGACGTTTTTCAAGCGGACGCCGGTGACGCCCGGCGGTGCAGTTTGGCCCACGACTTCTTCGACGACCGTGTCCCAAATCATCTCGATCTGGGGATGATCGAAAAGACGCTGTTGCAGAATTTTTTCTGCGCGGAGCGAGTCGCGCCGGTGAATCAACGACACCTTGGTCGCATGATTGGTTAGGTACAGCGCTTCCTCGACCGCGGTGTTGCCGCCTCCGACGACGGCTACTTCTTTGCCGCGGAAGAAAAATCCGTCACAGGTCGCGCAGGCCGAGACGCCAAACCCCTGAAACTTTTGCTCCGACGGCAAGCCGAGCCAGCGCGCCGAAGCGCCTGTCGTAATGATAAGGGTGTCGCCCGTGTATATGTCGCCGGAATCGCCGACGCAGGTGAACGGTCTTTTTGAAAGGTCGATCTTAACGACGAGGTCGCTGACCATGCGTGTACCGACATTCTCCGCCTGCTTCTGCATCTGCTCCATCAGCCAGGGGCCTTGGATGACGTCCGGAAAGCCGGGGTAGTTCTCTACATCAGTAGTGATTGTCATCTGCCCGCCTGGTTGCATTCCGGCAACGACCACAGGGGACAAATTCGCGCGTGCCGCGTAGATGGCAGCGGTTAAACCGGCTGGTCCGGATCCCAGAATGAGAACTTTTGTATGAATATTGGCCATGGCCTCGGCATCTAAATCTAAAAAGGGAACTGATTTGCAGTGCAATAACGGGCGCTAACATACGGTCGCTATGCGCTGTGCGCAAGGCAGGCGCTTACAGCGGATTAATGGGAATTTTTGTGCAATTTAACGCCATTTAACGCGAAAATTTTGGTCTCATTAGGTTTGCAATGGTACTCAGGCGTGAGATAGTTTGAAATATAATTGCGCCGACGGCCTTCATATGCAGCTTTTATGCTGCTGATTTTTTGGGGAACCTTTCAATGCAACGGGTGAAGCTGGATCGTATTGATCGGCAGATTTTGAGCGACCTGCAGGATGACGGGCGCATGACAAATGTGGATCTCTCGCGTCGGGCCGGTATTTCCGCGCCGCCTTGTTTACGCCGGGTCCGGGCGCTTGAAGAGGCCGGTTATATCAAAGGATATCACGCCGAATTAGAGCCGAATGCTCTGGGGTTCGCGGTCACTGTATTCGCGCATGTCGGTTTGAACAGTCAGGCCGAGGCGGACTTAGTGGCATTTGAAGGGCTGGTGAAGGATTGGCCCGAGGTGCGCGAGTGCCACATGCTCGCCGGCGAGACAGATTTCTTATTAAAGGTCGTCGCCAAAGATTGGGACGCTTACCAGAAGTTTGTGACCGAAAAGCTGACTGCGGCGCCTAAGGTGGCCAATGTCAAATCGGCGCTCGCAATACGCAGCGCCAAGACCCTTCCGGGCGTCCCAATTGCAGTAGACGGCGACAAGCCGGCCCAGCCGCCCCTTGAAGTGAAGGTCGGCTAGGGCGGCGATATATCAGGGATGTGAGACTAAAGTAGGTGTAGCGCTACTAGTTGAGCTTCATCTTCAAGACTTCGTAAGCCTTGCCGCCGCGCGCCC
>CAXBLG010000017.1:0-52157 GCA_963976395.1 uncultured Rhodospirillaceae bacterium
ACGCCTTTGGCAGTGATTCCGCGCTTGGCGAACGCGTTCAAAATGGCCGAACGTTCGCCGAACGCCCCATAATGATTTTGAACGCTGCGTTCGACGTCATCCATACAAATTGTAACTCCGCACCAAGTTCCTGTTACGAAAGACAGTATACGTGAAAAAACCTCATCATGGCCTCAACAAATGGAGTACGCTGGCGGAACGTTGCGGCCAACGTTCGACATACAGGGAGGACATATAATGACGAGATCAGTTTACCGCGCACTCTTAACCTCGACCTTTTTGGTCGCAGCCGCGAGTGTCACACATGCGGCCAGTGCACCCGCGATTGACGGCGATGATATCGGCGGCGTTGTGACCAGCGCAAACGGTCCTGAAGCCGGCGTTTGGGTTATTGCCGAAACTCAAGATTTAGAGACTCAGTTCATTCGGATCGTCGTCACTGACGACGAAGGCCGCTATGTGGTTCCTGATTTGCCCAAAGCGAATTACAAAGTTTGGGTTCGCGGTTATGGCTTGGTCGATTCAGACACCGTAGAATCAGCCCCCGGCAAAACTGTAAACTTACAAGCCGTCGTGGCCCCGAGCGAACAAGCCGCCGCAGAAGTTTATCCCGCTCAATACTGGTACTCGATGGTAAAGCCGCCCGCAGAAAGTGAATTCCCTGGAACTGGTCCCAGCGGTAACGGAATTTCACCGGGCATGCCAACTCAGCAGCATTGGCTGCATCACATGCAAGAGAACTGCATGTTCTGTCACCAAATGGGAACACGCACCACGCGTATGTCTCCTGATGTCGGCAGCTCCATTGAAGCCTGGGATCAGCGCATCCAAAAGGCACGCGGTGAAGGCGACATCGCCATCAATAACGAAGGCCAATCCTTGGCTACGACCATGAACAACAACATGACCCGCTTTGGCCGTCAGCGCGGCTTGCAGGTCTATGCGGACTGGTCGGACCGAATTAATGCTGGTGCCGTTCCGGCCGCACCGCCGCGCCCATCGGGCATTGAGCGCAATGTTGTTGTGACGGTACGCGATTACGCGGAAGGACGGTTTACGCACGACATGGTCTCCAGTGACCGTCGCGACCCCACGGTTAATGCGAACGGCCCGATGTACGGACTGGGCATGCTCGCGGGTTATCTCGACATCCTCGACCCGGTCGCCAACACAACCAGATCTATCCCGATTCCAGGTGTTGATCCGGTTACGCCTCATGATGAAAGCGCAAGAATTCACCACAATGAAATGGATGAAAAAGGCCGTGTGTGGATGGCAACGGTCAATCGGTCCGGCAAGATGCCTGAGTTCTGCTCGGACCCGAACAATCCGTACGCGAAGTATTTTCCGCAAACGGGGAAAACGGCACAACCGTTTCCCATGTATGACCCCGCCACCGACAAGGTCGAGGTCTTTCAGTTGTGCTCCGGCGGCAATCACGCTTCGTTTACAGCCGACGAAGACAGCACCGTATTCTTGAGCAGCGACACGCGCGTTGTGTCCTGGTTTAAGACCAAGGTGTGGGACGAAACCGGCAGCGTCGAAAAAGCACACGGCTGGTGCCCGATGGTTCTCGACACCAACGGCGACGGCAAGATCACACCCAATCGTGAAGAGTGGAACCCGAGCATCGAGGAAATTGATCCGTCCAAAGACACCCAGTTCACCGGGTTCTTGTACGGCATCAACGCCAGCCTCGACGGCATCGCTTGGTCCGCCAACTACATCCCGTACGTGCCGAGCCGCATCGTACGCACGGACCCCGGCTCCAATCCGCCGGAAACCTGCAAGACCGAAATTTACGAGCCACCCATGGTGGACGGTAAGTACCTCGCCTATGGCGTTCGCGGAATCGAAGTGGACAAACACGGCGTGGCCTGGGCGGCGTTCTCATCCGGCCACATCGGCAAGTTCAACCGCAGCAAGTGTAAGGTGGTGAACGGACCGGAAGCGACCGGTCAGCACTGCAAAGAAGGTTGGGAAGTTTACCGCGTACCTGGCCCGACATTCACAGGCACGGATGTTACGCCGAACTTCGTCTATGGCGGCAACACCGACTTCACCAACGCCATGGGACTGGGAGAGAACACCATCTTTTTCCCGGCCATCAACTCAGATTCGATTTTGGTGATGCCAGAGGCGAAAGGTGAGTTTCTGGAGTTCCGCGTCGCGTATCCGCAAGGGTTCTATACGCGCGACATGCACTTCCGCGTGGACGATCCGAACACCGGCTGGAAAGGGCGCGCCATTCACGCCACCTACTCCATGCCGAACATGTGGCATACGGAAGAAGGAGAAGGTGCCTACTCAAAAGTGGCGGCCTTCCAGATCCGGCCTAATCCGCTGGCGCATTAAACCGCCTGTCTAAATTACTTAAGACGGCCGCTATCCTCGTGATAGCGGCCGTTTTTTATGCCTTTAATTATACCGGAGCTTCGCTGGTCTTCCCGCGGCGCCGAAACGGCGAGAACCCGGCAAGGCGTTCAGCCTGCGCCAAAGCACGGTCCAGGGCCGCCATCGTTTTAGCAAGGTCGGCGCTGTCATCCTTCACCCAGGCGCGCAACGTGTAAGCGCCGACAGCAGCCAGACCTTTAATACGCAGGAGCCCTGTCAGGCCGTCCGGGGAAATTCCGGCCCCGGCGAGGATCATTGAAAGCGAGCGCCGTAACCGGCACAGAGCAAGCGGGGCCGCGCTAGGATCGCGCATGGTTCCAGAAATGACAGCCCGGTAGCCTTCTCGGTGCGTGTTGAGAACATCAAACCGCCGCATCATGATTTCGAACAAACGATCCCGCGGCGAGTCATCTCCGTCAACGCCTTTAACATCTGCTATCGTCAAAGCATCGGCGCGATCCAACAGTCGAAGGGCAAAATCGGCCTTTGTTGGAACAAGCACCAGGGCCTCACCAAGATCGACGCCGGCCCGTGAGGCAATCGCGTCCATCGATGTATTGCGCCAACCGGAAAGAGCCGCCTCGTCAAGACCCGCATCAATGATACGATCTAGAACAGAGCGCGTCGTTTTTTTTGCACTCGTTTTGCGTTTAGCGGATGCTTTTGCCGCTGCTTTTTTTGCAGCCATGAGCGCCTCCTGAATCGCCGTGTACAGTGCTGATATATTTTACAGATCGTTTCACCGCCGCGTACTGGAATCAAGGCATGCGCGGGAGATCTTAACCTGCGAGCTCTTTAGAGCGCTTGGCGGCCGCCGCAACAGCCTTTTCCAGAAGCGGCTTAAACCCGCCATCGCCCATAAGAACGGACAGAGCGGCCGCCGTGGTCCCTCCGGGACTTGTTACATTTTGCCGCAACACATCGGGTTGAACATCCCCTTGCTCCAGCATTGCTCCAGCGCCCGAGAGTGTCGCGTATGCAAGGCGCGCAGCCAACTCCGGCGGCAAGCCGGCCTCAATTCCCGCATCGCGCATACATTCCGCAAGTAAAAACACATAGGCCGGGCCGCTGCCCGAAACCGCCGTGACCGCATCCATAAGAGCTTCGTCGGCAATCCACTCCACCTCACCAACGGCGCTCATCAATACCTCACAGACCCGCCGTTGCACGGCGCTGGCCGCGGGCGCTGCGTACAAAACGCTAATCGCCTTGCCGACAGCAGCCGGGGTATTCGGCATTGCCCGAACAATCGCAGCATCGGCGCCAAGATGTCCGCGAAAATAATCGGCCGACTTACCGGCGATCACCGAAAGGAACACCGGCTGATCGGCAGCAAAGCGCGCGTAGTCGGGGATGATTCCGTCCACGATCTGCGGCTTCACGGCAAACAAAATGACATCAGGATGAAAATCGCGCGGAACGTCCTTTATATGCGGCAGAACAGTGAGGGCGCGGTGCTCGCCACATGCCTCGACTGCGGTGCGACCGGCCGGTTCGACCACGATGGCGTCCACCGCCTTGAGGCCGCGTTTAAACCACCCCTCCAACAGAGCACCGCCCATACGGCCTGAGCCGACAAGAAGAATCGTGCCTTCAATCATAGATCAACGATAGCACCCACGGCCCGTGTTGCTAAGGGGAACAACACAAACCGCGAGGCTTCCATAAATGGATTCGAGATTAGGCTTGCCCGACAGTATCGAGCATGGAACTGGCGATGGCGTCTTCCGCCGTACGCCCGCCCCAAATGACAAACTGAAAAGCCGGGTAGTAACGCTCGCATTCCGAGATCGCGAGTTCCATAAGCTCGCCTATAAGATCCTGATTCAGACCTTCCGAAAGCCGCACAGTATGCCGAAACATCGGAATGCCTTCTTCGACCCAAATGGCGAAATGACCCATCCACAAGCGTTCGTTCAGCTTGGCAAGCAACTCATAGACGTGACTCATTAAACGGGGTTGTACGCGCATATCTAGGGCACAGGAAAAATGCAGCGCACCAAGATCTTCGGACCACGCGAAAAACATTCCGTAGTCACACCAGTTCCCGGGGGCTTCGACAGCTACCTCGGTTTCACAACGCCGGTCGTAGGTCCATTCCCGTCCGGAAATAACATCCTCGACCAAATCGATGGGATTGATTGTCCGTGTGGACGGGCTGCTGAGCGTACCTGACTGCATAAAAGCCCCCCAAGAAAGCCCGAAACACTATGGGCTGCCCCTCGGTTATCTAACGACCTAGATTCAAGATATAGTAGGCATTGGGAGCCCGCAACACAAAATCATGAAGGATTCTGCCGAGTCGCGAGAGGCAGCAGGAAACTGCGAAAAATGCGTGGACGCCTGAGATGGAATAGGGTCGGCAGGGCTGTGGATAACCGGGTTAGGTCGAACGCATTGTCGGTCTTAACGTTTCGCTTGCGACGACTTCGCGGACAGCGCTTGCTCCAACTCTTCCACGCGCGCCGTCAAACGTTCTTGTTCAGCACGTGCTGTTGCCGCCATTTCTTTAACCGCATCGAATTCATCGCGGCGCACAAAATCGCCGCCAGCCATAAGACGCTCCACGCGATCGCGGATCAAAGCTTCCATTTCCTGCTTCAAGCCCGAGACTGCGCCAAGCGCACCGCCAGCGACATGCGCAATGTCATCAAAAATTCGTTTTTGGCTTTGCATAAGAATATCCTTCGCTCACTGTGCGGCTGGTTCGAGCATGATAGTATCTGAACACCAGGGTTCCGGTCTAATATTGATCTTCAGCACCCCACGGCGCTGATTGCCCCTATTCAAAAAGGCCCTCATGTACGTTGTCACCGGCGGCGCCGGATTTATTGGCTCAAATCTTCTTGCTGCGTTGGAAGCGCGCGGTATCGGTCCCCTAGTGGCTATTGATCGCTGCGACGACTCACACAAGGACAAAAACCTCGAGAAGCGTCACGACCTAGATCTCGTCGCACCCGAGCAAGCCCTTCCGTTTCTCGACAAACACGCATCCGATGTAGAGGCCGTTTTCCATCTCGGCGCGTTGACGTCCACCACCGAGCGAGACGTCACCCGCCTGAACGAGGTCAACGTGCGTCTTAGCCGAGCCCTGTGGACATGGTGCGCCGCTCAAGACAAGCCTTTCATCTATGCGTCATCCGCCGCCACATATGGCGACGGGACCAAGGGCTTTAACGATGACGACAGCGTCGAAGCTCTTTCAAGACTTAGCCCTTTAAATCCTTACGGGCAAAGCAAGCACATCTTTGATCTTTGGGTGGCGAATGAGATCGCCGAAGGTGCGGCCGCGCCGCCCAACTGGGCCGGGCTTAAGTTTTTCAATGTGTACGGACCGAATGAATTTCACAAAGGAACCCAGGCCAGTCTTGTTCCGCAAATTTATCGCAAGGCAGCGACCGGCGAGCCCTATCCGCTTTTCCGCTCACACAACCCAGATTACACGGATGGCGGTCAAAAACGCGACTTCGTGTTCGTTGACGACTGTTGTGACGTGATGATTTGGCTGATGGAGCAAAAGGAACTCGGCGGCATTTTCAATTTGGGAACGGGCGCCGCGCGCACCTTCCTCGATCTTGCCACAGCGGTATATCGAGCAAGTGATAAAGAACCGAGCATCGTCTATAGGGACACACCCGCTGACATCCGCGGTCAATACCAGTACTTTACAGAAGCACGCATGGACCGCCTGCGCGCTGCAGGGTATTTAAAGCCCTTCACAAAACTTGAGGACGGGGTTGCCATAACAGTGCAGAACTACCTATCCCAAGATGACCCATACCGCTGAGAGCTATGCTGGCAATTCCCTTCCCCGTCATTGACCCGATTATTTTCGAGATCGGCCCCTTCGCTCTGCGTTGGTATGGACTGGCTTATGCGGCCGGTTTGTTTGCAGGTCTGTATTACATCCGTTGGATGGTGGGGCATCCGCCGGCACTGATGACAAAGCTGCAAGTGGACGATTTTTTATTGTGGACACTCGGCGGCGTCGTTTTAGGTGGACGCCTCGGTTACGTTCTATTTTACAAACCCGAATTTTATTTATCGAACCCGCTTGAGATTTTAAAAATCACCGAGGGCGGCATGTCCTTTCATGGCGGCCTGTTGGGCGTGGTCGTCGCCATCATTCTGTTCGCGCGGGCAAAAAAAATAGATAAGTGGTACATCGGCGATAACATCGGCTGCGCCGTGCCGATTGGTCTGGGACTCGGGCGGTTCGCCAACTTTATTAACGGCGAGCTTTGGGGGCGCGTCGCCCCGGACCTGCCCTGGGCCATGATTTTTCCTGGCGGCGGCCCCTTGCCGCGCCACCCCAGCCAACTTTACCAAGCCGGATTGGAAGGCGTGGCGCTTTTCATCATCATGCATCTGCTTTGGCGGAATAAAACAATTAGAGGCCGCACAGGAACTCTGACGGGGTGTTTTCTCATCGGCTACGGCGTCTTCAGATCGGTCGCCGAATTTTTCCGCGAGCCTGATTCATTTATTGGACTACTCGCCGGCGGTACGACCATGGGGCAATGGTTGTCACTGCCCATGATTCTGTTTGGACTGTATTGCATCTGGCGTGCGAAGCCGGTTGCCGCCGCGACATGACCGCCAAGGACTCGGACGCGAGCGCCCTGGAAAATCGGCTGCAAAATCGCATTCGCCAGGACGGGCCCATCACCACTGCTGAATTCATGAACGCCGCAGCTGAAGTTTACTATGGCCAGGGCGACGTCTTTGGTGCGGACGGCGACTTCACCACGGCGCCGGAAATCAGCCAGACGTTTGGCGAAATGATCGGTTTATGGAGCGCGGTGACCTGGCAGGCCATGGGCACCCCGCAGCCCTTCCATCTTGTGGAATGCGGACCCGGTCGCGGCACACTTATGGCCGACGTTCTACGCGCCGCGCGGCAGGTTCCGGGGTTTCTTGAAGCGGCGGATATCCACCTCATTGAACGCAGCGCCGCGCTGACAACAATGCAACGCGAGGCGCTTAAGGATCAGAAAGTAACGTGGCACGACACCTTTCATGACTGTCCCGATGGACCGATGATTCTGCTCGCAAATGAGTTCCTCGACGCCCTGCCCGTTCGGCAATTCGAGAAAACAATCGATGAATGGCAGGAACGTTGCGTGGGCCTTGATGACGCGGGTCAATTTCAATTCACTTTACAACCGCCCGCCGGCGAAGCTCCCAATGCGCCGAAAACCGCAAGCATTGGCGATGTTTTTGAAATCTCGCCCGCCGTCATAGAATTTGTCGCTTCTGCTGCGGCGCGAATCGCTCGACATGGCGGAGCGGCCCTGTTCATCGACTACGGTCATAAAACGTCAGCGGTCGGCGAAACCATCCAGGCCGTAAAACGGCATAAACCGCATCCAGTTTTAAACGCGGTCGGCACCGCGGACATTACCGCTCATGTTGATTTTGAAGCCGCCGCCAAAGCTGCTCAAGTAGCCGGCACGCATGTTTTAGGGCCGATTGAGCAAGGCCTTTGGCTGAAGCGGCTGGGCATCGGCGTCCGCGGCGCTCTGCTGGCCAAAGGCAAGCCCCCCAGCGTGGCGCGCGAAATCGAAACCGGGATTCGGCGCTTGACCGAGCCCGACGGCATGGGGGTCTTATTCAAAGTTATGGCTATTGCACACCCCAACCTCGCCCCACTCGAAGGCTTCAGTCAAAATGGCGCGCTATGACCGAGGCAATCATTCACGCGGCTCCCTTAAAGGCTCTGACCGAGATCCGGCATGGGTTCTTCACACGCACTGGCGGCGTGTCGTCGGGTCTGTATGACTCGAACAATTGCGCCTTCGGTTCAAATGATGACCAAAAAAACGTTTTCGAGAA
This sequence comes from uncultured Rhodospirillaceae bacterium, assembly GCA_963976395.1. Taxonomy (GTDB): domain Bacteria; phylum Pseudomonadota; class Alphaproteobacteria; order Rhodospirillales; family Rhodospirillaceae; genus UBA11612. The sequence goes on from CAXBLG010000017.1 coordinate 8,230, forward strand.
TCGCATGAGGTGCACCGAACAACTCGGTATGACGGCACTCGTCGGCGTATACCAACAACACACGTCCAATGTCGTCGAGGTGGAGCGAGCGTGGTCACATACCGCCGCGCCGATCGCGGATGCCCTGGTCACCCGCGCACGTGGCCTTGCCTTGGGCATTTTGACGGCTGATTGCGCACCTGTGCTACTGGCCGATGCTGAGGCAGGTGTCATTGCCGCCGCACACGCGGGATGGAAAGGCGCCTGCGGTGGCGTTCTTGAAAACACGGTAGAGGCCATGCGCCGGCTCGGCGCCGAGTCCTCGCGCATCATGGCCGTTATCGGCCCCTGCATCGCCCAGACCTCCTATGAAGTCGGGCCGGAGTTTGCAGCAAGACTTACACAAATGGACAGCGGCTTCGCTCGCTATTTCACTACCGCAAAAGCAAACGGACACACGCACTTCGATCTAGCCGCATTTACGGCCGATCGGCTTCGGGCTGCGGGCGTAATATCAGTCACCGTTCAAGGCGACGACACCTGCGCAAACGAAGAACTGTTTTTCAGTTACCGTCGCTCGGTGCTCCGGGACGAGCCAGACTACGGTCGACAACTGTCCATTATCGGCCTTACAGCACCGTGAAGCGGACCGAATGAAACAGAAATTGATTTCATCTCACCTGTCCGTTGTTGCGGTGATCATGTGCATGATTGTGATCGCAGGTTGCGGACCACTGCCGCAGCCTTTCCGAGGTGCACCATCCATTGCGAGCAACAATCCGTTGGTGGATGTTCCCACGGCCGTGGGTATTGCGGTGCTCCCGATCAAAGGCGCCCCGGAGCCGTTCAATGAAAACCTGAGCGCCGCCGTTGCCGAGCAGTTGCGGTTGATGGAAATTCCGGCTGAAGCTGTTCCCTACAATGCCGGGCTGGGCTTTTCTCTGGAAGGCTGGGCAGAGGCCATCGCACATTCTTCTTCCGGCATATCCGCTGATATTATCTGGACCTTAAGGTCGCGCGCCGGCGCAACGACAGGCACATACCGTCAACACATCACACTCTCCGAATCGGCATGGACCGAAGGAGATCCGCTCACAGCGGCCCGATTGAGCGCAGAAGCTTCCTCAGCCGTGATCACAATGGTTGGCGGCGATGTGGCGCCTGATAGAGCGCCACCAGCCCGCGCAGCACCGACTCCGGATTATCCCACCATTTCTGTTCGTCCGGTCGAGGGCGCCCCCGGCGATGGCCGGGAAGCGTTGATGCTCGCGGTACTACAGAGCCTGTCTTTGAACGGCGTAGCACGCGACGACATCAACCCAGATGTCATCCTGACCTGTGAAATTATCAGCACGCCCTATGATGCCCGGTTACAGCATGTGCAGATCATATGGCACGCCATGCTGCCGGACGGCTCCGAACTCGGAACCGTGCAACTCGACAATACAATTCCCGTCGGCGCACTGGACGGCATTTGGGGACCCACAGCCTTTGCGATTGCCGACGCAGGCGCACCGGATCTCCTTAATTTACTTGCCTCCGCGCCGGATCTCGAAAAGTCAGTGAACCCGTGAACACACTCTCACTCTGCGCGCATCACAGCAAAATTCCCGCCGAATTCAGAGAGAAGTGAAAATCAGCCCCGTGCCCAGTTTACAGTCTCATGACAGGTTGATACTTTCCGCGCGCCTGAGCGGGGTAAAGAGCCCGCCGGGACCCACAGGGGGCGGCGACATGTTTCTTCAAGGGCTACGGACAAAATCATGAAAATTCTGGCCGGAAACAGCAACAAGCCGCTTTCTGAAGCAATCGTTGCCTGCGTGAATCTGGAACTTACCAACGCCAGCATCAAACGATTCTCCGACATGGAGATCTTCGTCGAGATTCACGAGAATGTACGCGGCGAAGATGTCTTCGTCATTCAAGCCACGTCCTATCCTGCCAACGATAATCTGATGGAACTGCTCATCACGCTTGATGCGCTGCGTCGAGCTTCAGCGCGTCGCGTAACCGCTGTCATTCCGTATTTCGGCTATGCACGGCAGGACCGCAAGACCGGGGGCCGCACGCCGATTACGGCGAAGTTGGTCGCCAATCTGATCACCCAAGCCGGCGCGGGACGCGTTCTCACACTTGATCTGCACTCCGGGCAAATCCAGGGCTTTTTCGACATCCCTCTGGACAACCTCTTTTCAGCGCCCGTGTTTACCGACGATATCCAGCAAATCTATGAAAACGGTGAGCCGGTTATCGTTTCGCCGGACGTGGGCGGCGTAGTGCGGGCCCGGGCCATTGCCAAACGCATTCATGCCGACCTCGCGATTATCGACAAGCGGCGCGAGAAGGCCGGCGTTTCGGAAGTCATGAACATCATCGGCGAAGTAAAAGGCCGTCCTTGTATTTTGGTGGACGATATCGTCGATTCCGCCGGCACGCTGTGCAACGCCGCCGTTGCCCTGATGGACGCAGGCGCGAAGTCCGTGTCCGCTTATGTAACCCACGGGGTTTTGTCGGGCGGGGCGGTCGGGCGCGTCAGTGCCTCCCCGCTCAAAGAACTGGTGATTACGGACAGCATTCAGGCGACCGAGGCCGTACGCCTGGCCAACAATATCCGCCAGCTGTCCATTGCCCCGCTCATGGCTGAGGCCATCAAACGCATCAACGACGAAGCGTCGGTTTCCAGCCTGTTTGAGTAGGCCTAGCGCCTTACATTAAAACCATAATCCGCTACACTGTACCGTCCTGGCGGCGCGACCAATGAAGCATGGCAGCCGTAACGATGCGGAGACAGCATGACCTTGAAACGGAAAGTCCTGTTTTTGATGGCCGCGCTTGGCGGCATGGTTTCGCTAACGACACCGTCCTTGGCTGCCGAGAACGGCACCGGCATTCCGCGAGACCGGCGCACCGTTGAGCTTGAATCTCTGCGCCGCATATACCCGCCGGGCTATCCCGACGCCACAATCCGCGCCATCGAAGACGGCCGCGTTCCCGATGATATGACGGTTCCGGAATATTCACGCCTGCACTGCGGCGAAATAGGCGCAATGGTTTTTAATCCGTGCCTTGTGTCCTATCCGGGTGAATACGGCATTGAGTATGTTGTCATTTCACAGGGCGGCAACAAGCGGGTCGGGAACCTCGACGAAGCCGCAGCATTTTTCCGCACTCAACTGACATCAACTGTGACGAACTTCGAAACCGAAGTTTCCGCGATTAACACCTTCGTCGATACGTTGTGTGGTCATATGGCCGGCGGCGGCGACATCCGCGAAGTGCTGCCGCCGCGTAGCGAGTGGCCGCGCATCGACCACCCCATTGCGCCACCGAACCGCGCCGCCAAACGCCAGTTCTCGGATCTATTTACCTGGAACAAATGCGAGAACTGTGTGGGACTCGTGGCGGTCAACATGGCTGACGAGTTACCACCCACTTGCGCGAATCTAAGTAAGCAGGCCGCACCAAAGATCGCCTACTTCGTTGTGGACAGACAGACTTCCCGGGGTCACGGCGCGCTTGAGATGGGTTTAGAAGCTTGGCAGCTTCGTCTCGCCGAAAAGTAAACTACCCGAGCGTACTACCCCCAATCGACCACTTGCAGGCCGTGTTCACCTGCGAGCCGGCGTAGCTTGGCATTCGGATTAACCGCCACGCCTTCATCCGCCGCCTTTAGAAGATCAAAATCGGAGTGGTGGTCAGAGTAAAAGGCAAACCACGGCCGGGACGGCAGCCCCGACAGATAGCGTTCAACCGCCGCAACTTTGGCCGGACCGTAACAGTTTTCGCCCTCAACAGCAGCGCACAAGCGATCCGCCTCGGTCCAGACCGAGCCGGTGGTGATAGCGTGGTCTAGGCCCAGCCGAGTCGCGAAAACCTGGGCATAAAAGTCGAAACTGGCGGTCGCGAGGACAACCTGATCTCCCGCCTGGCGGTGATGTTCAATCGCCGCCAAGGCGCCGGGCCGAACCTGAATCTGCATCCAGCGATCGATAAAATCCTCGGCCCAGGCAGATATTTCGGCCCGTGTGGCCCCGGCAATAAACAAATCCAGCATACGAGCCTTTAGAGCCGCTCTGCTGGTCCGTTTGGCCGCATAGGCGGCCATGGCCGCCAAAGCCACAGGAATACGGCTGTAACGCCCTGGATTGGACCGCGTGCAGTGCAAGAGAAAGGGGGTATAGGTCCCGGACCGGGTGATTGTACGGTCCAGATCGAAGAACGCGATGCGCGCCGGCGCTGCCGAGCTCTGAAGAGTGGATTGCATCTGAACCAATTATTGTACCCCCTGATTATAGATAGGCATCTTGGCCCAACGGAAAGGGTCCGGAAACCCTTTGCCCACCTTGCCTTGGTGGGGGGAACCGTGTACATGACCGCGGTCCCGCTTAAGGGCAGGACCGGCAGCGGCACCCCTGGAGGTCGCGCCGTATAGCTTCAAGTGAAATTCTGAAGCTATATATTTGATTTTGAAGGAGAAAGTAGATGCCTAAGACCAGCACGTTACAAGTGCAGGGGCGCGATCGGGCAGGTAAGGGGGCAGCCCGTGCAACACGCCGCCAGGGACTCGTCCCGGGCGTGATATACGGCGGCCGAGAAGAAGCCACGCTGATCGCACTCGAACCCAAAATTCTTAACGGCCTGATGCACGACCCGGCTTTTAAGACCAATATCTTCGAATTAGAGATCGCCGGCAAAAAGCAGCGCACCATGGCTATGGATGTGCAGCTTGACCCCGTATCCGATAAGCCGATTCACGCCGATTTCCGCCGCATCGACAAAGACACCCTGGTGCGCGTGCCGGTGCCCGTGCGGTTCCACAACGAACTTGCCTCACCGGGACTCAAAATGGGCGGCGTGCTCAATATCGTTCGTCACGATGTGGAAGTTCGCGGTCGTCCCGATGATTTGCCCGACCATATCGATATCGATTTGACCGGTCTTGAAATCGGCGATTCCGTGCACATCCAATCTGTGTCCCTACCCGACGGCGTTAAACCGACCATTGCTCGTAACTTCACCATCTGCGCTGTCGCTCCGCCGACAGTCATGCTGGTGGAAGAAGAGAAGCCGGCTGACGCCGAAGGCGAAGCAGGTGCCGAGGGCGATGCCAAAGCCGAGGGCGACGCCAAGGCTGGAGCTGCCAAGCCCGACGCCGCAAAGGCCGAAAAGAAGTAATCCGCGTTATACCGGCGGTCCACATATGGCGGACTGCCGGTATAATGTTTCCTTCGAACCGTTTTCCTCTTAAGGGGGCCCAGCCATGCGGCTTCTGGTGGGACTGGGAAACCCCGGCGCGGCCTACGCGCACAATCGACATAACATTGGATTTTTGGCGCTTGATGCAATCGCCGAGCGTTATCGCTTGTCCGCGTGGCGGAAACGATTCCAAGGCATGGTCGCGGAAGGCGTCGTAGAGGGAGAGAAAGTTCTCGCCCTAAAGCCTTCCACATATATGAATCTTTCCGGGCAAAGCGTCGGCGAGGCTCTGCGTTTTTTCAAGATAGCGCCCGAAGATGTCATCGTCGTGTACGACGAGATCGAGCTGGCCCCCGGTAAGGTGCGCGTCAAGCGTGGTGGCGGAAGCGCCGGGCACAACGGCATAAAAAGTATTGATGCTCATATCAGTAACGACTATTGGCGCGTGCGCCTTGGCGTGGGACGCCCGGTCGGCGCAGGCGACGTATCGAACCACGTCTTGCAGAATTTTTCCAAGGCCGATTTAGAGTGGCTTGGACCTTTCCTCGAAGCCGTCGCAAAGGCGGCGCCTTTGCTTGTCGCGGGTGACGAGAACAAATTTATGACGAAGGTAGCCATGCTTATGACGCCGCCTGCACCTAAAAATCAAAAACAAACGGATGGCAAGATGCCCTCCGGCTCAACGGAGTCCGAATAGACATGGGTTTTAATTGCGGTATCGTCGGCCTACCCAACGTCGGCAAGTCCACACTCTTCAACGCCTTGACGGCGACAGCTGCCGCACAAGCAGCAAACTTCCCCTTTTGTACCATCGAGCCCAACGTCGGGCGCGTGGCGGTTCCCGATGAGCGCCTATCAATCATCAGCTCCATCGCCAAATCGGCTAAAATCATTCCGACGCAGCTTGAGTTCGTCGATATCGCCGGACTTGTCCGCGGCGCCAGCAAAGGCGAAGGCTTGGGCAATCAGTTTCTTGCCAATATTCGCGAGGTCGATGCCATCGTCCACGTACTGCGATGCTTCGAGGACGGCAACGTCACCCATGTTGAAGGATCGGTGGATCCGATCCGTGACGCCGAGACCGTCGAAACGGAACTTATGATTGCCGATTTAGAAAGCCTGGAACGACGCGCCGATCAAAACGCGAAGAAAGCCAAATCCGGTGACAAAGACGCCAAAGACCTTATGACGGTGCTTGATCCGGTGTTGGCCGCCCTCAGAAAAGGCGAAACCGCGCGCAGCGTTCGACCGACTGACCCCGCCTTGCGTAAGATCTTCGACGGCCTCCAACTTCTGTCGAGCAAGCCCGTGCTTTACGCCTGTAACGTGGACGAAGGTTCCGCCGCAACCGGCAACGCCTTCTCGGCCAAAGTCGAGGAACGTGCAAAGGCGGAAAACGCCGCCTCGGTCATCATATCAGCGGCGATCGAAGCGGAAGTCTCGCAACTCGACGATGCGGCTGAACAAAAAGAATTTTTGGAAAGCCTCGGCTTGAAAGAGACGGGCCTGACCCAAGTTATTCGCGCCGGATACGGGCTGCTGGATCTGATCACTTACTTCACCGCCGGTCCGAAGGAAGCGCGGGCCTGGACCATTATGCGCGGCACCAAGGGCCCACAGGCCGCCGCCGTTATTCACACCGATTTCGAACGCGGCTTTATCCGTGCCGAGACCATTGCCTACAACGATTTCGTCGCCCTTAAAGGCGAACAAGGCGCGAAAGATGCGGGCAAGATGCGTCAGGAAGGCAAGGAGTATGTGGTGCAAGACGGCGACATCCTGCACTTCCTGTTTAACGTCTAGCCTTCAACATACACACAAAGAAAAACCGCCGACTCTAGAGCCGGCGGTTTTTTAGTCTCAGTATAACGTCTCGAGATCGATTACTTCTTCTCGAGCCGCGACCAAATACGCACTTTCAAGAGATACGCGAGAATCGTGAACAACAGCGTATACAGCATGACTTTAATGCCCATGCTGTGACGCGCGTCCAGATTCGGTTCCGCAGCCCAGTGCAGGAACGTGGTCACATCCTTTGCAAGTTGCTCCTTTGTCGCAGGCGTTTCATCTGCATAAGCAACGCGATCATCAAAGAGTTGTTCGACCATCGCTATCTGATGGCCTGGAAAGTATTTGTTGTACGTCATGCCGTCGCCAAGTTCGATGTCGGCCGGCGCTTCTTCGTAACCCAACAACAAATTATAAACGTAGTCAGGCCCGCCTGCGCGCGCCTTCGTCATCAATGACAAATCAGGCGGCAACGCTCCGTTAAACATAGACCGGGCCACGGCTTCATTCGCATACAAGCGCGGCAGATAGTCCGATGCCTTAGCTGGCCGCATGAACATGTCGCCGAATTCATCGGGACCGTCTTCTACCTCGTATTCAGCTGCGAGCACTTTGATCTGGGCTTCGCTATAGCCAAGCGCTTCAAAATTGCGAAAGGCGATGTATTTCAGCTCATGACAGGCCGAACACACTTCACGGTAGACCTGGAATCCCCGCTGGAGTTGCTGTTTATCAAACTTTCCGAATACCCCGTTGAAGCTCCACTCCTGCTCAGGGAGATGGATGTCTTCAGCCGCGTTTGCGCTGAGGGGAAGAACAAAAAGAGTTGCCGCCGCGGCGGCCATAATGACCTTTTTCATGGCGTTACTCCGCGGGCTTTATGACCGGCTCGCTAATGCTTGCCGGTAGAGGTTTAGGCGTTTCCAGCCAGCCGATAACCGGCAGGAACACAATGAAATGCAGGAAGTACCAAGCCGTACCGATACGGCTAAGCACTAGCGGCAAACCTTCGGCCGGCTGCGATCCGCAATAACCCAGAATCAGCGCGTCCGCCACAAAGACCCAGAAAAAGATCTTAAAGACCGGGCGGAACGTGGCCGAGCGAATACGCGAGGTATCAAGCCAAGGAAGAACGAACAAAATCAGGATAGAGCTGAACATCAACAGCACACCGATCAACTTGTCCGGTACTGCACGAAGGATCGCGTAGAACGGCAAGAAGTACCATTCCGGCACGATGTGCGGCGGAGTGACGAGCGGATTAGCCGGGATGTAATTGTCCGCGTGACCCAGCATATTCGGAGCCCAGAACACGACCGCGAAATACACCAGCAAAAGAACGCCGACGCCGAACATGTCTTTAGAGACGTAGTAAGGGTGCATCGGAATTTTGTCAGCCGGAGCCGCGTCGATCCCCAAGGGATTATTCGATCCTGGAATATGTAGCGCCCAGATATGCAAGACCACCACGCCCACAATGACGAAGGGCAGCAAGTAATGCAGCGAGAAGAACCTGTTCAGCGTCGGGTTGTCCACTGAGAACCCGCCCCACAGAAGCGTGACAATAGAATCACCGACGGCGGGAATAGCCGAGAATAGGTTGGTGATCACAGTCGCGCCCCAGAAGCTCATTTGACCCCACGGCAGCACGTAACCCATGAACGCGGTCGCCATCATCAAAAGGAAGATGATGATGCCCATCCACCACAAGACTTCGCGCGGCGACTTGTAGGAACCATAGTACATGCCGCGGAAAATATGGATAAAGACGACGATAAAGAAGAAGCTGGCGCCGTTGGCATGCATATACCGAATCACCCAGCCGTAATTCACGTCGCGCATGATGCGCTCGACACTGTCGAAGGCCATATCGGCGTGCGGAGTATAATTCATCGCCAGGAAAATCCCCGACGCAATCATGATTCCCAGCATGACAAGCGCCAGCGAACCGAAATTCCACCAATAGTTCAGGTTCTTCGGAACCGGATACTTGGTGCCAATGGCATTGTCGATGAACGATATGATCGGCAACCGCTCTTCGTGCCACTCATAGGCTTTACGCCAGAAACTTTTTTCCGTGCTCATAGATTTTCCCCTTAACCGACGCGCACGGTGGTGTCAGACACAAATTCGTAAGGCGGTACAGCGAGATTCGCTGGTGCCGGCCCCCGGCGAATGCGCCCGGACGTATCGTAATGCGAGCCATGACATGGACAGAACCAACCGCCGAAATCACCGCGCGGTTCGGTTGGTTTTGTACCAAGCGGAATACAGCCCAAATGGGTGCATACACCGACAAGGATCAAGAATTCCGGGTTTTTGACCCGGGCCGTGTCGTCCTGAGGGTCGGGCAGATCGTTCAGATCGACCGTTTCGGCCGATTCGATTTCGGCAGCGGTCCGATGACGGACAAATACCGGCTTACCGCGCCAAACGACGGTTATGCCTTGACCGACGGCGATGCCGTCGACACTGAACTCGGTGGTGGACAGTGACAATGTGTCCGCCGCCGGATTCATGCTGTCGATCAGCGGCCAGACCATCATGGCTGTGCCAACCGCACCTACCGCCACTGTCGAATGCAACAAGAAGTCGCGACGGGTTTCACCCCCCGCGTCGGCAGCATGGGCATGTGCCGTGTTTGCCATGTTCGCTATCCCTTTTCTCAACCCCTACAGTTCTTACCGCACTGCACAACCATGGTCCGATTTCGTACTAAAGCACTTAGAGTGCCGGAAATAGGACTGGTTCGCAGTGGCAGAACCGGTTCTTTCTTAGGCGCCGCAACCGGCCACAACCGGCGGAAGCATAAGAATTTTATGCGTCGCGGGTATAGAATAAAAGGCCCCCCTTGAAAAGGCCTCTGTGCTCTGTTCTGCAATGCCTTTGAGCCAACCAGAAAAACCGCCAACCGCGAATCATTCGCAGCGCAATTCGGTTTACGAGATAACCTAGATAAAATCGCCGAAAATCCTCAAAGAGGTAAGAAAACGATGCGCCTTGCCCTTTACCAACCCGACATCCCGCAAAACACGGGGGCCCTGCTTCGTCTCGGCGCCTGCTTGCAGGTGCCTGTGGATATTATTGAGCCCTGCGGATTTCCTATTGATGACAAGCGCTTGCGCCGTGCGGCCATGGACTACGCTGAAGCCTGCGAGATCATCCGCCACAGATCCTGGCAAGCTTTTCTCTCCACTCTCCGCCCCCAGGACACCACCCAAGACCGCGCTCAAAACCAAGGGCGAATTGTGCTGCTCTCGACGGCCGCCACGGACAGCTTTGCTGAATATAAATTTGAGGCCGAGGATACCCTGTTGCTGGGGCGTGAAAGTGCTGGAGTGCCGACCGACGTCCACGAATCAGTAGACGCAAGAGTATACATTCCGATGGCGGCTGGTGCCCGTTCGCTAAACGTCGTGACAGCGGCGGCTATTGTTCTCGGCGAAGGCTTGCGCCAGCAGGGCGCGTTTGCCGCCAAATCACAAAAAGGTGCTTAAGATCTGACCTCCGCGCCGCCACATGACAAAACTTTCACGCAGAAAACATGATTCTGTAAGGGTACGGACTCTACTGTTCAGAAACTACGGCGGCTCCCTTCTCCCCTTCCCCACATTGGGGACGCCGTTCTTACTTTCTGGGCTTTTCCCCTTGAGTTCAGATAAATAGTAATAACAGCGGCCCCGCCCTCCCCCTGCGGGGCCGCTACTATTTTCAGGTCTCACACCGCTGGCGAAGCTCTCTCAGCAGATCGTCTCGGGACGTGTTGAAACCAGAGTCGATCCAATAGGTCTCGATCTCGGTAAGACGGACCCCGACCTGCGGGCCGGGCGGCACCCCCAGAGCCAGAACATCATCACCCGTTATCGGAAGTCGGCGCGGCGTCCAGTCAACTGCAGCCCTCAGGATCGAACGCCAGGACGCACCGTCGCCGTTACCACCCAATGAGCTTTGCGCCCACGCCAGTAACGTCCGGTCCACCACCAGCGCAGCGCCTAACTTGTAAAACAGCCGACGCAGTTCGGTATCGCCACTATCCTTGCTGATTTCCGTCCCGGTCTTGGTCAGAAGACCCAATCGGGCGCGGTCCGCATTGGACAGCTTTAAGCGCTGGGCAACACTGTCGGCGGAATCGCCCGATATCAAAACAGCGAGGCGCCGTAACCAATCCGGAGGGAAGGACGGCGCCTCACCTTCCAGAGTCACCAACACCTCAAGCGTCAAAGGTTCCACCGCTTCTGGAAGAATGGCTTGCAAAACGCCGTGCGCATCCATCGCCATGATCGCCGGCGCAGGCTGGGGTGCAGCAAGAAGTTTGGTTATTTCCTGCTGTATCCGTTCGGCGGACAGAGAGCGCAAGCCAGCGGCACCTTCCCGGCATGCAGCGAGCGTAGCTTCATCGAGCGGATGACGTCCGTACCAAGCAAAAAAGCGAAACAGCCGGAGAATGCGAAGATAATCTTCCTGAATGCGGTCGGCAGCTGCACCGACAAACCGGATGCGGCCCGCTTTGGCATCTTCGATACCGCCATGTTCATCGAACAGCGTGCCGTCCGGGCGAAGAGACATGGCATTCATTGTGAAGTCGCGGCGGCGTGAATCTTCCTGCCAGTCGGTGGTAAATTCAACATCGGCATGACGCCCGTTGCACGCCGTATCCCGGCGCAGAGTGGTGACCTCAAACGGTGTTCCGTCAACGATGGCTGTGACCGTGCCGTGATCGATCCCTGTCGGGATGGCCTTAAATCCTGCGGCAACCAATCGCTCGATGACTTTGTCCGGCGGTTCTGGCGTTGCTACATCGATTTCGCTGACAGCAGCACCTATGACAGCATTGCGCACGCAACCGCCCACAAACCGCGCGTCCACTTCAGGAGCGCCGAGGGCCGCGAATAACCGCAAAACAGAGGGAGCCGCCATCCATGGCTGCCGGTCCCATTTGGATTGGACTGCCTGTGCCAAGAGCAACCTTTTAGGGTTCAGATGGACCGAGTTGTCCGGGAACAATGCGTCCGTTCTCGATATGCGCAGGCTGATAGACAGATCCGGCCGTCTCCCCTTGCGTCATCGCAACCGTTCCCATGACCGCAAAGGTCAGCACGGCGCCTAGAAAAAGCATCAACGGCCAGGGCCCTTGCTCGAATTTTGGAGCTTCCCCACCATGACGCGCGACATAGCCGGTGCGATACCAAATCCACCCGGCGTAAATCGCGATGGGAAGAAGAAACGGCACTAAATAGGTAAACACGATTCTCGACATGCCTTAATCCGTTTCAATGAGGCTGCTAACCCTCAAGAGAGGTCACAGCTTCATAAAGATTTACCAGCATACCTGCGGTTGCGCCCCAGATATAGCGGTCGCCGAAGGGCATCGCATAGTACGCACGGGTTTGGCCGTTGCTGTCTCGTTGCACCCGCTGGTGGTTGTCCGGGTTGAGAAAAAAATCCAACGGCACTTCAAAGACGTCGGCCACTTCGATGGGATCGGGCGTTAAATCCAGCGGCGGCGTAACAGCGCCAACAATCGGTGTCACTTCAAAGCCGGTGATGGTGACATAAGAATCGAGCCTACCCAAAATCTCAACCTGAGACGGGAGAATGCCGGTTTCTTCTTCGGCTTCACGCAACGCACCGGCAATCGCGTCCGCATCACTGGCTTCCAAACGCCCGCCCGGAAAGGAGATCTGTCCGGCATGGGACGACAGATTCTCGGTGCGCTGGGTGAGCAGCACGGTAAAACCGTCTTCGTGGTGCACCAGTGGCACTAAAACTGCTGCAGGCTTCAGCTTCACCTTTACGCCGGGCGCTCCGGCCCCGCGCGCATACGATATGCCGCTGGTGGGTACGGCGCCCATATATCCAGATTCATAGGGGGTCAGTTCACCTCGTTCCATCAAGCGCATGGCCGTCGCCACATCACCGCGCGGCCCGGACGACGCGACGGCGGCTAAACGCGCGCGAATCGCATCCCGCGTCAGAAATTGGGGGGGAGCCGCTGCCTCCAGATTCATTTCATGGCCCCGAGCGAGAAAAATCGGCCGCCGCTCCAGACACCGAAACTCTCACCGTCGTCCGGCGCACTCTGCCCCCGTTCGATGAGATGGTAGAAGGCCGAGCGGGCAATCCGAGCCTCAAGCCCCTTGCGCACATATATATAGGGTCGCGGTTCGCCCGTTTCTTCGTCCTCGGAAACCCGTATGGGATGGTCCGCGTCCAGGGGCACCACGTCGTCCACATTGGTGCGAAAACGGATTATTTGGCTCTGGCCCTCGCCTTCCGCCAGGAGCTCAACCGCGATAAAGGCTGAATCTTCGACCTCAATACGGCCATTTTCCACTGGTGTGGTGAGCCAATGGACACCGTCCTCGTCGCGCCGCAGAACCGTGGAAAAGAGCTTCACAAGGGCATGGCGCCCGATAGGTGTGCCGCGGTAATACCATGTGCCATTGCGGTCGATACGCATGTTAAAGTCACCGCACAGATCAGGAGGGAAGGCGGCGACATGATCAGTCGCCCCAGATTGCGCGGAGGCTTGAGATTCTTCTTCTCCAGTGTGTGCCCGTCGTCCCATACTCGCATTAGCCAACTGTAAAGTGGTTAGACATTCATATGGTGGAGTTAACTCGTGAACGCAACGATAACACAAGACGGTAGCCGAGGGACCCAGAGCGGCCAGGAAATGGCCGTCGCCGACATGGAACAGGTCGCCGAGCTGGTTCAAAAAGCCAAATCCGCCGTCGAGCAGGTCATCTATGGTCAGAGCCTGGTGGTGGAGGAGAGCCTCATTACCCTACTGGCCGGCGGCCATGTGCTGCTGATCGGCGTGCCGGGTCTTGCCAAGACAAAATTGGTGCAAGCCCTAGGGACCGTTCTCGGCCTTGATGACAAGCGCGTACAGTTTACCCCCGACCTTATGCCCGCCGATATCATCGGCTCAGAAGTACTAGAGGAAGATGCCGAAGGACGGCGCTTCTTTCGCTTCATCCAAGGCCCGGTGTTTTGCCAGTTGCTGATGGCCGACGAAATTAACCGCGCCAGCCCGCGCACTCAGTCTGCGCTTCTTCAGGCCATGCAGGAACGCCGCGTGTCTGTTGCCGGTCAGTATCACGATCTTCCCAAGCCGTTTCATGTGCTCGCGACGCAAAATCCAATTGAGCAGGAAGGCACTTATCCGTTGCCCGAAGCGCAGCTCGACCGCTTCCTCATGCAGGTGGACATTACGTATCCCGACCTCGAGTCCGAGCGGGAAATCGTTTTACGCACAACCGGCGTCGATGATCCGGTACCCAAACAAGTTTTAGACGCGAGCGATTTGCTAAAAGCACAGAACTTGGTGCGCCAAGTCCCCGTTGGCGACAGCGTTGTCACGGCGATCTTGAATCTGGTGCGGGCCGGGCGCCCTGACACCACCGATATCAAAGATGTGAAAGAGCATGTTGCCTGGGGCCCAGGCCCCCGCGCAAGTCAGGCACTGATGCAAGCCGTTCGCGCCCGCGCGCTTTTACAAGGTCGGCTGTCTCCGTCAATCGACGATGTTCTGACTTTGGCGCGCCCGGTCTTACAGCACCGCATGGCCCTAAACTTCGGCGCACGTGCCGACGGCTACACGTTACCCGCATTGATCGACAAACTTTGTCAGCGTGTGGATGCAGGTTAAGGACTTGCGGGCCAAGAGCCTGCAAGACGTGCCGCAATGAGCGCAACAACCAGACAAGATGAGAGTCATCGCCTGCGCACGCAGGCGGATTCAATTGCCTCGGCCATGCCGGCCCTGTTGGTGTCGGCGCGGCGCATTGCGGCCGCCATAAACATGGGAAGCCACGGTCGTCGCCGCGCAGGGCCCGGCGACAATTTCTGGCAGTTCCGCCCGTATTCAAAAGACGACACGCCCGGAGCCATCGACTGGCGTCAGACCGGAAAGTTCGACACTGTATTCGTCCGCGAGCGTGAGTGGGTGGCCGCCCAAACCGCCGCGCTATGGTGCGACACCTCCCCGTCGATGCGCTACCGCTCGGCAAAGACTCTTCCGACCAAGGCTGAACGCAGCGCCGTTATGCTTCTCGCGCTTGCCGAGCTTTTAGTCGATGGCGGCGAGCGTATTATTCGCCTCGACAGTGATGGGCGACCACAGCGCACAGCGCGCGCCGGGCGTTTGGCCGTCGCTCACATGGCCGATGCGGTCGTGACAGAACTGATGGCTGAAGATGAGCGCAAAGATATTTCGCCAATGCCGAGGTTTACAGCTGCCTTGCCGCGCCACGCAGCGGTGATTTTATTCAGCGATTTCCTGGCGCCCTTAGATGTCATTGCAGAATCGGTTCACACGCTCATGCGCCAAGGCGTGACGGGCCATATGATGCAAATTTTGGATCCCGCAGAAGAAAGCTTACCTTTTTCGGGCCGCGTCCGTTTTGTCGGCATGGAGCAAGAAGGGGCCACAGTCATTGACCGGGCCGAAGAAGCACGCGAGGCCTACATTGGGAAACTACGAAGTCATCGCGAAGGTCTTAAATCTCTCGCGATGCAGGCGGGTTGGAGCTTCGGCATCCACCGCACGGATCACTCACCGCAACTGGCCATGGCGGCACTACACAACGCCATAACCGGTCATCGGCATTAACGGCGAATCAGTACGTATGTGGAATTTAGGTCTCATTTCATTTGCAACGCCGTGGGTACTGGCAGCCGCAGCAGCACTGCCTATTGTATGGCTGCTTCTACGCCTGACCCCTCCGGCGGTTCGGCAAATCAACTTTCCGGCGGTCCGGCTTTTGTTTGGGCTCGATCCCACTCAACGTACCGCAGCACACACGCCCCCATGGCTGATTTTGCTGCGGCTTGCGATTCTTGTTCTGGCCCTCCTCGGCTTGTCCGATCCGATATTGAATTTGAAGCCGGACGAAAGCTCGGAGACCATGATCGTCGTGGTCGATAACGGTTGGGCGAGTGCAGTCAACTGGGAAGATCGCGCCTCCGTCATGCGCGACACTCTGGACGGCGCGAATCGCCGTGGCCAGTCGGTTGTATTGCTGGCCACTGCCAAGCTGGCCACCGGTGCACTGTTGCCGCCGAAAGTATCGAAAGCCGGAGATGCCATCGCCATAAGTGCGCAAATTGCGCCTCAACCTTGGCCGACAGACCCTGCAGACGCTCTGCGCCAACTGAACGAACTAGATATCAAAACACCAGCGTCCACGATTTGGATCAGCGACGGCCTGGGCGGCGATGACGCGGCCAAGCTGGCGTCAAAACTTGATAGCTTGGGCAATCTTACCGTTATCAACGCCGGTCCGTTGTCACCCGCACTCGTTTTGCACGCTCCCGAGCGTAAAGTGACCAGCAACGGCGGCATCGTCACCAACACAATTGCATTACGGCTAACGCGCATTGCCACCGATAGCGAAATCGAAATCGCGGAAACGGTTAGAGCTGTAGATACAAACAATCAGGTTCTCGCCCGCACCACTATGACTTTTGCCAGCGGCGCAACAACGTCGACTGCGCTCCTTGAAATGCCGTCAGAACTCGCCAATCGCATTTCCCGGTTTGATGTTGAAGGCCGCCCCGGCGCTGCGACAACTATACTCGCCGATGATCAGTGGCAACGACGGCCTGTTGGTGTTGCACAGGCAACATCGCAAGGCATTACCGCGCCGTTGCTGGAGAACTCATACTATATCGACCAAGCGCTTTCGCCCTTCGCCGATGTTCGCATGGGCGACATGGACGAACTTTTCAGCCGGCCTTTGGCCGTACTCATCATGGCTGAAGGCGGCCGCATACTTGATGAAGACATAACGCGCCTTTCCGATTGGATTCGGGACGGTGGTGTGTTGGTACGCTTCGCCGGTCCGCAGCTCACGGAAAACGTAGACACCCTGCTGCCGGTAAAACTGAGAAGCGGCGGACGCACATTGGGCGGCGCCATGTCGTGGAGCGAACCTGCGCGTCTTGCACCCTTCCCCGAGACGTCCCCCTTCAAAGGTTTAGTTGTCCCCACCGACGTCACTGTGTCCTCGCAAGTATTGGCGGAGCCCGCTGTTGATTTGACGTCAAAAACCTGGGCGCGGCTTGGAGACGGAACCCCCCTGGTGACTGCAGAGCAACGAGGCCAAGGGTGGATCGTTCTGTTTCATGTCACAGCAACACCGGAATGGTCGGCCCTTCCCTTATCCGGATTGTTCGTTGAAATGCTGCGACAGATTGTTGATATCAGCCGCGGCATCCCTCCAGATGCGCCCGCCAATGCGACCGGCTTTCTTGCTCCGTATTCAGTGATGGACGGCTTCGGCCGCCTGCAACCGCCCGGCCCGACCGTGACTGCGATTGATGGCACCGTATTCAGTGAATCCCACGCTACGCCTCAGCACCCTCCGGGGCTTTACGGTCCGCCCGGTGCAACACGCGCGCTCAACCTATCTGCGACACTGCGTAATCTTGAACCGTTGGATCAACTGCCCATCGGCACCACTCGGCTGACCTTTACATCCATGTCTCAGGAACGCGTACTTAAGCCCTGGCTCTTAACGGCGGCGCTGCTGTTGCTGTTGCTGGATTTGGTGATCAGCTTCATGCTTCGAAAACTGATCCCCGAGCCATCTGCTCTTCTGAAACGCGGCGTGGCAACGAGCGCGTCGATAGTGATGCTGTTGGTGGCATGGGGTGGAGACACATACGCAGCCGAAGACCCCGGCAATGCCGCAAAGCCCATCGACAGCCTCGTTCAAGCCGCGATCTTGGAAACCCGCCTTGCCTACGTCTCAACAGGCAGCACAGAAGTGGACAGAGTTGCCGCGGCGGGCCTGGAAGCCCTTACCAAATTGCTGGCCGCGCGCACGGCTGCAGAACTCGGAACACCAACCCGCATCAATCTGACCGCGCCGACGGTCACCGACGACTCGCTGACGCCCTATCCGGTCATCTACTGGCGCATAACACCCGGCCAGGACAACCCGTCGTCACAATCTATCGATGCCTTGAACCATTATCTCCATAGCGGCGGCACAATCATTTTCGATGCTCCGGATCAAACCGGCGCCCTGGGCAGTACCGAGCCCGGCGCCAACAGGACTCGCCTGAATCAGATTCTGCGGTTGCTCGATATCCCGCCGTTAATGCAGGTTCCGCAAGACCATGTACTGACGCGAAGTTTCTACCTCCTCAACGGCATGCCCGGACGTTATGCAGATGCTTCTGTTTTGATTGAAAGCACGTCCACAGAAAATGACGGCGTCTCATCCGTCGTGATCGGCGGTAATGACTGGGCCGCAGCTTGGGCGCGCGATTCCAACGGTATCCCATTGCACTCAGTAATCCCAGGCGGTGAGCGGCAACGCGAACTGGCCTACCGGGTTGGCGTGAACATGGTGATGTACGCATTGACCGGCAACTATAAGGGGGACCAGGTCCACCTGCCGTCCATCATGGAGCGTTTGACACAATGACAGGCATCACATTTGCCCCCATGGTGCCTGTTCCGTTGATCCTTCTGTTGGTGGTCGCCGCAATTGGACTGATCGGTTATGGGGTTTGGCGCCGAGCACGCGGTGTTCTTTTAAGAATGCTACCTATTCTCGCCATGCTGATTGCCATTTCGGACCCCGAACTCATGCGCGAAAACCGCACGCCCTTGCAGGACGTGGCCGTGGTGGTCGTTGATGAAAGCGCCAGCCAGAAGTTAGGAGAACGAAGCGAGCGCACGGTCAAAGTCCTCGAACGGTTGCGGGAAAATTTAAACGGCGCTGATGATCTTGAAGTGCGTGTCGTTCGTGCGGGACGTAGCGAAACCGGCGGACAAGACGGCACACGCCTTTTCAGCGCCCTCACTGCTGCGATGAGCGACGTTCCATCCCAGCGTCTAGCCGGCGCCATTCTGATCACCGACGGCCAAGTGCACGACACCTTAACGCCCGAGCAAGCCGCGCAAATTCAAGCGCCCTATCTCAAGGCCCCGCTACATGTCCTGCTGACCGGTGAAAAGAACGAATATGATCGCCGGGTCCGGGTCGAGCGCGCCCCGGACTTTGGCTTGGTCGACAAACCGGCCATGGTTGTTTTGAAGGTTGAAGACACCGCCGTTCCGAAGGGCACGCCCATCTCTGTGATCATCGGACGCAACGGCGGCGATGTTCAGTCTCTGACTTTACCTGCGGGCGAAGCCACTGAAGTTCCGCTGCCTATCGAAAACGCCGGCGCGAATGTTTTTGAAGTGGAAGTCGCCGCCGGTGTTAACGAACTCTCGGAAGCCAACAACCGGACGCTGATTACGATTAACGGTGTACGCGACCGCTTGAGAGTGCTGCTTGTTTCCGGACAGCCGCATGTGGGCGAGCGCGCCTGGCGTAATCTTTTAAAGTCCGACCCCAACGTTGACCTTGTACATTTCACCATTCTTCGGCCGCTCAACAAAGATGACGGCACGCCCTTGAATGAGCTAGCGCTGATCACATTCCCCATTCGCGAGCTTTTTGAAGAAAAGCTGAACGATTTTGACCTGCTCATTTTCGACCGCTACAGCCAAAGAGGCCTCGTGCCGTTCCAGTTCATGGCCAATGTCGCCGATTATGTGCGTAATGGCGGCGCGGTGATGCTGGCGGTGGGTACGGAATATTCGGATAGCTTTTCCTTATTCGGCGGACCCCTGCAAAGCATTTTACCGGCAGAGCCGACGGGCCGCGTATATGCCGGCGCCTTTCGCCCGCATCTAAGCGCTGTTGGCCGGCGCCATCCTGTGACGGCCGAATTGGCCGGCGCTTTGGCCAGTGATGCCGAGGACGGAGAACCCAACTGGGGCCGCTGGCTACGGCAAATTCAAGTGCGGCCCAGTGAAGGGGAGCCGGTGATGACCGGCCGTGAAGACGAACCCCTGCTGATTTTGGACCGGGTCGGCGAAGGACGGGTCGCGTTGCTTCTCAGCGACACGGTGTGGCTGTGGGGCAAGGGCTTCGACGGCGGTGGCCCCCAGGTGGAACTTCTCCGCCGGGTGGCGCACTGGCTGATGAAAGAACCCGAACTTGAAGAAGAATATCTTTCCGCCGAAGTGCGCGGCGGCGCTTTGGTAATCACCCGGCGCAGCCTAACCGAAGACGTTGTGCCGGTGACGGTCACCTCACCTTCCGGACAAGAACAAACCGTCATTCCCGAAGATGTCGGCACGGGCAAATTTACCGCACAAATTCCAATTGAGGCCCCTGGCCTGTATCAACTGACCGACGGCACAAACACCACTGTCGCCGCGATCGGCTCGCCCAATCCCCTCGAAACCTATGACGTGGTCGCGACTGCAGATCGCGTCACGCCGTTAGTGCAGGCGGCAGATGGCGGCGTGTATTGGCTGGAAGGCGGAACCGCTCCGGCAGTGCGCCGCGTTGCCCCCGACCGGATCGCGCATGGATCAAGCTGGCTCGGCCTTAGAGCCAATGAGCAGTTTGTCGTGAGCGGCGTCACACAAACACCTCTCGCACCCATAGCTCTTATTCTGCTTCTTGTGATGGCCGGCGCTATGCTGGCTTGGTGGCAAGAGGGCAAGTAGCCGCGCTAGTGCATCCCGCTACTGAACGCCGGTCGTAAGTTCGGCCCGCATTTTCTGGCGGAACATATCGATAGAGACAAGGTCGGTCCCCATCCGTACGTGCCAGAACGTCCATCCATTGCAGGCGGGCGCACCTTGCACGGCCGCTCCGACTTGGTGAATAGAACCCCGGTGATCGGACGAAATCAGCGTTCCATCCGCCCGCACCCGCGCCGTAAACCGCCCGCTTGGATCTGAAAGCACGGAACCGGCCCGCAGCAAGCCACGTTCAACCACAGTGCCAAACGGGATGCGTGGCTCAGATTTTTTGCTCGGCGTCATCAGCAGCTTTTCATCGGCAACCGGCTTGACCTGCGCAATACGTGCGCGCGCACCAGCGATGTAGTCTTTGTCTCTCTCAATACCGATATATTTGCGGCCCAGAGCTTTGGCGACCGCGCCGGTTGTCCCCGTTCCGAAGAAGGGATCGAGAACAATATCGCCGGGTTTCGTCGCAGCCATAATTACCCGGTAAAGCAAAGACTCGGGCTTTTGGGTTGGGTGCAGCTTGTTACCATCGTCACCCTTCAAACGTTCGTCTCCGGTACACAGGGGCAGCGTCCAATCGCTGCGCATCTGCAATCCGTCGTTCATGTTTTTCATGGCGTCGTAATTGAAGGTGTAGCGCGCATCTTTAGACTTCGAGCACCAAATCATCGTCTCATGTGCATTCGTGAACCGCGTGCCGCGAAAATTAGGCATGGGATTGGATTTACGCCAGACAATGTCGTTGAGCATCCAATAGTCGAGATCCTGCAAGATCGACCCGACGCGAAAAATGTTGTGATAGGAACCGATCACCCAAAGGCTGCCGGTGTCTTTCAAAATACGGCGAGCAGCTGTTAGCCAGTCACGGGTGAAATCATCGTAGGCTTTAAAGTTGGAAAACTTATCCCAATCGTTGTCGACACCATCAACGCGCGAATTATCGGGCCGTCGCAGATCTCCACCGAGTTGCAAATTATAGGGCGGGTCCGCAAAAATCAGATCGACGCTGCCTTCCGGCAACTTGTTCATGGCATCGATGCAATCACCGCCATAGATCACATTTGTTTTGAAAGTCTCTGGCTTTTTGGCGATGGTTTTCTTTGCAGTCATAGTCTTGGGTCCCTGACCTAAATTCTCGGCGCGTTTGCCGCGCCCTTAAAATTGCGTGCGCCCCCGAAACCTGAGGCAGTACTCCCTCCCCACCCCGCAACCCCGCGAAGCGGTTGTTCGGGCGGGAAGCCCCGTTGCGCGGACCCTCTTTGATGTGCGCCGTCGCTTCGGACAGCGTTGGGGTCCGTCACGAAGAATCATAAGAATCAAAGGTTTAGGGGATGTAAAGGCCGCGACTGGGCCAACGCTAGATGTAGAGTCTCACACGACTCTCGGACTCAACCCCTAGAGGGGCGATGAAAAATTATGAAAATAATTTAGCAAAAATCTTTCTAAGAGGACTCCGAAGAGCCATTTGCACCCAAGGCCGCTTTGATCGGTGCGAACGACCGGCGGTGGTGATCCGTAACCCCAAGCCGGTCGATTGCATCTTGGTGCTTCGCCGTCCCGTAGCCCATGTTGGTTTCCCAGCCATAGCCCGGAAATGCAGCGGCCAAACCGGTCATATGTCGATCTCGCGTGACCTTTGCGATCACCGAGGCCGCGGCAATGGACAAGCTTTTACCGTCGCCCTTGATCACCGTAGTAACAGCGCATGGCAACGGCGGCGCCCGGTTACCATCGACCAACGCCAAGCTCACCTCATGCCCAAGATCATCAATCGCACGTTCCATCGCGCGGTAAGTGGCTTTCAGGATATTAAGTGTATCAATTTCCTGCACATCGGCCTGACCCACCCCGATCGTCGCCGCTCCACAATTATGCAGCGCCGAAAAAAGCACATCGCGGCGCAGGGCTGTCAATTTTTTGGAATCATCCAGCCCGTCAATCAGATCTGCAGGCAATTCATCGATATTCAAAATAACGGCGGAGGCAACGACGGGACCGGCCCAGGGCCCGCGACCGGCTTCATCCACGCCCGCGACAACGGCGCCGGGATGGGTTTTTATATATGCGTTCTCTAGGTCGAAATCGGGCATGGAAACTGTGCCCGTCAGGCCGCCGAGGTGGGTTTCTTTTTTGAGCCTGTCAAATGCTCAGTCAGGCGAGGCATAAGCTCGACAAAGTTGCAGGGCTTGTGACGGATATCGAGTTGGAATTTCAGAATTTCGTCCCATCCGTCCTTCACCGCGCCAGTCGATCCTGGCAGAGCAAACAAATACGTCCCACCGGCAACCCCTGCCGTGGCGCGAGATTGGATTGTAGACGTTCCGATACTCTTGAGACTCACCCAGCGGAACAATTCACCAAAGCCGGGAATTTCTTTCTCGCACACTTTCGCGAAAGCCTCAGGCGTCACGTCACGCCCAGTAACGCCGGTTCCGCCTGAAGTTATAACACAGTCAATATTAGGGTCGGCAATCCACTCCCTAAGCTTGGCGACGATCACCGCGACGTCGTCCGTTATAACGGCGCGGTCGGCGAGTTTATGACCAACACTTGCCAGACGCTCGATCAGCGCGGCCCCTGATGTATCGGTCTCAAGCGTGCGCGTATCCGATACAGTCATCACGGCGATGTTGATAGGAATAAATGTTTGGCTTTCATCGAGTCCGGCCATGTGCGGAAAATCCAAATTCTTAAGTTGTGACGTTATACCGGTGGTGCGGCGTTCAGCTTCTGTTTGATGGCAAGGAGATCGCGCCAGGCAAACCGCTTTTGCTGAGGTGATCGCAACAGATAGGCGGGGTGAAACAATGCCGTACACGGCACCGGTCGCACCATCCCCGGCGTTTCATATTCATACCAGTGTCCGCGCAGCTTGGTGATCCCTACGGGCTTGGCGAGCAACGCCTTCGCCGACAGTCCACCGACGAACACCAGCACGGCCGGGTCCACCAGTTCTACATGCCGCTGCACAAAGGGCAGGCATGACGATATTTCCTGATCTGTCGGCGACCGATTGCCGGGCGGCCGCCAGAATACAATGTTGGTGATATAGGCGTTGGTCGTCCGGTCGAGACCGATAGACGCAAGCATTTTATCGAGAAGTTGTCCCGATACGCCGACAAAGGGCTTTCCCTGACGGTCCTCGTCCGCGCCCGGCGCTTCGCCGATAAACATAATACGTGCGTTCGGGTTGCCGTCGGCAAAGACCGTGCTGCTCGCGAATTTCTTCAGACCACAGCCATCATAAGCTTCAACCGCAGCTTTGAGTTCCTCAACCGTCTGCGCGGCTTGGGCAAGATGAGTCGCGCTCTGGACAGCTTCACCAAGGTCACGCTGCGGACGTCGCGGAGCCGTCGGGCGTGGCGGCGTAGGCCTTTGCACCACTTGCGGCGCCACCGGCACGGTGGCCGCCATGTCCGCGTTCGCCTGAAAACGATCTATAGGCGTCTCGCCAATGGCCTCGTCCACACCGGCCTCTGCATACCAACGCAGTAGGGCCGCCGGGTCGCTCGCGAACGTTTCGGGTGCGTTATTCATAACTGAAGTGTGCGGTGGACGAGCTTCAAATTGCAAGGTGCGCCTCTATAGTAAGAGTTCTTAGTGATAGCCATCACCGATCCGCACCTTGCCTCGAAACACCCGGTATACATAAACTGTGTAAGCCAGAATAACAGGCAATATGATCAGAGTGCCCACTAGCAGGAACATTTGCGTTTTGGGAGCCGCCGCAGCATCCCAGATGGATATAGACGGTGGAACCACATAAGGAAAACGGCTGACGGCAAGGCCAATATATCCCAACGCGAACAGAACAATCGCCATAACAAAGGGCATGGTCTCGCGGCCTGTCTGCAAGGCCCGCCAAAGATTAAACGAAACCGCCGCCGTCAACACCGGCACGGGCGCAAGAAAGAAAATATTGGGCAGCGAGAACCAACGTTCGCGAATACCCTGATCAAACGCCACCATCCATAAACTTACTGCACCCATAGCCATCAGAACAATTATGAAGAGCTTGTTGGCCATGTGCCTCGCATGAGCTTGCAACTCGCCTTCCGTTTTCATGACCAGCCAAGTGGACCCGAGCAGGGCATAACCCGGCAACAGCGACAGCCCGACTAAAATGGTGAACGGCGTCAGCCAATCAAAAGCCCCGCCGGTGAAGATCCCTTCTGTGACCTCAATGCCTTGAACGAAGGCCCCCAGATTAACGCCCTGGAAAAACGTGGCTGTAAACGAGCCGCCGAAGAACGCCAAGTCCCAGAACTTTCTTGAACGGTCGGCTTTAAAACGAAACTCAAAAGCTACGCCCCGGAATATCAATGCGATCAACATAATCATCAGCGGCAAATAAAGGGCCGGCATAATTGTGGCATAGGCGATTGGGAAAGTGCCCATTAGTCCAGCACCGCCGATAATCAGCCACGTTTCATTGCCGTCCCAAACCGGCGCAACGGTGTTCATCATCACATCTCGTTCATCTTCCGATTCACGAGACAAAAACAAAATACCGATCCCAAGATCGAATCCGTCCAGCACCACATATAAGAAAACGGCCACAGCAATAATGCCGCCCCAGATAATCGGAAGGTAAAATTCCATGACTTATGCCTCCCGCTTTGAGGCGGAGCCCGGAAAGATGTGCGGCTGACGCGATGTGAGATCCGCTTCGGCCGGCTCATCGCTGATGGGCCCGCGCCTTACCAGCTTTAGGATGTAATAGGTGCCGGCGGTAAATACGATGCCGTAGGTGATAACGAACAGCGCCAACGAAACCGCAATGCTGCTGCCGGGCACAGGAGATGCTGCCTCAATCGTGCGTATAAGCCCATAAACGATGTACGGCTGACGGCCAACCTCGGTGACAAACCAGCCGGCAAGAACCGCAATAAACCCGGAAGGAATAGAAATGACGGCGAGCTTGAGGAACCACGGCGTTGTGTAGACCTTTCCGCGAAATCGTAAGGCCACACCGGCCAGGGCGATAAAGATCATCAAAGTGCCCAGCCCCACCATGATCCGAAAACTCCAGAACACGATAGCGACGGGCGGGCGGTCTTCCGGCGCAAAGTCTTTAAGACCGGTGATTTCGCCATCCATCGAGTGAGTGATAATCAAACTCGCTGCATTAGGGATGCCGAATTCAAAATGGTTTTCTTCGGCCTCTTCATCCGGCCAGGCAAAGAGTAAGAGCGGCACATGACCGCCTGTTTCCCAATGCCCTTCCATGGCCGCGAGTTTAGCGGGCTGCGTATCACGAACATTGAGCCCATGCAGGTCGCCGATGAAAAGTTGAGCCGGTGCAAAAATCAGAACGAACCACAAGCCCATCGAGAACATGACCCGCGCCGGTTCCTCATGGCTGCGGCGCAGCAGGTGCCATGCTCCCACACCGATGACCGTAAAAGCCGTGGTGAGATAGGCAGCAACTATCATGTGGACAAATCGGTAGGGAAAAGACGGATTAAAAATAATTTTAAGCCAGTCCTGGGCGTAATACAGTCCATCCTTAATCTCGTAACCGGCCGGAGTGTGCATCCAACTGTTCGCGGCAAGAATCCAAAACGCCGATAACAACGTACCGACAGCAACGATACAGGTCGAAGCAAAGTGCAGACGATCTCCTACCCGCTCCCAGCCGAACAGCATGATGCCCAGAAACGAAGCTTCCAGGAAAAAGGCGGTCAGCACTTCGTAGGCCAGTAGCGGCCCGAGAACGTTGCCCACCAGATGCGAAAAACCGCTCCAATTTGTGCCAAATTGGTAACTGAGAACGATTCCCGAAACCACGCCCATGCCGAAAGAAATGGCAAATATTTTAAGCCAAAACTTATAAAGATTTTTGTAAACGGGCTTTCGCGTTCTCAGCCACAAAAATTCCAACATAGCCAGATAACTGGCAAGTCCGATGGTGAAGGCCGGAAAAATGATATGAAATGAAATCGTAAAGGCGAATTGTATGCGAGCTAATAAAACCGGATCGAAGTCCATAACCAATCCCTACGTTCGCTCAACGGAGGCTTCAATGTATCATATTAAAAACAGCCCAACCCACCGTAATCGGATCAAGCGCGCTATATGAAACAGTTATCGCCAAGCATTCGCAAAATTTTATGGTTCGCGGGCATTTGGCTCGCAAGCTTAGGTGTATTTTCTATTGTGGTTTACGGGCTGAGATGGATCGTGATGCCGTGATCCAGATCTAGCTTATGTGGGTGGCGTGTACTTGTAGCCCTCAAGACTGCGCTCTCCCGAGACGGCTTTACGGTAAAACCATAGCCCGAACCACACCACGACCGGCAAACTCAGAACGCCGGAGATTTCCAACATGAGTGTGACGTTGTTCTCACCCCAGCGCAGCGGAAGAATGCCGACGGCCTCAAGCATTTGCTCCACCACCCGCAAAACACCGAAGCCCGCCACGGCGATCAGAACACCAAGGGTGCCTGCAAAAAGGGATGTGGTCACGGCAGCGATAACTTTGGGATTGGTGCGCACAAACGTTTCCTCGGTTCAAAGGCCTGTGAAAAGCATTGTTTTCGGCGGCATTCGGGATGAAGGCTCTCGAAGAGATGGTGCTTTTTGCCTTAGGTCGCAAGAGGAAACAAGGCTAGGCGTAATGTCTTGGCTCCTTTCTGCCCTAACAATAGAACAAAACAAGGACAAACGGGCAGAGTCTTCAAGACTCCGCGCACCCTGACGACCGAGACTTGATCCGATAGGTCTGAGCATCCGGCATTTTCTGATGGTTGATGCATACCTCTTATGAAGCGTGAGAGAATTCTTGCACTGTCGAACTTGGCTATCGGCATCGACGAAGGAGTAACCCCGACTCTAAGACGACTCTGGCCCACTTGGACGAACGCAAGGCGCAGGGTATACCTGACCTCTAAGTGCGATGGTTTAAAGTCCGCTAATACATGTACTTATATAAATATAACGAAGAGCCGGGCGGCTCAAAAAAGGGTGGGTTATGAGCGAACGCGAAGCAATGGAATTTGATGTGGTCATCGTCGGAGCCGGCCCCGCCGGGCTGTCCGCCGCAATCCGCCTGAAACAAATGGCCGCCGCTGATAACAAAGAAATCAACGTCTGCGTGCTCGAAAAAGGCTCTGAGGTCGGCGCCCATATTTTATCCGGTGCGGTCATCGATCCCATCGCTCTGAACGAGTTGATCCCCGATTGGAAAGACAAGGGCGCGCCGCTCAACACCCCGGTCACCGAAGATAAATTTATCTTCATGACCGAGAAAAGCTCGGTTCGCTTTCCCAACTTCATGATGCCGCCGCTGATGAGCAATCACGGCAACTATATCGTTAGCCTTGGCAACGTTTGCCGCTGGTTAGCTACACAGGCCGAAGAGCTTGGCGTCGAGATTTATCCCGGGTTCGCCGCGGCTGAAGTTTTGTACGATGAAAAGGGTGCGGTACGCGGCGTCGCGACCGGCGATATGGGAATCGGTAAGGACGGCGAGAAAACCGCCACCTACGAACCCGGCATCGAACTCCATGCCAAGTACACCTTCATCGCCGAAGGCGCCCGCGGATCCCTCGCCAAGGAACTCATCCGAAAATTCGAATTGGACAAAGACAGCGATGCGCCCAAATTCGGCATCGGTCTCAAAGAACTGTGGGAGATTGATCCGACAAAGCATAAAGCCGGACTTGTAGCCCACACCATGGGCTGGCCGCTCGACTCATCGACCGGCGGCGGCTCGTTTATGTATCACCTGGAAGGCAATCAGGTGGCGATCGGCTTCGTTGTGCATCTGAACTACACAAATCCATATCTGTCGCCCTTCGACGAATTCCAGCGCTTCAAACATCACCCGGCGATTCAGCCTTATCTGGAAGGCGGCCGCCGTATTTCTTACGGCGCGCGGGCGATCACCGAAGGCGGTTTGCAGTCGGTGCCCAAGTTGACCTTCCCGGGCGGCGCTCTCATCGGCTGCTCGGCGGGCTTTGTAAACTTGCCGCGCATCAAAGGCAGCCATAACGCTATGAAGACCGGTATGCTGGCCGCCGAGGCTGCCTACACCGCCCTTGGTGAATCCCGGTCTTTGGACGAGCTCACGTCCTACCCCGAGGTTTATCGCGCCAGTTGGATCTACAAAGATTTGAAGCGCGTACGGAACGTGAAGCCCCTGTGGAGCAAACTCGGTCTATTCGGCGGACTGCTCATCGGCGGCCTGGATATGTGGATGAATCAGCTTGGCATCGGCCTGCCGTTCACCATGAAACACGGCAAATCCGACGCCGATACTTTGGTGCCCGCTGATCAGGCCAGTCCGATCAGCTATCCCAAACCCGACGGCAAAATCTCGTTCGACAAACTATCCTCAGTTTTTGTCTCTTCGACCAATCATGAAGAGAATCAGCCGGCTCACCTCAAACTTAAAGACCCGGCGATTCCTATTGGCGTCAATCTGCCCAAATGGGCGGAGCCGGCACAGCGGTACTGCCCGGCCGGGGTTTACGAAGTGGTCGAGGCCGAGGGATCAGGCGAAAAACGCTTTCAAATCAACGCTCAAAACTGCGTGCACTGCAAAACCTGCGATATTAAGGATCCAAGCCGCAATATTACATGGACGGTGCCCCAGGGCGGCGGCGGACCCAATTACCCTAATATGTGATGGGGGGTTTTCTCGCGGCTGTGAGAACCTTACCATTAGGGACTAAAACCGACGCCGTAATATCGCCTAAATGGCGCGCTATTGAAGTTCTCCTTCGAGGGTATGGCTCGGCACTTGAAATCAGGTCCTTTTTGGCCGCGTGAATTCACGGGTGACAACCGCTTTATGACTTACACATTTTCCAAAATTAGCCGTTTCGTGCTGCCTGCCATGGCGGCCGTCGCCGCAACCGCTGTTTGGGTCACAATGGCCGACAATGTCGCCAGCGGACGACCAGGTTCAAGCGACATTGAGACATCAGGCCTCGCGGCTGCTTTCTTATCGGCACGTCACGCTGATGCGAACACCGATACGCAGCGCGCAGTCACCTATCTTGATGCAGCGCTTACCATCGACCCGGACAACACGGACCTTCTGCAGGAAAATTATTTCCTCGCCGCGCAGATGGGAGACTTTAAGGCTGCAGTCCCGAAGGCCAAAAAAGCATATGAACTTTTACCCCGGCAAGGTTTGGCTCCGGTCGTTCTGGCCGTGGAGCATTACAAGCGAAAGGAATACGATCAGGCCTGGGCCTACATAGATAAAATTTCCGGCCAAAGCGTCAATGCGTTCGCCTTACCGATGCTGCGCGCCTGGGGCGCGGCTCCGACACACACCGTCGAAGAGACCCTCAGTGAACTTGCATCCATGGAGTCCTACAGCGACATGGAGGACTTGGTGCACGCCATGTCCGGATTGCTGAATGAATTCTACGGCAAAGACCAAGCTGCGCTCGAACATTACGAGGCACTTGCGGTAAACAGTAACGAGCGGCGTATTTCGATGGTGCGCCTCGTTACCGGCGGATATCACCGTCTTGGCTATACTGACAAAGCCGCAGACCTCATCGCCCGGTATCAAGCGGTCAACGGCCCATCACCTACGGTCGAGTCATTCGCCGATCCCAAATCTTTCTCAAAAGACATAACGCCCAACGAAGGCATGGCTGAAGCGTTGTTTGCTGGTGCGGAAATGTTATTGCGGGCACGGCCCAATGATTACCGCGCGCAGATGGCTATCGCCTACGCCCAAGCGGCCTTGTATCTCGATCCGGGCATGATCATTGCCCGGCGTTTTGTCGGCATCACTTTGGCGGCGCGTAGCCACTACTTAGAGTCCAATGAGATTCTTGGCGCTGTCAAAAAATCAGCGCCGGGGTATCTGGAATCACAAATGCAGATTGCCGAAAACTTTGCTCGGATGGATCGCATCGAAGATGCTCTCTCCACATTGAAGACCGTTGCACGCAGCCATTCGAATTGGCCCGAAGTGCACATCGCCATGGGAGATTTGCTTCGTCAGCAGCAGAATTTTGAAGAGGCCGTTGACGCTTACGACGCTGCGCTCAAGCTATACCCCGAAAACCGCGCGGCCAACTGGGCCGCCTACTACATGAGGGGGATCGCACTGGAGCGGTCCAAGAAGTGGGACAGAGCTGAGGAAGATTTCCGCAAAGCGCTTGAACTCAATCCAGAAAATCCCGGCGTGCTTAACTATCTCGGGTACTCATATCTCGACCGCGGCGAAAATTTGCCAGAAGCCCGGCGCTTGATCGAAATGGCGTTCGAGAAGAACCCAACCGACGGCTACATCATGGATAGCTTGGGCTGGGCCATGTACGTCATGGGCGAATACGACAACGCCGTAGAGCATCTGGAAAAAGCAGTGGAGGCGGCTCCAGCGGACGCAACTATCAACGAGCATCTGGGCGACGTTTACTGGCAGGTCGGCCGCACCAATGAAGCGCGCTTCCAGTGGGAACGCGCACTGACCCTCGACCCGGAAGAGGACCAGCGCAAGGCGATTTTAGCGAAGCTCGAACGGGGCCTCGCGAGAAATTAACAGCCGCGCACTGTCTTCGCGATTACTCCTGACGATCGGACGACCATGACCGCAGACGCGGACCTCTCCTGCGCGATTACATATAACGCACCGGCGAAAATTAATCTGGCGCTTCACGTTTGCGGACGCCGCGACGACGGCTATCACCTCCTCGACTCGCTTGTCGTGTTTGCAGCCATCGGCGACCGCGTCACCGTTTCGGAAAGCGACACTCTGCAGCTAGAGGTCACCGGGCCCTTCGGCAGCGCTCTTTCGCATGAGCCGAACA
Source organism: uncultured Rhodospirillaceae bacterium (assembly GCA_963976395.1). Classification (GTDB taxonomy): domain Bacteria; phylum Pseudomonadota; class Alphaproteobacteria; order Rhodospirillales; family Rhodospirillaceae; genus UBA11612. The sequence goes on from CAXBLG010000017.1 coordinate 39,529, forward strand.
ATTTGGTCTTGCGCGCCGCGCGCCTTTTGCAAGACGTGACGGGTCGTTCCGATGGCGCACTCATTCGTCTCGAAAAGAATTTGCCGGTGGCCTCCGGTATCGGCGGTGGATCATCTGATGCTGCGGCAACGCTCCGAGCTTGCGGCGCGCTTTGGAAGGTTGATCCCGCACTCATATCGAACGCGCGTCTTGCTGCCGATCTTGGTGCCGACATTCCGGTGTGTGTGCACCGGCAGCCCGCCTTTATGTCCGGCATTGGCGAGAATCTGGATGCCGTGCCAACGCTCCCTGCATGCTGGCTAGTGCTTGTTAATCCCGGAAGACCCCTAGCGACAAAAGACGTGTTCGCCGCGCTGCCGGGGTTCTCATCGCCCCTAACACGGAACTCGTTCAACGATCTGAAAGATGCCGGTGCGCTTGCGGGCGTTCTTAAGGAACACCGCAACGATTTAGCCGGACCGGCCATGGCACTTGAGCCCAGTATCGCAGCAACCCTCGTCGCCCTTGAAAACAGCCCTGACTGCTTACTCGCACGACTCTCCGGCAGCGGGCCGACCTGTTTTGGGGTTTTCGCAGATGCTCAGGCCGCGAAAACGGCCGCCGACGTGATCAGCTCTGGACAGCCGGAGTGGTGGGTCGCGCCCGCTCGGGTTCTGACCGCCTCTTAAGCACACAATCCGTTAGGTTTCAGGAGCCACACGCATTTGTAAGTTGATTCGCACGGGCGCTGCCTTATGTTCGCTGGCATGAAACGGTCCTTTTTCACCACTGCTGTGCTCAGCGTCTTGGCGCTGATCTTGTCGTTTACCGAAAATGCCCGCGCGGATGCGGTATTTCAAACGCCGCAGGTGCGCGGCGAGCTTATGGCGGAACACGGCGCAGTTGCGCCCGGCGAAACATTATGGGTGGCCCTCGCCCTCGACATCAAGCCGGGCTGGCACACCTACTGGCGCACACCCGGCGATTCCGGGTTGCCCACATCCATCCGCTGGTATTTGCCCGACGGCATCACCGCCGGTGATATTCATTGGCCTGCCCCCGAGCGCATCCCTTACGGCGATCTGATGAACTTCGGGTATCACGGAAAAGTATTGCTTCTGACGGAACTTGAAATTGATCCCGCTTATACTGGACCTAGTGACGTTGAGCTTAGCGCCGATTCAACTTGGCTGGTCTGCGAAGAGATATGCATTCCCGAGGACGGCACCTTTTCACTGCCTATTCGAATAGAGTCCGATCCGCTGCTTACGAACACAGCCGCCGGAGCCGCAATTGCGGCAACCCGCGCCGCCTTGCCGCAAGACGCGCCGTGGCCGGTCAAAGCTACACGGAGCGGCGATACCGTCACGTTCACAGCGCAGACGGTAGCTAACGCGAGTGAGTTCACAAATGCTGTATTTTTCCCCTACACGGATGGCTTAATCGACAATGCCGCACCGCAGACCGTGAACATCACGGGCGATCAGATCGAAATTACAACAACAACCGGCTATGACGCCGACAATATTGCCAACGCTTCGGGTTTGATTGTGTTGGATGGTGCGAAGGCAAGCAGCAGCGATGCCGCAACGATAGGGTACTCTTTTGACGCCCCAATTGTTTGGACGGGGCCGTCCACGGTCGACGCCGCAAACGCCCTTCCCATTGGTCTTGCTCTATTGTTCGCCTTCCTCGGCGGCATCATCCTCAACGCCATGCCCTGTGTGTTGCCCGTTCTGGTCATGAAGGCGCTCAGTTTCATGGGCCGCTCAACCACCGACGCGAGCGCATTGAGAAAAGACGGCCTCGCTTACACTGCAGGCGTTATGGTTACTTTCGGCGTTCTTGTCGGCGTGTTGCTCGCTTTCCGCGCCGGCGGAGATGCGGTCGGCTGGGGTTTTCAATTGCAAGCTCCGGCGTTCGTCGCCGCCCTGGCATACGTCATGCTGGCAATCGGACTGAACCTATCGGGCGTCTTTACAATCACCGGGGGCATGGGCGCCGGACAAAGCCTAACCATGCGCAAAGGCCCTACCGGCGCTTTCTTTACCGGCTTGCTGGCGGTTGTTGTCGCGACACCGTGCACGGCGCCGTTTATGGGTGCGGCCATTGGCTTTGCCCTCACCCAACCTCCGGCAATGGCCGTACTGATATTTGAAGCCCTCGCACTCGGCCTTGCCCTGCCCTACCTGATCTTGGCGTTCGCCCCCGGCGCGGCAAAGGCCTTACCTCGCCCCGGCCCCTGGATGGACCGCCTGAAACAGATTCTCGCCTTTCCCATGTACGGGGTTGCTGCATGGTTGTTTTGGGTCCTCGCCCAGCAAGTCGACTCAATGGGCCTCGCCGCCGCCCTCAGCGGATTCGTTCTGATCGGCTTTGCCGCCTGGTTATGGGATGCGGCCGCGAAATCATCTAAAACCGGCCGCCGCGTGAGCACAACCGCAGCGGCTCTCACCATGGCCGCCGCCATCGCCTTCATCTTTGTGATCAGTGGCCGCCCGCCCGCAGAGGCCGGCCAAAACGCAGCCGCCGATGGGATCAGCGAACCCTTCAGTCAGGACCGCCTTACCGCGCTCCGCGCCGAAAATCGTCCGGTGTTCGTGAATTTCACGGCCGCCTGGTGCATTACCTGCAAAGTCAACGAGCGGGTGGCTTTGTCCACCACCGAGGTTGAAGAGGCCTTTACGCTCCACAATGTCGCCTATCTGAAAGCCGACTGGACCAATCGGAACGCTGAAATCGGCACAACCCTGCGCAGCCTCGGCCGCGACGGCGTGCCGCTTTACGTACTGTACGCGCCAGGCAGCACTGAAGCCCAAATTCTGCCGCAAATTCTGACACCCGGAACCCTAATTGAGGCACTAGAGAACCTCTAAGGCTGTGAATTGATGGATATTCACCGTTGCGGCAGCGCGCTTAATTTCCTAATGTCCGCGCCGCTTGTTGGGGCGTAGCCAAGTGGTAAGGCACCGGTTTTTGGTATCGGCATCCCTGGTTCGAATCCAGGCGCCCCAGCCAGCGTTTCTTAGGCGGAGCCTTTCGGCGCTTCCGCCTTAATACACCTCAAATAAACCCGCCGCCCCCATACCGCCGCCGACGCACATGGTGATGACGACATATTTGGTCTTGCGGCGACGGCCCTCAATCAGCGCATGACCCACCATACGCGAGCCGGTCATCCCAAACGGATGGCCGATGGCGATAGACCCGCCGTTGACGTTCAGAATCTCGTCGGGAATCCCTAATTTATCGCGGCAGTACAGCACCTGAACGGCGAACGCTTCGTTCAGCTCCCACAGGCCGATATCGCTCATCTTTACGCCTGTGCGCTCAAGCAACTTTGGCACCGCAAATACGGGCCCGATGCCCATCTCATCAGGATCGCATCCGGCGACCGCCATGCCCCGGTAAGCACCGAGAGGCTGCAAGCCCCGCTTCTCGGCTTCCTTGGCCTCCATCAACACACAGGCCGATGCGCCGTCGGACAACTGGCTGGCATTACCGGCAGTGATAAACCCGCCTTCTCTAATCGGCTTCAAGCTCGCAAGGCCTTCAAGAGTCGTATTGGGCCGGTTGCAGTCGTCGTGATCGAGCGTCACGGCCTTGGTCGAAGTCTCGCCGGTTTCCTTATTGGTCACCGTCATCACCGTCGACAACGGCACGATTTCATCACTGAACTTGCCGTCCCTCTGCGCAGCTGCGGTGCGCTGTTGTGATTGCAAGGAGTATTCGTCTTGCGCTTCGCGGCTGATATTATAGCGCTTGGACACCACCTCGGCCGTATCGATCATCCGCATATATATATGCGGTGAGATATCGGTAACCGCCTGCGAAATCGCACGGTGTGTATTTTTATGCTTCGTCTGCACAAGCGAGATGGATTCAACACCACCGGCTGCAACCGCCGTCATGTTGTCGCAAACGATTTGTTTGGCCGCTGTCGAAATGGTCATCAAACCGGATGAACATTGACGGTCGAGGCTCATGCCGGGCACAGAGTGGGGCAACCCCGCCGTTACAGTGGTCAAACGACCGATGTTATAGGACTGCGAGCCCTGCTGAACCGCTGAGCCGATGATGACGTCGTCGATCTCGCCGGGGTCGATCTTCGCGCGGGCGACAGCTTCGCGTACGCAGTGGCCGCTGAGAACCGGCGCTTCGGTGTCGTTGAACGCCCCCCGGTAGGATTTCGCCAAAGGGGTACGGGCAGTGGAAACAATGACGGCCTCGCGCATGAATATCTCCTGTAATTAACCGGCGTTATCGAAGGCAGAAAAAGTCAAATCCGCACCGATGGGTGCATTTGCACCAAGTGTAAAATCAGCAACACGCTTCATATGATAGTCGCGATCGCCCCAGGCTCCGATCAAAGCCCAAGCGCGTTTCATCCATAAATGTAGATCAACCTCAAAGGTGTACCCCATAGCGCCATGACACTGGATCGCCGCCTTGGATGCGGTCATGGCGGCATCCCCTGCCGCGATCTTCGCGTGGGATACTGCGGCGGACATATCCGCCGCGCCGTGCGCAACCGCATAGGCCGCGCGGTAAACCACGGGCTGGGCAAAGGATACCGCAACCTGGGCCGAGGCCAGATGATGTTTCACCGCCTGAAAAGACCCGATGGGTTTGCCGAATTGTGTGCGCTGCCCGGCGTAAGCGACCGTCATATCAATCATGTTCTGAGCAAGACCGCTTAACTGTGCGGCGGAGAATAGCGCTCCGCGCTCAAACGCCCGCGCCCAAAGGGCGGCGCTATCATCAGCAAGCTTTTGCCCGCCTTTAACCGAGACATCAAACAGGCAGCGCAACGGATCAATACTCGTCTGCGCACTTGCGCTAACATCTGCCCCCTGCGCCAACATCACGCTGGAATTATCGCCCGCGAATACAAGCGCGCCGGCGGTATGCATATCGCTGACATAATGCAGGCCCGGCGTTTTTATAGCGAGTTGCAGTGTCCCTTCAGCAAACGAAGAGAGCGCATCATCGCGCGCTTTAGCGGCAGGACACGCGGCCAGCAAGGGTACAATAACAGCGGCTTGTTCAACCAATGTTTCCGGCAATGCCGCCGCACCGCAGGCCTCGGCGATCAAAACAAAATCAACCTCGCTTAATCCAAGGCCGCCAAGGTCTTCAGGCACAAAGAATCCGGTCAGTCCCAGCTCCGCAAGCTTTTGCCAACGTTCGGCATCCCGGCGCGTTTCGGTTTCAACCAATTTACGCAAGTGCTCAGGCGTACATTCCCCGGCCAGAAACGTCTTGACCGAGTCCTGAAAGTCGAGCTGATCCTGGGAGAACCGAAAATCCATATTTCTCTACCGCCGTCTCAGCGTGGAAGACCGAGCATACGCTCGGCGATTACATTGCGCTGAATCTCATTGGTTCCCGCATAAATAGGTCCGGCCAGAGAGAATAAAAACCCGCCCAGCCAATCCCCGGCTGCACGGGCGCTTTGCGTCTCGCGCATGAGTTCAGCTTCCGCGCCCATGATGCCCATGGCGGTTTCGTGCATGGCCAGATCCAGCTCCGACCAGAAGATTTTATTAAGGCTGGCCTCGACCCCAATGCTTCCACCGGCAATCAAACGGCTCGCGGTCATATAGGTATTCAGGCAATAGGCTTCGGCATCCATCCAGGCCTGCACCACCCGCTCGCCTGTCGCCGCACTCACCTTATCTTTATTGGCATTGTACAGCGCGACCAACCGCCGCGCGGTTTCCTGAAAGCGTGCGGGACTGCGCAGCATCAAACCGCGTTCGAACCCGGCGGTGGACATAGCAACGCCCCAGCCGCCCCCTTCCTCGCCCAGTAGGTTCTCGGCGGGCACGCGCACATCGTCGAAGAAAATCTCAGCAAAACCGGTACGCCCATCCAATTGCGGGATCGGTCGAACGGTGATTCCCGGCGTGGACAAAGGCACGAGCACAAAGGACAACCCTTTGTGGCGCTGCGAATCGGGATCGGTGCGAAACAGACCAAAACACCAATCGGCAAAGGCCGCACGAGTGGACCAGGTTTTCTGACCGTTGATCACATAATGATCACCGTCACGAATCGCTTTGGTGCGAATCGCCGCCATATCGCTGCCTGCCCCCGGCTCGGACCAGGCCTGCGCCCATATATCGTCGCCAGCTGCCATACGCGGTAGAAACTTTTCTTTCTGCGCTTCGGTCCCGTACTCCATAAGCGTCGGACCCAGCAGAAAAATTCCGTTTTGATTCACCCGCGTCGGCGCACCGGCGCGGTAATACTCTTCTTCAAAAATCAGCCACTCGATAAGATTAGCCCCGCGCCCGCCCAGCTGCTCTGGCCACGTCACCATGGACCAGCGGCCCGAATGCAAGGTGCGCTCCCAGTCCCGATGCTGCTCAAATCCCTCACGGGTGTCCATAGACGCCAGCGGCATTTGGGGCACGTGTGCACTCATCCACGCCCTGACCTCGGCGCGAAGTTCTCGCTCTTGATCGGTGAACGCGAGGTCCATGGTCATGATTTAAAGTCGGCCGCTTTCTTTTCTTTAACAAAAACATCCCGCGATTTTTGCGAATCCGGGTGCATGTACATTTCAAGGGTAAAGCCTTGCTCGAAGCGGTAGTCGGTATCGACATCCCGGGCCTCGATTCCGTTCAACGCCTCCTTCGCCAGCACAAGGGCTTTGCGTGACTTGGAGGCGATCACCGCCGCGAACGCGCGCGTCTCTTCAATCAATTTATCCCTGGGCACGACTTTCTCGATTGCGCCGAGACGAAAGGCTTCCTGCGCCGAGAGATTGCTGCCGGTAAAAAACAAGGCCCGCACTTTATGCAGAGGAATCATGCGCGACAGATGCGAGGCGCCGCCCATGGCCCCGCGATCAATTTCCGACAATGCGAAAAAGGCGTCTTCGGCCGCAATGATCACGTCACTGGCGCCCGAAATACCGACGCCGCCGCCGATGATATAATTATGCACGGCGGTGACCACCGGCACTTCGCAGGCCCGCACGGCTTTGTAAGTCAAATAGTTTCCGCGATTGAGTTCGGTGATGCGCTCCGGATGCTTTTGCATCTCCTTGATGTCCACCCCGGCGCAGAACCCCTTACCTTCGGCGCGAATCATCACACAACGCACATCCGGATTACTGCCGGTTTCCGCAATCACTTTCGGAAATGCGTTCCAGGCCGCCGTATCCAGCGCATTCACAGGCGGGTGATTGATAACAATCTCACCAATTCCATCCGCAATATTTACATCAAAGGACATGGGTCATTTCCTCAAGCTTGTGTCGGCGCCGCGCCCGGATTGAGTACGGCGAGCCTCTGTTCTGCTTCCGCAACAATGCGGTCGATCAAATCTTTGCAACTGGGCAGATCATCAATAACGCCCGCCACCTGACCGCTGGGCAAAACCCCTTCGGCTGGGCGCCCTTCCACCACAGATCTCTGGATCAACACCGGCGCGTTGGCCGCCATCAAGGTTTGCCCCAGGGTCATGCCGCTGGACCGCGCCATCGCGAGCGCCGACTGCATCAGCCCGAAAAAAGACAGACCTGTGAGTTTGCGAAACGCAAGGCCGCTGCGCATACCCAACCAGATCAGACCCAAGGGACCAGTTTGCTCTAAGCGCCGCAGCACATCGTTCAGGATCATCCGTTGCGGCAAGCCGTCAAGCTTGGTGGAGACAATGATCTCATCGACTTCCGCTGCCAGATATTGGTCCAGCGTCGCACGCGGCACCGGACTATCAGAGGTCAGCAAAAAGCGTGTGCCCATGGCGATGCCCACTGCACCGAATGCAAGCGCGGCAACCAGCCCGCGCCCGTCGCGAAACCCGCCGGCGGCAACAACAGGCACCTTCACCGCATCTAAAACCTGCGGCAACAACAGAGAGGTCGGAACCGAACCAGTATGGCCGCCGCCTTCGTTCCCCTGAATGACGATAATATCCGCACCCAGGTCAGCAGCTTTAACCGCGTGCTTCACCGCGCCCACGGTTGGAATACAGACCACGCCTGCGTCCTTCAGGCTCTGAACCATCTTTTTGCTAGGTCCGCGTCCATAGCTCACCGCCTTCACGCCATGCTTCAGCACAAGGTCCGTTACTTCGTCCGCGCCGGGCAAATACATATGAAAGTTCAAGCCGAACGGGCGGTTGGTCAAACTTTTGGTTTTAACAATGGCCGCTTCAATTTCTTTCGGCGGAATAGTCGCGCCAGCGAGAAACCCGAACCCCCCGGCATTGGCCGTGGCCGCCACCAGTTCAGGCGTCGCAATCCACCCCATGGCGGTTTGGATGATCGGGACACGGCAACCAAGCCGGTCCTGCAGCGCTGTGTTGAGGGCGGGGTGCATACTTCTGACTTAACCTACGACCGCTTTGCTTTGGCTTTTTTACGCGCCGGTTTTTTGCTCGTCGTTTTCTTCGAGGGTACTTTTTTAGACGGCGCTTTCTTTTTTGCTGCAGACTCTTTCGATGTCCGCTGAGACTTTGCCATAGCCTTCGCGTCAAAGCCGCCCAGATAATCACCGCCCGCGAGATCGTTGTGGGCATGACCGAAATGATGCCAGGCAAATATAGCGTCCATCGCCGTGCGCTTGCCCTGCATATCCTCGGTGTGGTTCACCACTTGCTTGGTCAACGTCAGGCCCATGCGCGGCATGGCCGCGATTTTGTTGGCCATGGCCATGGTTTCTTCTTCAAGTTTCTCAAGCGGAACAACGCGGTTGACCATGCCCATCTGATAGGCGCGCTCGGCCGACATCCGCTCACCCAGGAACAAAAACTCCTTGGCAATGCGGGCGTTAAGCTCGTACGGATGCGCAAAGTATTCCACGCCCGGCAGACCCATGCGTACGACAGGATCGGAGAAAAACGCATTGTCAGCAGCGACGATCAGATCGCACACCCAAGCCAGCATCAAACCACCGGCGATTGCGCCGCCCTGAACCATGGCAATGGTCGGCTTCGGCAATTCCCGCCAGCGGCGGCAAAGTCCCAAATAAGCTTCCTGTTCGCGCACATAAAAAAACTCGCCGCCGGGCTTGTTCACATGATCGGGCCAGACTGTCGCGCGTTTCGGCTGCGAACGACCCACATCGCGGCCGGGTGTACCGATATCGTGACCGGCCGAGAAATGTTTCCCAGCAGCGCGCAGCACAATCACCTTGACCGCATCGTCATCGACCGCGCGCGTAAAGGCATCATTGAGCGCATACAAAAGCTGCGCATTCTGCGCATTGTGAAACTTCGGACGGTTCAAGGTGAGGATGGCAACCGGCCCTCGCGTTTCATACAGGACCGGATTCTTTTCCTCGTACACACCCTTGCTGGCCGCTTCCTTGCGCAGCGGCGTGCCGTCCACACCTAGCTTGGCAGATCCCTTCTTAGGCATTTTCGCGCCTCCTTGCGTCCCCATGGGGATTGTCCTTGAAGGTTGTTGCCCGCACATCATGCGGATCGATCACCTCGCGAATAAGCCTAAGCTGCTCTTCGGTCGGCACTGGCGTTTCCGTGCAAGTGTCCTTGCCTTCTAGCGGAAAACCGGTGTTGTCTTGAACTTGAGCAAAGCTGATTCCGGGATGCAATGACACCACACGGATCGCCCTGTCTTTGCCGCCAAAATCCATGACCGCGAGATTGGACACGATCAGGCGCAGGTCCACTTTGTCGCCCCGGCGGCCATCCTTAAACCGGGCGGGATTATAGCCCGCGCCAGCCACCATATCGACTTCGCCTTCGACAAAAGTGCGCTTGTCGTGGCTCGGCGCCCACATGCTGTTGGCATGGCTGATCGTATTGCCCGGAAATCCGCGCACACCAAGCAACGCCGCCTTGGGTTTATCCGCGTTGCCAATGAAGCTGATATTGGTTTGCCCATAGCGGTCAATTTGCACAGGCCCGGTCATGGCGTGACGTTTGCCGCCGTACACCAGATCAAACACTTTCGCATATGGCATCCATCCGCAAATCTTAGGGGCATATCCCTTGCGCGGGCCGACCGGAACCGGCTCGGAAACCAAGAATGCCTCGCCTTCCGTGAGCAATAAATCGGGGTTTACGGTGAGCTTTGCGAGCGCTGCGGCAATACGCGGCACCGGTCCGAATCCATTGCCGAAAACTTCGCCGTCGTTACGCCAGGTTTCAGCTGCTGCCGTGATACAAATTTCAGCAAGTGTGTAATCGGTGGCGGGGTTGGAACTTGTCATGGCCACCTCCTTAAAATACGGGCAGAGACAGGGCGCGGATATGATCCGCACCGCCGACTGACGTTATATAGGCATCGTGAGTTTCTTTGGTCAGGAACTCATCGCGGTAAGCATCAAACTCTTTGGCGGCGCACCGCTTGGTGTAAGCACTAATGTGTTTCACATCTATGCCATAGTCCGGTCCGCACGACGTTGGATGCGCGCCCAGCGGCGCCTCGGCAACACCGGTGATGACACTGCGCTCAATCGGCATAAGCCGCGCTTTCATCGGATCATTAAAAGCGCTTGTGTCCACAAGTTTCTCGCATGTGGCAAAACTTTTTTTGGCGGCCCGGCAAAACATATCGTCGAAGAACGGGTCCGGGCCGAGGATGGCCGTATGCCCCTGAGCGTCGGCTTCGTTCACATGAATAATGGTGACGTCGAGGTTAAGCGCCGGCATCGCCATCAACAACTCACCGTCGTCGTAAGGCGAGCGCACCGTCTTAATCCACGGGTTTAAGGTTTCAACATCTGTGCCGATCCCGGCGCGCGTTGGTAGAAACGGCAGATCCATCGCCGCCGCCCGCAAGCCCCATTGCAACATGCCTTCGTCGATCTCTCGGAACTCGAACGCGCCGCCTTGGCGAGCCTGACGGAACGCTTGGTCCATCGGAATAACGTCGTGCGAGACAAAGCCATATACAAGACACTTAATCTTACCGGATGCCGCCAGCAGGCTCACATCCATGCCGCCATAGGAAACAACCGTTAAGTCTTTAACAGGGCTGCGCAATAACTCGCGCACAACGGCCATAGGTTTACGGCGCCCACCCCAGCCGCCGATTCCGATGGTCATGCCATCTTTTATCTGCGCGGCAATATCCGAAACAGTCGTGACTTTATTTTTGCTCACTGCGTATTCTTTCATCAATGTCCGACGCAATTAACGCCCTTGTTGCATCTTACTTGTTAGTGGGTACGGTCGTTCGACTCATCCCAGTTCCATAGCTTAGAGGGTTTTGACAATTCCATGCGGGCCAGCTGGTTGATGTGCACTTCATCCGGCCCGTCAACTATACGCAGCGTGCGCGCGAGCGCCCAGCCATCAGCCAGGCCAAACACCTGGCTCACACCGCCGCCGCCATGCACCTGCACCGCCCGGTCGAGCACCGTCTGCACCATACGCGGGACAGACACCTTGATCATGGCGATTTCCATTTTGGCTTCTTTGTTACCGACCGTGTCCATGGCATAGGCCGCTTTCAAAGTCAGCAGACGGGCTTGCTCAATATCGATCCGGCTTTGCGCCACCGCATCACGTAGCATGCCTTGATCGGCGATGGATTTACCAAAGGCCACGCGGCTCTTGGCCCGGGCGCGCATGGATTCCAGCGCGCGTTCGGCTAGGCCGATGGCCCGCATGCAGTGATGAATACGTCCCGGCCCGAGGCGGCCTTGTGCGATTTCAAAGCCCCGTCCCTCGCCGAGCAGCATGTTAGTCGCCGGTACACGCACATCATTAAACGCCATCTCAAAGTGTCCATGAGGCGCGTGATCGTATCCAAACACAGAAAGTGGGCGCACACGCTCCACGCCCGGTGTATCCATGGGCACAAGAATCATGGACTGTTGTTTGTAAGACTCGGCTTCCGGGTCGGTTTGACCCATAAAGATCAAAATTTTACAGCGCTTGTCGCCCGCGCCCGAAGTCCACCACTTGCGGCCGTTGATGATGTAGTCATCCCCATCGCGCACGATGCTTGAGCGAATATTACGCGCATCCGACGAAGCCACATCGGGTTCGGTCATGCAAAACCCCGAGCGAATTTCACCGGAGAGAAGCGGCTCCAGCCATTTCTTTTTCTGCGCGTCGGTGCCGTAGCGCGCCAGCACCTCCATATTGCCGGTGTCTGGAGCTGCGCAGTTGAACACCTCCGGCGCAATCGGCGAGCGCCCCATGATTTCGCACAATGGCGCGTATTCAAGATTGGTCAGCCCCGCGCCGTGCCCCTCTTCCGGGAGAAACAAATTCCACAGATCGGCAGCCTTCGCGGCCGCTTTCATCTTTTCCATAATCGGCGGCGAGTCCCAGCGGTCGGCTTGCGCGGCGTGCTGTTCTTCAAACACCCGCTCATTGGGATAGACCGTCTCGTCCATAAACTTTTCGAGCCGCGCGATCAGCGCCTTCACCTTGGGCGTATATTCAAATTCCATTTTTTGCGTCCGCTGATTGTTATGCTGGGCTCAATTCAAAAATTGGCCGGATATTGGATTGATGCTCTCGGTAGGAATTATTTGAGGATTAGAACTTGCCATTTCGGGCAATCGGGGACAACAGTCCCTCAAATCTGACACGGAATGGGACTGCAAAATGAACGACTCGGAAACGACGGATGTGCGCAGCGGCCAGGACATTGATGTCGCGCGCCTCACCGAATACTTGGCCCAGCACCTCCCGGAATTTAAAGCGCCCCTAACGGT
>CAXBLG010000018.1:0-51636 GCA_963976395.1 uncultured Rhodospirillaceae bacterium
CCCAGGGAAAGGCCTCGGTGATCTGCCGGGCAATCCATTCCGCAGTTGGGTGATACGTTGCATTGACCCAGACGAGTTCTCTTCGCTTTAGATGGATGAGGGCCATTTCAATAACCTAACTCATTTCCACGAATCGCGCTCGGATCAAGCACTGTGTTATTTACCGGCGCTTCCATGGTGCTTCCATGAAACAGGGCTGCCGATACAACCTAAAAATAAAGCCCGCTAACTCATTGAGTTAACGGGATTTTTTGGTTGCGGGGACCCGCATCAACCTTTGTCGAACAAAAGGCCATTGAAAATAGGCCCAAATCTGGGACTTGCAACCAGCGTTACTTGCAGATTTCGGAAGCTTGGTTGTGAGTATCTGCAACTGCCTTGATTTGCCTCTAAAAGTTAGATCATGGCAGCGCACAAAATCGATAAACTCAATTAGACAGTAGAATCATTGGATTGTGACCGGTAACGCTGATGCGCCACAATAAACGAGACTTGTCCGGATCATTGGTCAGGCGCGTGACGGGCCCTTTATGCATTGTCGCTAGCGTATCCCAAGCAACAATATCCCCCTGCTTGTAAGGATATCGTTGGACAAATTTCGGCTGAATAGCGTGGTCCTTTAGTTCATCGAGCAGGTTTAACGCCGCTTGATTCTTCATACCCACGATTCCAAACGAACTACCTGCCACGGCATAGAGCGCCTTTCGACCAGTAACCGGATGCTTCATGACCAAAGGCTGAAATACATTCGCTACCTTTTTTCTCTGCACATCGGTTAGTCTTTCGGCGGAGTAGGGAGAATTTTCGTCCATATCTGCACGATTGCCGTAATGATGAAGAACTTGGAGACCCTCGATCTCCTGCTTAAGGCTTTCCGGCAAAGCCTCGTAAGCCTGCGTCATATTTGCAATTTCAAGTTCTACTGGATTTGTTGGTGCAACGACTGAAAATGTGATGGTTGTGGAATTAGGCGGGTCGCGATAAGCAACATCAGTGTGCCAAAACGACGCCCCCTCATATACTCCGATTTGCTGGCCATTTTTTTTCATATTGGACAAAGTAAGCACAGCGGGATAACCCGGCAGCCGTAAATGATCGAGAAAATGCGGCTCAGGCGAGCCAAACCATGTGCAAAATGTATTGAACTGACCAACACTCAATTCCTGATTAGGAATCACCATGAATTGATGCTGGTAGAACATTTCAAGCAACGCTCTCATCATCTCCTGGTCAGGGTCCGCAGTCGAAAAGTCACAAATTTCAACGCCGAACGACCCACCCAATAACTTAGATCTTACCATGACTTCCTCGCAGACCTTCGGCCCTCCCAAAATCATCACCTAAATAGAGGAACTTCTGACTCTTCCGAACTGCGGTTATCACAGTCTTAAGGGCGGGCCCCTCGATGCACAAACTTCTGCACACGTTTGCCAGCCGCTTCGGAGGTAAAAAGGTTGCCATGAGAGTCGAATGCCGCCTGATGAAGACGATTCATCTGTCCTGCATAGCTACCATAATGGCCGAACGTAGTAATAATATCACCGTTGTCACGATCAACTAGGCGAATCAAAAAGTTTCCAATATCGGCAATTGCGATGATGCTTTGATCACGATCCGGCCACAGGCTGATATTTCCAACGGTACCTGCCCCCTGCGTATCCCTCAGATAGAAGTGCTCGGCTACAAAAGTTCCATCTTTTTCAAAAATTTGCATACGATTGTTATCGCGGTCACAGACATAGACAAATCCATCGCGTGCGACTTCTACGCAATGCACATTACGAAACTGCTGGGGGCGCTCATCTCTTGGACCATCACGAGACACCGCATTGTCGGTAGGTGGTTTACCGTATGCCCCCCACATGCGCTTGAACTTACCGCTGTCGGCATCAAAAACGATGACGCGGTGATTTCCGTAACCGTCCGCGATATAGGCCTCGTTTTCTGTTGGATCGACATATATATCAGCAGCGCCGGAAAGTTGTGTCGTATCGAGGCTTCCCTTGGAGGGGCCTGCATGGCCTATCTGCAGTAAAAACTTGCCGTCGCGCGTAAATTTCAAAACCATACCGTCGGCGGGGGCTCCATCGTTTCTCTGGCGCGTGGCGCTTCCGCCAATCCAAACATTTCCCTTATGATCAACGGTAATTCCATGCTCGGTCGAGGGCCAATCATACCCCTCACCCGGCCCGCCCCAGGCCCGTACAATCTTACCGGAAGGATCAAATTCAATAACAGGTGGTGCAGCTACACAGCAAACCGAGCGAGGAGGCGTTGCCGCCGCTCCTAATTCGTAAGACACCAGCGTTGATGGACGATGTACGATCCACACGTGATCTTGCTCATCGACCCATATGCCGCCAACTTCGCCTATGACCCAGTTGTTTGGCAACGGCAGCTGAGGCCAATCGGCATCCACCACGTACTCGTGCCTGTCGTTCTTGCTGTCTACCGCGAAAGTGTCCGAAGCAGTAAGGGCAAAAACAATCAACAAGCCAGTCACTACACTCGATTTAACTCCTAAATACATCACACCGCCTCCCACGCCTGATTTAATCATGCCAACGTTATCGCTTCTGATTGCTCTAGGACTCATTGCGAACACGCCCCACAGCAACGGACCATTTATAAAATTATTTCATTCAGAGCTTTCAAACGCAGATCCTAATACTCACGGAAAAGAAGAAATCTATTTTGCGCCGTCAAAATATTCGACTATGAGCCGCGCAACGCGGCCCATACCGTCTTCAGTTTCCGCGCGCGGGCCGGTTAAATCCATATTGTAAAAAGAGATAATAATCGGTCCCGAGTGAGCATAGATTATGCCAACATCATTTGTGACGCCGCCGGTTTCGCCGGTTTTATGGCCAACAGGGACTTGAAGGTAGTGAGGAATTTTCAGCTCTCCGGACTTTTGCCCACGCAGAATTCGTGTCATTTCCTCGCAGCTTTCTTGCGAGGCAATTGTACCTTGCTCAATGCCCTCAAGAAGTAGGCCCATCTCTCGGGGCGTTGCCGCACCGAACCAGCTTTGCTCATTGGACGCGAGTTCAGCTGCTATTCCGGTCATATCTAAAGATGCGGAATCTTGGGCGATTTGCTCCCGCAAAATGGCTCTGCGCTCCTCAAGTTGAGAGTCCTTCTTTATCGTTGTGCAGCAAAGAGAGAATACGTCTTCGGGACTAAGTGAACTGTACTTTGAGTCAATAGCCACATACCTCTGGCGGAAAAACTCGTAGGTTGTTTGAGTTTGGTTCAGCACATTGAATCCAGATTGCCTAAGAAATTCGTTTACCTTGTCCTTTCCCCCAACTTTGGCGATCATCATATCGGTCGCCGTATTGTCGCTGGTAATGATCATCTCTGTAATTAAATCTCTGATTGTCGGGCTCAGTCCTACATCTTTGTATCTGAATATGCCGGACCCCCCACGCATGTCTGAAAGTTCAATCGTTACGCGCTCATCAAGGTTCAATTGCCCAGCATCTGCCATACGGTAGGCAAGCACCATAGTTGCGATTTTAATCGTACTCGCACTTTCAAAATGCTCATCTGCCAGAACGCCGGCCACTTCCCCAAGCTTCAAATGCTTGATATATATCCCGGACTTTGCGGGAAACCGCGAAAGCTCTGCCTCCAGCAGACGCGTTAAATTGGATTTTTCTGAGTCAGAGGTGTCCGCCGCGCTCTGGGCAAAAGCAGGACTCGACAGTACTTGGACAAATAGCAACGCCGTAACTATCCGCGACATAATGGAATTCATTATCCCCTCTCCTCAAATAAGCAGTGAGAAACTTATGAGTGCATGGAATTTAAAACCGTAAAAAGTCAACCACGTGCACAACAAGTAAGTCTACGCTTCACACCGATCTTAGGCCGACGCAGCTTCAGCAACGCTCGTAAGCAATGGCAAGCTTTTAGTAGCCTTAACTTCTGAAACAACAGGATAGTATACAACTGTCAGGATACCCGGGAGCTTGGAAAGTCGGCCATGTGCAAATTCTTTAAATGATTCAACATCCTTCGCAACAACTCGAAGAAAGAAATCAAAATCCCCTAGCACAACATGGCACTCTATGACTTCAGGGAAAGAACGAAGAGATCGGGACAATGAAGATATGTTCAAATTATCAATTCGATCAGCCTTTAGCTCGATAAAAAACTCGCTTTTGAAGCTAAGCTTTCTTGGGTCGAGAATGGCAACAGTCCTGAGGATGTAACCGTCACACCTTAACCTGTTAACGCGTCGACTGCAGGACGCTTGCGAAATTCCAACCTTCTGAGCCAAATCGCGCGTCGAAAGCGTGGCATCCTCTTGCAAAATATTCAGGATACTCACGTTGATCTGATCGAGTCCTACTCCCATTTAACATCTACACTTCAACTCACTTTCAGTAAGCTCGCACCTCTACTGAGAGGATGCTTTCTCAAAGCCACCCGCATTAATATGGGCGAACATACGCATTGCCCCACTCTCTGCTGGAGCAAATACATATTTGTTAGAGTCTCGAAAGCCCGTTTCAGGAGGAAGTTCACCTTCTAGGACAAACGCGCCTGGCCCCGCCGGACGATAAACGCCGCGACCATCCACAATCAGCCCTCCATCCCCACTAGATTTTACAACAATGCCTTCGCCTGCATTCTCTTGAGATTGATTGGCTGGAATATAGTAATAGGTACCCACGTACTGGCTCACATCAACTTCCGCGTCTTTAGACATAGGAAGCGGCCCTAGAAAATATTCCAACACCATGGCGCGCACGCCACTGTGAGACAATTGAGGCAACACCGGCCCTTCAACCGGCTCAAGGGATGCCGCGGATTCTGTGAGGGCGTCCGCACCCGGTTCTCCGCCTCCACCCATCGTAACAAACACACCGACTTTTTTGTCGAGCATCATAATTTCCATGGATCGGAAATTAATGCTGCCGTAGTGCTCAATCACGGGTTCGCCATTATAGTCATATGTGAAAAATTGCATGCCAAACCCACTAGCATCGGGATGATTCCCGCGCTTGCGCGTGTGCATCAGCTTAAAGGTCTCCGGCTGCAAAAGAGCTGACCCGCTACCTTGCCCCTCCATAATATGAGCTTTAATCCACTTCGCCATATCGCCCGCTGTAGAATTCATATCTCCAGCATAGGAAATATAGGGAGTAATCGCCGGATAGCGCAGTTCCACCGGCGACTGACCATCCACAAAAGAATACTGAGTCACAATATTCGGCGGAGCTTCAAGAGCATTAGTCAACGCCGTGTGAGTCATTCCGAGAGGTTCGTAAATATTCTCCCGCAAATAGTTTTCCAAGGTTTGCCCGGTAATATCCTCCACCATGAAACCCAGCGTCGCGCTACACGGATTACAATAAAGCGACAACGTGCCCGGCTGGCGAACCACCGGCGGGGTATGCTCGGCAATGTATTCCGCAGGTAACGGTGGTGCGGGCCTTGGGGTTTCCGCACTCGACCAAATCGTGCGTACCGGTTCAAGGCCGCCCTGATGTGTCAACATATCCCAAATCGTGATTTCATCACCAAACGGATTTTCTAGTTGAATCCGTTTCAGATATTTGTTTACCGGGTCATCAAGAGAATCAATTTGACCTCGTTCCAAAAGCTGGGCGATCGCCGTCCCAAAAAACGTTTTTGTGAGCGACCCAATACGGAATTGAGATGTGTCAGGGTCTACCGGCTTTTTTTGTGCCCAGTCAGCGTAGCCATACCCTTTCTTAAATATAACCTCATCTCCATGTGTTACGGAGATAGCCAGCGCTGAAACCCGGCGTTCAGCAAGTACTTTTCCAAACGTATTGTCCGCCCATTGCTCGATAGCCAACGGGTCCATCTGTCCTACCGAAGCTGCCGGACTCGTCTTTTCCACCTCTTGTTGGCCAGAATCACATGAGACAAGAACCGCACACAAACACGTTATTGCAAGGCCGATGACTAGTTTTCTAATTACCGGCGGCGTAAACATCGCTGCATTAGGAATGAACTCAACACTCTTCAAGTACATTGCGTACTCCTTGGGCTGATATGGAATGCTCGCCTATTCGATTATCACATCGCGGCAACAGCGCTGACAGAGAATATGTAGGCGGAAGTGTCGGAGGCACAATTGCCTCCGACTAGAGCGTACCCTTACATTCTAAATCTAACGCCAGCACGGAACATCCGCCCCAAGCTGTCGTAGTAAAGCGGGTTAGACGGTGGCGTGGAGAATGCAACCCCACCCGGACCTTGCGCAACAAGAGCTGGATCTTTGTTCATAAGATTTCGGACATTCAAATACGCGTCTACGCCGGCGCCATCCTGATCTATGTCTAATATTTTGTACGTCAGGGCTGCATCCAAATAGAGTGCGCCAGGAACGTGATTATCGTTGACCGTTCTGTTCAGACTGGAAGAGTCAGGGCACGAAGTAGTGCACTCGATATTGGTGTTGGCATAAACCCCTGCACTAATTCCGCGTCCCGTCAAAGTCACGCGCACAGGATCGTTGGTATAGGTAGCCGACAACCTGTAGCGCCATTTTGGCGGGCCGCTTCCACCATTGGCTCCGACCGTGTCGGTAGGCGGGCTACTGCCTGTATCTTCGTAGTTCTTGAGATAGCGTGTCGCCAGAACTCGGAAGGTTAAGTCGCCTTGCCAGTTAGAGACAAGGTTATCCAACGGCATATCATAGCTAGCCTCAATATCCAGCCCCCGTGCAATTTGCTTCACGAAGTTGGTCGGTTGAATTTTTACAATTGAGATTACGTTGTTTGCATCATATTCAAGATTGTCACAGAAAATCTGTTCGCCGCGAAAGCAGCGATCAACCGTTTCTTGGCGGCCGACCGTTCCAATAGCATTGTTAATTTTGATGTTGTAGAAATCGACCGATGCGCTCAATCCTGGAGCCCACGAAGGCTGATAAATGGCGCCAACTCCTGTTGTGTCGGCCTTCTCCGGATTGAGGTTGATATTACCCGAAAGCAGTGATTGAACGTCGGTAAGAACGTTGCCCCGGAAAGGGTCAACAATCACGTTTCCTGTGAAAATACCGGCCGCAAACAATTCCTGGCGATGCGGCGCCCTAATATCGCGCGAACGGGTAGCGCGGAATGTGATGTCATCAACGGGTGAATACGTCGCACCGGCCTTCCAGGTCGTAACGTAACCGGAAGTGCTGTAACTCGTCATACGCACCGCGCCGTTGAACTCAAGAGACTTGGCCCAGGGCAAATCATTGGCAAGAGGGACGACGGTTTCCACGAACCCCTCGGTGACGCTATACGAACCGAAGGTTGGTGCTTGATTGCCGACCCAGGATTGATTGGCAGCGTTTATAGCGCTTTCGATTCCGCCGCCGCTCTCTTTGCGGTGCTCCACGCCCAACGCCAACGAAACCGGCCCGGCCCAGGTTGAAAGCGGCTCACCCGTGACCGTTCCGGCAATCACTTCTTGCTTATTGGTCTCGAAGGCATACGACCAGTCGGCAACGTAATCGATGGCAGACTGTGAATTTACGCCAGTACCAAAGACATTCCACGGCACGCATCCGTTGCCAGGATCTGTAAGTGTAGTGCGACAAACAATGGCACCGTTCGAATCTCGAACCGCATCAATGGCGTTGTTGAACGGTGTTCGTATCCGGTCGTAGAAACTTTTGCGGGCTCCCGCTTTGCCGTACTGGTAATATACATCCCAGTTCCACCGGCTATCGAATATATCGAAGTTTCCGGTGGCACCGGCGACGTAGCGCCTGACTGTCCGCTCATTCTCGCCTTGAATAGGCTCTAAGTCGCTGCTGTACGAACCCATCTGCAGTGTTGTTAGGCCAAGCGTTTGCATCTGCGTACGAATTTCATCGGGGATAAACGCATTGTCCCCTTGGATCGTGATATTTCCCGGACTGAAATGAGTGGCCGTTACAGTCCGACTTTTATTGAAAGCCCAGCTCCATTCAGCGAACACCTCAATATCATCGGTAACTTCGTAGCTAAGCCTTGCAAATGCATTTTGGCGCGAAGCGCTGGGGTCCAAGCTGATATCTTGGTGAACATCGTTCGCACGCCATTCTCCACCCTGCATCCAAGGGTCACGGCGCAGAGCACCGTAGTTGAACTGATAAGGCTCTCCGCCGGGGCCGAATGCAATTCCAGCAAGTGGGCCTGCGGTGATAATGCCTCCCGGCGTTTGATTGCTTGGTGCTGTTTGAGACAACACGAGACGTTCGGGTAGCCCACTCCCGGGTGCATAATCTGGGTTGTTAATAATGTTCCAACCCTGCTCGCACCAATCTCGGGGGCATCCAAATATACCGTCAATTTTACTTGCTTCGCCGCTGATCAGAAAATGACCCCGCTCAGAAGCGAAGGGTGTGCCGGCAGCTAATGAAACGTTCCAATTGCGATCGTCTCCGTACGTGGAAACACCTCCTTGAACTTCCCCTTTTATGCCGGTGAAGCGCTTGTCGAGGACGAAGTTGACGACACCGGCAAGCGCATCCGAACCATACGCCGCCGACGCGCCGCCAGTGACAACGTCAACACGTGAAATGAGCTGCTGAGGGAACGTGTTAACGTCCACCTGACCGGTGGGCTGCGATCCCACATTGCGCTTACCGTCAAGCAGAACCAGAACTCGGGTCGTGCCCAAATTTCTGAGGTTCAATGCATTGATACCCGTACCGCCGGCGCTAATGCTCGTTCGACCACCCTGCGGTGTAGTGCTGCCCGTCAACTGAGGCAACTCGTTGACGAAATCAGCAACGTTGGCCGGAGCGCTGTCTTGAATTTGATCGACGCTCATCACCGTAAGAGGAGTTGGTGCCTCATAGCCGTCGCGCACGACCCGCGTGCCGGTTACAACAATTTCCTCAACCGCCGCTGGCTGTTGCGCTGCTGCAGGGCCAGCCAACAAGAGTGCAATAGGAGCGATTCCATATCGCAGCGTGTTCCGTGTAAGCATTTAACAGTCCCCCAACTAGAAAAAATGTCGCTGCCGGTCCCCAGACCGAAAGCGCATACGTGAATCTAGATGCACGGGAACCGAAATTCCGGTACTCGGCTCGAAAATCGCCTTTTAGTTGTAGGGTTTAGCGCTCTGAAACTGCGAGCTCATCAAGGCATCCACCCCAGGAAGGCTTTACGCCGCCTCTGATAGGCAACGCATTCTGCACCGATACGCCAGCAAACCGTAAATCTACTACGGGACGACTGCAGCCCAGTACAGAGCCCCAACGCCATCGAAGGGCGTTCCAATATTAACGCGTTCCGATGGATCATTGCTCAAGGCTATGTCGTAGGTGTCATGAGCGTTGACGGAGCCCGGCGATTTATCGCCGCTATATGTCCACAACGCAAAGCCCCGATAAACCCATTGCCGCGTACCGTCTTCGCGCGTGGCGACATCCCAGTTCCCTCGGGGTTTAGCTTCCTTGGGAGCTAAAAATGGATGCCATTTAGAACAGTCGGAAAAACACCTGGCATCCACGCCGATATCCCGCCCGACGGCGGGACGGTTCGGAGCACCATGCCGAAGACCATGACCGCCCCCTGATGCAAATATATATCCGTCGCGTTTATACAGTGTTTGACCATCGGCAGTGGATAACACTTTGCCCAACATCGGGTTGTGCTGCACAGTCACATTAGACGGCACATAGTATCTGACTGTATGCGCTAAGTGCCAACTATCGTGCACGCCCATGCCGAAGGCATCACCGGGAGCATAGTCCTTCGCGTAGGTGTATAGCGGCAGGCCTTTGTAGGTCCATTGGCGAACTCCGTCATTTCGAACCACAAACCCAAAATCGCCAACGGGACCAGCAAGCTGGGGAGCAGCAAGCGGATGCCAATCACACCGCCCCTCACCGCAAACCGCCCTATCGTTGTTCACGTCGCCATCAAAAACATACAGCGTTCTTTCTGAATCGTTGACGAGCACAATGCCCATTGAGTCGGAGACATCCCGCACAGAAATACCGGCCGGCAGTGCCACATCTAGTGCCGGATAGACTAAAGCAGCATGCCAGCCATCAGGTACCATCTTCTCTTCTGGACGAGGGCCGCGATAAGAACCACGAGGACCAGAGTTTGGTCCCCGTGCAAGCAAATAGGGGCTGTTTCCCGCGACCGAGCCAACTCCAACATCTTCAGCGTATGTGTAAAGTGGCTTGTCTTTGTATGCCCACTGCTTGGAGCCGTCCGGACGCTTAACGATGGACCAATCATTAAACGGTTTCGCGTATGCTGGCGCAATAGCAGGCGGCCACTGCACAATACATTCGTCGAGACACTTAATTTCGCGTTCGGTGTCCATATCGTTGAAATAAAGAGTCATGCCATCGAGGTCGGCAAAAGCTATCTGTTCACGCACCAAGCGAGCGGCTGCATCTTTATCGAGAGCATAACCTTGCGCTTTCCCAAGCGGTTGCAGCGTAATGCCCTCAGGTGTTGCAATCGGCGCAAGCTCCTCAAGAGCCTGGCTATTACGCGCCAAGGCGTGTCCGGCTACAGTAAGGGAAACAAGCAGCACACTGGCCGTTCCAAACCAATTTTTACCGATATTCATGGTCTCACCTCTATTGGGCAGTGTATTTAGGCTAGGACTTCCGTAATCGTCTTGGATGTTTCGTTGGAGCGATCACCCCACGCACTTATCGGCACGCCCATGGCTTGCTGTACGGTAAGGCCTACACGCGTTGCCGGATCGCCGTGCGCTGAGACATGAAGGCCTGTCTTAATGCGGCCTCCAGCGCTACCAACGGTCATGACGGGCAAAGCATCCATAGTGTGGATACGCGCATCGCCGTGATCCGTTTGCCAAAGCACAAGCACACGATCTAAGACCGTGCCGTCCCCCTCAGGAATTGAGTCCAACTCCTTCAAGAATCCTGCAAAGGCCGAGTTCGCCCAGTTCATAAACCATGTGGACTCTTTCTGGTAACCGATCGCTTCATCTACCGGTTCTTCGTGCGTCAGCATATGCCATGTCAACGAACTCCCCTGCTTGCGAAGCCCCGCTGCACCAACATCTATGCTGAAGACACGCGTTTGGCCGCAAGCAAGCGCGTGGGCCACAAGAGCGCCGAATAAGCGATTGTTCGCGTCAGCATCCATCACCACCGAGCCTGGTTTTGCCTCTGCAGGTTCCCCGGGCACAGTGCACGCTTCCAGAGGCGCCGGCTTTTGCATCTCAAGATCCAATTGATGCTCGACTTCACGAAGCGAGGTAAAATACCTGTCGAGGCGTTCGCGGTCTGATGCCCCCAGCTGCTTGATCACGCTCTGCCGTTGATCGGTGACATACGACAGCACACTTCTACGCGCCATCACCATGGGGTCTGGCGTAAACTCGGCTGCATTGGGATCAGTAAATTGCGGTCCGAATATCCTTTGGTACAGCGCTACCGGCGAGCCCTCAGAAGGATTTTTAGTGCTGCCTCCGCGCGTACTGTAACTACCTCGCGAACCATCCAAAGAAATTTCCAACGACCGAAAACGCGTATTCTTGCCGATAACATCGGCAACGTTCATATCAAGGCTAGCCCCAGAGTTATTTCCCATGGGAATGCCGCCGGTTGAAGCTATTTCATATCCCGTGGTGTGTGTCTCAAGAGGGCGTCCATCGAGAAAATATTTTGTGCCTGTATAAAGATTCAACTTGTCTCTAAACGGCTCGAGAACTTTAAGTTCATTGCGCAATTCGAACCCTTTGCCGATGGTCGACGGCTCCCAGCTTCCAGGGTTCAGCCCTAATCCCTGCCACCAAAGACCTAGGCTATATGGAAGGGGACCTCCGGTTGCCGCCAAGGCCGTTCCATTGGAGTTTAAAAAGCAATCCAAGAACGGCAGCGCCACGGATACCGCACCACCTCCCATAGCCCCCCGAAGTATACTTCTACGCGTTAAGCTATTGCTCATTTCAATTCCTCCATTGCTTCTGTCGAAGAGCGCAACATACCCAGACAGAAACTCTACTAGTTAACGCCAGCGCGAGCTTCTTTCATCTCGTCCATACCTGGCATAGACGCTCTAAAAAACTCAGGACTCGTCGTAATTTCTTTCATAAGAGCCGGGACGACATAGCCATTAGCCGCAAAATGATCCTTAAGCTCTCTGATCCACGGGGCCTCATTTTTCGACGGTGTCCGACCAAGCGCATAGGCCGAAACACGGTCAACGAGACAGGATGGCACCGCTGGGTTATTGCGAAGGGCTTGACCAAGTCCGATGCCGTCTTCAAACGCAATACCGTCGAGCGAACCCGTTGTGTCTATAACCTCTCCGTTCTCTTTAGTCTGCCAGCCGCCGGCTCCGTTGAAATTTTCAAGTGCTAGGCCAATTGGATCGGTGATCTTATGACAGCCTGCACACATAGGCTCGTTGGCATGGGCCTGAAGGCGTGTTCGAGCCGTTTTATAGACCGGATTAGATGTATCTTGTACCAAAGTGAAATTAACATCACCCGGCGGCGACGGGACCTTCTGACAAAGCATGGTTTCCCGGAGAGCCTTCCCGCGCAAGGTCGGAGAGCTACGGCCAGGATGAGAATGCAAAGCCACGAAGCTGATTTGCATTTGTATGCCGGCCCTCGGATCACTCTCCGGAAACTCGTAAGCTTGCCAGGTATCCGGCGAACCATTGGGCACGTTATTCACCAACGGCACTTTATAAAGTGATGCAAGTTCCTGTGTTAGGAACGTTTCCTTCGTTGTGAAAATATCGCGATAGTCGCCGCGTGCGTCGACAAGCGCATGGACAAGTGTGCGCAATGTCTGCTCACGCGCATCCGAGGCTACTTGCGCATTAAACTTCGGGTAAATCGTTGTATCTTTGGTAAGCGTCTCAAGACCGTCGAAATGAAGCATGTCGGAAAAAAATGCCCGAACCCCATCTCGCAGCCGCGGCGAGTCCAGCATCCGTTCAACCTGCTGCGCCACACCCTTTTCTGTGTACAGATCGCCCTTTTCGGCTGCGGCCAAAAGCGGGAGGTCGGGGCTCGAATTCCAGAGAAAGAAACTTAACCGCGACGCACGAGAGTAAGCATCAAGCCTATACGCACCTTTATGAGCCGGATCATCTTCCAAAACCTCGTGACGGAACAGGAACTGCGGCGAAGTCAACATTGCCCCCAGAGACAAAGACAGGCCGGTATAAAAATCTCCGAGCGTCTCCGTAGCATCCCGCGCAGCCATCACGTAAGCCTGTCGCTCTTCATCTGCAAGCGCTCTGCGAAACAGCAGACGACCAACCTTAGAGACAAATTCGCTGACACAAGCATCATCCGGCGCGGTTACAGATTGCGGCTTGCATGGGATTAGCAAATCGCGATGCGCCTCATCGACAACTTGGCTCGCGATCGTCCGCGCCATAGCATCATACTGCTCCATCCCCGAGGGTGAAACACTCACCAACCCCGCGCCAACCTCGAACAAGCCATCGACACGCAGCTCAGGTTCAAATCTTCCGCCAAGTGAGATTGTCGGCCCAAACACATCTGCAATAACCGTCTTGTATTGCTCTGACGTCAGACGGCGCGTCGTCATCGAGCTCTCACTAACTGGCTCCGCCGCGAGAACGGCCTGATCACTATTGGTGCCCGGCGCGATCAATGCTCCAGCCACACCTAACATGCCCAACACGCCGGTCAGTGCGTACGGTACAAACTTTGAAAGTTTAGGCGTCATATCACTCCCGTTCATAAGATCGCTTATTGCGCCGAAGCGCTCTCGAAGCCGGCCCGACCGGGCGCGACTGCAAATGCAGGAACCGCTTCAAAATAGTAACTCGCCGAGATCGCCGCGTTTTCACCAGTCTCCGGGTCCGGCATCGCATCTGCATAGCGACGCAGCAAATGATATATCCCCGGGATGTTACCCATAATGTCATGCTCAACCGCGAGCCCGCCCCCGGCGTAGGCAAAGTAAATCGGATGCCAGGGTTGATAGCCGCCAATGATCCCATCGACAGTGCCGTCATCTTTGATCTTCATACGCAAATGAGTGTTGTGCAGCGTGAACTCGGGAAACACTAAAGGGTCTTGCAATAGATTAAGGACATCAGGCTCTGTAATATGCACAGCACCGTCACGGATTTCACCCTCGAACACATTGTGCGAGCGGGGGTCCGGGCTAATGCGATAAGTCATGTCTGCGCGCGGTTTGCCGTTTGCATCCGATTTCACGAATTCCATAGCTCGATCAAAGTAGATTTTTATTGGTCCATCGCGCTCCAAATCGTCCCCTTCAAGGGTAATGAGCCATGCCGGAGTAGAGTCCTTCATCATAGTCCAAGACCATGCTGAATATGTCGGTGCGTTCGCTAGCGTACCTCTGAACGCATCCATGCAACCAAGCACTCGGAACAATTCGTTATCAACACCCTTGTCGCCCGTTTGCGGATCTTCGAATGATCCGGGAGTATCTCCTTTGGCATCCAGATCAAACCCGTACGCGTAGTCACCAACTACTGTTTTTAATTGCGGGTCTACAACAGCAGCCGGGTGCGCGTACGCATTTGCCGGCTTTCCATCGATCCGCGCTCGGTTGTTGATCAAATCCCTTACTTTGTAGCGGGTCTCAACGTCCTCAGCATCTAGAAGAGCCGCAATCTCTTCTTCAGAAAACCCGAGTGCAGCGAGACTCTTCGGAACCTGCTCCTCATATCCTGGATTCAGCCCTTCCGGGCAATCTCCCTCCTGAGAGTAATGAGCTTGCGTGAACCATCCGACGACATAGCTCCGGGTCTCCGCAGATGCCGCTTGGGCGGACAGACCAACCCCCACCAAACTCAGGCAAGCAATCCGGCTGGCGCGTAAAAACAAATCACCGCGTGAAATGGTCTCTTCAGAAAATTTGAGCATTAACGACTCCCATTTTTCATATGCGGATCAAGACCTCTAATATAGGAACGTCACCACTTAAATCCAAGCGAATGACCGCAAATCGGCCGGTGCAGAAAAAGGGCGAAAACACAACTCTCTAGCCGTTTCCTTCGCGTTCCAGAGCCGGTTTACCACCTAGCAATCAAGAACATTCGACGCGAGACTTAATAGATAGCAAGATGTGTTTTTCGCCCTTTTTATCGCAGAGTTACTACCTCACATCTTAAACCGAAGGCCTGCCCGGAACACGCGTCCTAGCGTATCGTACAGAGCGCTGTTTGTGAGGTTGCCCAAATAAGGCACACCGCCCGGACCACCGGGAACAATCGGCGGATCTTTGTCCATAAGGTTCTTAACGTTCAGAAACATCTCGATATCCCGACCATCTTCTTCCTGATCCTGGAATTTATAGGTGAGGTTCGCATCAAGATAGAACACAGCCGGAACACTATTGTCGTTGATTGTCCGGTTCCTCGACGTGGACGTTGGGCACGCCGTTGTGCACTCTACTTGATCGTTATCCAGCGTCCCGGCACTAATACCCCGGCCAATGAGAGTCGCCGTCAATGGATCGTTCGTATAGGTCAACGTCGCCCGATATAACCAGCTCGGCGGTCCGTTTCCGAAATTCTCTCCAGCATGATCCTCAGGGGGGTCGATACCGTTATCTTGATAATTCTTGATAAAGTGCGTTGCCAGGAAACGGAACGAAACATCCCCTCCCCACGTTTCATACAAACGATCAAGCGGCATCTGGTAACCGACTTCGAAATCAAGTCCGCGCGCAATATTCTTGGCGAAATTGAACGGAGAAATATCTATCCGAACGATTTGATTAACACCGGTTCCCAGATCACCACGTGTAATTGCGTTACAGAAGTCCTGATTACCTTCGAAGCATCGATCAACAATCGTTTGTGGCGAAACTTGGTCGATCGCATCCGTGATGTCGATGTTGTAGTAATCCACTGATGCGCTAAAGCCCGGAACAAACGACGGCTGCAGCACAACACCGACACCTGTCGTATCCGCCTTCTCCGGCCGCAGATTTATGTTGCCGGTACGGACTGCGAGATACTGGGTAGTAATGTTATTGTTAAACGGATCAACGACGTTGTTTGTGTTGGCCGTTCCCGCCTGGAACAATTCCTCCAGATTTGCAGCCCGAATATCGCGCGAACGCGTTGCACGGAAGCGAATGTCAGGAATGGGCGCATATGTAACGCCGGCTTTCCACGTCGCGACAAATCCCGATGTAGAATAGTCCGTCAAACGCACAGCAGCGTTTACATCCAGCGAATCTGCCCACTCTTCGCCGCTTGCAAGGGGAACTACGGTCTCTAGGAAGCCTTCTTTCACAGTGTAGCTACCGTTGGTCGGCAAGTAGTTTCCGGCAAACCACAATGTGGATTGCGATATTGCGTCGGATACGCCCCAGACTTTTTCCTTGCGCCATTCTGCGCCCACGGCGACTGATACAGGGCCTGCCCACGTTGAAAACGGCTCGCCGGTGACGCTGAAAGCAGCCACGTTTTGAACGAACCGCTCGTTTCTCAGCGCACCGCCAACTTTCATGTTACTGAGGCTGCCCCCCTGGTTGACGTCAAGTGGCGCGATGCCCAACCATTCCAGCGCCGATGCGGAGTTCACGCCTATGCCAAACGGGTTATAGGGCACACAGCCGTTGCCCGGATCAGTAAGCGTTGAGCGGCAAACGGCCGTTCCAGTGTTGGGGTCCCTCACCGAATCTATAGCTTGGTTGAAAGCAGCCCGCGACCAAAGGTTCGTGCCTCTGGACGACACACGAGTTCTGCCGTTCTGATAATAAGCGTTCCATGTCCAATTGGTGTTCAACGCATCAAAGTCGCCATCTACTCCGACCACATAGCGATTGGTAAGACGCACGTTGTAAGACCCCAGGCGCGGAAGGTCGGCATGAAAACTGCCCATTCGGAACGACGTAACACCAAGCGCCTGAGCTTGCGCGGCAACTTCGTCGGGAATGAACGCATTGTCGGACTGGATGTTGATGTTACCAACGCTGAATTGAGCGCAGCAAATATTGAGCACGGTGGTTTCGCCAAACTGGGCTTGACCATATATTTCGATATTGTCCGTGACCTCATAGCTCAGACGCGCAAATGCGCTCTTGCGGTTGATACGTGGATCAAGCGGAACAAATTGTCTTATCTCGCTAGCACGCCAGTCCCCGCCCCTCATGTAGGGGTCGCTGACTAAATCCCCGTAATTGAAATTGTATGGCTCACCGCCCTCTCCAAATGCGATGCCGCGTAGCGGTCCAGTCGTAATAATGCCCCCTGGAATAGCCGTGCTCATCCCAACATTCGACAGACGCAAGCGTTCCGGTTCGCCGTTAGTCGGCGTGTAGTTCGGATTGTTCATGATAGTCCAGCCGGTTCTGTTCCACGGCCGATCCCCATGCAGAATTCCGCCTCTATGCGCCAGCTCGCCACTAAGTAGGAAGTGACCCCGTCCGCCGAAGAGTTCAGTGCCGTAAGCACCGGAGACTTTAAAGTTACGGCCGTCACCGTAATCCGTCACGCCGCCTTCGAGACTTCCTTTGATACCTACGAAATCTTTGTCGAGAATAAAATTGACGACGCCGGCCACCGCGTCGGAGCCGTAAGCTGCCGATGCCCCGCCAGTAACCACATCCACCCGCTCAATCAAATCTTGAGGGAAATTGTTGACGTCAACCGTTCCGTTAAGCGTGGAGGCCACCGACCGTTGCCCGTCCAGCAGCACCAAGGTTCTATCGTTACCGATGCCTCTCAGATCGAGCGTATTGATACCGCCCGCACCGCTGCTGATACTCGTCTGGGACGCGCGAGGAATTGTACTTCCAGCCACCGACGGCAATTCGTTGACAAAGTCGGCGATGTTTTCGGGAACGGCGGCTTCGAGTTCTTCCACTCCCATAACGGTCAGCGGGGTTGGCGCCTCGAAGCCGTCGCGCAGAACGCGCGTACCGGTTACGATAATCTCTTCGACCTGGGCTTCTTGTGAACTCTGCGCAGTTTGTTGTTGCGCTGCAGCATTCCCCGCCAACATAATTGCGATCGGCGCTATTCCGTATCGCAAACTAACCGCGAAAGAGCTCTTCAATTTTAATGATAACACTTGATATCCCCCCAAAATATTCCTGCCTCCCAGCCTGCAGACTGAGAGCGCCTACACAGACGTAGATGTATGGGGCGCCGGGTTCCGGTACTCGATCTGAGAATTAATTTGTTAAGTCTAGACTAGGAAACCTAAAGGCTAGTTTCCCTTCGGGTTTGAGCGACGCTCTCGTGATTCCCATCCCAACAGAAACACGAGCCAACCCACGCGCGCAAAAGCGCCACAGAACGGCATCAGCCGCGCTAATGGTCAATTCCGCAAGAAGCTTTCTAACAAATAAGAAATTATCGCTTGATCGTAACTTCGCGAGATCCAGCCTCTACCTTAAGGCCAAAACTGGACCCAACCGCGTTGGCGAAATCTTCAGGGTTATGCACCGAGAACATGCCTGTAACCAACAGTGCGGCCACGGACGGATCATCAATCACAATTCGCACATCACTATAACGTCCGAACTCGGAGGCTGCGTCTCTTAGACTTGTATTATCGAGCGAAATCATACCTTCTCGCCATATCAGAGCTTGATCAATCTCATCCGCAGCTATCGCCTCTCCGTTCAGCGATATCTCTCCGCTTGCGTCAATACCCGAAACTACTTTTGTATTCTCGGGCACACGAATTGATTGTCTCTGACCCGCCGCCGAACATGAAACGTCCACCACTCCATGACGAACTAGAACATGGGACAACTTTCTATCCACAGCGCGAACCAGAAAACTCGTTCCTATAGCGTGCACTTCTGTAGCATCTGCCATCACAATAAAGGGACGATTCGCATCCTTTGCGACGTCAAAAAAGACCTCACCCTCTACAAGGCGAATATTTCGGTGGTCTTGCGAATAACTCACTTCTACGCTTGAAGCCGTGTTTAACGTGACAACAGAACCATCCGACAAAACAATTGTGCGCAGTTCTCCCACTTTAGTCTCATATCTCACGGTCCTAAAGTTAAACCCCAAACCAACCGCAATCGCTATTGAGGCGGCGGCAGCGCCGCCTAGAAAGGCCCGCCGGCGAGAGCTTTGACTCGAAAATAGCTGAGACTTACGCACAAAAGATTCAGGGTTGAAATCCGGGCCCAATGCGGCAGCTCGGTCGTAGTGCAGAAAAATAGCGCACGCGCGATAGTAAGCACCGCGATGCCGCGCATCAGCCGCCATCCAGGCGTCAAAAGACTGTGTTGCGTCGCCCGAAAGGGCGCCACTATCCTGACGCACCACCCATTGCGCAGCCTCTTGGTCTATTTTTTTACTCTGTTTGCCGCGCGTCATCGTCTTACTTGGTCTCCACAGTATTATTTCTTTGGCTTGCCAATGGTCTGAAAAGTCGCCGTTTTCTCGCCTTTAGACGCATATCGAAAGATCTGGCCAAAGATTGACTGGCCTCTATTTGGTCTAGATGCACGGGATGGCTCTTTTCCGGCATAAGAAAACCGGTCCATCAACAATCGTAACGCCTTTGTCATGTGTTTTTCGACGGTATGCTCGGAAATACCCAGTCGCTGAGAAATGTCGCGTTGCGACAAGCCGTCCACTCGACGGAGGACAAATACCTCGCGGCACCTGGTAGGTAAAGCCGCAATCATCTCGGCCACATTAAGCAATTCCTCACGGTCGGAGGCTTGTCGTTCGGGGGACGGGACATCCATCACAACGCCCATAGCATCCAGATCTGGATGAGTACTGATGGATACAATACGACCGCGGCGCAAGTGACCCAGGATTATCGATTGCGCAACTTCAAATGCATAGGCTTTGGGGTTTCTAATACCTTCTACCGACTCCCGATCGGCCAGAATGGCATAAGTTTCCTGCACAACATCGTCCACATCCAGGCCGCCCCTTGGTTTGCGGTGCAGCCATGCACGGAGCGCACCTTCATGAGGCAGAATATGCTTGGAGAGCCAAGCCGCTCTATTTTCTCTATCGTGGCCCATGCACTATATGACACTAAAATATGAGACTGCGGCAAGCGCCGCCATTTCAGAGATTTATGGGAACAAGACTAAGCTCCTTACGCACAGGCAATTGCCTTCAAATCAGATTGTGATCTCTACATCTCAAACCTGACGCCTCCACGAAAAGTTCGTCCGACCGTATCATAGAGGAACGGATTTGCGCCGTTTTGCAAAAAGCTGAGCGAATTTTCACCAGCCACCACCGCTGGAGAGCGATTCAAAGCATTGTCGACTTTAAAAAACAGTTCCGCTTTACGGGCGCTATCGAAGCCGAGCAAATGATACCTGAAAGTTAGATCAGCATAAAACGCTCCTGCGACTTGGTTATTATCTATGGTCCTCGCTTCTGTAGAAGAGGTCGGACAATTCGTTGCGCACTGAATGTACGACGTATCCAACACTCCGCCGCTTAATCCTCTACCAACTAGAGTAAGAGAGACTGGATCTCTCACATATGAAACGGCCCCCACATACCGCCATTTCGCAATAGAACCCGAATTATCACCGGCCGTTTCCGTTACCGTTACTCCGTCATCAATTGTTCGGGTTATAGTATGGTTGGCCAAAACTCTGAACAACAAGTCCCCCTTCCAGTTGCGCGCGATATCCGAGAGGTTAAGCTGATAACTTGCCTCTAAATCAAAACCTCGCGCACGCTCCTTGAGCAGATTAAGCGGTTTAACAGTTACTGAACTAATTGATCCGGTCTGATCTCTTTCGATCGCCCCACACAAGGTCAAATCACCCGCGAAACAACGATCAACAATCGGCTGTTGATTAATCACAGCAATCGCATCTTTGATTTCAATATCATAGTAGTCGACAGATAAAGCGAGTTCTCTTGCCCACGATGGCTGATAAACTACGCCGACACCTAATGTGTCCGACTTTTCCGGCTTTAGAGCCGTATTCCCAATCAAAGGACGCAAGATAACAACCGTTTCGTTGTTGCGCTCAGGATCGACGACACTCTGCGTATTAACCTGACCTGCTAAGAACAGTTCGTTTAAATTTGGAGCCCTAATGTCTCGGGACCGAGTTGCACGAAATTTTACTTCTGAACTTGGCGCGTACACCGCACCTACTTTCCACGTTGCAACAGTGCCTGCAGCACTATAGTCCGTAAGCCGAACAGCGCTGCTTAAGTCCAACGCGCCTAAAGTATCTGCATCGTTAGCAAGAGGGATGACTGTTTCGAGGAAGCCTTCCGTGACATCGTACGATCCATTTGTTGCCTTAAAGTTCGCAGCAAAAAATCCGTTCGCCTCAGCAATAGGATTAGCGACAGATGTCACGCCTTCACGACGGTATTCAGCTCCTAAGACCACAGAAACTGGACCTGCCCAGGTCCCAAAGGGTTCGCCGCGAACGGAACCTGCGACGACATCTTGCGTCAGCCTCTGATTGAGGCGAGAGACACCCATCACGTAGTCAATAGCCTCTTGCGAGACCACACCAGTACCAATGACATTATAGGGAACACAATCGCGCTCAGAGTTTGTCAGTGCCACGCGACATACAATGTCGCCGCTGGGCCCGACAACAGAATCGATCGCATTGTGATAATTGTCTCTGATGTAGGCAAAGACCTTATTGTATACTTTTGCGATTCCTTTCTGGGCATAAGCATCCCAGTTCCAGTGGGTATCAAACGTATTGAATGAGCCACTACCGCCGAATGTATATCTCGTGACGCTACGACGTGACCTTGTGGTGATGTTGTCTAAGTCTTGGTTTGTGCTTCCTCCCTCAAAGGACGAAAGATCCAAATCTTCCATGAGCCCCCTTATCTCGGCGGGTAAGAATGCATTGTCCCGTTGTATCGTGATATCTCCTAAATTGAAGTGCTTCGCTGTCGTAGTTTCAGTTGTGGAAAACGCATAGCCATACTCTGCAAATACTTTGAAACTATCTGCAATATCAAAATCAGATCTCGCGAAGACGCTCTGGCGCACCACGCGAGCGTCAAGGTCAGTTGCCATAGTAATATCGTTAGGCTCCCCACCCACCATAAGGGGATCGGAAACGATGGCTCCATACTGAAACTGACGCACTACGCCGCCATGCCCAAACACAGTGCCTCTTAAAGGACCTGATGTAATGAGAAGGCCGGGCGCGGCGGTACTTATGTTGACATTGGGCCGAACAATAAACTGTGGCTGCCCGTTACCGGGAGCGTAACCAGGATTATTCAGACTCTTCCATCCGCGATACCAGGGCCGCGGATTCCCGCTTATCCCGTCAACATGGCTATGTTCGCCGCTTAGGAAAACCTGCCCGCGACCGCTCGCAAAGTCTGTACCTCCGGTTAGAGAAATTTTGTATTGCTGGTCATCGCCATAGGTGGTCACACCGCCTAGCGCCTCCCCTTTCACTCCTTTGAAATCTTTATCGAGGACAAAATTGGCAACACCGGCGACCGCATCAGACCCATAAACAGCCGAAGCTCCACCGGTCACAATGTCCACGCGCTCAATGAGAGCATTCGGAAGTTGATTAATATCTACAACTCCGCTCAACGTCTGAGGTGCAACCCGCCGGCCATTCAGCAACACCAATGTTCGGTTGGCGCCCAGCCCCCTGAGGTTCAGCGCATTCGTTCCAGCCTGACCTCCACTGGCGCCCAAGTTGCCGGTACGCGGGGTCGAGCTGCCCGCCAGCGGTGGCATAATATTTACAACATCAGCCGTGTTTATGGGCGCTGCATTGTCTATTGTTTCCAAGGACAGCACTGTCGTCGTCGTTGGGGCCTCATAGCCATTTCGAACAATTCGAGTGCCGCTAACGATGATACTTCCGATTAATCTCTCGTTTTGAATACGACCGGCTTTACCGACTGAACGCTGCTGCGAACGGCCACGAAACAGAGCTTCGGGATTGTCCGAGTAGGTCTCGGTTTGCACACTCTCGGCCACTTGCGGTCGAAGCAATATGACCTTGCCTTCAAATGACGCAATCTCAAGCCCCGAACCCGTCAGTAACTTTTCAAGCGCCGCCAGAACCTCCATCTCTTCTTTAATTTTCGGGACTTTTATCCCTTTCAACCTTTCTGATGGGACTACGATTTGCACACCCGCCTGTTTCGCAAACTTCAGTAAAACTTCCGTAGCGTCTCCAGCTTCAAGGTCGAATTGTAACTCTTGGGATTTTACAGGCGGAGTATTGCTTAAACTGAGCACAAGAACGCCAAGGCATAGCCCAGCCTTCAAGGCCAAGTTACGTGATAAACCGCAAGAAAATGATAGCCGCTTGAATCTCAAAGCGCGCCCCCTCACACCACCCTACCCTTATGATGGCTTCGGACCACACCTAGTTACAAGATAGAATGTTCCAAACGGCATTGTCAGAGGAAAGTCGACGGGTTTGCAAAGACTATGATGTCGCGACACTTAGGCTGCAAGTCGCTGCCACTCAGCCAACGCGGCTGAGCGATGGGACTTGAAAACTTGGCGGCTGTTGAGATGGCGATCTTGATTGAAGTGGTTATGGACTGAAGCGTGGATCGAAGCGAATTTCTGAAGCGATTTAGAACTCCTGAATCTCGCCATCGCTCGCTCTCGCCGTCGGAACGGCTGGTGCGAGTTTTCGGCCCGATTGTTGAGCCACATCCCCGTTTCCTGACGGGCTTCGTTACCGATCTCTCTCATCGCCGCTCGATATGAACGAAGCCTGTCCGTCACAACGATTTCTGGTCGGCCATATCGTTTCATTGCTTTCTTCAAAAACGTAAGGGCCGCCTCACTATTTCGTCTCTTAGTAACGAACACCTCAAGCACCTCGCCTTCGTGGTCGACGGCACGCCAGAGGTAGCGCACTTTGCCATTGATCCGCACGAAAACTTCGTCCAGGTGCCAGCGCCATTGCAGCGTCCCCCGCATCCGCGCCGAACGCTTCTTCCTGATTTCAGCTGCGAACGTAGGGCCGAACCGGTTCCACCAAGCCCGCACTGTCTCGTGGCAGATATCAATCCCTCGTTCATGAAGCAGGTCTTCGACCTGCCGTAACGAGAGCGGAAATCGCACATACATCATCACAGCCAAGCGGATAATCTCTGGCGAAGTCTTGAAATAGCGGAAGGGGTTTTTCATCCGAGGAAGCTATGAGACGTTCTTCACCGACTCAAGCCCGTTTCCTCTGACAATGCCGTTCGAAGCGCTCAGTTTCATCCATCGCCAGCTTGACGGATTAATGGACCCGCTGATCATGGTCGATCACTTCACCATGACCGAGCCGACTTTCGGGCCCCATGCCCATGCCGGAATTTCGGCAGTGAGCGTACTCTTCGAGGACAGTACTGGCAGCTTCCGCAACAAGGATTCGTTGGGCAACGACCTAGAACTAGCCCCGGGCGATCTCTACTGGCTAAAGGCCGCACGCGGCGCTCTACATGATGAAGCGCCCACGCCCGGTTCGCGCACCCACGCCCTACAGATCTTTATCAACCTGCCGGCAGCACAGAAGCTGGAGGCGCCCAGTGCGCTGCATGTTGCCGCAGCAGAGATGCCGGTGATCGAAGGCCCGGGCCATCGGGTTCGTGTAATGACGGGCAAAAGCAATGGCGTCGGCGGCGCCACACCGCCCGCCCTGCCCTTCACCATCCTCGACATCGCCCTTGAGGCCAACGGAACGTTTACCCATCGCGTCGATCTCGGAACCGCCACCTGGCTGCACGTCATCCGCGGCGAAATCGAAGTTGAACTCGACGGTACACGCCACCAGCTCAGCAGTGACGTAGCGCTGGCTACCCTCGGCGCCCACGAGATTCGCCTGCTAAGCGATGAAGGCGAACAAGCCGTGCTTCTCGGCGGCGCGCCCTTGCGCGAACCTTTCGTGCAAAAGGGCCCTTTCGCGATGAGCGACGCCGACCAACTGGCGGCGGTGGTAGCTGCCTATGAAGCTGGTGAACTCGGCGCAATCGACTGAGCCGCCGCGACCGTTCCTGATGCCTTGCTTAGTTTTGCAGGCAAATGCGAAGGCAGAATTTACGAAGTGCTTCGGGGTCATGGCGTTTCGAGAACGATAGGCCTCAGAATCAGTAATTTTCTGACAATCAGAACTGTTATCGCGCCGACGGATCTCATCATTACGGTTCCAGAGCGGCTTGCCAAACACGTGATGACCAAATATCTAAAGCTCGTGCCTCTGCCAAAAGAATTAAGAACACCCTCGTTTACAGTCTCCCGAATCAGGCACGAACGTTTTTCCCAGGACCCAGCCCACCAGTGGCTTAGACGACTGATTAAGTCGGCGTGTAAGCGGAGACAGTAATTTCGCATTTTACTATACCTACTTGTCATGCGATCGGGTTTCATGCGCTTGGCTTGAGATCGTCGATAGCGCTCTGTAGTAGAAGCAATGCTTCATTGCAGTTCTCTCCTGAAAAATCATTGTATTTTCCATCGCCGGAGCTAGGACAAAATTCCAAAACATATGCTTCTAGATCATCTCTGATTTGAGACAGTTGCTTGATCTGTTTATTCATGATTTCCTATCCTTTCGGAATTTGATCAATTTCGAAGTCCAACCCTAAAAGTATGGTCTGAGGAAAGCCAACTAGCTCGCGAAGAACATATGATTGGTAATCCATAATGAATCGATTGGCTGCGTCACCATTCTACCCTTACCCCAAGCGCGGTCGCTGCGTGCGTTGTGCGAGTACTATGGCAACTCCACCCAACGTCGCTAAAGATGCGACGATCAGGCGCAGAGAAATCGGTTCGGAAAGAAGTACAACGCCACCGAAGGCAGCGATCACTGGAGCGGATAGCTGAACTGTTGCAGCACGCGTTGCGGTGAGGCCGCGCAATGCGGAATACCAAATCGCATAACCAACGGCCGACGCGAGTGCCCCGGAGACGATCGCCAGGGCAATACCGCTCATTGAGAGCTTGATGTCGTTTTGAAACAGCAGGCTGCTAGCAATGGCTAGCGGTACCGAATAGATAAAATTGCTAGCGGTCACTACTAGGGGATCATTGACACCTCTGCCCAGCAACGAATAGCCGCCCCAAGCGACCCCTGCGATGGCCATCAATACCGCTCCTAAAGGATCCGGTGCGGTGACTCCTGGAGACACCAAATAAATTAGTCCCAGGATCGCTATAACGAGACCGCTCCACGACGAAAACGGGAAATACTCACCATTACGTAATGCGACGACAAACATCGTGAGTTGAACGGCGCCGAAAAGAATTAGCGCACCAGTACCCGCACTGAGCGAAAGATAGGCGAAAGAAAAAAAGATCATATACATGAAAAGGCTCAAGACAGCCCGCCAGTCGACCGGCACGTGTATGCCTGTTCGCCATTGTGGCAGCGCCAGCATCAACAGGGCCAGCGCCCCGGAAACAACACGGATAGTCGTAAAGCTGGCTGCGTCAATAAGCTGAGTCCCTAGTGCGAGGCGGCACAATAGTGAATTTGCTGCAAATGCGAGCATTGCGGTGACCGTCAGTAATACCGTTGTCGCGGTGCTCGGTCTTGCTGATACGTGAGTCGTCACTTTTGATCCGTCTGCATGGTAAAGCCTCCACCCATTCGCCAAAAGCCCCACCTCTGGTGGTATCAAAACCGGATTTAGGAACACCCATCTGAAAACGCTCTGGTCGCCCTACTCCGACAGACATCGAACGATAAGAGCATGTCGGCTTCTCAGTCCGTCATGGTGAGATCGCCGAACACTGTTGGGATCAATTC
Organism: uncultured Rhodospirillaceae bacterium; assembly: GCA_963976395.1. Lineage (GTDB taxonomy): Bacteria > Pseudomonadota > Alphaproteobacteria > Rhodospirillales > Rhodospirillaceae > UBA11612. The sequence continues at coordinate 26,669 of CAXBLG010000018.1, forward strand.
AGACACAGTCGGATGAATATGCATGGAACGTTGAATGGCTGTGTAAGGCAGCCCCGCGTTCATAACATCGATAATACAGTGTATGGCTTCATCCCCATTAAGCCCCAGAATTGCGGCGCCGAGTATCTGGTCTGTCTCAGCGTCCACAAGGACCTTCATGAATCCCCGCGTGTCACCAAATTCGAGAGCGCGACCGACACTCGTCATCGGTCGTCTACCGGTTTTTACCGCGAATCCGGCGTCAAGCGCTGCACGCTCTGTCATACCAACCCGGCCCAATGGTGGATCGACAAATACTCCGTAGCATTCGACACGATCTGAAACACGCCGAGGACTATCCGAAAAGAGATTTGCCGAAACGATCTCAAAATCGTTGTACGCCGTATGTGTAAACGCCCCACGACCGTTTACTTCGCCAAGCGCCCAAACGCCGTCGACTGTAGTCTTTAGTTCATCGTCGACACTGATAAAGCCGCGTGCGTTGGTGTCGATGCCAGCTGCTTCGAGTCCTAAGTCATCCGTATTGGGTATACGGCCAACCGCTAGCAAGACATGTGAGCCAATAACACTTCGCTGCGTATCGTCGCAGGAGGCGAACACTTCGATAGTTGATCCTCTCCTAGCTAGACTCACACACTCAGCGGACAGTTCGAACTGAATGCCTTCCCCTTCCAAGACATCTTGTACGGCGCCGGAGATGTCGTCATCTTCACGAGGAATCGGACGCTCCGCCATCTCGACAACTGTCACCTGACTGCCAAAACGGCGATACATCTGTGCGAATTCGAGGCCTACGTAGCTTCCTCCGATTACGATAAGATGCTCAGGCACATAGTCGACATCCAACATTGTTGAATTCGTCAGATAGGGAACTTTCTCTAAGCCCGGCAGGTCAGGCACACGGGCCCGTGCGCCAACATTTATGAAAATCTTGTCTGCTTCCAAAATGCATCCCTCAACCTCAACTCGCTTTGGCCCTATAAATTTTGCGTGACCGTGGATGATCTCGAGGTTGTCCATGGCCTCAAGCCACTCAGTGACACCAAGATTCGCTTCACCGCGTATCCGATTCATGCGGCTTTTAACACGCAGCATGTCGACGGCGATATCACCGGTATCAACGCCAAAAGCGCTAGCTCCACGTGCCAGCTGGGCGATACGCGCGCTACCGATTAACGTCTTGGTCGGAATGCAGCCAACGTTCACGCAGGTTCCACCGAATAGCTGACGCTCTATGATCGCAGTACGGAGACCTTCTTGGGTAAGTTTTGCGGCCAACGAGGGGCCGGCCTGCCCAGCGCCAATAACAATTGCATCAAACTTTTTCATAGTCGGCTCCATCATGGTTGGGTAGCGAGTCCGGAGAGCTCGATTTCAAGAGAATGTTGTGTTGTCGGCAATTGTTAGGCGCCCGGTTAGAGTTTTGTGCACCGGACAACGCTCGACGATTTCAGTCAGGCGCCGTCGTTGCGCATCGTCAAAGTCACCGCTGATCTCAATCTCGCTGGTAATTCTGTCGATCAACCCTGTTTTGGGATTGTCACAATCTGCACAATCGTTCGCGTGGACCCGATCGAAATCGTAAGTTGCGCTGACGGAATCAAGCGCGATCCCCTTGCGCTGACAGTAATAGGACAACGTGATGCACGTGCACGCGGCCAATGAGGCGAGAAGCAATTCGTAAGGGTCCGGCCCGGAGTCGGCCCCGCCCAACGCGATTGGCTCGTCAGCCAACCATTCGTGGCGTCCGTTCGACATAGACACGCGCAAACCAGAGGTGAGTGTTGCGACAACCTGCGACATAATTTGCTCCTTGGATAATCGGCTGTGTTAAGGGCGTTCGAGAAGCATTGCCACTGCGGTTGCCCCCGCACCACAAATGCTCACAAGTCCCAAACGGGCATCGCGTCGTTTAAGTTCGTTGGCAATCGTCAGCACAATGCGTGCGCCGGTCGCCGAGAAAGGATGACCCACGGCGATTGAGCTACCCAATGGGTTCAAGATGTCGCGGTTAACGCGCCCAATGGCCGGCTCCTTCCAACCGTCTTCCCATGCTTTGAGGTTGGATGCGACTTGCCCGGCGAACGCTTCGTGCATCTCAATTATGTCCAGATCATCCAGTGTTAAGCCGTTCTTCATTAACAATCTTGGTACGGCAACGCCTGGACCCATCAACAATCCATCACTGGGATCTATCCCAACATTCATGAAATCTTTGATGAAGACCAGCGGCTCGTGTCCTAGCTCTTTGGCACGCGATTCCGACATCAAAATGACCGCGGCGGCTCCGTCCGTGAGCGGGCTTGAGTTTCCAGCAGTAATTGTCCCCGTGCCACTACGATCAAATACTGGTGATAGCTTTGCCAGTGCAGCCAGGTTTATGTCCGGCCGAATCAGGAGATCTCGATTAATGCCGTCTAGCGCGTGAATCTCCTGGAGCAATCGACCATCGTCTGTCGCTGCCTGTGCATGGGTATGACTTCGATATGCAATCTCATCCTGGACTTCCCGCGAGATATTCCATTCTTTCACGGTGATCTCGGTGTGCTCGCCCATTGTCAGTCCCGTGGAGGGTTCCGCTATGCCATACGACCAAGGCTTGAAGTCTGAAGGTCGCAAGCGAGTGAACGCGCGTGCCTTGGCCCCGAAGGACTTCGCCGCGGCAACGTCAAGGAATACCCGACTCGCGTGTTTATTAAACAGCACAGGTGGATTGGACATTGACTCTACTCCGCCAGCGATACCGATTTGTGCCCGACCCGTAACGATGGCATCGTGAACACTCGCGATAGCGGACGTTCCGCTGATGCAATTGTCCGTAACCGTAAGCGCCTGTACGCTGGAAGGCAGCAGACTACTGAAGTTGATCTCGCGGGCGAGGTGAGGAACAGCAGGATCCACAACCACCACGCCGTACACTAGTTGATCGACTGCAGCAGGATCTAAATCCAATGCCTCGAGTGCGCCATTGACGCTGTGAACACCTAGCTCCAATGCAGAATAGTTCTTCAGTGCCGTGCCCGCTTTCGCGAACGGGGTACGTGCACCGCCGACCACGGCAACTCGTTGATTTGTACTGTTGATCATGACAAGCTCCTTAGATCAGTTGACGGTCGATGTTTCATCTTCGAGAAAGTCGTCCGGTGGCTCACCGACATAGAAGAGGCACTGGCAGTCTTACTGGTAGACATTCCGAATGGCGGCGTACTTTTCGATTGAGACCACGATTGAAGACGTAGACGCGACGATTGACGATTTCCCAAGTATCGTAAGCTGAATTCTTTGACGCAAAACCTGGATCCGGCTTGCTAGCGGTGCCCGCGCATGCACTTAGTAATAAGGCCGTCAGGTAAACACCTAGGCTGCAGCGCCTATCTCGCGTCTGCACGGTTCTGCTCCATCGCAGCATTCGATTGTTTGTCTTGCTGCTCCGTAAACTCCAACTCTGTGTAGCGTCGGGTGATGTGCTGCGGGCAATTCCAGTCAAACGCGGCAACCTGTATTAGGACTACGCGCTCGATAAGTGCTCGGTAGTTTGATGGCTGGACTTGCGCAAGCGTCTCCGGGGAGACGGAATTTGCGTCTTCCACCCGCATATGCCCCAAAATCTTTAGGCGGCGGCGATTTGGGTAGTCCATGAGAAGCAACGAACACCGGTCGTTGCTGGACACATTACCGACACTGATAAACTGTGTATTGCCGCGGAAATCCGCGTACGCAATCTGACTGGGACTCAACACCTTTAGAAACCCGCGCGGCCCGCCCCTATGCTGCACGTAAGGCCAATCCGTTTCGCCAACGGTCGCAAGATAAAAGGTGTCGCGTAATGCTATGAAATCGGTCTCTTTTGACGTCAGTTGATCATTGGGCCCGAAGTTTTCTTGACGTCGAGCATTGTTTTCCCGCGAGCCGTAAGACGCTTGCGCAGCCTTAACGCTTTCGGTGAACGTCAAATCCGCGTATCGGTGAGTCATGTCCGCCCTCGCTGGTTCAGTGGTCTTGAAAAAACGTGCGGCCGAACTTGTAGGGCCACACAAAACACGACGCTCAGTCCACCATCGGAGATGCGATCGGAATCTCGTTCGGCCACTGGTTCACCTGAATGCGTGATCGCTCGGTCAAGTGGATAGATTGGGAAACCTTGAGTGCGCCTTCGGCGAGAGGTCGCACGATGAAGCCCTCATAAGTGTTGCCGTCTTTGCGCGAGTGCGCCGTGATTAACAAGCGAAAGGCAGCTGGCTACGAAGAATGCGAAAGGGTTCGTTTTCATGATGTTTCCATAAAAGTCGGTGGCAGCCCGCCAGGGGAAGGGGGGGGCGGGGAAGACGGGCTGCCACCGGATCAACCAATCCGCAGTAGCGGGGTGGTCGATTTACGTTGTGTTGTCAGACGGTGACGGCCGCGAACACTGCGGTCGCCGGATGTGAGATGCGCCTGTTAAAGCTCGCTGACAGCTTTACTGCGGATTTTCGGCCACGTAGCTTCTGCTTTCCGGAGCGTTTCCTCTTTGTTCGCGAGGTACTTCTGAAAGATAGCGTCGTTGACGAAAAGATAGAGCTTGCCGTCGACGATATCTGCATACATCGGGTCACCATCGAACTTCCTGCCAAGAGCTACGGCATACGCGCAGAATCCGCCGTATTGCGGCAGGTACTGGTTCGGATCTGCCGAGAACTGGTCGGCTGATTCCTGAGAGGCGAAGTAGTAGGCATTACCATCTTGAACAACGGTGAACCTCGCATCGCCTTCCCCGACCGCACCAAGCGTGGTGAGAGCGACGGCATCAACACCGTGCAGTCCGAGTGGCACTCCGGCGGAGGTAATACCGTTCGAAACGTTGTATTCGTCCACGGCAAAGGCCGAATTGCTGATTAGCAGCGAGGCTACTGATACAAAGGCGACATATTTGACATTGCTTAGCATTTGAGACTCCTTATTGGGATTGAAAGAGGTGTATGGAACGTTCGGGTGACTATCGATAGGCGGCCTTGATTGTCTTCAGGGCTTCTTCGGTTGTCGCTATGTGGTTTGCGATCATGCGGAAGTTGGTGTGGGCGGCCGCAAAACCGTCCCAACCCGGCACTTGCGCTGCTGCCGTAGCATCGGGAACAACGAGGACCTCGAAGCCCTGCTCAATCAGTTCGCGCATGTGGGATTCCGCACAGAGATTCGCGGACATACCGGCCAGAATCACTTTGCTGACGCCGGCTTTGCGCAGCTGAAGGACAAGGTCGTTGCTCTCCGGGCCGTAGACCTTATGCGGGCTGGTGACGACGGTTTTGCCGTCATTGATGTACTTCTTATATTGTTCGAGCCAGTCTGCACCCGAGCCTTCGAAACCTTCGAGGGACAGAGCATCCGGTCTGTCGAACATGCCGATGGAGTGCATGAGGGCCTCTAAGGCGCCTTCCATCTTCCAACGATGGTCGTGGGGGTAGTAGTAATGTGGCGAGATGAACGTCGGCATGTCTACAGCCTTGGCTGTTGCCAATAGGGCGTCGATGTTCTCGACCGTGCCGTTTTCTTTAACGTTTTTTCCGACAACACCCCACGTGACGCCATCCGGGCTCAAGAAATCATTCTGCGGATCTGTTATCACCAGGGCCGTCGAGCCGGGGACGATTTTCATACCCGGATCCGGGAGTTGGGCATCGGCGTAGACATTGGCAAAAGAGGCGCAGACCAAGAGGCCTACTAGCGAGAGAAACACTTTCGTAGGTACGTTCATTGTGGGTTCTCCTTCGGTTGTGTTGATCGAAATAGGGCTAGAAGCCGATCCATCGGCGTTGTGGGGATATGAGAATATCGTTGGCACTCATGTCGCGACGCCGCATGTACCCGTCGCCATCGAACTCCCAATGCTCATTGCCGTGGGTGCGGTACCAATGGCCGGTTTCGGCGTGCTGCCACTCGTATTCGAAACGCACAGAGATGCGGTTATCGGTGAAACACCAGAGTTCTTTCTTCAGTCGGTAGTGGAGTTCGATCGACCACTTTCGCGTAAGGAAATCTTCGATCGCATCACGGCCCTGGAGGAACTCGTCTCGGTTTCGCCATTTGGAATCGAGTGTGTAGGCTTGAGCGACCGTCTTCGGATCACAAGTATTCCAGGCATCCTCAGCCGCCTGGACTTTTGCCAGAGCTGACTCGCGCGTAAACGGTGGAAGTGGCGGGCGTGTCACGACCTTATCCCCACTGATTCCGTTGGTCTTCAAGGTAGGCCGCGTACGCTTGCGGGACTTCTGCCAAGACGTCCTCGTGTACGGCACGATACGTCATCAACGTTTCTAGTTGTTCGGCGACCGGTATCGCGCCGAAAATCGAGTCCGGACATATGTCGCTCAGCGCCAGCTGCATTTCGGCGGAAGGATCGATATTAGGGGCGTTCTTCATAAGGTTCCTCCAATAGGTCTATGGGTTAGCGGAGTTGACCCTGACCATGTCTATCCCCGGAAAGCGGGAATCCGTTTGCCTCAGATCTGCCGTTCGTGTGTTCGCACTTTTCAACCCGAACGACGCCATCGCGACGGTGAAAACGCTCGCGCACAGCCAGCGGTTGTGCCCAATTTTCTTGGCCTGGCGACGGTCGGTGAAGTGCACGAAGGTTTCCTTGGTTACTCGATTTGATGCCTGCCAATAACTAGGCAATAACTGTGCCAACATGGAAATATATATAATTTCAATAAGTTATAGGATTCGGCGCACCGTAGAAATTTGCAATCCGTAAGAATTCATGGTCTGATCCGCAGATTCTTCAGGGGAATTACAATGCCAACTACCGACCATGTCGCTGCCGAACGGCCGAAACCCCACGCGCTCGCGCTCTATCTGGCACTCTTCGAAAACTCGCCGCATTGTGTTCAGGAGCTCGACTTGGACGGGCGTATCTATGAGATGAATCCGGTGGGCCTGGATTGGGCCGGCGTGACGGATCCGGTTGAGATCATCGGTATGTCATTCTTGGATCTAGTCTCAGAGCGTGACCATGACCGGGTCGAACTACTCTTGACTCGCGTGTATAAAGGCGAGCGAGTCCAGTTCCACTATGAAGACCGTCTTGGCGCTCAATTCGCGTCAACACTTGTGCCGATCATAGACGACGGACACACCACTCGCATTCTTGGGCTCACCCAGAACGTCACCGAAGAGCTACACCACAATCAGAGGCTCTCGGAACTGGAGACGCGAACCGCGCTCATTTTGGAATCTGCCGGGGAAGGCATTCATGGCCTGGACGCCGATGGCTGTATTACATTCGCCAATAAGGCGGCTGAGAGAATTTTGGGTTGGGATACCGCCAAAACACTCGGCAAGCACTCACACGACCTTCATCATCATTCGTATGCTGACGGCCGCAAATACCCACGCGAGAAATGCCCGATCTATGCAGCACTCAAGGATGGGCAGATCCACCATGTCGATGACGAGGTGTTTTGGCGCACCGATGGCTCAGCTGTGCCTGTCGAGTACACGAGTACGCCGATTCTCAAAGACGGAAAACCAAACGGAGCGGTCGTAGTTTTTCGCGATATTTCCGGTCGCAGGTATGCCGAATCTCAACGAGAGGCGGCTCTCGCGGAGTTGAAACAACTGACGAGCGCATACGAGGCCATTCTCGACTCAGCAGGGGAAGGAATTTACGGCTTGGACGCAGAAGGTCGATTGACTTTCGGCAACGCGGCAGCCGAAAAAATCGTGGGCTGGGATACCGACAAGATTCGAGGCGAGAGGTCACACGATGTGCACCACCACTCTTATCCGGACGGTAGTGCCTACGCTCTAGAAGATTGCCCAATCTATGCGGCGCTCAAAGACGGGCAAGTCCACCGTGTTGAAGATGAAGTTTTCTGGCACGCCGACGGCTCTGCCGTGCCCGTCGAATACACTAGTACCCCAATACTGAATGGTGGCAAGCCAAACGGCGCGGTGATTGTGTTCCGGGATGTTTCAGAAAGAAAGGCTTTGCAAGAGCAACAGCGGATCGCGTTTGAGGAGATCAAACGCCTGAAGGAGCAACTCGAGCAGGAACGAGACTACCTACGAGATGAAGTAAATGTTTCTATGCACTATGGCGAAATTATAGGCGAGAGCCAGGCGCTGAAGCGGACCCTTACGCAGCTCGCAGCCGTCGCGCCAACGCCAGCCAACGTGCTCATTCTTGGTGAATCGGGTGTTGGCAAGGAGATGATTGCCCGCGCCATTCATGCGCAAAGTGAGCGCTCAGACAAGCCGCTGGTAAGGGTCAACTGTGCATCGATACCAAAAGACTTGTTCGAAAGTGAGTTCTTTGGCCATGTAAAGGGATCGTTTACGGGCGCGCATCAAGACCGCGTGGGCCGCCTTGAGCTCGCCGACGGTGGAACGTTGTTTCTCGACGAAATTGGCGAAATTCCACTTTCACAACAAGGGAAGCTACTACGTGCATTGCAAGAGCAAGAGTTCGAGCGCGTGGGCGACGAAAAGACTACGAAGGTCGATGTGCGCGTGGTTTCAGCGACGAATCGAGACCTAAGCCAGGAGGTGAAAGCGGGTCGTTTCCGGGAAGACCTGTATTATCGGGTTAGTGTGTTCCCGATCGAGGTGCCGCCGCTGCGCGACCGCATAGACGACATTGAACCACTTACCCTGCACTTTCTCAAACTGATCACCGCGGAGTTGGGGCGCGACTCTCTGCAGATAACTCAGCGACAGCTTTCGTTGCTCCGAAAACACGAATGGCCAGGAAATATCCGGGAACTCAAAAACGTTATCGAACGAGCCGCAATCTCCTCAACAGGGACGCGGTTACGCATAGATCTCGCCTTACCGAATACAGTATCTGCCACCCCATCGTCTGAACCGCCGCCGAACGAATCAGATTTCGTTACCGACGAAGAATTTCGGCTCATGGAAAAAGCCAACATCACTGCTGCGCTGCGCCATGCCAATTGGCGGATTTGGGGCAAAGACGGTGCAGCCGACTTGTTGGGCTTGAATCCCTCAACATTAAAGTACCGAATGAAGCAGTTGGATGTTAAGAAGCAAGTGACTTGAAAGCAGGTGTCCCTTCTTTTTACCTCATCCGCCGGTTGTCCCTTGTGAAAACCTCACCCGACTTGATTTGAAATCGTATCGGCGTTAATCGGCGGGGATGGCCCGTCTTCTTTGTCTTCTAATCCGTTCTTTTGTATTGGCGCTGACGGGCCGGCGTAATTTAGCTGCAGAGAATTTGGTTTTGCAGCACCAGCTCGCGGTGATTCAGCGAAAGCAAAAGGGCAAGATAAGGCTAAGGGGTGCGGACCGAGCGTTTCTTATCTGGATTTCCCGAATTTTCCCAGACGTGCGAAGCGCAATTGTCGTCGTTAAGCCCGAAACGGTAATCCGTTGGCACCGCCAAGGGTTTCGAGCTTTTTGGCGTTGGAAGTCTCGGTCTGCTGGCGGCCGACCGAAGGTGAATCAAGACCTGAGAGCGCTCATATTAAGAATGGCGGCGGAAAACCCGTTGTGGGGCGCGCCCCGTATTCACGGCGAGTTGTTGAAGCTGGGCTTTACGATATCTCAGTCGACTGTCAGCAAGTACCTGCGCCGGCGTCCTCGACCAGGAGGGCAATTCTGGAAGACCTATATTTCAAACCATAGAGATGTCCTGGCCGCAGTGGACTTATTTGTGGTGCCGACTGTTGGGTTCAAATTGCTCTATGGGATCGCAGTCATCCATCTAAAGCGAAGAGAACTCGTCTGGGTCAATGCAACCTATCACCCAACTGCGGAATGGATTGCCCGGCAGATCACCGAGGCCTTTCCCTGGGAACGTACGCCTAGATATTTGTTGCGTGACCAAGATGCTAGTTATGGCGCCGCATTTAAAAAGCGGATTGACGCGATGGGGATTAGGGATCGGCCGGTTGCTCCAAGGTCTCCTTGGCAGAATGGTTACGTTGAGCGGGTCATCGGATCGATTCAAAGGGAGTGTCTCGATCACATAATCATCCTCGGTGAGTCACATCTCCGGCGAGTGCTGCAAGCTTACGCCCAATACTACAATACAGCACGTACTCACCTATCGTTGGAGAAGGACGCCCCGCTTATCAGAGCGGTTAATCGAGTTGGCGAGGTTACTGCTCGACCACACCTTGGTGGCCTCCATCACGAGTACGTTCGGATGGAGTAAACGGGAGGGACAACAATCCTGGTTATGGGTATTTATGGGCCTTTTTCTGGGTATTTAACCCTGCAACTTGCTTTTATGGATATTTATGGGTATATTTATGGGTATGGAGATTAAAGCCCATACTCTAAATATCACCCCGGAAGTTCTCGATCTCATCTCAGAGATAGACGAGTTCAAAGGGGCATGGCGTGCGCTGGGAACCCTGGCTCCCGAGCGCTTGTCGGCTTTGCGCCGGGTGGCGACCATCGAGAGTATCGGTTCGTCCACCCGTATCGAGGGCAGTAAACTCAGTGACGCCGAGGTTGAACGCCTACTCTCAAATCTCGAAATCAAATCCTTTGAGTCCCGCGATGAACAGGAAGTGGCGGGTTACGCGCAAGTGACGGAAACCGTCTTTGCGCATTACGATGCGATTGACCTTACCGAAAATCATATCAGGCAACTGCATCGTGATTTGCTGGCATTCAGCGAAAAGGACGAGCGTCATCGCGGGGCATATAAAACACTGCCTAATCATGTGAGTGCCATTGACGCTGACGGCAAGGAAGTCGGCATCATCTTCGAGACGGCAACGCCTTTCGATACGCCGGGCCGCACGGCCGAACTCGTCGCCTGGACAAGGGACACGCTTACTGAACGCAGTCTGCATCCACTGCTGGCTATAGCAGTTTTTACGGTGGTATTTCTTGAAATCCACCCCTTCCAGGACGGCAATGGCCGGCTTTCGCGCGTTCTGACGACCTTGCTGCTCCTGCGCGCCGGATATGCTTACGTGCCTTACTTCTCACTCGAAAGCGTGATTGAGAACAGCAAAGAAGGATATTACCTGGCGCTACGCCAAACGCAGCAAACCATCCGCAGCCCAGAACCTAACTGGCAGCCCTGGGCCCTTTATTTTCTGCGCGCCCTACAGCAACAAAAACGCCGCCTTGAGAAAAAAATCGAGCGGGAGCGATTGGTCCTAGGCACGCTGCCGGAACTCTCTCTGCAGATTATCGATGCCGTCAAGGAACGCGGGCGCGTGACCATAGGTGAACTAGTCACCCTAACAGGCGCGAACCGCAATACGGTTAAAAAACACCTTGCCGCTCTGGTAGAGGCCAATCATTTATCACAACACGGAACCGGCAAGGGAACGTGGTACGGGCGGAGGTAGGCTTGCAAAAAGATTCAAGGTCACCGTGAGAAAAGCCGTAGAAGGAATAGACCCAGTAAGGGTGTCAGGCGCTGGGCACACCTTTCACCAGCGGTGGGCGGCACGACGTGCGCTGCAGCTTGTCTTTCCTAAAGACAAGCTCTTTGCCATTGTTGTTGAGGGGCTATCACCAAATGAAAATCTTAAGCTCGGTCAGCAGGCTGAGGAAATTGCCGATCTCATTCTTTTCTACGGAAACGGCGACACTTTCGAGACCTGCACTGCTCAGCAAATTTTGCAATTCAAATACAAGGGAGCTGCAGAGCCTGTCACATCATCCTATCTCAAGAAAACGATCAAAAAATTCGCCGCGACTCTACGAGAGTTTAGGGGAAGTGTGACGGATGACGAAATCGCGAAGAAGCTGTCATTCGGGTTCGTAACAAACGCTGAATTCTCAGCTGATCTTTGGGTTGCCATAGCATCTTTGAAATCGGGCAGCACACCGGAAACGACTGGGGCTAAGAGGCAACTTCAATACCTGAAAACCTGGTGTCAGGAAGAAAAAATCAAAGCGGAAGACATTTTTCCGCTCATCGAGTTCCGTGCTTCGACTGCTGATCTGCCAGCGCAGAATCGATCCTTGCGAAGAACCATCAGTGATTGGTCGGCTGACTCCGCCGGACATGCGGCAAAGAGGTTGTTCGCTCTCGTAGAGCTTGTCCGCGAGAAGGCGCAAATCGAAGGTCAGGGCAAGAACTCAATTAGGCGCGAAGATGTTCTAGATGCACTTGAATGTGATGAAGATCAGCTATTTCCGGCGGATACGCGATTCGTTGAAGTTGGTGATGTCGTTGAGCGCAGCGCCCTAGAAGATATCAGAGACAAGGTTGTAAACTGCGATCTACCTGTATTCCTGTATGCTGATGGCGGTGTTGGAAAAACTGTCTTTATCCAGAGTCTTGCCGCAAATCTGGCAGATACTTTTGAGATTGTCGTCTTTGATTGTTTTGGCGGCGGTTCGTATCGCTCCGAAGCCCAGGCACGTCACCTGCCACGGGTTGGTTTGCTGCAAATCATCAATGAACTGGCGACACGCGGAGTCTGCGATCCACTTCTCCCAACCGACAGCGATCAATATGGATTGATCGATGTTGCCCGCAAGCGTCTCAAGCAAGTGAGTGAGACCGTCAAAAACCAATCTGCAATGAAAGGAGTACTGATTGTTTTAGACGCTGCAGATAATTCGCAGCTGGAAGCTGATGTACGTAATGAACATGCATTTCCAAGGCTTCTGCTTGCATCGCTCAGCGCTGAGCCTATTGACGGCGTGAAGCTTTTGCTCACCGCGCGTCCTCATAGGATGGATGATGTCATCGGCACGAGTCAGATAGAGCGCCTTGAACTCGAACCGTTCACTGAAGAAGAAACGCGGCGTTTTCTTGAGACGAGGCGTGATAATATCACGGATGTAGAATCATCCACGGCGCTTGCGCGTTCACGAGGCAATGCCCGTGTCCTCGAATACCTTGTCGAAAGCTGGGACACGAATGTGTCCGGCAATGCGCCGCAGACAGAAATATCTGTAGAAAAATTAATTGAGCAAAAATGCGAGAACATATTTCGTGACTTACACACGGTAGGTTGGAGCGAGATTGAGGTTCGGGAATTTTTCGCTGCTCTGTCGCTTCTTCCACCACCCATTCCGCTGTCCGAGTTAGCCGAGGCGCTGGGCTGGTCGAACTCGCAAGTCAATAGCGCTGCGTCCGATCTTGCGCCGATGCTTGAGCTAGTCAAACACGGGGCAATTTTCCGCGACGAGCCCACGGAGACCTATATCAAGAAACACTATGCACGCGAGGATGCAGCGCAGCAGTCCATCGCGCAAAGACTTCAAGCGCGCCAGAAGGACTCGATCTACGCTGCAGAAGCGCTGCCCCATTTCCTTGTCGTGATTGGCGATAGCGATCGGGCTTATCAGCTTGCTAGTTCTGATGACTTTCCTGCTGTAATCGAGTCTGATCATGGTCGACGCAGACTAAGACTTGCGCGTCTTTACGCGGCATTCTCGCTTGCCACACGTGAGAAAGATTTAGATCGTGTCCTGTCCCTTACCATGCAGCTCTCGCAGGTGGCCTCGGCAAATGCGCGGGGCGATAACTTTATTCGGAACTCTCCGTCGTTGGCGACGATCCTTGGCGACTCAGATGCCTCCCGCCGCCTGTTCAATGATAGAACTGGCTGGCGCGGCGCGCGTGATGCGCGCCTGATCGTCGCTTATAGTTTTACCGATGAACTGGACGAAGCGCGCATTCATCAAAACAGGGCGATTGGGTGGATAAACTGGTATCTCAATAAAGATGACGAGACCAAACGGTTTAATAGCTCAGGTCCAGAGGCATCAGACATCGCCGCAGTAATGTTCTTGAGTGTGCTGAAGAACGAGTTCTCATCGTTTAACCGGAATATCCGTATTTGGCCTTTCAAATTTGCGCTTTCCGCAATTGAAGAGTTGATTACGCTTTGTGCACAACATGAAGAATCGAATGGAAGTGACGCTTTGCAAAAGCTCGCTAAGTTCGCCGCATCGAAAAACTGCCTGTCTCTTTCCCTGCAAATTGGTCTGTTATCAAAAGAGTGCGGCCTTTCTAAGGGCAGGCTCAAGGCTGTGTCGCGAGCAGCTAGCGCGCTTTCGCAGCGACGCAAGGTAGTTCCGCAGGATAACTATGACTTCGAGATGGAGCTGCAGGGGGATTTTGGCGGTGCGGCGATGAAATCCTTAATCGTGAATTCAAGGCAGTCCGCGAAGCGACTGCTCAAGTTATATCGATACCGTAGGCCATCAAGCTACGACTATGGCGATCGTCACGGCATGAACAGGATTTGGATGCCTGTTCAGTCTGCTTGCGTTGCGGCGTGGTCTTCGGGCGAAACGCTGTCATTTCACCATCTGATGCCGGAGAGCGTGAAAACAGGAAGAAAGACAAAATCCATAGCCACCGAAACTGAGCTAAGGGCGTTCCTTGATGGCCTCACCGTGACTAGAGACCAGAACAGGCGGCAAAAGGGTGGCAAGCCAGAGAAACGCGAGCAGTTTTCCAGGCATGAGCGGGAAGACATTGTGAAGGGCGCGGCCTGCGTCCTGCAGTTGGTCAAACCTATTGAGGCTGCCCTTTTTTCGAAAGATGCGCTTTCAAATGACATTCTGGCCGACTTCTTGGCCGTCTGGAAATCTTCGTTGAGATCCCATGTCCATTGGAATGCTGTAACTGGAAGAGACAATGTTGCGCGATATGTTGGCGTTGGGCTTGCCAGAATGCTGCTTTGTCATTGCGAAACGGTCGAAAAGAAAGAGGCGGAAGAGCTGATAGAAATCATTGGCGCGAACCGGTTTTCGTTGGGTGACAAGCTAAGCGTTCTTGCTCTTATCGGGAGGCGCCCCAATCTGTCCGACGTCGTAGGGGCGTATGCCGCCACGATTTCCAGAGACATAGTAAAGGATGACTACATCGAACAACGCGGCGGTTCCTACCGGGAGTTAGCTGGATCGTTGCTCCCGTTGAGCATTGAAGAAGCGCGAGAGTACTATACTCAAGGATTGGCTCAACTTGATCAGATGGGCAGCGATGACTTCGACCTGATCTATTCTGTCTTGCACTATGCGGCTGAACAGCCTGGAGGATTCGTCAAGCCGGAGCTCTCGCACCGACTTATGAATCTTTGTCAGACGATATTCCATGATGAACCATCAAAGTTCGGATGGACACTATTCGGGCGCGCGGCCTCTTCCTCCATCGGTTTTCCGGCAATGTACAAGCTGATACGCTGGAACGATCAGGATGTTGCTGATTACTCCTATGGGCTGCCCCAGCTCGCCTGTTACCTCGCGAAAGCGGGTTACCTAGATGCGCGCCGTGCAGCGGTACTCCTCACGATCTGTGAAGATCATGGCTGGCACGATTGGCAGGTCGGTGAGGGTCTGCATGATCTGCTTTCAACTGCCAATCCCGATAATAGAAAAGCGATCTTCTCACTTGTGATAGGGAAGCTGGATAGTGAACACAGTTTTGGCGGCTGGGAAGGGATATGGGAAAGCCTGCTGGGCTGTTTAGATGCCTTTAAAGAGATTGACGATGGCGGTTTGGTGAATCGCCTTCAGGAATTAAGGGAGACCGCGAGGCGGCGGCGTGACTTTGAGAATACCAGACGCAATTCCGGATGGGAGTCTGGCGCTGGTTACAGCCTTCAGACAACTAAAAAGGAGCAAGATGAACGGACCCGTGAAGAGGCAGTCACGACAGTACTTGCCTCGTGTGACCCCACGTCCGCATCCTCGCTAGATGAAGCGATTCAAAGCGTTCAAGCCATTGATGGGTTTCCGTTCGATAATCGGAAGCGCCTGTTCGATGAGATACAGAAGACTTGCCCGTTTAATAAGCGGGTCAAGTTCCTTGAAGCTCTTTGTGAGTCCACCGAGATCGAATTTGATCACGCGCTCGATTTATTGATCGAATGTATACAAGCGTGGACCGATACTACGGCTCATGTAAAAAAGGGCGTACTCGCACTAATCAAGAAGCTTTTTGCTTTCAAGGGTTCGGAGCTTTTTGATCTTCGCTATTCAGGAATTTCTCAGCAAATTTACCTTTTGTCTAACTTGTGCAGCGATCCGAAATTTGTGCTGCAAACTGTTCTAGCTACGATAGCAAAGGAACGACTTGAGCTTGGCGGCGACGAATGGCTTCAAATAGCGACCAGCCTGTCTTGCCACACTGATCCATCGACAGCTTTAGATGCATTCGAAGGCTTGCTATCAAGTTCCGCCGCAAAATTTGGCGATGAAATCGGCGAGGGTGTGTATCGCGACGCGTATGCGGGAAAGAGCGAGGAGGTCGAAGTAGTCGCGGACATTATCTGGCATTTACTCGGTGACAGTGATGCCTTTATTAGATGGAGGGCCGCACGAAGTCTGAAGGGCATGCTTGATGTCGGATTGATCGAGGATGTCGGGCGCTTGCTTGATCGTTTTGATGCAGAAGAGTGCTCATCTCTGGCATCTGAAGACCATCATTTCGCCTTTCTGAATGCTCAACAATGGCTGTTGATGGGATTATCGCGTGCTGCTCTTCACCACGGCGATAAGCTCAAACCTCTTAAATCACGAATCGAGACGCTTGCAAAACGGACTGATTTGCACGCGCTCAACAAACTTCATCTCGCCCGATGCCTGCAGCATATAGAAGGCGGCCAATCCAAGAGTCCTGAACTCAAGCAGTTGTGGACAGAAATTCAAACGCCGCCCCATGGCATCGTTGAACGCAATGGCTGGCCGGATAACAAGGCTCGCCAGATCGATTTTAGCTTCGACCACGACTTCATGGAGTACAAGACTTCAAGTCTGGCTCGATTGTTTGCGATATCGAACAACGAATCCAGTGACTTCATTGCCAATGAAGTGATGAAACGTTGGCCGAATTCAAAGAATATGTCTGACTTCCCTGGTCGAGCTCGTTACCGAGGGGATGAAAGATTTGAGACTTATCGGGAACATGTTCAAAGGCATGCGCAACTTGATGCAGCGACGACACTTGTGCAAAGCAGGCCGGTATCCCGGTCGAGCTATGATTGGTACGAGCGAAATCCTTGGCAGGAGTTTTTGAAAGATGGCGACGTATCGTTTGAGGACGGATCATGGCTGTCAGATCACAAAGACCGTGTTCCTGTACAAGCGCGGGAGTATCTTCTCGGCAGTCGCAAAGGAACTCATGAAACGCTTATCAACAAGGAGGCGCTGTTCCGGAACGTCGGGTTTTCCGAGGAATCGGAAGGTCGTTTTTTGCCGCTGTACGGGCATTGGAAGTCCCCCGACGGCGTACACGTTGATCTTGTCTCTTCTCTAATTAATGAACGGGGCGCAGTCGGTCAAAGTGCGAAGTTCTCGATGACACCAGATCACGATCTCTGGTTTCCAATTTTTGGATCAGATGGACGGCGGGATCGCTATGTTAAGCAGTCTCTGTTCTATCCATTAATATGGAATCCCGAGAAATATCCCATTGGTATCGATCAACACGACGAGTGGGCTGCACGTGGAGCGATAGCACGTCCGAAGCTGGGGTTGGCGTTCAACAAGTTGCTAAAGCTGACACCCGACGACGACGAACGGCACTGGCATGACCACAGAAATAATCTCGTATTGAAGAGCGAAATTTGGGGTGAGTGGAAACCAGACCCAGATTCGCATCGGAGTAGCAGATATCAGGATGAGGGTGTTATCTTGTGGGCGGAGAGAGATTGGCTCGACGAAGCACTCAAATCCTGCAAACGCGGCATCATCTTCAAGCTTAGTTTCTCGAAATACAAATCGAGCAGAGATTATGATGACTCGTCTGGGGTCCGAGGCGTCTATGTTGGTTTGAAGAGTGGCGGCAAGCACGTCCGTTTTTGGTTCGCCAAAAAGGCTTCAGAATCTATTTACTAAGCGACTTCGTGTCCTGCCGTGAAGCGCTGGCGGCACCGTACAATCGGCGCTTGGTTGATCTAGATTGCATAACGCCATATCTGCTGTTTTTTTTGATTAGGTAAATGTTTTCTGGGCTACCCTCAGTAGGCTCGACGACCCAAGTAAATTTGACTTACTACGTCACTAGTCAGATTCAAGAAATGCCAGGAAGCACTGATCCTCGGTCAGGATTCGTTCCTGGATACAGTTTTCCAAGTCCTGGGCTGTCATTTCATACATCGTCGGTTTGTATCGCATCACCCCCGTAGAAAATGAAACTGCAAGAATCGCCCCGATGCATACAACGGCACCAATTACGGGTCTGATCCTAGATGGGGAGACAATTGATACCTGATGATTGCCCTCGGGCACTCTATCCCAAGACAACACTCCTTCTCTCTTGAGGATGTTGAAGTGCATCCGGAACAGTGGAAGTTGTAGAATTGGAAAGAATAGATATAGGCCACAACCTCCAACAAGGACGTCGAGGCCTCTCTCGAATGCGGCCCAAAATGTCAGGTGTTTTCCGTCCCCACGGACAACGCGGATTCCCATGAGCGCTTTGCCGGGCGTCGTACAGAAAAGCGAGAGGAAAATTGCTTGCAATACTGCGACCAATGCCACTGTGATCAGCGTGCCCACCAAGATCGCCGTCACAATCTGTCCAGACCAACGCCACCCGGTCACCCATAGAGCTACATTCACGCCAGCAACGACCAATAGAAAGTCGATATTCGTGGCCCAGAATCGTCGCCACGCTTGAGAACTTAAGGGGAGCGTATCTGCCGTACAAAGGTTGTCTCTCCGCCGATTTGGTGTTGAGGTTTGGCTCGACGCCAGAAACAGCCAACCACATCCAGCCGCAAGAGCAATTCCCGCCCATTGGATCAACAGGAGTTGAATATCAACGCTTGCTGTTCTCTCATCTATGGCCGGTGGAGAAAAAATCGGTGCGTAGCCCATATTGTAATCGATATTGGGCCAACTCATGGTGAACGGCGGGAACACCAACGTCGCTACCACAGCCAGACCCACAATAAGAATTAGAAGCCTTTGGCCGCGCGTCACTTTGCCCACGACAGCTACTCCGTTCGTTAACCACCCGAACATCACAATCCTGATTACATATTATAGTTGATAAACTTATAGTGCGTATTGGTCAACGCTGGCGCATGGATATGCGCAAGCTCGTAGGCCGCAATCTGAGGCGGATTCGAAAGGAAAAGCGGTTAACTCAAGAAGAGTTTGCCGACCGTTCCGGCTTTAGTCAGCAGTACTTGAGCGGCTTGGAGCGGGGCGAGCGAAATCCGACAATTGTCACACTCTACGAACTGGCCTCAGCACTGGGCGTCGGCGTCATCGACCTCATCAAGAGCGGTAAGCGGTAACGACTGCGCCAAACAGTCAAGTTTCACTTCCCAAGAGTATGTCAGGTTAAACTGATATGAGCCGTCGTCGCATCCCAATATCTACAATTGAGCGAGTTAACCGGCGCCGGCGAAATGGCGAAACCATTAAAGCCGCCTGTGCCCATGAAGGAGTATCGGAAACAGCGTACTATGCCCATCGTGCCCGAAACGAGGAGGCGCGCTACCCCGCCATTCAGAATGACTGGGACGCTCTTGCCAAAACCTTCAGGCCAAAAGGCATAGGCCGACTAACCCTAAAAGCCCGTCAATTCCTGGCAACTAAGACGGGAAGAGCCATCGGTGAATCGTTCTCCAAACCAGCGTATTTGACCACCAATCATCGGCTATCCGTATCATTGAAAAAGGTTGTGAAAGTTATACCACCGCTTATTGAAGCAATGGGCGAACTTAGTGCCTCGGCCCGGCGGGAGATCGAAGACGCCGTAGAAGGCAATTCTAAACTACGTGAGTTTCCAGATCGCGACGTGGAACGTCTGGGATCTGCACTACGCATCTTGCGCGAACACGCAAATGATTTGGCCGCTATGCAGGGACAAGTATTGAGCGACCGCGGCCGGAAATCTGACCCCCGAGTGGCAGCGGCAGCTGTTCGGTTAGCACGGATCCATTTTGAATTCACGGGTGAGCAACCAAAATACACCATCAATCCGGATACGGAGAAACCTCAATCGCGGTTCTTCGACTTTACAGAAGGCGCATTCGCTCATTTTCTCCCCGAACATCCGGTATTTCCACATGTGTTACGCACCGTCGTACGCCATGCCGCAGCACGCACGGTCTGGACCCTAGCTGACCTGGGTTAGCTGGGCTTTGCCGAAACTCCGTTTATGAAAGCGGAGTTTGTGTCTTAGACTTATTGGGGTTTCGAGCTGAGACTCGCGCCTATGAAGCGCAACTCTCCAGTCGCCCCCACCACTGCTGACAGTGATTCCGGCCTACCTGCAGGTATAGATCCATACAGCGCATTGACTGCTTTAGCTCGCCTCCTCGCCCGCCAGGCCGCGGCCGATGCTGTGCGCCGTGATGAGCAACCTCTCACATCCTTTGGAGAACCCGATCATGACCAAAGCAAGTAATTCGTTGCTTGAGGCGCAAGCAAAATGGCTCTCGGTCGCAGAGGCTGCGGCACGTGCCGGCGTCAGCACGAGAACCATTAAGCGGTGGATCAAGGGCCAGTTGCTATCGGCATCGCGACTCCCCTCACCTCAAGGCAAAGGTCACCTGCGCAGTCGCTTAAACGACCTCGAAGCGTTGCTCGCACGCGGTGTATTGAGCTGAGTGATTTGTCCCGCAATGTCTTGTTTTCATTCACGCGCTGGGAACATGTCACCTCAGAATTCCCCACTGATAATTATGCTACAGGTTCCCAGAATTATCGCTTTGTCCGGCTCCGTCATCCTTAGTCACCACCTTGAAATGAAGGAACTGATCCCATGAACTGCATTCCCATGAGCACAACAATTGATCCATCCGTAATTTCTTTAGGCCAAGCCCTGATCAATCTCATAGGGCGAGGCGACATCCCGCACGGACGAATAGACCGTGTTAAATCAGCCATCGCGAAGGCCGGTCGTTTGCTTGGAAGGTCACCGGATGAGTTACCCGCTCACCTGCCTTACATCATGCGGCACCTAAACCGGATGAAACCCGGTCCTGGTGAAAAGGGCCGAAAAACCCTGGCCAACACCAAGTCGGAACTGAGGTTCCTGATCCGCACGGTGACTGGCAAAGGGCAGAAGTCTGAATTTGCACCTCTGAGCCCGGCATGGGCGGCTCTGCGGGCGCATGTCTCCGACCAACCTGTACTGTGGAAGCTAAGCCGATTCATGGCGTTCTGCTCGACTACAGGTGTCCTCCCGGAAAAGGTCGATGATGGTGTGGCTCAAGCCTTCCGGCGTGATCTCATCAGCAGTCAGGATTCCGACAAGCCCGAGCAACACATTCGAGCCGCTATCCGGGCCTGGAACCGGTGTATCAGCGAGTACCAGGGATGGCCCCAACGACCGCTTCACCTGGAGCCACCGCGCAAACACAGGTGGACTTTCGAGGAGTCTAGGTTTTGTGAGTCATTCCAACGGGATGTGAGCCAATGGCTCGATCGTTTGGGCCGGTCAGATCGATTAGGAGAGGATGGCCCCCGCCGCGCTTTGCGTCCCACCACCATCAAACACCGTCGGCATCAGATTTATAAGGCCGCCTCAGCTTTGGTGATGTCGGGTTTATCTATAGGCGATCTCACATCTCTAGCGGTACTCGTTGAGCCTGATCATTTTAAGTCAGCTCTCCAATACCTCCTGGATAAGCAGGACGGAAACCCTTCGGAGGCGCTATTTGGATTGTCCAACGCACTGCGCGCTGTTGCCACCCATCAAGTAAAAGCTGCACAGCCACAACTCGATACGCTGCGCCGCATTGCGGCTGGCCTAGAGCCTGAAGAAAGTGGTCTCGGTGTACGCACCGAACAGCGTCTTGAGCCCTTTGAGGATGAGCGGGTTCTAGCGGCCCTATTGCGCCTTCCAAAAGCCCTCGTATCAGAAGCCGAAACCCTGAGCATCAAGGCTCGCAAGAATAACAAAAAGACCATAGCCCGGTTCGCCGCGGTTATGGCGCAGATCGCCATTGCCATAGAGATCGAGACCTTTGCGCCGCTCAGACTTCGCAACCTAACCCGGCTTAATCTGAATCAGCACATCAAGGCCGTGCAAATAGACAGAAAAACTCATTGGATCATTAAAGTCCCTCGGACGGAGACCAAAAACAGGGCGGCCCTGACGTACTTTCTAAGTCCCAAAAGTGTCACCCTAATCAAACGAGCAATGCATCTGTATGACCAAAAGTCCGGTTGGCTGTTTCCTGGCCGAGGAGACAGCCACAAGTGCGAGAAGGCCCTCTCGGATCAGATCAAGCGCTGCGTGGAACGCAGGCTCAACGTGCGGTTCAACGTCCACCTATTCCGGGCTTTGGGCGCCACTTTGCATCTCAAGGAAAACCCCAACGGTTTTGAAAGCGCGATGGTCTTTGTGGGTGACAGGGACGCTAAGACCGTCAGGCAGAGTTACACCCATGTCGCGGATCGGCACCTCATCGCGAGCGCCCAAAATACCATTCTAAAAACCCGTTCCAGATTGTCAGGGGTGGGAGGTTAGCCGTGTCCAGAACGTATGACCCTACCCGCCGTTGCCTCGTCATCCATGATTGGCCTGAATCCGACCAAGTCCTTTGGCGTCAGGTGACCGCCCCGGCCAAGCTACTCGATGAATACCGCAGCCGTGCAGCCAATTGGAGCGAAGCCACGCGACACAAGTACCGGCGCGGTTACGGGCGCTGGATATGCTTTTTGGTAAACGAGGGCATAGACTTGGACGAAGCTCCATCTGCCCGCGTTACCCAAGGGAATGCCGCTCGATACCTGGATACCTTGGAGGCGCAAGGGGTAACGCTCCAAACTCTGGCTCAACGTATCGCCGAACTATTGGGTGTCATTCTCGCCTTCGCACCTGATGGAGATTGGAAGTGGTTGAAACGCCTTACAAACCATGTCCGCTCTCTGGCCGACGAAACCTATGAAGTCAAAGCCCCTAACCATCTTTCCTCTGAAATCGCCCACAAAGCCCTCAGGGCACTAGATGAGCTCAGGCAAAACCTGACCGATATTGGGTCACAAAATGCGGTCACCTACCGAAACTGGCTGATGGTGCTGTTGCTGTCCATTGCACCACTTCGCCTCAAGAACTTCACGGCCCTTCGGGTGGGCGTCGAGCTGAAACAGCGCGGCGGCGCATGGCTTATTGCCATTCCCGGCCGCGACACCAAGACCGGCAGGCCGATGACAGCACCTCTGCCGCCGCAGATCGCTCCCTTCCTTACTCATTACCTTGAGACTGTCCGCCCAAAACTCCTCGGAGCCTTTTGCACGGACCGACTTTGGATCACCTGGCAGGGCAAGCCGATGAACGAACACGGCATTTACTTAAGGGTTACCAAGTTCACGAATAGACAATTAGGAGGGCCGATCAACCCTAATGCCTTCCGCCACATGGCGGCGACAAGCATCAGCATTCTCAACCCCGAGCAAATTGACACCGCGCGTGCATTGCTTGGCCATTCGACCCCGGCCACAACTCAGCAGCATTACATTGCCGCAGACGCTATCCTAACCTCTCAGCGTCATGCCCGCCTTATTCATAGGCTCCGGCGCTCCCTGCCCGGTGCGAAAGTTAGGCGCGCATCTCCATCTTCACCTAAGAAACGGTCGAGGAAATCGTGAAACGCACCCTGGCCCGCGCTGTCATATATGCCCGCTACTCAACCGAGCTTCAACGCGAAGCCTCGATTGAAGATCAAGTTCGTAGCTGCATGGCGGAAATTAATATGCGCGGCTTGGATTTGGTAAAAACATACTCCGACCACGCTATGAGCGGCGCTACGCATTTACGTCCAGGATACCAAAAACTTCTCGAAGACGCCCGCGCGGGCACCTTTGATATTGTTTTTTCTGAAGCACTAGATCGGCTGTCACGCGATCAAGAGGCTATAGCTGGGCTCTTCAAGCGCATGACATTCGCCAACGTAAAAATTATCACCATCACAGAAGGTGAGATCAATGAGCTTCACGTCGGACTAAAGGGAACTATGAATGCCCTGTTCATCAAAGATCTAGCGATAAAAGTTCACCGCGGACTCGAAGGGCGCGTACGGCAAGGTAAATTAGCTGGCGGCCTACCGTATGGATACCGCGTACAACGTTGCTTTTCAGATGATGGCCAACCACTTACCGGACTACGCACAATCGATCCGCACGAAGCCTCGGTGATTCAGCACGTGTTCAAAATGTTCGTAGCCGGCGTGTCTCCTCGATCAATTGCTAAAGCCCTAAACACCGAGGGTATTCCCGCACCGAGCGGCGGGCTGTGGGCAGAAACAACAATCCGCGGCCACGCCAAACGGCGAACGGGAATCCTTAGAAATGACAATTATCGCGGCAAGCTTGTCTGGAACAAACAACGGTTCGTAAAAGACCCTAATTCCGGCAAACGTCTTGCCCGATCAAACCCGGAGTCTAGTTGGGTTTGGCAGGATGCATCCGAGCTTCGTATAATTTCGGACGTGCTGTGGAACAAAACCGAGGTAATGTTTAAAAAGATAAGAAACTCCGCGGATGTCCAAAAAGCAATGAAAACTCGCTTTTGGGAGAGGCGAAGACCGAAGCACCTCTTGTCAGGGTTAGTGCGTTGCGGATGTTGCGAAGGAAACTTTGTTGGCATTGGGCGAGACTATCTTGCGTGTAGCGCTGCGCGGCGTTTCGGAACCTGCAAAAATCGGAACGGCATCCGACGAAAAGATTTAGAAACAGCTGTTCTCAACGTACTCAAAAATTCTTTGCTAAGCCCTGAGCTCGTCGCAGAATTCATCCGCACATATCACCAAGAGGTCAATCAGCATAATGCCGAAGCTTCCACGAAAGCCGATCTTTCGCGAAAAAGGCTGGCAAAAATCCGCAAACAGATAGATAGCATTGTCGATTCAATTGCCGATGGATTTAAGTCAGAATCCATGAAAATTCGCCTTGAGCAACTTGAAACAGAGCGCGCTGATCTAGAGCGATTAATGACCGCGCCAATTCCGTCAACGATCAGATTTCATCCAAAATTGCCCGAAATATATCAAGCCAAAGTCGAACGTCTCGCCGAAACACTCGCTGACTCAGAGATTAGGGACGAGGCCAACGAGCTGTTACGAGGCTTAATCGAC
>CAXBLG010000019.1:0-45380 GCA_963976395.1 uncultured Rhodospirillaceae bacterium
CGCGAGGGTTGCCACCACACTGTAAACCCAGGCGGCTCCGGTACCGATGGCGATAAGTGTGAACATATTGAGGTGACGCGTTACAATCGAACGCCAACCACGCGCGAAAAAAGGCCACCCGGCCCAAAGCACGACCGGTGTCGCCAGGGCAAACTGTACCCAAGTTGACACCTTGGCCGAAATGAGATGGTGCAGATCAAAAATGTGCCCGCCCATCTCTAGCGCAACCACAGGAACGGCGAACGCGAGTCCAATCCACATGCGCCGCGTCATGTCCGTCAATTCATCGCTGGGCGCTGCGCCGGCTGTGACTACGCTTGGTTCCAATGCCATACCGCAAATCGGGCAGGGACCCGGTTTATCCTCGCGGACTTCGGGGTGCATCGGGCAAGTATAGATGGTGCCGGACGCGGCATGATGCGTGCCGCCGTCCCTGGTCGCCGTGTGCGGGGAGGTGGCGGATTTTGCTTCTGGTGCATGGCAACAGCTCTGACCGCCGGGGCTTTGATGGTCGGTGTGTCCGTGGTGATTGGCGTGCGCGGTCATGGCGTTAGATCCTGAATGCAGCATCATATACCCCTAATGGGTATATGAATATCATCTTCAATATACCCCTATAGGGTATTAGTCAACGCCGTTTTCATGAGGCTCTCCACAATATGATTTCACTTATGCCACAGGGAACGGGGGAGCCTATTCCCCCAAGGAAATCATGCTCGGTAGCTCGTTGCGCACAGTCTATTTTTCAATTTCCTGTTCATATCAGTATGCTACCTAACCAAAAGGGCTTCCCAAAAGGGCGCTATTTCCCAAGGTGAGCTAAGATCTGTATTGGAGAAGCTGTGGTCGAACCTGCAAATTATACACAAACACTCATGTGCCGTGTCGCAGGCTACTGCGCGGGGAAGGGGACTAAGGCGCTTGTCACGGACAATTTTCCGCCAGTAAAGAGAGCTTTATGTTTTCCAACTTTATTGCCGGGGTTCCCGAAGACAAAGTGGTCATCGTTAGCGGGTCATATGAAGTGAGTCTGGGTGAAGAAAAAGACAAAACGCGCGAGCTCTTAGGGCCAACCAAGGCGGCTTTGGTTCATATCGACTGCGATGTTGAGGTGCCCGCAAAGCTGGCACTCGATTTTGTTACCCCTTATCTACAGCAAGGCACGTTATTGCTGTTTGACGAGTACGATTTGAACGGCGCGGATAATAAAAAGGGCGAGCGCGCCGCACTGCGAGCGTGGCTAAATGAACATCCGGAATTCGATGTAGAGCCGTACCGATGCTACCATACTGCTGCCCGCTCATTTATTGTTCACAGGCAGTAGTTATTAGGGGCAGGTGTGACGTCATCCACCAAAGTATTCGATAAGTCAGACTTGCTTTCACAGTTTGATGAAGTTTTCGAGACCGTGAGGGCCGCTGATGTGCGTGCGGTGCCGCGATTTTCAGATATTACGAAGTCTCCAATATGAAAGTTGACTTTGCGGTAGGGCGTGTCTTTCAGTTTACCGCTGGCGACCAATTTCGATATGGTCGCCATGCCGCTCATTTCGCGCACCAATGTAGAGTTAAAGCTGATCTCGTTCAGTCGGTTCAATATTTCACGCGCACTCTTGGGTAGGTCGGGCCGGTTCATGGGGTTGATCTGGACGATAATCACATCTCCGCTGTGACATTCATGAATCAAAGGCGAAATCGCCGGGTTGGCCAAGTAACCCCCATCCCAATAGTGCTCTCCGCGAAATTCAACAGCTTGGAATGCCATCGGGATGCAGGCTGACGCAAGCAACGCTTCCACATATAATTCGTTGGTTCTGAACAATTTCAACTTGCAGGTCCGCACATTGGTTGCCGACACGAAAAGCTTAATATCCGTGCGGCGGCGCAGCTGCTCGAAATCGACCATATCCGTTAATATGTCGCGGAGCGGATTGATATTCATGGGATTGAGCTGATACGGCGAAAACATACGGGTGACAAAGTCCGCCATCATGAAAGCCGGTGCGTTGTCCACATTCCAAGGATCAGCACCCTGCGGTGCAAACCACGACCCGGTTCCCCATCCCGGGCCATTGTGCGCGGTCAATACGGACTGCTCGCTGACTCTTTTCCAAAAGGTATGAAGATTGTCGATGGCGCCTTGACGGCCCCCTTTAACAAAGCCGTCGGTAAAAACAGCGGCATTCATGGCGCCGGCACTTGTTCCACTGATGCCGTCGATAAAGATATGCTTGTCTCGCATCAATCGGTCGAGCACGCCCCATGTGAATGCGCCATGGGCGCCCCCGCCCTGAAGGGCGAGGCTAATGTGTTTGCGTTGAGGTTTCGGTGGCTGGTTCACCCCTCATGCTTACCACTCAAAGGTGATCTTTTGCAGCATGAAATCGCTTACGAGTGCGATATGACGGTAAGCCTGGGTGATCCATTACAATAGTCCGGGCCTCTCGTTATGGCTTAGTATCATAATTCTAGGAACGCAATGGCTGTCCGCATCCGCATGGTCGAATTCATAGTGCGTCTATGCAACGAGCTTAGAGAACAACATGCACCGTTTGGTGAACGCGCACCGACTATTCGAAAGAGGATCTATTGATAAACGGCGAGGAGAATAGTCGGGCTGCCGGATGGCAGACTGCTGGAGAACGCCTCAAGAGTGTTCAAGCCTGAGATATCTGCAGAATTGATGGCGCCGCCGATAAATACTGAGGAATGTGATGTTTGATTTTGTGAGAATGTAAGCGCGGGTGACCCGATGCCGGAACAGGCAACGGCTGCCTCACCGGTGGAATGGGTAACAGTGGTGGAGACGGGAAAGTGTTCGCCGTGCTGATTGGCAACCACTGCGGCGGTGCAGGACAGGTCAATGGCGTGACCAGCGTCGCTGGTAATATCAATGCGACCAGGTTGCGGAGGACTAGACGCACCCGCGTGGAGTCCCGAGCCCGTGGTCACAACGGACCCGTCGGGGCGCACGGTGAGTGTGCCGCTGGGCGAAGAGCCGACGACAATGTCGCCGAACTGTAGGTCTTGAATAGAGGTTATGGTTACTTTTGTTCGCAAGCTTACGCCGATATGCAGCGCGTCTGACGCAGCATAAAGTCCATTGGTCGGCGCAAGTGCTCCTAGCCCAACCATTAGTGCAATTGCTCGCCGGAATTCTTCCGGGAAGACTTTGCCAATGACCTTCAACGTACCCTCAACGTGATCGTCAGGTTTTGATGTGGGACCGATTCCGATCTCGCATCCATTGGCCGGATTATACTTGCGAGTCGATACGTATTCGAGGAAAAAAAATAAGCCGAAAAATGGCACCTCGGCCAAGTGGTTCACTCTCGGCAACGCCCCAGTTTAGCTGGGGTTAGGGACCAGATTAACGTCCGCCTGATAAGGTGCGTCTGCCGTGAGCACGACGGACTTGCTTCCGTCTGATGCGGTTGCGGACGAGGCTAGCCGTACAGTGTAGGTGCCCAGCGATAAGTCAGAAAAGAAATAGTAGCCGTCAAATTCCGAGCGAGTCTGAGCAATCACATTGCCTAAATTGTCGACAAGTTCCACCCGGGTGCCCGCGATGGTAGTGGCATCCAGGATATCGGCGGTTTCCTCTTTGACGACAAATCCGTCCACTTCGCCGAACACCCGTACTGGATAGTCGACGATAGGCAGGACGCCGGGGCGTGCTTGAACAGCGAGGTGGCTTTGCACTGGCCGGTAGGTTACGTCGGGAAGCGAGCGCTGATCAACGGTCACGATCGTTTGCGGGCCTGGCATAAGATTGGTGACCCACGCGACACCAGATTCGTCCGTAACCCCCTCAGAGTTACGGCGTGTCCCAGTGACGACAACATCGCGCAGCAAAGGTTCATCGCGATCATAAAGATCATTCGCATTCATATCGGCAAAAACACGTACCCCGAGTATGGCGCCGCCGCTGCGTTCTTCCGCACCGGCAAAGCGATAACTCAGGGCCTGGTCCTGTGGAAGCAGTGCGGTTCGTAACGTAAGACCAACCACATAATTCCCTTTGGTATCAATGGATGGACTGAACCCGACGGAAAACTTCTTAAAGCGCCAGTTAAGGTCCGCTCCGAAAGAGGTCACGCCGCTGTTGAACTCACGCTCAATATCAACGGTCGCGGTAATCTCTCGGCCGAAGCGCCGCCGGGCTTGAAATGCGATGCCTTGAAGAACTCTGTCCTGGGTGGGGCTATAGTCGGCTTGCAACCGGTATAGAACATCACCTTGGCGGCCGCGCAAAGCAACGACGCCGGCAACGGTCGTGGGGAGTCCGCCACTCGAAAACCATTGAACATTAAGATTATGGCTAACGGTCAAACCTTTTAAACTCATAGCCAACTGGTGGTCGGCACCGAATGCCGTCGGGCGGCCTCTGCGGTTCTGTCGAGACACCTCGGCGCGTTGGCCAACACGCACTATTCCCAAATCAATAGGGCGGTGAGCAATGCCGATGACTGTGTCTGAGAAGATATCGGTTTCATTTAAATCTGGATTGAAGCGTTGAAGGTGAGAGACGAAAGTGTCTAATCCCTTCCAGGCGGTTCGCATTTCAGCGGAGACGGTGTAGGCCCCCTGTTCTTCCATGGCGACATCGGTGGCGAGGTAATAGCCGCCTATGCTGGCTCGTAGTCCGGTGAACAGTGCGCCTTCGTTGGTGCGTTTGCCGATGGCGCCGAAGGCTCCGCCGGCGATTAGCGACACGCGGTCGGTAAGGCCGTACTCTACACGGCCGACCACGCCCAGTTCATCGTTCAGGGCCTGATCACTTAAGCTGACGAGAGGGTCGGAAGACTGTACGGCGCCGAATTCATAGACAAAATTTCCAGCAGACTGAAGGCCTGGCCCTAAAAATACACGCTCAATACGCTCTATTTCTTCGCCGTTGGGACCGTAAGCGACAATACGAAAGACGTTGGCGCCAGGGCGCAACGACAGGGTCGAAAACTCGTACCGGCCGTCGTTCCCGACGGTTTCAATCGTGAGCAGACGGTCATCCTGATAAAGTTCCACATCCCATCCGGGCGGTACGGTCCCGACCAACACAAAACCATCCGCTTCGGAAACGCGGTTATTAGATGCGTTTGAAACGAATGCACCTCGACCGCGGCGCACGGCTGTGATCAGCGGCACCGACGGCATGAGCACATCGCCCAAGGCCAAATGCCGGGCTTTCAACGGCCCTAACATCTCACCGTTCGGATCTTCGCGCTCAAGAAGAATGTCAAGGCTGTCGAGGGAAGCGCCTTCTGAGTCACGGTAATTTGCAAGGGCGTTCAGTCGGGACGCAAATCCCAGGAGGTCACCGTGACTTTGCACACTAAGGCTTCCAAACCCGGATGTTTTGGCTTCACCGCCCAATACTGCGCCCGAGGCTGTAATATTCACGGCCGGTGCTGCAATCAGTTGATAAGGCACCTTCATGGATGTGCGCCTAGTTGAGCCCGGAGCGTTTGCCATCTGACCGGCGACAGATTGACGTTCCTGTGCAAGTTGAAAGGGTAAGGGCTCCTTTGGTTCAATAAAAAGAGTCATGCGCAGAAGATCTGCGGTGATGCCTAGGGGAAACCATGCCTGTAGTGTTTCCAGCCCGACGTAAATATCGTCTTCATGCAACTCTATCTGGTTGGCGGTATAGGTTTGCAGTGTTCTGGAGATTGCGATGGTTTCTCCGCCGACACTTAATCCAAATGTGCGGTCTTCCGACAGGAACCAACCCTCGGCAATACCTGCGGTCGGATCGACCTGAATGGGGAAGGCGAGCAGGTCGGCCAAGCTGCCGAGTCCGACTAATAAAGTGCCATCATCGCGGCGGTATCCGAATACAAACTCACCATTGAGAGCGACCTTTCCAATCCGGACTTCAAGAATAACCGATTGAGATTGTGGGCGTTGGACTCGTTCAAGGCCGGAATTGTCGGCATAGTGATGCGTGCTCGCCAATTGAGTCTCGGGCAGGGGACCATTGGCAATCGTTGGTGTCCCATCCGATCCCACAATAACAGTGGGCAATGCATTTGATCTTTCAACAAGGGGGGCCGCAGCTGCAGCCCAGGCAGCCAAAACGAGCGCGGCGACGAAGGCTATCGTCCACGGCTGGTAAAGTGAATGGATCGGTTTAAGACAGCGGAATGATGTGCTCGTCGAGGACATCTGTGTCGTTCCGCTCGGCGGGCGTTAACGTAATTATCAAATTGCCCGAGGTGGGCACATCGCCTCCGGGCCATGCTACGACGACTGATCGCTTAACCCAATCTCGTTCACGATAGATCCGAATTACATTGTCGGTGACGATATCTTCTTTTTCTCCGGTGGACTGCTCCAAGCGCATATGCAGATGAACAGCTGCATCAGCATTCCCATTTCTCTTAAGGTGAACGATCACACTGCTAGCTTGCACCTCGGCGCCTTCAACCGTCACCGACGATAGGGCTTCGCCGGCGGTAACAACGATGGGAATAGCGACATTGAATTTAAACCCGATCCCAAAACTCATGTTTCCAGTTGTTGGGGTCTTATTGTCATCGGTTATGTTGGGATTAGGCACTTCACGAAAAACAACGTGCGTCCGGTAAGTGCCGGGATCGAGTTGATTGGGCCGGCGGGAAACAACACGAATGGTTTGGGTTTGTCCGGGCTCAAGCGTGAACGCGCGAGGTGAAAACCGAATCATCCGTCGGGCTGAATTCTCCAGACGTTCCACCCGCATTGTCGTTCCCTGCTCGGACATAGAATAATCTTCCAGACCCAATTCGTAGGACGCGGTATTCTCGGTCCGGTTTGTTACGGTTAAAACCTCCGAACGGCGCTGATCAAAAAGCTCCACGCGTTGAGGCGAGATGAACAAGGGGGCTTGAGCTAGGCTTGGTGCCGCATGCAACAACAACGACCCGACTAAGCCGCAAATGATGACCAAAAACTTGTGTGGAAGAAGAGTAGGAGTTTGCTTGCTGAGTGTCATGGAATCACCATTTCAATAATTATCGGAATCCCGCCTGTAGAGCCGGTGTCGTAGGAGCCGCCGGACTCGGAACCGGTCGCAACTAATGTGGCCGCGATTAATGCCTCGCTCACGGTGGGCGGACCTGTTGTCATCTGGATTGAGGTTAGTCCGATGCCGAGACAGGGCGAGATGCCGGAACCGCCGGGTGAGGTACCGTTGTTCCGGCCAAGCACCATTTCGATATGAGTGACGTCAATTGTATCAAGCCCGTTGGATATGGTCGCAGTCGTCGAGCAGGAAATGTCGACTGTAGTGTGCCCTTGGCCGGTGATTTGAATTCGTCCCGCGCTACCGAAACCGTCTCCAACCAACCCGCCGGTGTAGGAAATCGTCCCGTTGGTGCCGAGTGCAGCAGTCCCGGGCATATTCGCAACATCAATGCGACCGAACTCCAGGTCAGCTCTCACTCTGAGTTTGATATTTTGAGCCAGCGCATCTGGCAACCCGCCCGCAATCATTACGATGGCGGTGAACACGACCATTCGCAGTGCGGCGGCAATTCGCTTTTGGTTAGTGGAAATTTGCACAGGGGTGCCTAAGCGTAAATATATGAGCCCCCCAGCTCGTATGAGTCCGAAGGGCACGCGGTTGTGCAGCCTTCGGACTCACGAAATTTATCAAGCTAGTCAGGACTACTGATAGACAGCCTGAACCGTGGAAGCCGCTCCGCCCGAGTTGGTGGACGAGAACGCGCCGGTTGTCGTGACACTGCCCATGTTAGCTAAGGCTAAAGTCGCGCCCATGTGCAACGACGTCGCGCCGCCGGTCAAAGATACGGTGATGGCTGTTGCGCCGACACCGCCGCAAGCTGTGCCAGAAGATGCGGTGCCGTTAGCGATGTTGGTGGGCACTGCGATAGTTTCTGCACTGGCGTTGGCAACTGTGGCGGCCGAGCAGGAAACATCGATGCTCACGCCGTTTGCGCCTGTAATGTCGATCTGACCGGCGGTGATGCTGCCGGTGCCGGCGGATGTAATGTCTGACCCGGAGGTCGAGAAAGATCCGTCGGGGTTGAGGGTCAGTGAGCCCGAACCCGACAGATTAACGTCGACGTCACCAAAGCTGACATCCGTCTGAGTGGTCACGGTCACGGCTTGGCGAAGCGTGGCCGAGACCTCAACTGTGTCGCTTTGGGCCTGCGCACCAGTGGTTATGCCCACGAATGCGAGAGCTGCGGCGACGCCGAGCGCGAGAGACTTGAGAGATACTTTGTACATGGAATAGTCCTTGTCAGATTAACGTTCCAAGACCCGCCTCCAAGGCAGTTCTCGTAAAAGTATATGTAGCCCCCCCTTTCCTCATTCTCATAAATGACTTGTAAAAATTATGTAAAAGTAAATAATGTATTAAATTCAAAATATTGTGCAATTTCGCGCCTTTTTCCGAGACGTACCTAAATATGGTGAAATCCTCAAAAATTCTCGTCATTGAGGACGACGTTTTCATTCAACAATTGATTGGCCATGTCTTGGAAAGTGCTGGCTACGCCATTTCGCTGGCCTCGACGGCTGCCCAGGGACTCTCTCTCTTTTCCTCGGTCCCTTTTGATCTCGTGATGCTTGATCTGAATCTGCCCGATGAAGATGGGCTGACCGTTGCTCGGCAAATTCGGACCAAGTCGAGGGTGCCGATCTTTGTTCTTAGTGGCCGGGACGAACGTGCGAGCCGTCTCAGTGCGCTTGAAATTGGCGTCAACGACTACCTGGTAAAGCCTGTCGATCCGCAAGAGATCGTGCTCCGGGTTCGGAATCTCATGGACCGCGAGATAACGTCCGGCGCGCCGGGTGAACCTCAGTCGACCACATTCTGGTTTGACGGATGGTCTTTGAAACCGTCTGCCAGAACATTGACCGATCCAAATGGTGAGGATGTTCATTTAACCAAGGCTGAATTCGATTTAATGACGGCTTTTGTCTTAGCGCCCAATCGCGTGCTTGAGCGTGGCCGTCTCTTGGATGCCATTGGACGGCTCGATCAGCCTGAAACCGACCGCACCATCGACGTGCTGATAAGCCGCCTTCGCATCAAAATCGAAGCAAACCCTAAAGAGCCGGTGCATATCATCACGGCGTTTGGCATTGGTTACAGGTTCGCTACCAAGGTCGAGCGGGCGTAGCTCTCAAATCGTGAGAATATACGGTTTGGCTGCCTATTTGCGTCGTACGACCTTGAAACCCTCCCGCATTTAGGCTCTGATTTGGCTCCTTTAATGGAGGGGATGCCAAGATGTCGCGCCACATATCGCCAGCCGTTCTTTCACCAGCCATTGCTCTAGCTGCCGTTTTTCTCATGGGAGCCGAGCCCGCACCGGTTGATCCGGACGGAGTTACGATAGAAACGACTAATCTTGCGCCCGGCGTTGCGGCTCTCTTTGGGCGCGGCGGCAATATCGGCGTGTCTTACGGACCCGACGGCACGGTTCTGATTGATGATCAGTTTGCGCCTTTGACACCAAAAATTCTTGCGGCCGCTTCGGCACTTGATCCGAAACCAGTCCGGTTTGTGATCAACACACATTGGCATTTCGATCATAGCGGCGGCAACGAAATCCACGGCAAGGCCGGCGCAGTGATTGTCGCGCACGATAACGTGCGCACCCGCATGTCCAGTGACCAGTTTATCGAAGCTCTGAACTACGACATTCCGACTTCGCCAACGGCGGCGCTGCCGCTCGTCACGTTTGCGGAGGGAGTGACGTTTCATCTTAACGGAGACACGCTGAAGGTTTTCCATACGAAAGCCGCCCACACCGACGGCGATGCCATGGTGAAGTGGGAAAAGGCTAATGTGCTGCATACCGGCGATGTCTTTAACCAATCAGGGGCTCCTTTTGTTGATTGGAGTTCGGGCGGTACTGTGCCGGGTATGATCGCTGCCATGGATGCGGCAATTGCGGTCAGCGATGCCGATACAAAAGTCATTCCCGGCCACGGGCAGATGGGCACGTATGCCGACATGGTATCCTACCGCGACAGACTGAAAGAATTTCTTGCGCGGATCACCGCCGAACATGAGGCCGGTAAAACTCTCGACCAAGTGCTGGCCATGAAGCTGGAATGGCAAGCCGCCACCGGCTTGGTGTCCGCCGACAGGTTGGTGCAGGCGATCTATAAAGGCTTCTAAAAGATCGTTCTGTCCGTTCAATGGGGCTTGTGATTACGCCCGTTGACCTTCGAAACATCGTTTCCTATGTACCTGTAGTGTGCGGTTAGCCGCATGAAAATTATGTCGGAACAGGAAGGAGTAGGAGGAGAGGATGGCTATGCGAAACGTGTTGATTTCCGGATGTATCGCGTTTGGCGCGATTGCGGCAGCAGCGCCGGTTTGGGCAGAGTGCGACGAGATCAGGCCCACCATTCCGACGTCCCGTTACGTGATTTCGGGCGACGAAGTGCATGATACCCAAAGCGATTTAACCTGGCAGCGCTGCAGCGCCGGACAAAGTTGGACGGACGGCGAGGGGTGTGTCGGAGAAATTCAGAAACTCTCCTGGGATCAGGCGAAAGAGTTGGCGAAAGATGGCTGGCGCTTGCCGACAAAAGACGAACTCATCACTCTCATCTCCAAAGCTTGCACACCTTCGGTTAATCCCGATGCGTTTCCAAACATGGACAAAACTAAACTGTGGTATTGGAGCAGCGATGAAATGGAGCCCGATCTCGCCGGGCTGGTTTACTTCGACGGTGGGGCGACTTTTAACGGCTACCGTACGTCCGCCAATGCCGTAAGACTTGTGCGTAGCGGCGAGTAGCATTCGGCACACCGTCCGGACAAAGTTTAACTCACACAGTTCACTTCTAACTAACGCACGTTCGGTGAGCATATCGTATTTTATATGCGGTATGCTCACCATGGTGCACCCTGATCATCTCTGTAAAAGCTGTAATAGATGCCTCAGATGACCGCTTTCGGTTGTCTAAGCTCGGTGAACCCAATAGTTTGCACTAATTCTAATTATTTCTTGTGTATCGGAGTTGATAAATGCGGCGGATTGTAAACTCGTTGGGCGGGGTAACTCTCGGAGCCGCAGTGATGGTTCAAGGCGTATCTGCGTTTGCGGCGGATGATATTTATTTAAATGACGGATCGCTTATCGATTACCGGCAACAGATCATGAAAACCATGGATGCGCAGGTAACGGCCATTGGTCAGGTGCTGACGAAGACAGTCCCGAACGAGAATATCGTCTCGCACTTTGAAGTTTTGCTCGCCACAACAATTCAAGCGAAGGTCGCATTTGAAAATAAAGCTTTGGGTGGCGACTCATTGCCGATTATTTGGGACGAGTGGGAACACTTCTCCGGGCTGCTTGATGAGGCCGAGAAAGAAATCGGAATAACAATAACAAGAATCAAAGACGTTGGCCCTGACGCGGCTTGGGATGCGTCCCTTTCCGCGCTTGCGTGCAAAAGCTGCCACGACACTTATCGAGCAAAAAAGTAAGGAACAGTGTCGTAACTGCTACATCATATACAAAGAGTAGTGATGGGCTAAATTGAGCACTAGAGCTTGAGGGTGTTTTCTGTCGGATCGCAAGCCCCTGGGCGGTGCACACGCTTCCGGGAGCGATAGCGAGCGTATTCTCGTCCACCCAACATCAGACTGGCGCAGGACGTCATGGGATCGGCCGATTGCGGCTGGGTATGAAGACGGCTTTCTTTTCGACACTTTATTGCCCGTTCAAAGCGTTCCGTTCGAGGACTACGCGGCGTTCGCACCGCATTTTCGACCGGTTCAAATTTCAGATGTCGAAGGGTTGAAATATTGCTATTTGCGAACGAACTGCGTGCCGATACGGCGCGGCGAATTTAGGTTCATCACGCCTTGGGACAAACTTTCACCATCTAAATAACCTGGGGCTAGATATCATCGCGCGCTATGGTAAGTACACGCCAACACCTTCGGAGTTACTTCATATGTCAGATGCGCCGAACGATCCCCCGCCGCCCAATTCGCCGCCCGGTTATACGCCGCCTACGGTTTGGACGAACAAGGCCAGCGGCGGCAAATTCGCCTCTATCAATCGCCCCGTATCCGGACCGACGCATGAAAAAGAACTTCCTGTCGGTCGCCATCCCTTTCAATTGTATTCGCTCGCCACGCCCAACGGCGTGAAGGTGACGGTAATGTTGGAAGAGTTGCTCGCCCTTGGGCATGCCGGAGCCGAGTACGATGCCTGGCTGATCAATATTCAAGACGGCGATCAATTTGGCAGCGGCTTTGTCGGGGTTAATCCCAATTCCAAAATTCCCGCGCTGATGGACCGCAGCGGTCCTGTGCCCATTCGCATTTTTGAATCCGGCGCTATTCTTGTGCACCTCGCTGAAAAATTCGGTGCCTTTCTGCCGACGGATACAACGCGCGCCGAATGTTTGTCGTGGTTGTTTTGGCAAATGGGCAGCGCGCCCTATCTCGGCGGCGGCTTCGGACACTTCTATGCTTACGCGCCGTTCAAAATCGAATACGCAATCGACCGCTTTGCCATGGAAGTTAAACGCCAGCTTGATGTGCTGGATAAAAGATTAGCCGAGGCCGATTACCTCGCGGGTGCAGACTACACCATCGCCGACATAGCGGTGTGGCCCTGGTACGGCAATCTCGCCAAGGGCAAACTTTATGAGGCGGCCGAATTCCTGCAGGTGCAGGAGTATAAAAATGTGTTGCGCTGGGCGGATGCGATTGAAGCGCGCCCCGCCGTCAAACGCGGCTGTATGGTCAACACCGCCTGGGGTGAGCCGTCCGGGCAACTGCACGAGCGTCATGACGCGTCCGACTTCGAAACCAAGACGCAAGATAAGATCGGCGAGGCGGTAGAGAAAAAATAGCGCGGCGAGAGGGGGGGCTTGTGTGGAGACTATAATAATCCGCACATTAACGAGCGAGGACTCCGTGGCAGAGATCACATCACTGCTGCATGCCGCCTACGCGCGGTTAGGCGCGCTCGGTTTCAATTATACAGCTGTCGATCAGTCCGAAGATATTACGCGCGAAAGGCTTAAGGACGGAGATTGCTTTATTGCTTGCGAGGGGAAGCGGCTCATTGGAACCATCGTCTATCATCGACATTCCGGTGGCTGTCGGTGGTACGACCTGCCGCAGGTCGGGGTGATCCACCAACTGGGCGTACTTCCTGCCGGTCAGAGTAGCGGCGTAGGGGGCCGATTGATCGAAGCCGCTGAAGCGCGGGCCAGGGAAACGGGCGCGGAGGAACTGGCGCTCGATACCTCCGAGGGGGCGCACCACTTGATCGAATGGTACCAGCACCTTGGCTACCGCATCGTCGATCATGTGCAGTGGGAGGGAAAGACCTACCGCAGCGTTATAATGAGCAAGGTTCTACAGTAAAGAATGGTGGTTTTAATTTCTGCGCATGACCGGTGTTTGAGTGCTTAATTACCTTCAGGCTTGGCGGGGCGGTAGGTGAAATCAAAACCCGCCGTCCAGGTTTCGCCGTCGTCCTGTGACATTTCACCGAATTGACGCACCGCGCCGTCTCCGACTAGGGTGTACGTCATGCGGACCAGCGCATCCTGACCCGGCCCGAGCACATTATTCCACAACCCTTCCAGTACCATGGCGCCTCCGGTCCAACCCCCTTTGAACTCTACGCGCGCGCCGTTGGAATCAATCCATGTTTGCCGCCAGGCGTTTTCGCGCGGCACATAGATGTTCAAACTGCCGCCGTCGGCCCCGGACAGAGGCATCCAGTTTTCGCGCACGCCGCAACCGCCATAGACGCTTTCGATCAAGCTGTGGGCGATGAGTTTGTCATTGCCGGTTGGGTACACATTCCACTGTCCGACCCAAAAATCAAACTGCCGGTGCTCGGCTGATGCGCATGGGCTAGGTTTCTCTGTCGCGGGCTGTTCGGAGGTGAGGGACGGGGAACTCGCAGCAAGCAGCCCCATAAGAACGAGCGAGAGTCCCACCACTTGTTGCTTCCAGGATCTGTGCCGCATGGGTGTTCTCCACAGGATCTAAGGACGAATAGCCGCTGCGCAGTGTAATCTGCCGGATGGGCGTTGCCAATTATGGCACCGGATCACTGCATTGGGGTATATTCGCAAGGGTGTCACAGTTGCGGCACACAGAGAGATCGGCATCAGGGGGAGGGAGCTATGCAAGGACTCGAATTCGTAAATTGGCTTGGGGTATTTTTGGCGGCCCTGTCGGCCTTCGTGCTCGGCGGTTTGTGGTATGCACCGTTTCTGTTTGGCAAGCCTTGGCTGAAGGCGACAAAACTCACCGACGCAGAACTCAACACCGGTAGTAAGGCTCTGACTTTCGGGGGTTCATTTATCCTCGCACTCGTCGCCGCTTTTGTCTTTGCCCTGTTCATCGGGCCGCAGCCCGGTATTCCCTTCGCCGTCGGTGCGGGCTTTGGCGCCGGTCTGTTTTGGGTGGCAACCTCGTTCGGCATTAACTACCTGTTCGAGAAAAAAAGCCTGGTCTTGTTTTTCATCAACGGCGGATACCACACCGTGCAGTTCACACTCTACGGTCTGATCCTCGGCGCATTGCAATAATCAGCGGATTTACGCATAAATTTGCCTATCTTGTACATGGACAGCCGTGGCAGTTTTGTCCAATCTGCGGCCAACCCGCTGCGGGGCGTAAAGCGTTGCCGCCGGCGAACTCTGGGAGGAACACGATGAATACGAACACAGGGCCGAACGCCCTTTCACTGAAGACAGTCATGCTCGCGGGTCTGGTGGCTTTGGGCCTTTCGGCGTGCGGCCAGGAACAAGCCGCCGCACCGGCCGCGCCCGCGCCGGGCTTGAAGCCGCTGTCCATGGAAAAGGGCGGCATGGACCAGACCGGACCCTATGAGTTGGTCGAAGGTTGGTTCAAGCCGGGCATCGACGGATGGGACTATCCGCCGACAGCCGTGCTGGTCGATAACCCCGACCGTATCTTCGTCGCTTTCGCGGGTCAGCACATGACCCAGCCGCATTCGCTGATGCACACAGCCGACGGCAAGGTTATGGAAGACCGCAGCACAACCTCCGAACTACCGCGAGAGGAAAAAAAGCAACTGCATCAAATCGTGGTGCTGAACGGCAATGGCGAGATCATCGAAGATTGGAGCCAGTGGAACGATGTGTTCGGCAACTTGCCGCACACGCTGGCCATTAATCCCTACGACCCCGAGCGTCACCTTTGGGTGATCGATTTGGGACACCAGGTGTTCAAATTCACCAACGACGGCAAGGAAATGGTGATGCACCTCGGCGAGAAGAACGTTCCTGGTTGGAGCGAGAACCGCTTCAACATGCCGTCGTCGATTGCCTTTCTGCCCGACGGTACATTCCTGCTGGCCGACGGCTACGTGAACGGACGCATTGCGCGCTTTGCAGCGGATGGCACTTACATCTCCGAGTTCGGCTCCAAAGGGTCGGGCCCCGGCCAATTCGATCTGGTGCACGCTATCACTATGGACGATCAGGGACGTATCTACGCTGCCGACCGCCGCAACCATCGCATCCAGGTTTTCGACAAGGATGGTAATTTCATCGAGGAATGGCCGAATCTTGGCAGCCCGACAAAAGTACGGATCACGCAAGATCAGAAGATGTGGGTGACGGACGCGCAGTACACCCGTTTCGCCAAGTACGATCTGAACGGTCATTTACTCACCTATTGGGGTGTGAAGGGTAACGGCCCCGGCGAGTTCGACAATCTGCACAGCTTCGACGTGGACGCGAGCGGCAACCTCTATGTCGGTGATGCGTGGAACAATCGCATTCAAAAGTTTGTGCCGAAAGCAGATGCCGATCCGGAACGCCTGATCGGGCAACAGTACTTTCTGCCCGCTCACTAAAAATTGACGTATAAAAAACAGGGCAAAATAAGCGGTCCGGCCATCATCCAAACTCATGGTGGCGAAGACCGACGTCTTCCACATTCAACTGCCACCCTTGGCCCAGTAGGGCCAAGGGTTTGGTTTTTTAACTCCGCGCAGAAAGCTCGTTGATGCGATACGTCGTCACATC
Source organism: uncultured Rhodospirillaceae bacterium (assembly GCA_963976395.1). Lineage (GTDB taxonomy): Bacteria > Pseudomonadota > Alphaproteobacteria > Rhodospirillales > Rhodospirillaceae > UBA11612. The sequence continues at coordinate 16,008 of CAXBLG010000019.1, forward strand.
ATCGGCGAATAAATGGGTCCCCACAGGCTTGGGGCTATGGGCGCGGGAATCTCGCTATACAGTATTCCTCCGATCGAAAGACCTACAACGGCGAGGAAGGCGAGAATTAATACCGCTAGCACAAGATGGCCATATTGATCTTCCGTTAGGCGGGGAGTGTGCGAGATATGAAGACGGGGAATAGGACTGTCATGGCGTCCTCCTTCGTTTGGATAAAACCTCACCGCCTTATTTAAGTCTCTAGGGCTTCAAGGCAACACGCGATGATTGAATCACAATCTCATGTGTCTCCACGATGGGGTGTGTTGTTTTTCCGGTCTTTTTCGTAAGTTCGATTTACAGAGCGTGTTGTGGCACTGCTTTGCGTCGTCTTTTCTTGGTCAGGAACGTCCAGCAACCAATACACCCGAGCGCGGCCAGCACAAGCCCGCTGGCAAAAGAAACCAGATCATAAAGTCGCCCACCAACGCCGGCTGAATGCAACGGATAGAACGTGTTGAACACGCGCTCGCGTGTATCGAGTTTCAGCGCGTCCTGCGCACCGACCAAAGCATCGGTCGCCGGGTTGAAGTAAAGATATGTGCGTCCGTTCTGGTGCCATTCGGCTTCGCGACGCACTCGTAACGAGGCGGATTTTCGATCTGCTCGCGGCCAGCTGACAATGCGCGGCACCGCGTCTGGAAATTGGGTTTTCGCCACCTCAAACACACGAGGCCAGTTTACGTCGCCGTCCTGGGCTTCACCGACAGCGACGAATTGACCATTGTCCGTCGGCAGAAACGCCATCAGGGCCCGGGCCTGCTCTGAAAACACCAGCGAGGCGCCCGTAACGGTAAGCACCAGCAGCGGCGCGGCAAAGATCACGCCGAGGTCACGGTGGTTGGCCAGCAAATGCTGTCGCTTGCCTGATTGCGGCCAGACCCGCCACGCAAATACGCGGAGCGCGGGCCATACAATCACAAGGCCCGAGATAATCAAAAGCACTGCAGCCACTGCGGCCACGCCCGCGATTAATTTACCGGTGTTCCCCGCCAGCAAGTAGTGGTGCAGATCGAATAGCCATTCCTCGACCCGTCCGTTCTTTGTCCAGCGGTCGACCACTGCGCCGTCCTGACTCACATATGCGCCGCCGCCGTCCTTAAACACCACTTTATGCAAGGATGCATTTTGGTCCGCGACGGAAACATAGCTGATCCCTTCGCCCGCGAGCTGCGCCTCAATTACGCTTATTGTTGCGCCCAGACGCTGGGGGCTAAGATCAAGAGGTTGCCGCGCCTCGGGGAAAGTCAGTCGCAAGTAATCCGCTTTCAGCACAAGCAGTGTGCCTGAAAGCGCTAAAACAGCCAGCAGGATGCAAAGAACCGCGCCTGCCCAGGCATGCGCGGTCCGTAACAAACGCATAATTAGAATGCCATTTCATAGCTCAGCGAGATCACGCGTCCGCGCCCGGCGAAGAACCGCGTATCGCTCGTGTTCTGCACCGTCTGGCTGTTGTAGGTCACGTACTGCTTATCAAGCAGGTTCGACACCGCCAGCGTGATATCGCCGTATTGAGTGTCATACGACGTAAAGGCATCGAACAATGTATAGCCGGCAAACGGCGCCGGCGGCGCAACGCCGTCGAAGTCGCGGTCCAGATAGGTCCGGCTTTGCAGCCGCAAGCCCAGCGGGCCGGTGGCGTAATCCACCGCCAGGTTCAGGCGATCCGGGCTGATATTTGCACCATCCAAGTCCTGATCCAGCGTGCCGTCGTCATTGGTATCGACGCGGCCGTTGAGCATCGCATACCCGCCCGAGAAGCTCAGGCCTTCCAGCGGTGTATTCCATTTGACGGTCATCTCGAAGCCATCGATTTTTGTTTTCTCGCGCTCGACTTCATACACGCCGCCCACCAGTTGCAGGCGTGCGCCCTTGTCGGATTTGCTCAGGAAGTATGCGGCCGAGGCTTCGAACGGGCCCGACGCCCAATCAAGTCCAACTTCGATGTTGTCCGAAACAACGGGCTCTACGTCCAGGAACGTATCGATGTCCTGGTTCGGCTGGTTCACGGCGCGCAGAATGCGGCCCACGTCCGCCATGGTGAACCCTTCGGCGTATGACGCGTAGGCCGTCAGGCCCTCGACCACTTCAAACGTCGCGCCCACATTGAAAAGCGTTCTTTCAAAACTCGGGCTGCCGCCGCCCACCATTTGCGGTCCATATACATATAGCGTTTCGTAATCATCGACCTTCAGCGTGGCGAACTCCTGCCGCAATCCGCCCGACAGATGTACGCGACCGTCCCAAAGCGATTGATGAAACTGTAGGAAGGGTGCCAGGGAGGTAAACTTTGTTTCCGGCACCCAGTTGCGCCCAGTCTGCACCAGTTCCTGATAGGTCTTGTCGCGCAAGCCATCGAAGCCGGCGATAAAGCGGAAGCCGGGCAGGGCCTCGATCTCGCGCTCGTACGACATGCGAAAGCCCATCTTCTGCGAATTGTTCGACGACTGATCAAACAACGTGTTCGTCGGGTCAATCGTCGGGTCTTGGAAGGTCGCGAATGTGCCGCCCCCGAAAACCGATTCAAAATCCTGATAGAAAAGCTGGCCGATAAATGTGCCGTTCCACAGGTCGCCGTCTTCGTAGTTCAGCGATACGGTGGTCACGAGGTTTGTCGGAATCTCGCCGGGCGTTGTACCGCGTATGGAGGTGGAGGGAATACCGTTCGCGCGCGATCCCGGCACTTGTACGTAATCGCCGTCGCCTTTCAAATCGAAGTGCTGCACCATCAACTCAACCCGGCGCTCTGGCGTCAGGTCGATGCCGAACTTGCCGAAGCCCGACCAGGTGAATGAGTCCTGCACTTCGCCTTGTGTGCCGTCCACGCCGATGCGCCGTCCGTCGCCGCTGTAAAACGCGCCGCGCGTTTGTACGGCAAAACCCGCCACCGCGTCATAGGTGCCAAAGTCGCGTCCGCCCAAAGCGCCGAATCGATAGCCGGTGCCGTCGCCCTGGAATTCGTTGGCAACGGAAATCTGCGACAGCACGCGGCCCGTCCAACCTTCGCTTTCGTCCGGCGCATCGACGGTCACATAGTTGACCACGCCGCCGGTCGCGCCGATGCCCTGAATGGCGTTGGAGCCGAAAATCACTTCCACCCGGTCGATGAAGAAGGGGTCGATGGTGTAGCCGTCGCGGCTGCCGTCGCGCAGCGGGTTTGATTGCGGCACGCTGTCGATCAGGTAAAGCGGGCTGCGGCCTCGCAAGCTTTCGCCCGCACCGGAGAGTTTTTCGCGGGTGGGGGCAAACGAGGGGATGAAATTAGCAACCGCTTCCACGGCCGAGCCCGACAGTTTGGATTGGCGCGACAGTTCGGCGGGGCTGATGATCTCGATGGTGTTGGGGATGGCCGATTTCTCTATCTTGGTGCGCGTCGCCGATACGATGATCTCATCCAGTTCGCCCGCGGCGGCGGCGTTCTGCGCCTGTGCCTGCGCCTGTGTCGCGCCCATCCCGAAAGCCAGCATGACCCCGTAACCGATTGCGTATTTCACGATAAAAGCCCCTTGTTATGCGAATGATAATGCGAATAGGTCGCATTACTAACGCTATTGCAAATCGATCGCAATATATTTTCCTATATTTTTCATAGGTTAATATGCAAAGGGCAGCGCGCTATGCGTCGGTTGGGATAATTTGGGGCAGGGGAACGAGAGCAAGAGCAAGAGCGAGAGGTCCTCGGTAGGACCTTGGCGTTATGCAGATTGCTCTAGCATGGCAGAGAAAAAATTTAGCTCGCAGTCCATGGCGTAGGCGTAGGCTTCCCGCGCGGCCGGGCTGTCTTCCACGATCGAGTCCATGAGGGATTCAAGCTGTGTGACCAGCGCCTGAAAATCCGCACTACTGTATGTGGTGATCCAGTCTTGGTACGGATTGTCCGCCGTGGGGGTCTTCGCCAGTTCGGTCGCCAGATAGGCATAAAGCCGCATGCAAGGGGTCATCGCCGCAATCGTCTCGCCCGGCCCGCGTCCCCAAGCAATAGCGAGCAAGAAATCCGTATAGGCTTTGACCTGCGGATAGGGCTTTACACCGGTCAGTTCAATTTTAAGCTCTTTCGCATAAGCCGCGTGAAGCTTCAGTTCGTCCATGACGCCATTCAACAGCTCGCAAAATGCGGCCAGCGTTTTCTCATCGGGGCTGCGGGCTGCGGCAAGCGCATAGGCCCGCGCGAACGCGTTCAGGAAAAAAGCATCTTGGGCGACGTAGCGCCGAAACACGTCGAGGTCGAGGGTGCCGTCGCCCAGTCCTTGAACAAAGGGATGACGCAAACACGCTTCGGCCAGATGCACATTTTGTTTCCATAAATTCTCGTAAAGCATCTCTCTCTTCCACGTCATAGAGCGTCAGTCCGTTTCGCGGCGCATACCGCCAACAAATGAAACGGCCAAAGGAAACTCATCAGGTTTGAAAAGACTATGATGCAAGGGCACTTTCGCTGCAAGTTGCCGTCCCGCAATTTGTCATAAATGGAGTAAAGTTAAAGCGGCTCACATTTTACGGCCTGGTAACATTGAGAGGGATTCAAAGTGATGTCCGGTGGAGGTAGGCAGTGAGGCATAAGACGTCAATGGATTGGACTGGCCGTTTTATTTCTGCTGGCGGCCTCGGCAGCGGCGCTGGATTTCAAGAGTGGCGTGAAAGCATACGAGCGCGGCAATTTCTCCGCAGCACTGCAGGAGTGAGCCCTTCTTGCTGAACAAGGCAGCCCCAAGAAGTATTACTTCTGCTCGGTCTGCGGCATCAACTCAGCGACTGAGCAAACCAAAGTGAATGGCTTCAAGGTGTTTAATGTTTGCCGACTTCAACCCATCGCGTTGTGCGTGTGCTAGCCAATGGCTACGGTGGGAAGGGCAGGCGCTGGCTGAGCGATACGCTCGTACAGTGCAATCGACTGCGGCTGCGCTAATTGTCGCTCGGTCAAACCGGCAATAAGCGTGACGCTGTTTGCCGATGGGACGCTTTGGGCCATGAGAGGGAAAGAGGCAGGGCGAGGAAGAGCCTCCGTACGGCGCGGCTCAGTTGCGAGATCCGTGAGATTATACCGTTCACCACGCGGGATATCCCCAAGTTTTAGATTTAGCGGATTGAGAGCTTCGGACGCGGATATTTGGCGGTCGAACTGATGGCCTGGATGGGCTTGTTGCTCCATCTCGGCAACGGTCAACGTACTGAAAAGCATCGGAGATCGCGTATTTAAATCGTATAAAGCGATTTCATCCAAAGGTTGGATAGCCATAATTCGAATCCCGGGCTCATATTTGACCACCGATTTTCACGATATCCTCTTACAGAAGTAGGTCTAAAAATCCTTGATTCAAGTCAATTCTCTAGGTGCTAAGTTCGCTGATTGAAGGGCGTTGCGGTTACGCCTCGTTATAAATTCTAAGAAGAAATGACTTAATCTACGCTCTTATATCCAGGCCTCATTGCACCTCTCAGCACGGAGTCCAGCCATGCCTGTTCCCAATATCAACACACCCCATAAAGCCTCATGTCATTGCGGCGCGGTTCAGTTTGAAGTTGAACTCACAGACGGCCTGAACACGGCCCGCCGCTGCACATGCTCGATATGCCGTATGCGCGGGGCCGTCGCTGTGTCGGCGCAACTCGCGGGGCTCAAAATCACCAAGGGCGAAGACAAGCTGTCGCTCTACCAATTCAATACCAATCAGGCGAAGCACTACTTCTGCTCGGTTTGCGGTATCTACACTCATCACCAGCGCCGTTCGAACCCGGAGCAATTTGTTAGGAGTCAGGCACGCTAGAGAATTGTGCTCGTCGTTGCCCGACCGTCTGAATTTACCGGTGATTTAAGATGGTGAATTTTGCGAACTAGTATCTGAAATTTTCAAAACTTATGATCATTTCCACCAAGCAATTTCTCTCTCAAAAATAATCTCTTATTTTTCAACACACTAAAGTGCATCCATCGCTTGGCACGATGGTTGCAATCCTAGGTGCGAACTGGCGGCAATCGCGCTGCCGGCGTTGGAGCGCTTTCGGACCATGACCTCGCCAAATTCCGCCACGACCCCTCGCACGCGCCATGGCGAGGGCATGGATAGAAAGATCGAGCGGCCCGCATGGCACAAGCGCGTCAAGATTGCAGCCGTCATGGGAGGAGGTGTTTTTGCCCTTGGGCTCGCCTTTTTCCTACTGACCCTGAGTGGCGGGCGCACCGTAAAAGTTGAAAGCACCACAGTTACGGTTAGTAGCGTCACGCGCGGAGCTTTCGAGGACTTCGTTCCCGTTCGCGGCCGCGTCGCGCCGTTACGAACCGTATATCTCGATGCCATGGAAGGCGGCCGCATCGAAAAATTGTATGTCGAGGACGGCGCTTTCGTGCGGGCGGGCGATGTGCTTGTTGATCTTTCCAATACCCAGCTAAGACTAGAGGTTCTTACGCGCGAGGCTGAAGTCGCGCAGCAGACCAATAATGTCAGAACGCTAGAGCTAAACCTTGAACAATCTCGGCTCAGCAATCGTCGGGAGTTAATCGAAGCTGAATATCAGGTTCAAAAACTAGGCCGGATACTTGAGCGCCGCAGGACACTTTTCGCGAGCGGCACCAGTTCGCAGAGTTCACTTGAGAGCGTCGAGGACGAATATAATTTTCAGAAGCGAAAGCTCGACCTTCTGGTCGAAACGCTGAGCACCACCGAACGGCTTCAAAAAACCCAACTTCAGCAGATGAAGGATACGGCCGGGCGTCTTGTCCAGAGTTTAGACATCGCCCGCCAGAATCTTGAGGGGCTGACGGTAAAGGCCCCGGTAGACGGCAAAGTCACGGCCTTCAACGCTGAAATCGGCCAGAGTCTTTCTAAAGGTGAGCGCTTGGGTCAGATCGACGACCCGGCGGAGCAGAAAATCGCCGCCGAGATCGACGAGTTTTATCTTAGTCGCGTCGCTCTTGATCAGCGCGCGACGCTCGCGTGGAACGGTGAAGATTATGAGCTTCGCGTCGCCAAAACATACCCGCAAGTCCGCGACGGCCATTTCGTCGCCGACCTCCTGTTCACTGGCAGCGCGCCGGACGATGTGCGGCGTGGCCAAACTCTACAAATGAAACTGACGTTGAGCGATTTCTCCGAAGCCCTTCTGATTCCCGATGGGGCCTTCTTTCAAGATACCGGCGGCGGATGGGTGTTCGTCGTTGCATCCGACGGTAAGTCGGCCGTGCGGCGAAACGTCCGTCTAGGGCGGCGTAACTCTCGTTTTATTGAAGTCCTGGATGGCCTTGAGGTCGGCGAAGAGGTGGTGGTGTCACCCTACACAGGGTTTCTGGACAAGGATCGCCTGCAGATTGGCAGCTAACACAGACCATTAAGGGGATAAGAGATGCTTTCAGTTCAAAATCTTTCAAAATCATTCCGCACGGACGAAATTGAGACCATCGCGCTCGCGTCGGTCAATATAGAGATTGAGATGGGCGACTTCGTCGCGGTTATGGGGCCGTCGGGCTGCGGCAAATCAACGCTCCTCAACATTATCGGCATGCTCGATACGCCGACCAGCGGTTCTTACCGTTTCAAAGGGGAGGAGATTTCGCAATATGGCGAAAACAAACTAGCCGATCTGCGCAAGCGCAACATCGGATTTATCTTCCAGAGCTTCAATCTTATCGACGAGCTATCGGTGTTTGAGAACGTAGAGCTCGCACTCCTATATCATGACGTTCCTGCGCGCGCGCGGCGCGAACGTGTGCTTGACGTTATGGAGAAAGTCGGAATCAGTCACCGCGCCCAGCACCGCCCGGCCCAGCTCTCGGGCGGACAGCAGCAACGGGTAGCGGTCGCGCGGGCGGTTGTGGCCAACCCGGCGCTCATCCTTGCGGACGAGCCCACCGGAAACTTGGATTCCCAGCATGGCGCCGAGGTCATGGAGCTTTTGAAGCAGCTGAACAACGAGGGCACAACCGTTGTCATGGTAACGCACTCCCGCACCGACGCCGGTCACGCCAAGCGTGTGCTTAATCTTCTCGACGGTCACGTTATGGCCGAGGGTCTAAGGGCGGCTTAAAGCCGTAGTAGGGGATATTCCTGATGTTCAAGAGCTATTTTACAGTTGCAGTGCGCAACCTGATCGAGAATCGTCTTTATACAGCCATCAATATATTCGGGCTCGTCGTCGGACTCGCGAGTTGCATCCTTATCCTTCTCTATGTGCGGCATGAAGTTTCGTACGATTCTTGGATCCCTGATGCGGACCGCATCCATCTGGTTCAAACGCGGTTCCAAATTCCTGGTCGCGAGCCCATCATGGCCGGCGGCACTCCCGGACCGGCCATGGCGGCGCTAACGAAGGATTTCAACGAAATTGAAAGTGCGGTTCGGTTAACGCGGCAAAGCCTTGTCCTTGCGCGCGGGGCGGATGTCTTTCGCGAAGATGTGATCCTCGCCGATCCGACCTTCTTCGATGTTTTCGATTTACCCCTCGTGAACGGGAACCGCGAGACGGCCCTGGCAGATGTTTCATCTGTGTTGCTCTCGGAAAAAGCGGCGCGAAAGTATTTTGGCGATACGCCGCCTCTTGGCCAAGTCCTGCCGATGACGTTCAATTCAGGACTACGCCGCGACTACAGAGTTGCAGGCGTATTCAAGGATTTTCCTACAAACAGTAATTTCGAATTCACTGTATTAGTACCTATCAATCCGTCGGACTTCGAGAAGCAACCCTGGGTGCTTGAATCCTGGACTTCGGTGAACGGCGGTCTTTTTCTCAAATTAAAACAAGGTGCGGATGCCGCGGTGATTTCGAAAGAACTGCCGGAATTCGAGCGCCGGAACATTCCCAATCAATCAATCGGCGGGCAAGATTTCGCGACTTCGGATTTTATAGAGTTGGGGCTGCTGAATCTTGAAGACGTTCATTTGCACGGCTGGCAGTCCAGCATTTCGAAAGCGCCGACCGACGAGCGCATAGTTACGGCCTTTGCGGTGGTCGCGGGGATGATTTTGCTGATCGCCGGCATTAACTTTACCAACCTTGCCACAGCACGCGCGAGTCAGCGAGCGCGTGAGGTCGCATTGCGCAAGGCTCTGGGCGCGCGCCGCGCGCAACTTGTCTTTCAGTTTTTAGGAGAGTCCGTACTGCTAACGGCCATAGCGTTCATTCTGGCACTTGGGCTCGTTTACATGAGCCTTCCGCTTTACAACACGATTCTACAACGCGAACTTGGTCTGGGCATGCTGGCGGGCACAGAACTCGTTGCGTTGATGATCACTTTCATCGTTGCGGTAGGGCTCGTGGCTGGTTTGTACCCCGCGCTATACCTGTCGCGGTTTTTGCCTGCGCGAATTTTGAAGGCGAACAAATCAGCGGCAGCTGAAGGGTCCGGGCGGCTGCGTATGGCGCTGGTCATCGTGCAATTCGCCATTTCTATTGGCCTTCTGATCTGTACGACTGTGATCTATTCGCAAACCATCTATGCCAGAAGTATCGATGTTGGATTTGATCGAACCAACCTGCTTGTCGTGCGGGCGCCCTTCGGTGATCAGCACGGTACCTTGCGATCTTCGCTGGCATCCGAAGCAGCCAAACTGCCCGGTGTTATGGCGGTTACGTTATCGGACAACGTGCCGACCGATCCCGGCAGCAACAATAATATTTTTGAAATCCCGGGAAAGCCCAGCCCAAGCCCGATTCTCATCGCGCAACGGACTGTCGATTACAATTTCTTCGAGACCTACCGAGTTCCGCTTCTTGCCGGACGTTATTTCCAAAATGATCGCGGTGGCGACGACTTTACCGGCTCCGATGAAGACAAAGTCGCCCGCGGTGGAAACATCATCCTCAATGAAAGCGCTCTTGAAAGTCTCGACCTCCGCACCCCAGAAGACGCTATCGGTAAAACGTTCTATATCGCCGTCGGCGATGGTGAGGACCAAAGTCAATCGGCGGTGACCGTTGTTGGAGTTGTCGCGGACGTGACGTACATGTCGGTGCGCGACTTCAATGAACCCACATTTTACCAGCGCGATGAACAGCGGTTTGGCAACATCACACTGAAACTTAGCAGCGCCTCTTTCAGTGCAACGATCAATGCCGAGATGGAGCGCCTCTGGCGCGAGCTTGCGCCGACATTGCCATATCGGTCTGAATTCATGGAGGTTCTGATCGAAGAGCAATATCGGGCAGAGGAGGCTGCCGCCACCATGTTTGGAGCGTTCAGCGTGCTCGCTATCGTCATCGGCTGTCTTGGTCTTTATGGGCTTGCACTCTTTTCCGCCGAGCGGCGGACCAAGGAAATCGGTATTCGAAAAGTTCTAGGCGCACGGGTGCGCGATATAGTGCGACTTTTGGTGATGGAGTTTTCTAAGCCGGTGCTGATCGCAAACCTTATCGCTTGGCCCGTGGCGTGGTTATTTATGCGTGATTGGCTCGACGCCTTTCAGCAACGCATAGATCTAAGCCCTGTGATTTTTGTAGCCGCCGGTTTGGCTGCCTTGGGCATAGCCTGGGTCACGGTGGGTAGCCACGCCCTGCGCGCGGCGCGTGAAAATCCGATCCGTGCATTGCGCTACGAATAAGAGGGATACATATACCCGGTAAATATATTGAATCTGCGGCAGGCCAATAATGAAGCTCGCAGTGGAGTGTTGACTTTCGGTATATAGCCCCGTCGCAAGAAATAAGGTGTGAATGAAGTGGTTTATGCTTTCGAAAACAATGGAAGGCCATTGGGGCTTCGATCTCACAATTGTTGGCAGCTATCTTTTCGATTAGTTTGTTGTGCGTACGTCTTCGTTTAAGGAAAACTCTCGCTTCTCATGCCATCACCAACCCCCACCGCACTCCCGCTCAACATTATGCAGTTCGCGCGCATCTTGCGCCGGGCGGGACTACCTATTGGTCCGGGCAAGGTCATCACCGCGCTTGAAGCGCTTCAGGTTATCGACATTTCAAACCGCGACGACGTGTACTGGGCGCTGCACAGCGTTCTTGTCAAACGTCACGCTCATAGCGAGTTGTTCCGTCTGGCCTTCGACCGGTTCTGGATTGCGCCCGATGCGCCTAGCGCCGATGCATCTATGGACGAGCCTTCCAAACCCCATGCAACCGAGCCCGAAGCAACCGCGCAGCCCCGCCGTTTAGACGATGCCTTCGGGACATCGCCGCCGCGCAGCGAAACTGTTCCGTATTCAGAAGAAGAAATCGCCGTCAGTTGGTCGGCGGCCGAGCAACTGCGGTCGCAAGATTTTGAAACCATGAGCGCGGCGGAGTGGGCCGAGGCCAAACAGCTTATCGCCACGCTGCGTTTGCCGATCCCGGAAGTTGTCACGCGCCGTTTTCGTCGTGCCCGCAGCGGTCCGCGTATCGACATGCGGGCAACACTGCGCGCCATGGTGCGCAGCGGCGGGTTGATTGACCTTCAACGCAAGGCGCGGATTAAACGCCATCCGCCGCTGGTGGTGTTGTGCGACATCTCCGGTTCCATGACGCCCTATGCGCGCATGTTGCTGCACTTCCTGCATGCCATCACCAACGACCGCGACCGTGTGCAGACTTTTTTATTTGGCACGCGTCTTACCAATGTATCGCGCTATATGGCGCACCGCGACCCGGACGATGCGGTGGCGCGTGTCGGCGCGGCGGTGGAAGACTGGTCCGGCGGTACGCGCATCGGCGCAACGCTCAGCCGGTTCAATCGCTTGTGGTCGCGCCGGGTGCTGGGGCAGGGCGCGGTGGTGTTGCTGATCACCGATGGGCTAGACCGCGACAGCGGCGAGGGGGTGGCCGCCGAAATGCGCCGCTTGCACGGCTCCTGCCGCCGCCTCATCTGGCTCAACCCGTTGCTGCGCTATGAGGCGTTCGAGCCGAAGTCGGCGGGCATCCGCGCCATGCTGCCGCATGTAGACGACTTTCGCCCGGTCCATAACTTAGATAGTCTGGCGGACTTGGTAGCCGCGCTGGGCGAGCGTTCACCCGTGCGCCGGACTGCCGCGTAAACCGTATTCAACCCCGGCGGTCGTATTGGTTTCATGAGCACATCCTCAGTATCCCCTGATCTCACCGCGTCGATCGAGCCGGTCGATCCCCTCACGCAGATCAGTGAATGGGCCGCGCGCGGCCAGAAGGCGGCGCTCGCCACCGTGGTCTCGACCTGGGGCTCTAGTCCGCGCCCGGCTGGCAGCCATCTCGCTATCAACGAGTCCGGCGACTTCGTCGGCTCGGTCTCCGGCGGCTGTATTGAAGGGGCGGTGGTTGAAGCGGCCCTGGATACAATCAAAACGGGAGAAGTGAAACTTCTCGAGTATGGCGTGACCAACGAAATGGCCTGGGAAGTGGGTCTCGCCTGCGGCGGGAAGGTCGCGGTATTCGTAGAGCCAATTCGCGCATGAAACCGCAGCTTTTGACCGCTTTAACCGTGCACCGTAAGCACAAAACCGCGTGTGCAACGGTTACAAACGTGCACACGGGACAGCAAATATTGCTTTTTGAAGGCGGCGAAACCGGTGATTTAGAGCTCAGCGAGGCGCAGAAAAGAGCTGTTTTGCGGCGTATGGCGGCCGATAAATCCGGTCTGGACGGCGATCTGTTCGTCCGCGTGTACGCGCCACCGGCCCGCTTGGTGATCATCGGCGCGGTTCATATCGCTCAATTTCTCGCGCCTATGGCCAAGTTGGCCGGTTTTGACGTCACCGTGATCGATCCGCGTGAGGCGTTTGTGCGCTCGGGAAGCCTGTCGGGCGTCTCCGCCATCGTCGCCTGGCCGGACGAGGGCCTGAACGGCATCAAACCTGACACCAGAACCGCAATCGTAACCCTCACCCACGACCCGAAGCTCGACGATCCGGCCCTTGTGGCCGCGCTGCGTTCGCCGGCGTTTTATATCGGCGCCCTGGGGTCGAAGAAAAATCACGCAAAGCGACTGGAAAGACTGGTAGCCGAGGGCTTTAGCACCGATGATCTAGCCCGCATTAACGGTCCGGTCGGCCTTGCCATCAACGCGCAAAGCCCGGCCGAAATCGCCGTGTCGATTATGGCGCAAGTCATTGAAAACCTTCGCAGGGAGACAGCATGAAATTCGGTCCGGTCCCCATTGCTGACGCCGACGGCCTGATTCTCGCGCACACGTTCCGACGCGGCGAAGTGACCTTCAAGAAGGGCCATGTGATTGATGCCGAAGACATTGCCGCGCTTCAGACTTTGGGTGTGAGTGAAATTATTGGCGCCCGTCTTGAGTCCGGCGACGTGCCCGAAGACGCTGCCGCCGCGCGCATCGCCCATAAACTTTGTGGTGATAATATAACAGTCTCCGACGCGCGCACCGGGCGCTGCAATTTGATCGCCAAAAACGACGGCCTGGTTCTTATAAACCCCGCTGAAATCAACGCGGTAAACCAGATCAACGAAACCATTACGGTCGCCACCCTGGCCGATAAGGCGCCCGCGAAAGCCGGGCAGATTGTCGCGACCGTCAAGATCATTCCGTTCGCCGTGGCCGCGCGGATTTTGCACCATGCCGAGGCCGCGCTGCATCAATCCGCAGTCTCATTAAGCCCCTATAAATCCAAGCGTTTTGCGATTCTCAGCACCCTCGCGCCGGGGCTCAAGGACAGCGTGGTAGCCTCCACCGAAGCCCTGACCCGCCGCCGGGTTGAAGCGCTTGGCGGGACGGTCATAAGCTCCGCCCAGACCATGCATGTCGCCGCCGATATCGCCAACGAAGTGCGGAAAGCCGCGGCTAACAAGGCCGACGTGCTGCTGATCATCGGCGCGTCCGCGACCGTTGATCGCGGTGATGTTGCGCCTGCCGGAATCGTCGCTGCTGGCGGCGTGGTCGATCATTTCGGCATGCCGGTTGATCCCGGCAATCTGTTGGTGCTTGGCGAAGTCGATGAAATGCCGGTACTCGTTCTGCCCGGCTGCGCGCGCTCGCCCAAACTCAACGGTGTCGATTGGGTGATGCAGCGCATCGCCGCTAACGTGCCGGTCGGTCACGCAGAAATCATGGCGATGGGCGTCGGTGGGCTTTTGGTCGATACGCCTGTACGTCCGCTACCGCGCGACCGGGCGGTAATAGAGAAGAAAGCTGCAGATAAGCCGACCGTCGCCGCGCTTGTTTTGGCGGCTGGTCAGTCGCGCCGCATGGAAGGTCAAAACAAACTGCTAATGAAAATAGACGGGACGCCGCTTGTGCGACGCACGGTCGAAACAGTCATGGCTTCCACTGCTGATCAAGTGGTGGTGGTCACGGGTCACCAGGACACCGAGGTCCGTGACGCCTTGAAGGGTTTGGATGTAACGATTGTTCACAATCCCCAATTTGCCGATGGATTATCTACATCTCTTGCTGCGGGCCTGGACGGGCTGGATGTCGATGCGGCTCTTGTGTGTCTCGGAGATATGCCGGCGGTGGCTGCGGGTCATATTAACCAGTTGATCACTGCGTTCGATCCGGAAAATGGCCGTGCGATTGGCGTTCCGGCTCATAACGGTAAGCGTGGAAATCCGGTGCTTTGGGCCAGATCTTTTTTCGATGATATGCGCGGCGTGTCCGGTGATGTCGGTGCGCGCCATCTAATCGGTGCCAACGAGAGCCTTGTTTATGAAGTGGAATTTGGTGACACTGCTGTTCTGACGGATCTTGATACGCCGGAGCAGTGGTCGGAGTACTTGTCCAAGCCATCCTAGCTTTCGGTGCGTTGTTTTTCTGCGTCTGCAAGGGGAGGGACCATGCCTGACGCCGGCGGTCAGTCGCACAAGACTGACGTTATTATTATTGGTGCGGGGCCGGTCGGCCTGTTCGCGGTTTTTGAATTGGGTTTGCTCGGTTTGTCGTGCCATGTCATCGACATTCTCGACCGGCCCGGCGGGCAGTGCGCAGAACTTTATCCCGAAAAACCCATCCTCGACATTCCAAGCCGCCTGAAAGTCACGGGCCAGGAATTGACCGACGATTTGATGGCGCAAGTCCAACCCTTCAGCCCAACTTTTCATTTTCAGCAGATGGCGGAAAAAGTTGAGAAACTGGACAACGGCCATTGGCGCCTGACGACCGATATGGCGACCGTCGTCGAAGCGCCGGTGATAGTGATTGCCGGAGGCGGTGGCAGTTTCACACCGAAGAAACCAAAGATCGAGGGCATCGAAGCGTTTGAAGGTACGTCTGTGTTTTATTCGGTGCGAAAGATGGAGCAATTCAAGGGCAAACACGTTCTCATAGCCGGCGGCGGTGATTCCGCGCTGGATTGGACCGTCAATCTCAATCCCATCGTTGCCAGCATGACTCTTGTCCATCGCCGCAATGAATTTCGCGGTATGCAGGCGACAGTCGATCAAATGTATGCGCTTGAGAAAGAGGGAAAGGTTAATCTTCAGATCGGCGACATTGTCAGACTTAATGGCGAAAACGGCCAAGTCAGCTCTGTGACCATGAAGTCCAAGGACACCAAAGAAGAAGTTGAACTTCCCTGCGATACGGTTCTGCCGTTTTACGGACTGACCATGAAGTTGGGTCCGATCGCCAACTGGGGCATCAATCTGGAAAATAACCGCATCCCCGTGGACACGGAAAAGTTCGAAACCACGGAAAAAGGCATCTTCTGTATTGGTGATATGTGCACTTATCCGGGCAAACTGAAGCTTATCTTGTCCGGTTTTCATGAATCGGCCTTGATGGCGCATGGTTGTTTCCATTATGCAAGGCCCGACCAGAAGCTGAGGTTCGAGCACACGACCTCTAGTTCCTCTATCCAGGCCAAGTTGGGCGCCTCCTAAAATCGTCCGCCGGTCCGGGCACGTGAAGGGCCGCTATGAAGATTGTTGTCACCCTGCCGGGCGGCGAAACTAAAATTGTGAATGCTGTGCCGGGAAATACCGTCATGGACACCATGCGCGTTGCGCGCCTGCCTGTCCGTGCGGAGTGCGGCGGGGCTATGGCCTGTGCGACTTGCCATGTGGTGGTTGACCCGGAATGGGTCGGCAAGGTGGGGCGTCCAGGCGATGAAGAGTCCGACTTACTCGAAGAATCGATTTACAAGACGGACGCGTCGCGCCTCGCGTGCCAAATTATTATAAAAGATGCGCTGGATGGACTGCGGGTTGCCCTTCAGCCCGATGCGTTCGAAGAGTAGGTCATGGCAAGTTTAAAAGAGCAGGTTGCGCGTCGGCGTACTTTCGCGATCATTTCACACCCGGATGCCGGTAAAACGACATTGACGGAAAAGCTGCTGCTGTTCGGCGGTGCGATTCAGCTGGCCGGAGCGGTGAAAGCAAAAGGTGAGCGGCGCCGGGCGCGTTCGGACTGGATGAAAGTCGAACAAGAGCGCGGCATTTCCGTCACGTCTGCGGTTATGACCTATGATTACGAAGGACATACTTTCAATTTGCTCGACACGCCGGGCCACGAAGACTTTAGCGAAGACACCTACCGCACACTGACGGCTGTGGATTCAGCCGTCATGGTGCTGGACGTGGCGAAAGGTATTGAAACTCAGACGCTGAAGCTGTTTGAAGTTTGCCGTTTACGCGACATGCCTATCGTGACTTTCGTCAATAAACTGGACCGGGAAGGGCAAGACCCTTTCGCGCTGCTGGAAGAAATTGAGAGCCGCCTGGCACTTGATGTCTCGCCTGTTAGTTGGCCCATCGGGATGGGGCGAGACTTCTTAGGTTGTTACGACTTGGTTCGCGACAAACTTATTTTGATGGCGCGCAGCAAGGGCGAGAAGCTGGACGAGGGCATTGAGTGTAACGGCCTTGAAGATTCCAAGCTTGACGAACTCTTGCCGCCCGATGCGGTCAAGAAACTGCGTGAAGACGTGGATATGGTCCGTGGACTTTGTAAGCCGTTTGATAGGGAAGCCTATCTTGAAGGCCACATGACGCCGGTCTATTTCGGCAGCGCGCTGAATAACTTCGGAGTCCGAGAGATATTGCAAGGACTGGCGGAGTTTGCGCCGCCGCCGCAACCAAGCCCTGCCGCAGAGCGCTCTATTGCGCCCGAGGAAACCAAGGTTTCCGGATTCGTTTTTAAAATTCAAGCGAACATGGACCCGAAGCATCGCGATCGTATCGCTTTTGTGCGTCTATCGTCCGGGCACTTTAAACGGGGTGCGAAATTGCTTCATGTGAGGTCCGGCAAGATACTCCCGGTACACAACCCCCAGCTCTTTCTTGCGCAAGACCGGGCGACAGCGGAGGAAGCGTGGCCGGGTGATATCATCGGTATTCCCAACCATGGAAACTTACGCATTGGTGACACTTTGACCGAGGGTGAAGAGCTTCATATCACCGGCATTCCAACCTTCGCGCCAGAACTCCTTAAAACCGTGCGTCCTCTTGACCCTATGAAAGCCAAGCATGTGGGGCGCGCCTTGCAACAGTTGGCGGAAGAAGGCGCCGCCAGCGTATTTAAACCCCGCTTCGGCACCGACTGGATTGTTGGAGTGGTTGGCGCTTTGCAGTTTGATGTATTGGCGGACCGCATACGGTCCGAATACGATGTCCCCGTGAAATTTGAAATGACCGAACTGTATACGGCCAGATGGATTCAAGCTGCCGATCACGCCACGCTTAAGAAGTTCATGGACAACAACCGTATCAGCGTCGCGGATGACCACGACGGGGCGCCGGTATTTCTGGCGCGCAACGCTTGGCATTTAAATCGTGCTCAAGAGGATAGTCCTGAAATCACATTTTTAAAGACCAGGGAATTAGTGCGATAAATTTAAATCGGTTTCATAACGAAGGGACAAATGTAATGACGGAAATAAAGCGACTGGAGACTGGGCCTCGAATGAGCCAGGCTGTTGTTCACGGCGGAACGGTTTATCTTGCCGGTCAGGTTTCTAATGAACCTGCTGGTGACGTGAAGGGGCAAACGGCGGCAATCCTGGCTCAGATTGACCGGCTCCTAAGCAAGTGCGGCTCGGATAAAACACGTCTTCTGTCAGCCAATATTTATCTTGCCGACGTTGCTACATTTTCTCACATGAATGAGGCTTGGGAGTCCTGGGCGGCCGAAGGGGCTTTGCCGGCGCGGACGACCATTGAAGCGAAGTTGGCTCGGCCTGAATATCTCGTCGAAATCACAGTAACTGCGGCCGTTTAACGTTATCTGACCAGTGACTCAAAAAAAGGGTGGCCTCGATGGGCCGCCCTTTTTTATTTCCTTGCTAGGAGTAACTAATTGGTGACTTTCCACGCCCCATCCGGTTGCATGCATGCTGTTCCATAAGCCTGTTCGCGCTTCCCGCTAATCATGACTTCCTGCTGGAATTCACGGCACGGCCGACCGTCGGTTGTATGGCCCTCACGCGTCACAACGACGTTGCCACGGTAACCACTTTGATTCCATGTGATCTGATCGCCCACGCGCGCAGTGGTGGCGCGCGCTAGCGCATCCTCATGAGCTCGCTGCTGAGATTCCGATAACTCGTTGACAATGAACAAGCCCAGCGCCGTTAAACCTAGAAACCTGAATGCGTCATTGTCACTGTAGTAAAACCCGAAGCCCGAGTGATGACGACGGTATGGGCGGTTATAGGTCCATGCGTTGTATCGATACGTCCGAGGAGGTGTGTAGTGCGGACGATAGTAAGTTGGGTAAGATTGGTAGTAAGAAAAGCCGACAGAGGGCCTAACCACGACCTTAGGTGATTTGTAGTGGTGGCGATGATCCCGGCCACGATTATCCCAATTCCGGCCGTTATCATGCCGATCATATTGGCCATGACGGTCACCGCGATCACGTCCGCGTCTGTCATCGGCGGCGGCGGGGCCTGTAACGGCGAGCGCTAGTGTCGCGACTAATGCACTCGTAGCCGCCAGCTTAAAAGAGCGGGTCAAGTTGAACATGATGGTACCCTCCTATCCGGCGCGCCCATAAATGCCTCGACAGGCGCTCATGAAAGTTACTCTAGGTTTGACCTGTGGCAACTGTATGGCGGTGTTCTCACATCTGCGTGAGGCGCTATCATAGAAGTGGGCTAGGTAGAGGCGACCTCTAAGTAGTGGACACTAAAGAGATTTTTGTCGTCCACCCATGCTTTTTGCGGTGAAAATCCGGCCCGGCGCGCCATGCTTTGAAATTCGCCGACCTCATATTTATGGGAGTTTTCTGTGTGGATACGTTCGCCGGCATCAAAGCTAAACGTATGTCCGTTCACGCGCGCAGTTTGCTGATCGCGGCTTACAAGGAATATTTCCATGCGGCCCGTTTCTGAATTGTACGTCGCCTCGTGTCGAAACCGGCTGGGATCAAAGGTTCCACCAATTTCGCGGTTGATTTGTCGGAGGAGGTTCAAGCTGAATGAAGAGGTGACGCCTGCCTTATCATTGTAAGCAGCATTTAAAAATGTGGCATCCTTCTTAAGGTCGGCCCCTATCAAAAGTCCGCCACCAGGGCCTAATAGATTTGCGGCATTGCGAAGGAATGCGGTCGCCTCGGTGCCGGTAAAGTTGCCGATTGTTGACCCTGGAAAAAACCCCACCTTATGACCACTGCGTGTGTTGTCTGGCAGAGTAAAAGGCTGAGTGAAGTCGGCCGTAACCGGCAGGACTTTGAGCTTGGGGTAATCTTTGGCAATGGCTGCGGACGCTTGCATCAGATGATCGTGTGAAATATCCACAGGAACATACGATGCCAGCTGTGGCGCGGCATCCAATAGTATGCGCACTTTAAGGCTTGATCCGCTGCCGAATTCAACCAAGTGGGCGCCGGCACCCATGAGTCCTGCGATTTCATGTGCATGTTCTTTAAGCAGGGCGATCTCGGTGCGGGTCGGATAATACTCGGGGGTGCGGCAGATTGCGTCGAACAATTGAGATCCGCGTTGATCATACAGATATTTGCACGGAATAGATTTTTGATCTTGCGACAGGCCGGCCACCACATCGTTCTGAAAGTCGGACG
Source organism: uncultured Rhodospirillaceae bacterium (assembly GCA_963976395.1). Taxonomy (GTDB): domain Bacteria; phylum Pseudomonadota; class Alphaproteobacteria; order Rhodospirillales; family Rhodospirillaceae; genus UBA11612. The sequence goes on from CAXBLG010000019.1 coordinate 35,908, forward strand.
ATGCAGTTTGGCTGCCGCTGTCTTCATCTTGTTCGGAAGGAAGACTAAGGCATTGAGTTGGCTGGGTCATACGTCCTCCGCGAGCCGCACGCCGCCAAATTGCCAGCGCATATGGGGGTAGAAAAAATTACGATATGTCGGCCGAATATGATCGGTCGGGGTTGCACAGCATCCGCCGCGCATGACCATCTGATTGATCATGAATTTGCCATTGTATTCACCAACAGCCCCGACGGCCGGCCTGAAGCCCGGATAAGGTGAGTAGGGGCTTTGGGTCCACTCCCAGACGTCGCCAAACATTTGCGTTAAGCCATCCACTGAATTGGCCGGTTGTGCACTCAACGTACCGCTCTCTAACAAGTTCCCTTGCTTGGGGGCTATCTTTGAGCTGACTTCCCATTCGGCTTCTGTGGGCAAGCGTTTTCCCGCCCAACGCGCATAGGCCTCGGCCTCATAGAAACTCACGTGACAGACCGGGGCCGCCGGATCCAGGGGGCTTAATCCATTCAATGTGAACACTTGCCAGGCGCCGTTGTCGCCACATCTCCAGTATTGCGGCGCAGTCCATGCGTTTTCTACTACGGTCGCCCAGCCATCTGAGAGCCAAAGTTCCGGGCGTCGGTATCCGTTATCGCTCATGAACGAGAGCCACTCGCCATTTGTGATCAGGCGGTTTGCAATTCGGTACGGATGCAGTTTGATCGTGTGGCGCGGAGATTCATTGTCGAAGGCAAATCCATCCCCGTCGTGCCCTATTTCATAATCTCCGCCGGGAAATGCGGTCCATTGAAGAGAGGGTGCGGCTTTGACCGCATGGGGCGTAGGGGCATGGTAGGCCGGCGATGTAGGATTGCAGGAAAAGGCGTGTAGAATATCCATCAGCACCAATTCCTGGTGCTGCTCTTCATGATGGCAGCCGAGTTCAATCAATCCGGCGGCGCGTGCCCAGGTTTCCCCGTCGCAACCGGCGATGAACGCCGGCATTAAGGCGTCAACATGGGCGCGATAGCGCGTTATTTCATCGCAGGAGGGACGCGTCAGGAGGCCGCGTTGGGGGCGTGGATGCCGCGCACCAAGGCTTTCGTAATAGGAATTGAAAAGATAGCGGTATGCGGGGTCGAAGGCTGTGTAACCGGCTTCAAAAGCCGATAAAATCATGGTTTCGAAAAACCATGTGGTGTGCGCCAAATGCCATTTCGTCGGGCTGGCGTCGGCCATCGACTGGATGGTTTGATCCTCGGCGGAGAGTGGGCTTGCTAGGGCCTGGGACCGGCGTCTGACACGGTCGTACCGGGCAGCGAGACCTTCCCGGGATGCGGGTTGAGGACCGGCTGTGACGGCGTCCGGTCCGGGCGGGCGGCTTTGGATCACTATGCTCGTCCTTCGGGTTGTCCGGGCGCGTAAAGCCCTCCTGCGAGAGAAACCTAGTGGCTGAAGCCCCCGGTGGAAACCCTTAAACCATTGCAATAGTGAGACGTTTTCCGAGATATCCAGCGGGGCGTCCCATAAAATATTGAAAAATGGCGGTTTTTTGCATAGCTGAGATGCGTGGATAAAGCGCTTCGCTTGCGCTTCTTGCTTTACGAAAAGAGGCTGAAGAGGGTAATATGTGTACATCCGAAAGCGCCCTTGTGGGCTTTTGGAGTGCAGTTGGGTCCGACCATTTGGTGGACCATTTGCGCGTCACGTTGCTCGATAGAGGACTGACTATGCGCCAGATTCCTACGCTTTTCTGGGCGTCAATACTCCTCCTGACAGCAATAGGACTTATCGCGCGATTATTCGCGATACGGCCAGCGCGCGTTATACCCGTCGCGATGCGAGGGTGAAGGAGGATAGAAATGTTAAATACACGCGTTCCCGTTCTGGCGTCCGACAGCGGCTTATCCGCTTATATGACCGCCATCAAAAAATTCCCCATGTTAGAGCCCGAGCAAGAATACATGCTGGCGCACCGGTATGCCGACCACGACGACCTAGAGGCTGCGCATAAACTCGTGACAAGCCATCTACGTCTGGTGGCGAAAATAGCCATGGGCTACAGATTCTACGGCTTACCGGTTTCCGATTTGATCTCGGAAGGAAACGTCGGTCTGATGCGGGCTGTGAAGAAATTCGACCCCGAGCGCGGCTTTAGGTTGGCGACGTATGCGATGTGGTGGATTAAGGCTGCCATCAACGAATATGTGCTGAACTCCTGGTCGTTGGTGAAGGTCGGTACTGTTGCTGCACAGAAAAAGCTGTTTTTCAACTTGCGTAAGTTGAAGGCGAAGCTTGGCCAATACGGTGACGGTGATCTTTCCAATGAAGCGGTGGACACGATCGCGCAGCGGCTCAATGTCAGTACGACCGATGTAATCAATATGAACCGGCGTTTGTCGCGCTCTGATGCGTCGCTGAATCAGCCCGTGATCGAAGACGGAGATGCTGAACGCCAGGATTTATTGGTGGACAACACGCCTGATCAAGAAACCGTACTGGCCGAAAAAGAAGAACGCCAGCTGGGTTCGGGCTTGTTGATGCGCGCCCTAGGCGGGTTGACGGAGCGTGAGCGGCACATCATTGAAGAGCGCCGTTTGGCTGAAAACCCACGCACGTTGGAAGAAATCGGCGAAGAATACGGGATCAGCCGCGAACGTGTTCGGCAAATTGAAAACCGGGCGTTTGAAAAGCTTCAGAAGGCGGTGCTTGCCGCCTCAACCGCACTTGAAGCCGGCGCTGCAAGGGCAGTCCCGCAGCTAGAATACGCCAGTTAATCAGCACCAACGTTAGAAACTAGGAAGAGGCCGCCGGATTGGTTACGGCGGCCTTTTTCTATGGGCGCTCCGTAGTGAAGGGTTGAATTAGTAGGCGGTCGAGCCGGGAGTCATCGCTGGAGCGGAAAACCGGCAGTCCGACGATCATGTCCGCATATCCTGCGGCTGGCGCGGGACGATATGTTCCGAAGATCCGGTCCCACCACGGCAGATTAAACCCGAAGTTGCTGTCGGTTTCTTCGCGAACAATCGAGTGATGCACCCGGTGCATGAGGGGGGTGACCACGATGAGCCTAAGCCAGCGGTCAAGGGGGAGCGGTATGCGAACGTTGCCGTGGTTGAACATGGCGGTCGCATTCAGAACAATTTCGAAAACAATGACGGCAAGGACCGGTGCCCCTAAAGCCAGCACCGCGACAGCTTTGATCAGAAGGGACAGGAGTATTTCAAGCGGGTGAAAGCGCAGCCCGGTTGTCGTGTCCAATTCCAAATCGGCATGATGCATGCGGTGGAGGCGCCAGAGGAGCGGTACGGCATGAAAGACACGGTGCTGTGTGTAAATAAGCGCGTCCAACGCCAGCAGCGAGACGACAAATGTCAGCCACGTTGGCAGCGCGATAATATTGAACAGACCCCAATCGTTTGAGGCGGCCACCGCGGCGACACCGGCGGGAATGATCGGGGCGGCAAGGCGGGCCGCCAGGGTGCTGACGGCGGCAATACCCAGGTTGCCACTCCAGCGGAGGGCAAGGCTTTGACGAAGCGCGCGCAGGGGTACTACGCGCTCCCATATCATCATGGTGAGCAGAATACCCACAAACGCCCCCAGGCGTATCTGGGGTTCGAACTCTAAAAGAGAGGCTGTCATATCGCTCATGGCGGCATCATACCGGGAATGGGTAAATTCGCTGCATCTTGCCATACTTGGATTGCATCGGTACTTTCGATTTAAGTCGAAACTATATTAATGGCGTATTTGAAACGGTTAAGTATGATATGCCGTAATTTAGACTTGGGGACGGATGCCGTTCATTCGATGGGAAAGCCAAATGTCGAAGACCATACTCATCGTTGAAGATAATGAATTGAACATGAAACTGTTCAATGATCTTCTTGAAGCGCATGGCTTTAACACCTTGCAGGCGAAGGACGGGCGATTGGTCATAGAGATCACGCGCAAGAACCGTCCGGACTTAATCCTTATGGATATCCAGTTGCCCGAGATCTCAGGCCTAGAAATCGCGAAAATGCTGAAAGCGGATGACGATCTGCGCGACATTCCGGTGGTGGCCGTAACGGCATTCGCCATGAAGGGCGATGAGCAGAAAATACGCGACGGCGGGTGTGATGGGTATATCGCAAAACCGATTTCGGTAGCGAACTTCCTGCAAACGGTCTCGAAATTCCTGGAACCGGAAGCTGCTCAGTAGCTACCGGTCGTGCGGTTCTTTAACGAACAAAGCCCGCCGTTAGGCGGGCTTTGTTTCATCTGAATTTCAGTGGGCCGAAAGGCAGATTACTTAATCTTGCCTTCCTTGAAGACCACGTGCTTGCGCACCACCGGGTCGTATTTCTTCATTTCCATCTTCTCGGTGATGTTACGCGGGTTCTTCTTGGTAGTGTAGTAGTACCCAGTTCCCGCAGTGCTTTCCAACTTGATCTGAATAGTGGCCGGCTTCGCCATCAAACTTGTCCTATCTTCGCGGCGCCAGTGAATCGGGCATAGGCGCCTGCTTCGTCAATGAGCGGCGCACAATACACTGCCGGAAGTTAGTGTCAAGGTTCGGGGAAATCGAAATAATATTTTATTATCAGGGTGTTACAGCTAGTTGGGCTCCGTGGTCCGGGGCCGCGACGCTTAAGAGCGCCGGATCACTGACAATACGCCGTGCAACTTCGAGATCTAGGGCGATATTGGTCCGTGTCTCGGCAGGACATTCACTCCGAAGGGACGTCACTTCTTCATCGCTGCCCCGGGGCGGGTTTAGCCATTGGGGTCGGGCGGCGACCATAGGATTGGGAGTCACAAACAGGTGCGAGATGACCGCCCCGGCCGGCGAGGCCTCGCCGCTGAGGCAAATATCTGGAAGTATACCGAGCCCGTGTAGACCGACGCCGCTCGGCGCAGCAACGCGAGACCACGTCAGCGCGATTTCTCCGTTATTGGGCAATCTGATGATGGTTTGGACCGACCCTTTGCCCAAGGTGACCGTACCGACAACAACGGCGCGGTGGTTATCCTGGAGGGCTGCGGCTAATATTTCAGCCGCTGATGCTGCGCGGCCATCTACAATAATCACCATGGGCAGGCCGTCGAGGATATCTCCCCGTCCAGCTTTGTAGGACTGATTTGCGCCGGGATGACGTCCACGGAGTTCGGCAATGGAGCCTTGCTCGAGAAAGAGGTCGGCGATCTTTATGGCTTGGTCGAGCAATCCGCCCGGGTCACCGCGCAAATCGAGAATGAGCCCTTTCAATTCGCTGTCTGATTCGCTTATTGCCTCGATCAGCGCTTTTTCGACGGCTTGTGCCGTGCGTTGATTAAAGCTGGCAATTTGCACCTCGGCGATACCGTCTACGACTTGGCTCGTTACTGTGTCGGGCACGATAAGGTCACGCTGAGCCTTAATGATTATATCGCCTGCTTCCCCGCTACGTCTGACCGTGAGGTTTACTGGCCCTTTGGCGTGACCCTCCAACCGTCGGTTAATATCGGGAAGGGATCTCCCCGCCAGCAGAACTTTGTCCGCAGCGATGATAATGTCGTTGAGCATGACGCCTGCTGTTGCTGCGGGGCCGTTTTTGATGAGGGCCTCCACAAGCGCGCCGTTATGAGTTTGCACTACGCGCATGCCAAGGCCAATGATGCCGTCCCGCAAGAGTCGATTTCGGGCCGCGTGATTTTGATCGGCATAGCGGGAGAAGCGGTCCAGTTTAGACACCGCGCCTTCGAACATGGCTCTGTAGAAATCTTCGTCGCTGGCTTGTTTAAAGAGTTCTGATTGGCGCCGGGCCGAGAGAACAGCCTTAATCATTGTTTGCGACCATTTTGTCACATCGTCTTTAGGTATCTCTCCAAGATCGTGCACCGCGTTGCCGTCTATATTAATAAAAATACGACCATCCGCGATCTCGAATGACAAACTCTTATCAATTTTTTCAAGTTCATCCAAAGCGCCGCTAAAGAGGTCATCGACGCCGGGTTCATACAGAGCGCGATCTATAATCTCTTCAAATCCACGTTCGATAACGGCGCCCATAAATGAAATATCAAGTCCATCGACAATTACGGGGCGGATGGAACGGGCAAAAGGATCGCTTCCGGTGGTGGTTGCGCAGGCAGTCATAAGAAGGGCTATGGCTGCAACCATGATGCGTTGGGTAACGGTTGCAACGTGGGAACGGACTGAACTGAAAATCATTACCTACGTTTTCTGTGTGCGCGTTTCTTATGCTTCTGTGCCGGTTCGCGTGCTGAACGGCTTTGTTTCGTTTTTCCCCGGCCCACGGAAGGCCTGTTTCTCGTATTTCTGGCATCTAGTGTATCAAGCTGATCCGCATACTCAAACACAATGCTACCGGACACCTCGTCGGTTTCCAGTAGCCGGACGTCAATTACGTCGCCGACCCGCAATTGAAGGCCGTGTCTGCGGCCGCAGAGCAAATGCTGGTCTTCGTTTAAGTCGTAATAATCTTGGGGCAAATGCCGCATTGGGAGAATGCCGTCTGCGCCACTCTCATCCAGTGTAACAAAGGCCCCGAACCGCGCTACACCGTTGATCCGGCCACGAAAAACAGCCCCGGCGCGATCTGAAAGATAGGCGGCGGTGAAACGATCCACTGTTTGGCGTTCGGCCATTGAGGCCCGACGCTCGGTCGTCGAGATGAATTCGGTGATGGCATGAAGATCGGGGTCGTGGGTCTTGCTCCATCCGCCTTCCCCTAGTTTTTTCGCGGCGATAAGAGCGCGGTGAACCAAGAGATCAGCATAACGCCGGATCGGCGATGTGAAGTGGGCATATTTTTGAAGACCGAGTCCGAAATGACCAATGTTATCGGGACTATAAATGGCTTGAGCCTGCGTGCGTAAAACAAGCATATTCACCATATGCTCGTGCGGTCCGCCGCGCACCTGATGGAGCAAGCGGTTAAAATCCGCAGGGCGCGTGGCGCCCGCGTGAGGGAACTTCAATTCCAAAGTTTGTAAAGCCTCGCGCAGAGAATCGATTCTGTCCGGGTTCGGCCGGTCGTGAACTCGAAACACTGCCGGGTAGGGCGAAGCGTCGAGCGTTTCTGCCGCAGCCACATTGGCGGCGACCATAAACTCTTCAATTAATTTATGACTGTCGTAACTCGGTCGAGGCACCACACCCTGTACGGTTCCTGTTTGATCGACAATAATCTTTCGTTCTACGAGATCAAGATTCAGCGAGCCGCGTTTTTTACGCGCACTTTGTAATGCTGTGAAGGCGTCGTAAAGCGGTGCAATAACCGTATCCATCAAAGGCGCCGTCAACTCGTCGGGATTGCCGTCGCGCGCGGCCTGCACCTGGGTATACGTCAGACGCGCTTGAGAACGCATTAGTCCACGGATGAATTTGTGTCGCAGCAGCTTCCCGGCGGCATCAATCCACATGTGTACGGCGAGGCAAGGGCGGTCTTCGTTGGGCTTGAGAGAACACCATCCGTTCGACAGTGCTTCGGGTAACATTGGAACGACTCTGTCCGGAAAATATACGGAGTTTCCCCGCTCGTACGCGTTTCGGTCCAAAGGGTCATCGGTGCGCACGTACCAAGCGACATCAGCGATGGCGACTAACAAATGCCATCCCCCGGAATTTTTTGGGTCCGGATCGGCCTCTGCCCATACCGCGTCATCGAAATCGCGGGCGTCCTCGCCGTCAATAGTGACCAATGGAACCTGCCTGAGATCTGTGCGATCGCCCAGAGGTGCGGCTTTGCTAGCGTCGGCTTGCGCAACTGCCTCATCGCTAAAAGCATGAGGAATACCGTGCGCGTGAATGGCGATAAGGCTAAGATTCTTACTTGCCGCCTGCGGCCCTAGGCGTTCTACGATTCGCGCCTTTTGTGGCCCGTATTTTGGGGTGTCGAATACTTCGGCGGCAACGAGATCGCCGGACAGAGCGCCACCAGAATCTCCTGCCAGCACTGCAACGTCATAGCGGTATTTTTTATCTACTGGCCTTAATCGACCACCATCGTCATCTGTATTGGTCTCATAAACGCCGATAAGACGTGTCGGCGCGGCCTTAAGTCGTTTGATAGGTTTGGCTTCGTACGCATTATCGCCTGCGGGTGAGAGGCGGGCTAAAACACGGTCGCCGACCCCGACAGTTTCGCGGCGGTGTTTGCTATGCTTCTTTTTTTTATGTGACTCTTGGATGACGAGTATTGTCGGTGGTGGCCCATCAAACTTCCATTTGACTGGCTTAGCGAACAAATCACCGTCCTTGTCCGTGCCGGTGATTTCAATGACATCTACATTTGATAGGGCGCTGTGCGCGCCGACAGACTTTTTGTGTCCTTTGACAACTTCACCGTCAGCCGCCAACTCCTTGAGTATCGCCTTGAGGGTTATCTTGTCTTGTCCGGTTAGATTAAACGCCTGAGCAATTTCGCGTTTGCCAACGTGCGTGCCGGACTGGCGGACAAATGCCAAAATTTCGTCTTTAGTAGGCATTGGAGCCGAGGTTTTAGTCTTCGGCTTCTTTTCTTTTGCCGTCCTCGGTTTGGGAGTGTTGCTCAAGCGTTAGGTTTCCGACGTGTCGGATGAATTTTCTTCGTCGCTCACAGCGGCTTTCGTCTTGCCCTTGGCTTTGGCTTTGGACTTCGCTTTAGTTTTTGCCTTTGCCTTTGCCTTCGTTTTTGCTTTGGATTTAGCTTTCGCCTTGGCTTTAGGTTTCCCCGGTCCTTTTGCGGCTTTGGCGGCTAAAATGGCGATCGCATCCTCAAGATTCACGGTGTCTTTATCCATGTCTCTTGGCAAAGTCGCACGCAACTGGCCATGCTGTACGTAGGGTCCGAAGCGACCTGAGCGTACGGTGACTGGTTTTTTGTCTTCGGGATGATCGCCCAATGTTTTTGCAGAGCCACCACCCCGGCCAGGGCCTTTTTTGCCTTCGGCAATAACGGTGACAGCACGGTTGAGACCGACTTCAAGAACGTCGTCTTCCTTCAGAGAGTAATAGGTGGGGCCGACTTTTAAGTAAGGTCCAAACCGGCCAATGCCGGCAAGAATCATCTCGCCCAATTCGGGGTGCATGCCGACTTCACGCGGAAGCGATAAAAGCTTTAGCCCTTTTTCCAGATCAACGTCGGCAGGGCTTGTGCCTTTGGGCAACGAAGCTCGTTTTGGTTTTGGGCCTTTTTTCTTTGCGGCCTTCTTTTTAGGTTTGCCCTCTGTTGCCGGTTCAGGCTCGGGGGCTGGTGCCGGTAGAACTTCCTCGCCGCCGAGTTGTACGTAGGGACCGTAGGGTCCTTGACGAAGAGTAACCATAAGGCCCGTCTCGGGGTCTTTACCCAGTTCTTTCGGGCCGTCCAAGACTTCGCCCTCTCCAGGTTCCGCAGCTCCCAAGGGGCGCGTGTAACGACACTCAGGATAGTTGCTGCAACCGATGAATGAACCAAAGCGTCCAAATTTGAGCCCGATGCGACCATTGGCGCATGCCGGGCACGCACGCGGGTTTGAGCCGTCTT
>CAXBLG010000020.1:0-44921 GCA_963976395.1 uncultured Rhodospirillaceae bacterium
CCTTCATGGCAAAACCATACCTTAGGGAGGACCACTTCATAGGGGGCAGATCACTTGAAGACAGCCTGCTTAATCAGAATGTCATACGCAACCAACTCAAGAATCTCGGTGTTAAATCAGTCCTGGCTGTCGATGGACGAAAGGGATTGACGGCGCTGGAGGAGGGGGACTTCGAGCTTGTCCTGTGCGATTGTTCCATGCCGGAAATGGACGGCTACCAGTTTACAGAAGCCGTGCGCAAGCGAGAGGCGTCTGAAGCCAAGGGTTGCCACATACCTATCATCGCACTGACGGCCAACGCATTTCGCGAAGACGTGGAAAGATGTTTTGCATCGGGTATGGATGATTTTATCAGTAAACCCGCGAGCATTGAACGGCTGGCATCCAAATTGAGGAAATGGCGCGGATCAGTAGAACGCCGGACTCTAAGCGGTAAGAGCGATTCGGCTCCCATAAATATTTCATTGCTTGCTGAAATACTTAATGCAGGCGACTGGAGTAAGGTGAAGTCTGAGTTAGAACGATTCTTGGTGAGTGCCCGCAAATCTATTGAGCACATTAACGATGCGCTCATGACAAAAGATGCAGCGAAAGTAACTACTTTAGTGCAGGCATCATGGCGTGAAGCCTTGAGTGCTACAGCCAGTGAACTTGCGCGTCTCTATGAGAAATTGGAAACCGAGGTTTCTGACGGTAATCTGGAAGGAGTGAAAGAAGTCACGATTGAAGCAGCGGCAATGATTGACCAGATAGAAGACTTTATTGAACAACCGCACCAATTAGACACGAGGACGCTGGCGGATAAAATCATGCCGCATGTTCTTTCAACGAAAAATGTTACAGAATCGAAATCAGCGCCATTGCCGGAGAATGACTCTATAAACTCTACAGTTGCCGTGGATGTTTTGTTGTTAGGGGAGTTGCTCGGCAACCATGACCCCAGACATCTTAAGAAGACGCTGGAAATTCTTTGGGAAACGGTGGAGCAGACCCCCAAGCAGCTGCGAGAATTCGCGTCCGACAGAAATGATGCTGCGCTTTTAAAGGTCGCGCATGCCGCTAGAGGCGCGTTTGCGTCGGGTGCCGCCAGAGTGTTGGAAGATTTGCTCAAAAAACTCGAGAATGCGGCGCGTGAGTCCGACTGGGATTCGATCCCGGCTATTCTATTATCTATCGACGAGGCCTTTGCGGATTTCCATGAATTTGTCGAGCTTTATGAAGGGGAGGCTGGCGAAGAGTTCAGAATATTGCCGAATGGTGATGACGGATGAGAGAACTGGGTGCGCGAGAGATTCCTGTCGAGTTAGTCCAATTCTTAGTCGTGGATGATCACAAATTTGTGCGGCATATCGTAGCTGAGTGTTTAAAATCTCACGACGTGCGGCGTTTCGCTTACGCTGAAAGCGGGGATCAAGCTCTTGAAATTCTAAAACGTCAACTGCCAAAGTCTTCTAGCGAGTCTTTGAACGCAACGATCGTTGCTCGAGATGATGTCCCTGGAGAGTTAGTACCCGGGATAGAAAGCTTTAAAGCGGAGTATCCCTATTGCGTGATTACGGACTTCAAAATGGGAGCCGTGAACGGATTACATGTACTCAAGGCGATCAGGTGTGGCGAAACACTCGTCCCACGTTCTACTCCCGTGATTCTCTTGACGGGATTTTCGGATGAACTCGTTGTTTCTGCGGCACTCCAACTCGATGTGAATGCGTTCGTACTCAAGCCGGTATCCAATCAAACTTTGTGGGAGAGAATCCAACGTGTACTAAAGCTGGTAGCGCCTGCGGGTTCCGTGATCAATTATGTAAATGTATCTATACCTGATGATGGAAAACGGGCGGATGACACCCCAAATAAACCACAAGCGCCACCGAAAATGAGCGCAAATGTCGGTATGGATATTGAATGGATGCGTCTAAAAACCCTGAAAGCGGGTTCTGTGCTTGCACAAGACCTTTGCGATGGTCAGGGCAATGTGATTCTAAGAAAGAACACCGAATTTTCGAATAGCCTTATTCAGAAGTTATGGGACTTGGAAACAATGAACTCGCTTGCCGGAGATATTCCGATCAAACGCGTCCCGTCACAGTAACGCGGGTGGTATAATAGCCATCCAGTCTAGCGCCCCGCGATCTCTGCTGTTTTCTGTGGGTGAGGGGCGCTGGTAATCAAGATGGCTCAGCGTTAACGACCCTTGCGTTTGTCAATTTTTGCATTTTGTCTTCAAGTAGATCCCAAACGACGGGCTTAGCAATTACTGCATCGGCGCCAGACTCCATAAACGCCCGCACATGTTGCGTGACGACGTCGGCGGTTAGGGCGATGATCGGTGTGCGGTGTTTGGTGCTGGTCTCGTCTTCGCGCAAGGCACGGATAACTTCAGGACCGTCCAACACCGGCATATGCATGTCCATAAGAATGCAGTCGTAGGTATTTGTGCGTGCGGCAGCCAGAGCGGCTCCACCGTCATTTACAATGGTGAGTTTATGCCCTCGGTTTGAAAGCATGATCTCGGCTAGGGTCCGCATGTTGGCATCGTCATCGGCGATAAGCACGCATAATGGTTTGCGGGTCTGTTTGCCGGCGACCGGCAAAGTAGCTTCGGCAGTCTGGATAGCCTTCGTATTGCCTTGTAAGCTGACAGTTTGAAGTGCGAGCGGGATGCGGACCGTAAACGTGGACCCCTCGTTTGGGCGTGATGAAACCAAGATATCTCCGTCCATCGCATTAACGAGAGTCCGACAAATCGACAGGCCCAAGCCCGAGCCGCCGTGCGTCCGCGATATCGACATATCGGCTTGAATGAACGGATCAAAAATGCGGCTAACCTGTTCATCTGGTATGCCAATGCCTGTATCAGTCACCGAGAAGGTTACTATCGCGATACCGTCTTCTGTCAGAGTCTGTTCGATTGATACGGTCACCGACCCGCGTTCGGTGAACTTCAGGGCGTTGCTGATCAGGTTAGATAAAACTTGGCTGATGCGCATGCTGTCGCCTATGACGGCATCCCGAATCTCGGGGGAGAACTGCACTTTAAGCTCAATACCCTTTTGCGCAGCGCTGTCCATATAGCCTGCGCAAACCGTTTGGATCATATCGGTTAGAGAGAACGGCAAGGGTTCGATAGGAACGCGCCCGGTCTCGAATTTAGAAAAATCAAGCAGGTCATTTAGAATGACGAGCAGGCTGTGGCCGGCCTGCATCAAACTGGTAACCATGGTTCGTTGCCGTTGGTCTAACTGAGTATTGTGAAGAACCTCGGTCATGCCAATAACCCCGGCCATTGGAGTGCGTAACTCATGGCTGATGTTTGCCAGGAACCTTGATCTAACCTTCACGGCTTCATCGGCACGGTGGCGCTCGGCATCCAGGGACTGAATTAAGGCCGATATGCCGATGATTGGGGTGGCGACGGCGGCGATGAAGCCGGCGCCATAAGTGAGCCAGCTGAGAGGCGTCATGTTGAAAGTCGCCGGGTTGAGGGGCAGGCTGATGATCTCGATGTAAAACGCGCCATAGAGGGCCGCTAACGCAACGACGCACAATCCCACAACGCCCAGGGCCGTGCGACGTCCAAAGAAGCATCCGGCGAGAACGCAACTTGATACAAAGAATACGACGACCCCGTTGCCGCGGCCGTATGTAAGCAGCCCGCCGACGGCAATGATGAAGGGAATGGCCGTGATTGCCGCAGCCCGTAGAGAAAGGCTGAGGTGCCTGCGGAAAGTCGTCAAGAATACTAGAGCAAGAAACAAGACGATATGAGCGCCCATGACCGGTTTCCAGCCCTGTTCTAGGCCTCTGAGAAGGCTGGTCATAACGGCGGGGATCGCCAACACGGTAAAGGTGACGAGGATGATGTTGCAGGCCTCCGAGCGGATTTCCTCCAGCGTTTTTGTCACCGCTCCCAATTTATCATCCTTTCCCGTCACTGTTAGCTAGCACTAATCCGGCTAGCGGTTCGCCTCAGTATATCAATCAATGTGAGTACTAGAAGCAGGCCAGGAAGGCCAGATTCATCGAAGTCAGCCGGGTCACCCTGCAACTTGGGCTGGGTGAGGCGTAGTCCATCGGTTGGCGACGGAAATCTCGAATCAGCTGGCAAGCGATCTCGATTTAAGATGCGTTGAATCGCCAAAGTCATCTTTCGATGGTGCGGCTTGTTTGCCTCGAAGCGAACAAGGTGCGACGAAATTATCATTGAAGGGCGAAATATTTCCCATAGTTGATGGTTTGAAGAATCATTGAAGTCACTCGCGTGACTGTTTCGTGATAAGCGCCGCCGCCCTAATGACAAGCAGGCTTTTGAGCACTTAGGTTCGCGCGCCAATTGGAAGAGATTGGTGCAAATATTTTTAATGTTCACTGCTACGGATTATTTTGGGGTGCTTTTCATGAATCTAAGAAATGTTTACGGCGCAAATTCTCGGTGTGCATGGCGACTTTGTTTATCCGGATCGGTTTCTTTACTGTCGCTGATTGCTGTCTCTTCAACTGTAACCGCGCAAGAATCGGACATTGAGCAAGTAGTTGTCACAGGACAAAAGCTCGCGACTCAAAGATCGATAGAAGTCAAACGCGCAGCGACGACTATCATCGATTCCGTATCAGCCGATGACATTGGGCGCTTGCCAGATCTGAACACAGCGTCCGCGCTGCGGCGTGTACCGGGGGTTTCTGTGCAAACCGACCAGGGCGAACCGCGATTTCCGGTCATGCGGGGATTGAACAATACATACAACCGCACGACGATTGATGGCGCGCTTATTGCTTCGCCTGAACGCGGTGATCGAACAGTTCCATTGGATGTTGTGCCCGCTTCGTTGCTGTCGAGAGTGGAGGCGATCAAAACGGTCACGCCCGATATGGACCCAAATGCAATCGGCGGTACGATTAATCTTGTAACCCGCTCTGCCTTTGATTCAGAGGAACCGATGTTTTTATCTGGGTCCGCGTTTTACGGGCTTCCAGAACAAATAGGCAAAGGCGGAACACTAAGCAGTGGGCGTCGTGACCAGCCATGGCGGATTAACTTTGCGGGCGGTGGTCGCTTTGGCCCCGACGAACAGTTCGGTGTGGTCGTGGGATTCGACTATTCCGTTCGAAACTTTGAAATCCCCCAAATTGAAGTCGATGACGCAGATTACACAGAGTTTACGGCAGCCGGTGTAAATGTTCTTGGCCTCGGTGAAACACCGTTTTCTTCAGGCTCGTCGGGAAATGGCATCGTGGTTCCGACCAACCAACGTATTTTTTGGTACAACAATGTGCGTGAGCGTATTGGCGGAAACGTAAATCTTGAGTGGCGTCCAAATACCGATTTCACATTTGAAATTGGCGGACTTTATTCTGATTTTAATGATGATGAGCGACGCGATGAAAATATCTATGAGCTAGGTTCTAGCGGCGGACGCAACCAGCCGGATACAATTTCTGGACAAACTGCAACAAGCGGTTTCTCTGAAGATGGTTTCAACGCTGTTGGGTTAGGTCGTTTTGTAATTGATCGCTCGCTTTGGTCAACGCGCGCTAACATGGACTGGCAGGTAAACAACGACGTCCTTTGGGAACTAGACGTGGTTTATTCGGGCGCAAAATTAGACAATCCCGAAAGCACAGAGTCGTTTCGAACGGCCGTGTCTACTGACTACGGCGCATTCTATGATACCTCGGGGCTGTTCAATAGAATTTTGCCGGAAAATCCCCAGGCCTTCTTTGATGTGGCGAACTACACTCATGGAAACCGCGGAGAACTGCAGCGTGGTTTGAATGAAGACCAGTACGAAGTTAAAACCGGAGCGACTTTCGACCTGGATTTCAGTGGACAGCAGGTTAAAACGAAGGTCGGAGGCTTGTATCGCGACTTCTCCAAGAGTGAATTCACCCACTTCCAAAGTTACGTCGTCGATCCTGCGTCAGGGTTAAGCTATACACTTGCCGATGCAGTGGACCGTGATCTGGCCGAAGAAACATTTCAGGGCGGCTATCGGATGTCGTTCCGTGTTGATAGCGATGGGGCTACAAACTTCTTCACCACCAATCGCGCGAATTTCGATCAAGTCACCGACTTTACGTCCATGTCCGATGCCAACGAAAAGATTTGGGCGGGTTATGCCATGGCAGAGACAGCATTCGGCCCTCTAACGGTGACGGGCGGATTGAGGATCGAACATACAGATTGGGATGGCGCTAACTTAGTCGCCGGTACATCCGTAAAGGGTTCCTATACGAACTATTTGCCTGGCTTGTTGCTACGTTACGATGTGCGCGAGGATATCGTAGCCCGGGCCGCCTACACGGAAACCATTGGACGACCCGACACGAGTCTTTTGACGCGTGGTCAAACTATTAGCGTCGGTCCCACGGGTGATCTTACTGTAAGTCGGTCCAATCCCGGTCTAAAACCCCGGAAATCACGGAATGTTGACCTTTCGCTGGAATGGTACATCCCAGACGGTATCGTTTCCGTCGGCGCGTTCTATAAGGATGTAAGAAACGAGATCTTCACCCAGACGGTTAATGACGTGCAAGTGGATCTGGGTAATGGACCGGTTGCCGTCAGCACGCTAACCCAACCGGTGAACGCGGTGAATGCCGAAATTCTCGGACTTGAGCTGCAAGCACAGCAAACGTTTACCTGGCTGCCCGCTCCATTTGATAATTTTGGGGCTTCGGGGAACCTGACGGTGCTTGATACGACGTTCAGGATTCCGACGGCGACAGGCTCGCGGACCACCGGATTTTTCCAGCAACCTGATACAACCGCAAACGTGGCTCTGTATTACACGACGGAATTTTTCGAAATTCGCGGGTCGTGGAACTACACAGGTTCTTATCTGGATACTGTGGTTGCCGATGATCCAGTCAGAGACGAATACTGGCGTTCACGTCAAACAGTAGATGCTCAGGCCAGAATTAATCTGACGGAGCAATTTACGATCATTGCTGAAGCTCAAAATCTGACAAATTCTACCCGTACAGAGGTGACTGGTCCTAACCATCAGTTCCTTCAAGAACATGCGCAGTTCGGCCGGACGTTCTGGCTTGGCGCATCTTTCACTTACTGATTTTCCAGATTGGAGGTGAATGTCGTGTCTAGCTTATTAAACAGCAGCGTATCCCGCCGAGAGGCCGCAGGCCTCCTGGCGGGAGCTAGTGTCATCGGGGCTTCTCTGCAAACGGCCATGGCAAAAGTTCCTGGCGTGGAGAGTTCAATGCTACGTAGCTTTCCGGCCGAAGAGGCGCTACAGGCGGTGGCCGTTGACGAGAACTATGTCTATGCCATCGTCAACTCGGCCATAGGCAAGTATCGCAAAGACACCGGTGAACGGGTCGCTAAGTGGGCTGGGGAGAGGGATGGCGCTATTCGCCATCTCAACTCAGGTGTGATTTTGGATGGCAAGCTATATTGCTGTAATTCAAACTTCCCTGAGATCCCGATGGCAAGCTCAATCGAGGTATTCGATCCGGCTACGTTAAAGCACCTGCACTCTCAAAGCTTTGGAATCGACGTCGGGTCAGCCACCTGGTTGCAACGAAAGGATGACCACTGGTTTGTGGTATTCGCTCACTATGAAGGCCGTGGGGGCATGCCTGGCCAGGATTACAGGCATACCCAGATGGTTCGCTATGATTCTGAGTGGCGGCGGACCGGCGGATGGGTCTTTCCGCCTGATGTACTTGAAGCCTTTGCGCCTCAAAGCAACTCAGGTGGTGTTTTTGGCGAGGACGGCTTGATCTACGCCACCGCCCATCACAACAAAGAGCTCTATGTGCTGAAGTTTCCGGCGATGGGCCCGGTACTGGAGAGTTTCGGGGTAATACCAAATACCACTGAAGGTCAGGGGATTGCTTGGGATCCGGTCGGTGATCGTGTTCTCTGGGGTATTAGTCGCGAGAGGCGCGAAGTCATATCCTGGCATGTGCCGAACCTCGTCTAAGGCCGGTTTTAGCCTTCGACTTAGAGATTTAGCGTGGGTCATAGTCCGAGTTTCATCGGCTATGACCCTTGCTCTGTCTTGTGCGAGGGCGTGTAAGGGGCAGGGGTTAGGAGGCTCGGGCTGGTCTTGAGGGCCCAATCGCCCTATATCTTGACCGAAATCACCAGACTGAGGACCCCATGATTGGACGCCTGAACCACGTAGCCATTGCTGTTCCCGACCTAGACGCCGCTGCGGCCAATTACCGGGATGTTTTGGGGGCTAAGGTCTCCGCGCCCCAGGATTTGCCGGACCACGGCGTAACCGTCATTTTCGTTGAGCTCGACAACACCAAAATCGAACTGATCCACCCCCTCGGGGAGGACTCCACCATTAAGGGCTTCCTGGAAAAGAACGCCGCCGGGGGCATCCATCACATGTGCTACGAGGTGGACGACATCTACGCGGCGCGGGACAAACTAAGGGCGCAGGGCAAGCGCGTTCTTGGCGACGGTGAGCCCAAAATCGGGGCGCAC
The DNA here is from genome assembly GCA_963976395.1 of uncultured Rhodospirillaceae bacterium. Lineage (GTDB taxonomy): Bacteria > Pseudomonadota > Alphaproteobacteria > Rhodospirillales > Rhodospirillaceae > UBA11612. The sequence continues at coordinate 8,459 of CAXBLG010000020.1, forward strand.
GGCAAACCGGTTTTGTTTTTACATCCCAAAGACTTCAACGGCACTCTTGTGGAAGTCGAACAAGTTTAATTGGACCGGAGGTCTTCAATGACGCGGCCTTTAAAGGTTGCTGTTGCGGCGAGCGCGGTCTTGTTTATTAGCTCCGCCCAGGCAGAAACTATCAGCTTGGCCGCATCGGATTGCCAGCGCCTGGTGCGCCATGTTCCCGCTGATGACGTCACTTACAAGCCTGGGATAGATGTTCGCGGCAAGGCTGTTGCTCCTGCCGATTTAGGCGGCGGATATGGCATTGATATTCCCGAGGATATTCACATCGACATCGGTATCGATCTTGCCGACCGATTGGGGTTGCGGGAGGATCTGCGCTCCGGCGATGACGCGAATGCACCTGTGGTTCGTAAAGTGTTGCCCTATGAGGGCAAGGCAGCTCTCGGCCTAGTCACGATCAAAGGCGGTGACGTTTTCTGGAATGGAGAACGCATTACGTCTCAGGACGAGGCGATCCTAGCGGAAGCCTGTCGCCAGAGCCTGGAAGAGGTGGGCACCATACTCCCCATCGATAAGCCCGAGCCGCCGCAAAATTAACGCTCGGTCAGTTTCAGCGCAGTTTATTGCCCTTTAACGGGCCTTCGCATATGGTCCCGCATCGCGAACAATCGTTTCTCGTCTGTCATTTAAAGCCATTCACCCAAGGATTTGCCATGCGGCTCTCGCGTTACTTCCTGCCCACCCTCAAGGAAACCCCCGCCGAGGCCCAGATTGTGTCTCACCGCCTGATGCTGAGGGCGGGGATGATTCGCCAGCATGCAGCGGGAATATACAACTGGCTGCCCATGGGTACGCGCGTGTTACAGAAAATCGAGCAGATTGTGCGCGAAGAGCAAAACGCCGCCGGTGCTCAGGAAATCATTATGCCCACAATCCAGTCCGGGGAGTTGTGGAAGGAAAGTGGACGCTATGACGACTATGGCCCGGAGATGCTGCGCATCACCGACCGGCACGAACGCGACATGCTCTACGGCCCTACTCACGAAGAGGTTGTGACAGATATATTTCGCAATAATATCAAAAGCTACCGCGATATTCCTAAGAACCTGTATCAAATACATTGGAAGTTCCGCGACGAGATTAGGCCTCGGTTTGGCCTCATGCGCGGCCGTGAGTTTTTGATGAAGGATGCCTATTCCTTCGACATCAGCTACGAGCGTTCCAAGCATTCCTATAATCAGATGTTTGTCGCTTACCTCCGTACATTTGCGCGTATGGGCCTTAAGGCTGTGCCGATGAAGGCTGATTCAGGACCGATCGGTGGCGATTTAAGCCATGAGTTCATTGTTCTGGCAGACACAGGCGAAAGTGCAGTGTTCTGCCATAAAGAGTTACTGGAAAAGCCGGTTCCTGAAAATGTGGACTATGACGCCGATCTGCAGCCTATCGTTGACGAATGGACCAGTTTGTATGCCGCAACTGACGATATGCACGATGCATCGGCGGCGGAAAAACTGGGCGGCCAGCTAGTTTCGGCCCGGGGCATTGAGGTGGGCCAGACCTTTCATTTCGGAACCAAGTACTCTGTGCCGATGAAGGCCCTTGTAGCGGGGCCGGGAGGTGAAGAAGTACCAGCGCAAATGGGCTCTTACGGCATTGGTGTATCGCGCTGTGTGGCCGCCATCATCGAGGCGAGCCATGACGAGAAGGGCATAGTCTGGCCTGAAAGCGTGGCGCCGTTCCATGTGGGGCTCATCAACTTGAAGGTCGGCGACGCGGGCTGTGATGAGGCTTGCGCAAACATCTACAAGGCTCTGCAGTCCGGTGGCCGGGACGTTTTGTATGATGACCGCGACGAGCGAGCGGGCGTGAAGTTCGCCGATGTGGAACTCATCGGCCTGCCTTGGCAGCTGGTGGTTGGGCCTAAAGGTATCGAGAAAGGCTTGATCGAACTGAAGCGTCGCGACACCGGTGCGCGCGAAGAACTTAGCGTCGAGGCCGCTATCGCGAAGCTCACCGCCTCAAGCAGTTAAGGTATAAGGATAGCCGGCAATGATATTTGGCGCCTTTGAACGGATGATCGCCCTGCGCTATCTCAGATCGCGCCGGCGCGAGGGATTTGTGTCCGTGATTGCCGGGTTTTCGTTTCTGGGCATAGCCCTTGGCGTTGCCACCTTAATCATTGTTATGGCCGTTATGAACGGCTTCCGCCAAGACATCATGTCGCGCATTCTGGGCGTGAACGGGCATATAGATGTGGCGGGCATCAGTTATGCAATTGACGACTACGATGCCAAAGTGGACCGACTCAAAGCCATTCCGGGGGTTGTCAGCGTTAGCCCATTGGTTGTTGGGCAGGTCATGGCCACAGCCAATGGCATGACAAGCGGGGCTTTGGTTCGGGGCATTCCCGGCCTCGATTTGTTCGAAAAAGACTGGATTTCTGATCACATCGTCGGCGGGTCGCTTTCGCCGATCATTGATGGAAAGGAAATCGCGATTGGGTCCGGCATGGCCCGGCGGTTTGATTTGGAAGCCGGAGACCAGCTGACTCTTATTTCGCCGAATGGCAACGTGACTGCGTTTGGCACGGTGCCGCGTATGAGATCATTCACCATAGGCGCGGTATTCAACGTCGGCATGTCCGATATCGACAGTTCCGTGGTCTTCATGCCGCTGCCCATGGCTCAGATCTATTTCAAATATCCGGGGTCAGTGACCAACATCGAGCTTCATCTTCAGAATCCGGATGAAGCGCAAGATGTTGCCCGACTTGTACGCGGCGAGTTGGGGCAAGGGCACCGCGTTTTGTCCTGGGAGGAAACCAACGCCACGTTTTTCACCGCCTTGCAGGTGGAGCGAAACGTGATGTTTTTAATTCTGACCATCATCATCGTCGTTGCTGTCTTCAACATCATCTCCGGCCTGATCATGCTGGTCAAAGACAAGGGGCGAGACATCGCCATCCTGCGGACCATGGGTGCCACACGCGGCATGATCATGCGGGTGTTTCTGATTGCTGGGGCTAGCGTTGGTGTGATCGGTACGCTGATGGGCTTCGGGCTGGGGTTATTAGTCTGCAACAATATCGAGGCGATCCGCCAGGGGCTGATGCGTTTAACGGGCACAGAATTATTCTCGCCCGAAATTTACTACCTCACCCAAATTCCAGCGCAAATGAACTGGGATGAAACCATTGCTGTGCTTTTGATGTCGCTGTTTTTGTCTTTGGCGGCCACGCTTTACCCGTCCTGGCGGGCGGCGCGCACGGACCCGGTCGAGGCCCTGCGCTATGAATGATGAGTCTACATTTCAGCTCGACGCCATTCATCGCTCATTCAAACAGGGCGGCGCTGAACTTCATGTATTGAGGGGTGCTGAGCTAAGCGTTCAAAAGGGCGAAGTTGTTGCGCTCGTAGGCCCGTCCGGCGCGGGTAAATCGACGCTCCTGCATATCGCTGGGCTTCTGGAGAAGCCGGATGCGGGCGAAGTTCGTATTAATGGCGAAGCTTGCAGCGGCCTTGGTGATGAGCGTCGCACAGCACTTCGCCGCGAAAAGTTGGGGTTCGTGTACCAATTTCATCATCTCTTGCCCGAGTTTTCGGCGGTAGAGAACGTCGTTATCCCGCAAATGATCAACGGTAAAAGCCGCAAATTAGCTACTCAAAATGCTCTTTTGTTGCTTGAATCCCTAGGTTTAGGCCCACGGGCCGAACATAGACCGGGTCAGTTGTCGGGCGGGGAGCAGCAACGCGTGGCTATTGCGCGTGCTTTAGCGAATGGACCGGCGGTTCTGCTCGCTGATGAGCCGACCGGCAATTTGGACCCCGAAACGGCGGATGGGGTGTTCCTACAATTGATCGCTCTGGCGAAGGAACATGGCTTGGCGGCGTTGATTGCGACCCACAATCCATCTCTAGCCCAGCGCATGGACCGTACCGTACGCCTTGATCACGGTGTTCTGACGCCGTCGCAAAACAAGGCCTTGGCTTGAGCGTCCGATTGACGCGCACTAGGTGCTTTGATACTTTAGAATAATTATAAAATACCTGCAGCCGAATTAGACGGGAGATAAAGTCATGGCCACCGCTCGCAAAAAAACCAACATGTCGCTCGAAATTGATATCGGTATCGACAAGAAAAACCGCATTGCGATTGCCGATGGTCTTTCACGCGTATTGGCAGACACCTACACCCTGTATTTAAAGACCCATAACTATCATTGGAACGTGACCGGTCCGATGTTTCAGACTCTGCATCTGATGTTCGAGGAGCACTACAACGAACTTTGGGTGGCCGTAGATTTGATTGCCGAACGCATTCGTACTCTTGGTCAGGTTGCGCCAGGCACCTACAAGTCGTTCACCAAACTTGCGACCATCAAGGAAGAAGAGGGCGTGCCGAAGGCGACTGATATGGTGCGCAATCTGGTCAAAGGTCATGAGCAAGTCGCCAAAACCGCGCGCAAGGTTTTGCCTTTAGCTGAGAAGGCTAATGACCAGCCGACTCTTGATTTGATCACTCAGAGGTTGCAGGTCCACGAAAAGACGGCGTGGATGTTGCGCAGTTTGCTGGACGACCAAGCCGCCTAACTGCAAGCGACCAACCCGTAGTTGTTCGCACCCAAAATCATTCCATTTGCGATCTAACGACTGTGCAGTTTGCGATTGTTAAACTGCAACTATTAAGTATTCCTGCGCGTTACTATACTATGCCTATGAAAAGGTTCACAGACGTCCCCAATATGTTGAGATCATTCCCTCGAATCATCGACAGGACCATCCGTGCCTTACAGCGTGATGACGGTGTTGCCGCGCTGGCGATTGCAGCGGTGATCATGATTGTGTCCAGCACTGCGCTCTCGACCTTTCTAGCGGCAACGTCCTCGTCGACGGTGCGAGACTTGAAGCGTGCCCAGTCGGGCAGTTCCAATTTAGGGCTCATTCACGATGCGCTCCAGGTTGCTGCGCTGCAGGACGCTAACATGTTGCTGCCGTGTCCTGCCGATCCGACCGCAGCGGGGGCAGGATTTGGAACCGCGCCGGCAGCCGCCGGTACGGCATGTGCAGTAACGCGGGGCATCGTGCCGTTCCAATCGTTGGGTTTATCGGAGAGCGATGTAAAAGATGGCGCGGGTAACTACATCACTTACTTGGTTGATGACGACAATGTAGCCATCTGCAACAACAAGTACCCAAACACCGGGGATTTGCAGGATCAAAGAGACAACTCGACCTATCTTTTTGCGCTGATCAGCCACGGCAACAATGGTGCAGGGGCCTATAACGATCCCAACAACCCCACTGCGGCGGCTGCAAGTGCTTCCGAAGATGATAATTGTATGGCGGCTGGTTCGGCACATCCGCAATGCACGGCTCCGAATATCCTCCAATTTCGCTCAGGGCCAACCGATCTAACGGACGGTAGCGCCACCTATTTCGATGATATTGTTAAAGTAGCGGACACCACGAAGTTCACTTGGGAGTGTATCGACGCAACGGAAGATCCGATGTTGGTGGATGATACCAGTTCGAATGATCGACCTGCCGGAGCGGAGACGAGCTTCGAGAGCAGCCAAGCAAACGATAACTTTAACAATGCGACGTCAGGTAATCGGCGCAACGCACAAATTACAACAGAGAACTCCGGAACTAGTGACGAACATGTTCAGGTCTATCTTCGTGGGCAGGGAAACCAGGCCCGTTCTAGCTGTTTTTGGAATGAAGGGGCTGTTCGACTCGAAAACAGCAAGGTCCGAGCATATGTCGAGACATCCTTCGAGGAAGATACGACTAATATACGTCGTGGGGGCTTGATCATGGGGTTCCTTCGCGGCGATGAACCGATCGTAAACGCACTTTGTGGAGGGCCGGATACTCTACTTGGTTGGGAAGATGGTCCATCCAACACTCTACCGACCGAAAAATTTGGGGTGGAACTTGACGTTGAAGGTAACGCCGCCGATCCAGATGCGGCCAATGAGCCAAGCGTCAACCATATGGCTATTAATGCGACGAATATCGACCACACTGGGGAAGACCCAACATTAGCGGCTCGCCATGCGCCAGCATGTGTGGAGGGTGTAGGATCTTTCAGTGACGTTGGTGACGGTCGCGCAGATAAGGAAGAAGGGACGTTGGCCGATATGGAAGGCTGCTATCCCAATACCCAAAATTGGCTTGAGAGTGGCACAACTACATTTCACGGTTTTCGCGTTGAGTTGGATCATTCATCAGGAAATCATTGTCCATCTCCCAATTTGAGCTGGGTCAGGATCAATGCCTGGATTTTCGAAAATGGAAGATGTGACGGCAATTGCGAAGACTTGCGCGCGGATTATTACGGGAGAGCGCCAACGGTCAGTTACTGCCTGCCCTACGAGATGGCCTATCAAACATTGCGTTATGGGTTTACGTCTGGTGTTCCTGACACAACACCGGTCGCGGCAAACGAGGCGCGTATTCGCCGGTTTGGCATTCGCTCTGATGTAGTGGAATTGGTCACTAAAGATGCAGCCACCGCCACCTCGGAAACGCCGCAGCTTTCGTCATTAAATTTTGACGATGAGGACTCCACCATCGACTGCACTACCGGTAATCAAGCGTCTGATACCAGTATTCTAGTCGACGACGACATCACAAGCGGTGGAGCGAATCCACGTAACCCAGTATTCTCTTCTTTACGCGGTAATCTTGCTTGCAATAGCCAGGGTCGAACGGGTCTTCAGGGACTTGATGGCCGTGAAGAACTCTCAAATCAAGGAGTGGACTTAGCGGAATGGCCCGATTTGTTCAACCGTGAAGCGTTGCAGATTGAGTTTCCGGAAACGGTGAGCCGCTTCATGGTTCATCTCAGAGACTTTGCTGATCCAGCGCAAGGAAATACGACGGAAGCCGACCGTGCTGTTATTTTGGCCTACAACCAGGATACCTACGTTGGGCGACAAAATGTTACGGCTTCCTGTGGCACTGCAAATGACTGGATGATTTCAGGAGCATTCAGCGGGACGTCATTTGATCGCCTAGTAGTACTTCCTGAGCCAGCGGATCAAACCTATACGGACTCTAACGGCTACTCACGCTTCTGGGTTGATGGTGTAAAGGGATGTGGCTCGGAGAATATTTGTGCTGCGGAAAGTTTGACGGCTACCAATGTACAAGGGGTGACAAACGATTGTTACGTAAGTGACGTTGCCAGCTTTGAATTGCCGAACTCTGTCGCCGCCAATGATGAAACGCCGCAGATGGATTACGTTAATGTTATAGCGTCTCACGGTACAGGGAACGTCGGCTCATGGGAGAATTTAAGCGACTACGACATGAATATTTTTGTGACCTCCGGTGACGACGTCAATCTTAGCGGGAATACAACACGTGGATTTGGAGTGAATTCCGCAACGGGTGACAGCAGCAGTGAAATTGAAGCCGATGTGTCAGAGAGTATCACCTTCCTTTTCGATCGCGCCTTTAACAAACTAAGATTAAACGTGTCGCGCTTTACCGAAAATTTGACAGATCTCGAACAAGCCTCTGTTCAGTTTCGGCGCGGTGCGACGGTTGTTGGGTCTGCAACTGTGCAGGCTTGCGCTGAAGTCGGTGATGGTGCGAACGGAGCGCGGATGTTTGAGTTCAACACTTCAGCACTCGGTGCATTCGATCGGGCTGTTATTACTGCCTTGCCGCGTACAGTCGGTCCGACGGATACGCAATTTACCATACGTGAAGTCAGGGCGTGCGAAGCCACGGGTGGTGACTGTACTTTGAGCACCAATGCGACTTCTACGTGCTTGCTCGACCTTCTTGGAACAGTGAGCGTTGTAGTCTCGCCATAAAGTCGGGATTAACGCTGGGATTGTTGTCGCGGTCATTTTTCCTGTGGATAACCAAATAGGAACGGCTGACGGCAGCCCTGCTGTGTGGGATGCTGGTTCCTATGACATCCGAGTCCACAACACCCCACGCTCCGTTCGTTCATTTGCGCGTCCATTCGGCTTATTCCATGGCCGAGGGAGCGATCAAGGTTCCCGATCTCGCTAAGCTGTGCGTGGCAAATGAAATGCCGGCGGTGGCGCTGACGGACACGCGCAACCTATTCGGTGCACTCGAATTTTCTAAAGCCTGTGCGGGCGCAGGTGTGCAGCCGATCATCGGTTGTCAGGTTTCCATACGCCGCGAAGATCCGCAAACCGGGCAAATTCCGAACGGACGTTTACCTGAACCCGATCAGTTGGTTTTGCTTGTGCAAAACGCGGTGGGGTACGGCAATCTTATCAAACTCGTGAGCCACGCTTTTTTGACAACAGACTCCGGCGAAACCCCACAAATTAGTTGGGCGGATGTCGCGGGCCATACTGAGGGACTAATTGCACTGACAGCTGGTCCGGCGGGCGCTCTCGGTAGGTTGCTGCTGGAAGGGCAGCGGCCAAAGGCCGAGGAACACCTGTCGCACCTTGAGGGCTTGTTTCCGGGGCGACTTTATATCGAGCTTATGCGACACGGTCTGCAGAGCGAGGAACGCCTAGAGCCCGCATTGATCGACCTTGCCTACGCGCGCGATATTCCTCTGGTGGCGACAAATGAGTGCTTCTTTACTGATGCAGGGATGTACACGGCCCATGATGCGCTGATCTGTATTGCTGAAAAATCTTTTGTGTCGATGCCTAACCGGCGCCGCCTCACGCCTCATCACCGTTTCAAAACCGCGCAAGAGATGGTTGATCTGTTTGCCGACATCCCTGAAGCCGTAAATAACACGCTGGTAGTCGCACAGCGCTGCGCTTTTAAAGTTGATGAGCGCGCCCCCATTTTGCCGAAGTCGCCTAAGACCGGTGACCGCACGGAGGAGGAAGCGCTGCGGGAATTGGCGAGCGCCGGTCTTGACGAACGCTTGCAGCAGTTGGTGTTTAGCGAAGACATGTCGCCGGAAGACCGCGCGGCGGCTGCCAAGCCCTACCGCGAGCGTTTGGACTACGAACTGGAGGTGATCGGGAAGATGGGGTTCCCAGGTTACTTCATGATCGTTGCCGACTTTATCCAATGGGCGAAAGGCCAGGACATACCGGTTGGGCCGGGGCGCGGCTCGGGCGCAGGGTCTGTGGTGGCCTGGGCACTGACCATCACCGATATGGATCCGCTGCGTTTCGGATTGCTGTTCGAGCGGTTTTTGAATCCTGAACGTGTATCGATGCCTGACTTCGACATCGACTTTTGCCAGGATCGACGCGACGAAGTTATTCGATATGTGCAGGCCGAATACGGTCGCGACAGGGTTGCGCAAATCATCACCTTTGGAAAACTCCAAGCGCGTGCGGTGCTGCGCGGCGTGGGGCGCGTTCTGGAGATGCCGCTCGGCTATGTGGACAAGATTTGTAAGATGGTCCCTAACAATCCGGCCAGCCCGGTGACGTTGAGTGAGGCCATCAATACCGAGCCCGATCTGCAGAACCTGCGCGAAACCGACGACAGCGTCCGTCAGCTTCTTGATATTTCGCTGAAGCTTGAAGGGCTTTACGCCCACGCCTCTACTCACGCCGCCGGTGTGGTGATCGGCGACCGGCCCTTGGATGAATTGGTGCCGCTGTACCGCGACCCTAATTCGGATATGCCCGTCACTCAGTTCAATATGAAGTGGGTCGAACAGGCGGGGCTGGTGAAGTTCGATTTTCTTGGTCTGAAGACCCTGACGGTTTTAGAGCGCGCGGTGAAGCTGCTGCGTCGCCGCGACATCAATATCGATCTGACAAAACTGCCTTTGGATGATGCGGCGACCTTTGCCATGCTGATCCGTGCCGATACGGCGTGTTTCAGTTGGAAAGTACGGGCATGCGCGACGTACTGCGTAAATTGAAGCCCGATGTGTTTGAAGACATCATTGCGGTGGTGGCATTGTATCGTCCGGGTCCTATGGACAATATCCCGAGCTTCATCAATCGTAAGCAAGGGCTAGAGCCTATCGACTATCTGCATCCGTCGCTTGAGACGGTTCTGAAAGAAACCTATGGGATCATGGTTTATCAGGAGCAGGTCATGCAGGCTGCGCAGGTGCTGGCCGGTTATAGCCTCGGCAGCGCCGATTTGTTGCGGCGGGCTATGGGCAAAAAGATTCAGTCCGAGATGGATGCCCAGCGTAGCGCCTTTGTGGACGGGGCGGCCGCGCGCGGTATCGACCGGGGCAAGGCGTCGGACATTTTCGATACTATCGACAAGTTCGCGGGCTACGGTTTCAACAAATCGCACGCGGCTGCCTATGCAATGGTTGCTTATCAAACGGCCTATCTTAAAGCGAACTATCCGGTAGAGTTTATGGCCGCGTCGATGACGCTTGATATGCACAATATCGATAAGCTGGCCGCGTTCCGCGGCGAGTTGACGCGGCTTGGTATCGAAATACTGCCGCCGGATGTGAACAAGTCCGAAGTCACTTTTGCCGTTGAGGATGGCGCAATTCGCTATGCCCTCGCGGCCGTTAAAAATGTCGGCGTCGGGGCGATGGAAGCCTTGGTCGCGGCGCGCGAAAAGAACGGCCCCTTCAAGTCATTGAGCGATTTTGCCGGACGGTTGGATGGCTCGGTGGTTAATAAGCGCTTGCTCGAGAATCTTGTGCGGGCCGGAGCAATGGATTGCATCCACGATAACCGCGCGCAACTCTTCGAAGGCGTAGAAACAGTCCTGCGTCACGCACAACACAATGCAAACGAACGTGCTTCGCAACAGGTGAGTCTGTTTGCGGGCGACGCTACTGTTGCGGCAATTTCACTGCCAAATGTGCCGGACTGGCGACCAATGGAGCGGTTGAGCGAAGAATTTAACGCAATCGGATTTTATCTGTCTGCGCACCCGCTTGATGCTTATGCCGGGACGCTGGAGGCGCTGAAGGTGGTAAAAGCCAAGGATGTAAACGCGCTGACTCCTCAAGACTGTTCTGCGCCCGTGCGTATGGCCGGGACTGTTGTTTCAAAACGCGAGCGGGTAGGGCGGCGGGGCAACAAGTACGCATTCGTAGCCCTGTCTGACGATACGGGTACGTTCGAGATCACGATGTTCTCGGAAGTTTTGTCTGCCTCACGCGAGTTACTGGACTCCGGCGCCCCGGTGCTGTTGACCTTGGATGCGCAGTTAGAAGAGGACAAAGTTCGACTTCTGACCAGTCGGGTTGAAGGGCTTGAAAAAGCCCTCGCAGCCCGGGTGCGTAACCTCAAAATCCACGTCGAAAAAGATGTGCCGGTAGATGAATTGCAGGCCTTGATGGAAGCTGATGGCCGGGGCAAGGGGCGGGTGATGGTTCTGACCCGCTCAAACGGCCATATGATCGAGGTGGCCCTGCCGGGGGGGTACGCGATTCAATCCAAGACCCTGGCTGGACTGAAAGATGTGCCTGGGGTCGTCGAAATTCGCGAATTTTGATCGCGTTGCACGGGCGCCCACCACCGTCATCACTTGTGGTTCATGGCATGCAAAAAGATAAACGTACTAGCCGAATTTGAATGATCTACCTCGTCTCACGGTCGAATACCTGTTCAACGGCTTATTCTGAATCGCGCTCAAACGGAACGGTCGTATTTGGGAAGCCAAGTTTTGTTTGGTTATAAGGACGTAATGACGGCGCGTGACCTAGTAAAGATTACTTGTCTGACCATCAGTGTGATTTCCACGTTTTCCGGTTAGCGGTTTCACTATTTGCAGAACTGGACAATGCCTCGGTCGGCGCTTAAAATTTTTAAGTGCTGAAATTCGTTTCTCGCAGTGGATCAGAATTTGCACAATTGAAGGATCTTTTATGCATTCGATCACCTCAACGATTATTGCCGGCGCACTTTTGTTTCTATCTTCCGCGTTTGCACTGGCCGCCAATGATCCGCCGGAACACCTGGAGCATCCGGGGGTGGTGGCGCTGTCTCAGGAAACGGATGGCAGTTGGATTTATAAATCGTTTCCTGATTTCCGTCCGCTTTACGTATTTGAAGGCGATGAACCCGGCAAATCGAATTGCGCTGATCGGGCGTGTACTGCCGTTTGGCCCATCGTGAAAGCTAATGAAAACGACGAACCTGTGGGCAATTGGACAATTGTCGAGCGAGATGACGGAGATCGGCAGTGGGCTTACAAGGGATACCCAGTGTACAGATTCTTCATAGATACGCCTAACAACCCACGGGGCGTTGGGATGCGCGAAGGTTGGTACTATGACGTAATCACGATTGACAAATTTTTCATGAATATGATCAACAATCCCCAGGGCACTAGGCTGCCTGAAGGCAAGTACTATGAAGAGTCCACGGACCGTGCCTTGCTGGATGATGATCGGCCCGCTTGGCGCCTTCTCGAACCTTAGATTGAGACATACTTACAACGCCAAGGTGACTCCGCTGCTTGTTCGGCTGGACAAAATAAAGTGCGGGCTCAGCCAAGAACGGGCACCAGCGAGATCGCCTAGTTGAGAGAATGCTCTATTCTATCCGTGCGCGGTGAAGACGTAGTCGTGCCAGTATTTGATTTTGCCGTTCTCTATAATCAACAGCCCGACAGCTTCGGTCCCTTCATCGTCGCGCTTGCCGCCTTTCATGGTGTAATCGATGCGTTTTATAAAGACAGCTGGCCCCAAAGCATGCGCCTCAGTCACCTGAAGTTCGAAGCCTTCACCTAACGCGAGAAGAGGCTCGAATACCTTCTTAACCGTATCTCGGCCGACAAGAGGTTGCGGGGGGCCTGGATTGATCGTGATAAAGCAGTTTTCGGCAAGATCTGCGACCAAGTCTTCAAGCTTCGGGTTCGGCCCAATCCAAGCGGCCATGTAGTCTTTAACCAGTTTTATGTTGGCGCTTTCCGCCGCAGTCGGTGTCGCGGCGTTTGCCTTTCCTATAAACAGGGATGCAATTCCGGCTGCACCGAATGCACCAACGCTCGCCAACGCCGTACGGCGCGAGGCCGCATTTTCTGAATTGTCAGTCATATTACCCCATTTCAGTTGACCCGCAGCCCCTCTACGGCCTCGGAGCGTATACATATTCTGGCTTTATCTTAAGGCGCATAGGCCATCAATACATCTAAATAGAATGCGTCTAAGGTAGGCCGTCATCGCTGTTAAATCCCGGGCAAGGCTCAGTGGGCCGAGACCTTCTCGGGGTTCAAACCGTGCCTAGGGTCTTGGAAATCCGTAAATTCTAGCCTGCGGTGCCTTCAGTCCTTGCTTTTGCGCCGCGAAGCCCTTAGAACCCGCGCTATTCCACACGCGGATTGGGGCGTTCCGGGAGTTCCGGACGTCCATCCGGTGCAGAGGGGCGGTGCTAGGCCCTAATGCTCACCTTCCGCGGAGGCACAACCGGAGAAAAGAGGACACCATGGCGCCGCCATCATTTTCTATGCGTCAGCTCATCGAAGCTGGCTGTCATTTCGGACACAGTACACGTCGCTGGAATCCCAAGATGAAACCGTACCTGTTTGGGGTGCGGGACGGGGTTCACATCATCGACCTTCAACAAACCGTTCCTATGCTTCAGCGCGCTGTGCAGGCCGTGCATGACGTTACCGCCGCCGGCGGACGTGTGCTGTTCGTAGGTACGAAGCGCCAAGCCCAAGACTTGGTTAAAGAATATGCCGAGCGTTGCGGGCAGTACTATATCAACCACCGCTGGCTGGGCGGCACGCTTACCAACTGGAAGACCGTTTCCAATTCCATCAAGCGTCTGAAAGACCTGGAAGCACGTCTTGCCGATGAGCAACAGCTTCAGGGTTTGACCAAAAAGGAACAGCTGACCTTGCAGCGCGAGCAGGAAAAGCTGAACCGTTCGCTGGGCGGCATTAAAGATATGGGCGGTCTGCCCGACATCATTTTTGTGATCGACACCAACAAAGAAGATATCGCCGTCGCCGAAGCCAACGTGCTGAATATTCCGGTTGCCGCGGTGGTCGATAGTAACTCCGACCCCAAGGGCATCACTTATCCCATTCCTGGGAACGACGACGCGATCCGCGCCATCAAGCTCTATTGTGAGTTGGTTGCCGGTACGGTGCTTGACGGTATTCAGGATGAGATGAAGACTGCCGGCGTGGACATCGGTGAACAAGACGAGGTGCCGACGGAAGGTCTACCGGAGAGCGGATCTGAAGACGGAGAGTCAACTGCGAAGAAGTCTCGCAGTCGCGCCAAAAAGGCGGACGCCGCTCCTGAAGAATCTGCTGTTGTAGAAGCTCCTGCTGCAGAAGCTCCTGCTGAAAAATCACCGGCCGAGGTTGCAGGCGCTTAGGCGTCTGCAATTTCTGAAAACTTTCAGTCTTCTGCGGTGCCGGTGGGATATATTGTCGGCACCTAAGTAGAATTGCGACACGACGAGGAATAAGAATGGCTCAGATTACCGCTCAATTGGTGAAAGACCTGCGTGAAAAAACCGGCGCGGGTATGATGGACTGTAAAAAAGCGCTTGGAGAAACCGACGGTGAAATGGAAGCCGCGGTTGACTGGCTGCGCAAAAAGGGCCTGTCTGCGGCTGCGAAAAAATCCGGCAGAGTAGCGGCTGACGGCTTGATCGGCGTCGTGGTCGAGGGCTCTGCGGGTGCCATTTTGGAAGTAAATGCTGAGACAGATTTTGTCGCCAGAAACGAGTCCTTTCAAAACTTCGTCGAAACAACAACGCAGTTGGCGCTTGGTGCTCAGGGCGATGTGGAAAAACTGAAGGCCGTTACGTACACGGGTGAAAGCCGTACGGTTGCAGAGCAACTTACCCACACCATCGCGACCATTGGCGAAAATATGACAATCCGTCGCAGTGCATACTTGTCTGTTCAGCAGGGTGTGGTGACGTCCTATGTTCACTCGGCCGCAAAGCCCGGTTTGGGCCGTATTGGTGTTTTGGTGGCGCTTGAGTCCACTGGAGATCAAGGCAAGCTGGGGGAACTCGGCAAGCAGTTGGCCATGCACATAGCAGCCGCCAGCCCACAGTTCCTCTCTCCGTCGGATGTAGACACGGCAACGCTTGAGCGGGAAAAGTCGATTTACCGCGATCAGGCGACCGCTTCGGGGAAGCCGGCTGATATCGTTGAAAAGATGGTCGAAGGCCGGGTCCGCAAGTACTATGAAGAAGTTGTGCTTCTGGAGCAGGCTTACATCATGGCCGACAAGACCAAAGTGAGCCAAGCCGTCGAAGCCGCCGCCAAGGATATCGGTGCGCCAGTTAAGGTGTCGGGATTTGTTCGCTACGGCCTGGGCGAAGGCATCCAGAAGGAAGAGTCCGACTTCGCCGCGGAGGTGGCTGCAGTCGCAGGAACTTGATCGGCCGCGCGGACTTCCGCCGGTTTCTATCGGCGCGTATGCGCCGCTGTGGAGTAAGAAATGGTCGAGGGGCTGCCGTATAAACGCGTGCTGGTGAAGGTGTCAGGCGAAGGTCTGATGGGCGCCGGCGAGTTTGGTTTGGACAAGGATGCCTTGTCCAAGCTTGCGCAAGACGTGAAAGCGGTGGTGGCCGCAGGACGCCAGATTTGTTTGGTCATTGGCGGCGGAAACATATTCCGTGGATTGACCGGCGCGGCGACGGGCATGGACCGGACCACTGCCGACTACATGGGTATGTTGGCCACAATCATGAACGCGCTGGCCGTGCAGAATGCCCTCGAAATGATTGGTGTACCGACCCGCGTGCAATCGGCGATAGCTATGGCACAGGTCTGTGAATCCTATATCCGCCGGAGGGCTGTGCGCCACATGGAGAAGGGGCGTGTCGTGATCTTCGCCGCCGGAACCGGGAATCCATTCTTTACAACAGATACAGCGGCCGCATTGCGTGCGGTGGAGATGAACTGTGATGCCTTGCTCAAGGCAACCCAGGTGGACGGCGTGTACGACGCAGATCCGAATAAAACCAAAAATGCGAAACGTTACGAGCGCCTGACTTTCGACAAAGTTATGGCGGATAACCTTCAAGTCATGGACACAACGGCTATTGCGCTTGCGCGGGAAAATCACCTTCCGATTATAGTGTTCAACATGCACGAGGATGATGCCATCGCGCACGTTCTTGAAGGTCGTGGTCTGTTTACAACCATCGCTAATTCCGTTGAAGCCTAACGCGGAATGTTTTGGCGGTTTGAGAACGCAAACGGGGTGAGGGTACGATGAGCCAAGAATTTTCCGCGCTAGAACTAGATCTTCAGCATAAGATGGAGGTGAGCTTAGAGCACGCGAAGAAGGAGTTCTCGGGCTTGCGCACCGGGCGCGCTTCAACCGCTCTTCTTGAACCGGTGATGGTCGAGGCCTACGGCAGCCATATGCCGCTTAATCAAGTTGCCAGCGTTTCCGTCCCTGAACCGCGCCTGCTTTCTGTCTCGGTATGGGACAAAGGCATGGCGAAGGCCGTTGAAAAGGCTATTCGTGATTCCAGTCTCGGCCTGAATCCTGTTTCTGACGGAACGCTGATCCGCGTGCCCATTCCGCCGCTCACATCAGAGCGTCGCGCGGAGCTTATAAAAGTTGCTCATAAATACGCAGAGCATGCGCGTGTAGCGATCCGCAACGTTCGCCGGGAAGGCAACGAGACGCTCAAGAAGATGGAAAAAGACAACGCTATTTCCAAAGATGAGCACCATAAATTTGCAGATCAGGTACAGAAGATGACCGACGACTTTGTGTCGAGGGTCGATGAAGCTCTGAGATCAAAAGAAGCGGAAATTACGCAGGTCTGATGAGCGCCAATCCCGCCCAGCCGCTCAGCGAGATCAAATCCGGGTCCGCACCCTGCGCGCCCGAACATATCGCCATCATCATGGATGGAAACGGCCGCTGGGCGAACGCACGTGGGCTTCCACGCACGGCCGGTCATAAACGCGGCGCCGATGCAGTCAAGCGAGTTGTTAAAGGTGCCGGAGAACTTGGGGTAAAGTATCTGACGCTGTTCGGGTTTTCGTCCGAGAACTGGCGCAGACCGGAAAGCGAAGTTCGTGATCTGCTCGGCTTGCTTAGATACTCTCTCGAAAATGACGTTATGGAATTGGACTCGCAGGGCATACAGCTGAAGGTCATCGGTGATCGGATGAGATTGCCGACCGACACAACCGCGCTGATTGCTGACGCGGAAGAACGTACTTCGACGAACACGCGCTTGAAGCTAACCATCGCGCTGAGTTACGGCGGCCGTCAAGAGATTGTGGCTGCGGCAAGATCACTCGCCGCGGATTGTGTGGCGAGTAAAATTGCTGTGGGCGACATTGACGAGAGGGTCTTCGGTGATCGCTTGTTTACCAAGGACACCCCGGACCCTGATCTTCTTATTCGCACATCCGGCGAACAGCGCATCAGTAATTTTCTGCTGTGGCAAATTGCTTATACCGAACTGGTGTTCACGGAAACGCTGTGGCCCGACTTTGATAAAAGCGAGCTTGAAGCAGCCATTGCTGAATTTCGTCAGCGCGAACGGCGTTACGGCGCCGTGAAGAGTTAGCGGTGTTATAATGTTATGGACACGTGTGGCCTCGGGAGTGGTCCTTGGCCCTCTTTTCTTGATTGTCGTTTATCTTGAAACGCCGTGGTTCAATATATTAGCCGGTGTCCTTGGGCTCATGGTGGCCTTTGAGTATGTGCGCATGACGGGTCTCGTCGGCGTTGGCGAGAAGTGGCATTGGCGAGCGGTACTGATTATGGCTGCGCCTTTTGTGGCCGTTTCTACCCTTGCCGTTGCTGGGCCGGTGATTGCTTTCGCATCGGTCGTAGTCCTAGCCCTGGTTTTTAGTGTCTCGGGCAGAATAGGGGCACGCAACGAGCCGTACCAAGTTCAAGCAGCTATTCCGTATGCGGCTTTGCCGACGCTCGCTTTGGCTTATGTCATGAACGTTGGCGATGCCGTATCGATATTTTGGCTGCTCGCTGTTGTTTGGGCGACAGATATAGGGGCCTATGCATTCGGGCGCCTCATCGGCGGCCCGAAGCTCGCGCCGTCCATAAGCCCAAATAAGACCTGGTCGGGGGCATTGGGCGGGATGGTGTCGGCGGTATTGGTCGCTTCGGCCCTGTTGTGGGTTTATGGCTTGACCGCTACCCTGGGCCTAGCTGGTCTTGCTGCGGTTCTATCGGCAATCAGCCAGTCTGGAGACCTATTTGAATCAGGCCTTAAACGGCGATATCAGGTCAAGGATTCAGGGAACCTGATCCCCGGCCACGGAGGTATAATGGACCGCTTCGACGGCCTTTGGGCAGCGGCCCCGGCCATGGCCATGGTTTGTGTTGTTCTGCAAGGGGGAGTGCAGCAGTGGTAATGGAGCAAGGGACGTGAGCACTCAGTCAGGCAGTGTTGAGCCGCGGCGGATTGCCATCCTCGGATCGACCGGATCGGTTGGCGACAGCACGATCGATATCATCCAACGGACTCCGAACGCGTATAACGTTCTGGCACTTACCGCTAACGGAAATTGGGAAAAATTAGCAAAACAAGCCAAAGTTTTAAGGCCTGAATTGGTCGCAATTGCCGATCCGGCAGGATATCAGGATCTGAAGGGAGCCCTTGCGGGCACCGATATTCGAGTTGTTGCAGGTGAAGAGGGGCTATGCGAGGCTGCGAGCCTTCCTTCTGACTGGGTTATGGCGGCTATTGTTGGTGCGGCGGGCTTGCGGCCGACTTTGGAGGCCGTAAAGCGCGGAGCGGCCGTGGCGCTCGCGAACAAGGAGTGTCTGGTCAGTGCCGGGACGTTATTTATGGATGCGGTCGCGGCACATGGGGCTACGCTGCTTCCGGTCGACTCAGAACATAACGCAATCTTCCAAGTATTTGATTTTAATCAAAAAGATAAAATTCAAAAAATAATCCTGACAGCCTCGGGCGGTCCGTTTAGGACATGGGCGGCTGCGGCCATGGCGGGAGTGACGCCAGCCCAGGCCGTGGCCCATCCCAACTGGTCAATGGGTGCTAAGATCTCGGTAGATTCAGCGACGATGATGAATAAGGGCCTTGAAGTTATAGAGGCTCATCACTTGTTCGGACTGCCGAGCGAAAAAATCGAGATTATCGTTCATCCTCAATCGGTTGTGCATAGCATGGTCGAATATGCAGATGGATCGGTTCTGGCGCAGCTGGGCAGCCCGGATATGAGAACGCCCATCGCCTATACTCTGGGCTGGCCGGACCGCATTGGAGCTCCTTCCGCGCGCCTAGACCTGGCGACCCTGAGGACTTTGGAGTTTGAATCTCCCGATCCGCAGCGCTTCCCGGCTTTGCGGTTAGCTCGAAGCGCGTTGCAAAGCGGAGGGGCCGCCCCTACAATTCTTAACGCAGCCAATGAGGTCGCCGTCGCCCGGTTTTTGGCCGAAAAAGCAGGCTTCCTCGATATTGCCGCAATTGTAGAAGATACATTGAGCCGCATACCGAACCGGCCGCTTGAGACGCTGGAAGATGTGATAGCGGTTGATGCCGATGCCCGCAGGGTTGCGGCTGAAATTAAGAGCTTCGGCGCTGCTGCGGAATAGCAGCCCGGCGGTGAAGTAGGAGAATACAAGCGTGCTTGAGCAGATTTTCGGCGTTCCCTTTACGCTTTTGAGCTTTTTAGTTGCCCTGTCGGTCGTGGTTTTTGTGCACGAATTTGGACATTTCTTCGTGGCGCGGCGCTGTGGTGTCAGATGTGAAGTTTTCTCAATTGGATTTGGCCCGGAATTGTTCGGGCGGACAGACCGTCATGGAACGCGGTGGAAATTAAGTCTCATACCCCTCGGCGGATATGTCCGTATGTTCGGCGAAGGTGATACCATGCAGGCGGTCGAGGGCGGCAAAGAGGTCGCTGAAGAGGAACCTCGCGCGTTAACCCCTGAAGAACGCGCGGTCTCCTTTAACCATAAAACCCTGGGTCAAAAATCTGCAATTGTTTTCGCCGGGCCGGCGGTCAATCTGCTTTTCGCGATCGCTGTATTCTGGGGAATTTTTATACTTGTAGGCCAGCCGGTGACCGAGCCGGTCATAGGCTCGGTTGTGGAAGATAGTGCAGCCGCCGATGCCGGATTGGAGGCTGAGGATAGAATCCTAGCCATTGACGGCTCGCCGATTGACCGTTTCGAGGACATTCAAAATATTGTTCAGATCGGCAATGGCGCTCCGCTCAACCTCTTGATTGAGAGGGACGCGGCCGAACTCAATGTCACGTTAACACCGAGGCCAGTGGACGGCACCGATCCCTTCGGAAATGATGTGCGGCGCTATCTTATTGGCATTGGAGCGTCCGGACAAACCCGCATCACAGACCTAGGTCCGGTTGCAGCCCTTGGGGTGGCATTTGGGCAGACCTACGAAATTATTGAAGGCACGGCCATAGCAGTTGGCCAGATTGTGTCGGGCGAGCGTGGGACAGAAGACCTAGGCGGGCCGATCAAGATTGCTAAATATTCGGGCCAGGCAGCTAAGACGGGTGCGGCGGGCTTTATCTTATTTATGGCGATCCTGTCCATAAACCTCGGAATCATCAATCTTTTCCCGGTTCCGCTGCTTGACGGCGGTCACCTGTTGTTTTACGCCATCGAGGCCGTGCGCGGTCGGCCATTGTCTGAGCAGACCCAGGAGTGGGGAATGCGTGCGGGTTTGGCTTTGGTCGTCGCGCTTATGGTTTTTGTCACCTGGAACGATATCGTTCATTTCTGATCCTCATGGCTGGTTCGCGCGAAGAGGTATCGGGCAATTGTTGAGTTGGAAGGTCCGTATGAGTTGGACAGCCCGATTAGTTCAGCGCTGTAAGGCGTGCCAGAAGCGCTGTTCTCAGCGCGGCGGCGGTGCGTGCTTGATGCGTGTTGTGCTGGCCTTGAGCCTGATAATGGCTCTGTCTGGGACGCTAACGCCGCCGTCTTGGGCGCAGAGCGGCAGTATCGAAACCATTGGTATTCAGGGAAGTCAGCGCATTGAGCCGGAAACCATCCGCACATACCTGACGGTCCGGGAGGGCGATCCGTTCGACCCCGTGCGTATTGACCGATCATTGAAGAACTTGTTTGCGACCGGGCTATTTGCCGACGTTACGATTTCACAGCAAGATTCTATGTTGCTCGTTCGGGTGGTGGAAAACCCGATCATCAACCGAATCTCGGTCGAGGGAAACAAGCAGGTCGATGACGATGAATTGAGACCTGAAATTCAGCTCCGTCCACGTGTGGTTTACACGCGCACCAAGGTGCAGCAAGACGTCGATAAAATCCTTGAGTTATACCGGCGCGAAGGGCGGTTCGCGGCCCGAGTAGAACCGAAAGTCATCGAGCTTCCTCAAAACCGTGTGGATGTGGTGTTCGAGGTTGTCGAAGGTCCGCCAACTTATGTTCGGACCATTAACTTTGTCGGCAATGAAGCCTTCGACGACAATGAGTTGCGCGACGTTATTCTAACGCGCGAAGAGCGTTGGTGGCGTTTCTTTACCTCGAACGATACATACGATCCCGACCGCATGAACTATGACCGCGAGTTACTGCGGCAGCATTACTTAGAGGAAGGTTACGCGGACTTTGAAGTTGTTTCGGCAGTCGCCGAGCTCGCGCCTAATCGTGAGAATTTCTATATGTCGTTCACGGTTAAAGAGGGCCCGCGTTATCGTCTTGATGAGGTGGGTCTGGAGATTACGGTTGATGACTTGCCGCGTGAGACGCTTGAAGCGGCCGTCATTCCTCAAGTGGGTGATTGGTACAACGGCAAGCAGCTGGAAGACACAATCGAAGCCGTCAGCGATGCGGCCGGAATTGCCGGGTACGCGTTTGTTGAAGTTCGGCCGCGCCTAAGGCGCAATCCTGAACAACAAACCATCAGTGTCGTTTTCGAAGTGGCGCAGGGTCCGCGCGTATTTATTGAGCGCGTGGATGTACAGGGCAACAACCGCACATTGGAAAATGTCGTCCGCCGTGAAATTCTTCTGGTCGAGGGTGACGCGTTTAATGCCGCAAAGGTTCGACGCTCAAAAGCCCGACTTGAAAATCTGGGATTCTTTAAAGAACAAACGGTCGAAATCGAAAGCACACCATCGGATGTCTATCCTGACCGCACAATTCTTACCGCAAAGGTAGAAGAGCAAAACACCGGTGAATTATCGTTTGGCGTAGGCTATTCCAGCGCCACAGGCGCGCTGTTCGACATCGGATATCGCGAGCGCAATCTTCTTGGACGTGGTCAAGATTTGCGGGTGAATTTCAGTATCGCACAGCAACAATCTCAGGTGAACCTGGGCTTCACGGAACCCTACTTTCTGAATCGCCGTTTGGCTGCAGGCGCGGACCTGTTCGCCTCTCGCACTGACTATCAATCGGAGAGCGGCTTCACTCAGAAGAACTACGGTGGATCTACTCGAATCGGCTTTAGCTATAACGAGTATTTATTCCAGAGATTTAGCTACCAACTTTTGTGGACAAGCCTGTCGGGACTAGACAACGCATCATCGCAATTTGTGCGAGAGCAGGCTGGGACAGCTATTACCTCGCAGGTCAGCACATCCGTCGTTTATGACCGCCGTAATAATATTATTGACCCGAGCTCTGGTTTTTATCTTTCTCTAACAGGCGATTTGGCTGGATTGGGCGGTAACGAAAGATTCGTTCGCGGTTCAGCTGCTGCCGCAGTTTACGCGGAGCCCTTTGACGGCTGGATTTTCTCGGCGACAACGTCCGGAACCTATATTGTTGGGCTCGGAGAAGAAGTTAAGATTTACCAGCGCTCACAGATGGGCGGCTTTACACTTCGGGGGTATAGTGACTTTGGTGCTAGTCCCCGCGATGCGATCACAGGAGACGCCATCGGCGGCGACTGGATGGTCACGGCGAATTTCGAGCTTAGAATACCGCTGGGCCTGTCGCCGGAGGCTGGTATCAAGACGTACCTGTTTAATGATTGGGGTGTAATCGGCCCGCCAACAGATTTAAAGCAACGTGGAATTGCGATTCTGGATTCTCGAGCAATTCGCGGAGCGGTTGGTATTGGTGTTGAATGGACTTCGGTCCTACCTATTACGGTGGACTACTCGCCGTTGGTAATTAATGCGCAAAGTTTCGACCGCGTTTCACGTTTTCGTGTGAATTTTGGAACCCGCTTCTAAACTAGAGGTTTATCCGATGAAGACTATCGCTATATCACGCACTTTTCTTACGGCACTGTCTGTAACTACAGTCATGCTTGCTCTTCTTATTCCCGGTACGGCAGCTTATGCCCAAGCCGAAAAAATGGCAGTTCCCGTTCTTGGGGTTGTGGATACTGATCGGATATTGCAAGAATCCTTGGCGGCGAAAGGCGTGCGGCTTGAGCGCGACAAGTACGCCAATCAATATCAAAGCCAAGTCAAAGAGATGGAGGCTAGCCTCCGGACCGAAGATCAAGAATTGTCACAACAGCGTGGCGTTCTGGCCCCTGAAGTATTCCAGCAACGGGCACAAGGATTTCAGCAGAAGCTTGCCGATTTCCAAACTCAATTGCAGGACAAGCAAGAGCGTTTGGACTTCGCATTTCAGCAAGCTATGCAGGAAATCGGCAACACGATTATGGTTGTCTCCAGCGAAATTGCGAAAGAGCGCGGTATAAACGCAGTCATGGCGCGTAGTCAGCTCATGATATTCGATCCCTCCATGGACATCACCAAGCCTGTACTTGATAAGTTGAACGAGCGGTTGGGGTCGGTCGCGTTTCAGAACCCTGAAACACTGCAGCGGCAGGGTTCAGAGGGTGCTGCGGCCGGCGCCGCGAATTAAATAACTGACCGATTTCGCAAATGCCCGATTCACGGTTTTACCACCGCGCCGGGCCTTTCACGTTGATGGATCTCGCAAGCCGGTGTAATGCCGCGCTTGCGGAGACCTCTATACCTGACCGGCTTATCTGCGATATCAGTACTCTTGAAGCAGCAGGGCCCGACGACATCGTCTATGTGTCGGATGTGTCTTACATAGACGCATCCTCGGCGAGTAATTGTGGGGCCTGCATCACCACACAAGTTTGCCAGTCTAAAATGCCGAGCAATGGTTGTGCCGTTCTTGTGGTGGACGATCCGCGGCTCGCGTTCGCGCAGATATCTTCTGCCTTTTATCCGAGTGCGAGCAATTCATCTTTCGATCCAGGAGACGCTATTGCGTCTGATGCGGTTATCGGTTCCGACGTGCAAATTGCACCTGGTGTGGTTATTGGCTCAAGGGCTGAAATTGGGGCGGGGACAATCATAGGGGCGCACGCCGCAGTTGGGCCGGGTGTTGTTCTGGGAGAGGGATGCGTGATTGGGCCCAATGTGACCATCACCCACGCTGTTATTGGGAAAAGAGTCGCGATTGCCGCCGGGACTCAAATCGGCCAAGACGGATTTGGGTTTTTGCACACTAAGACCGGGCATAAAAAAGTTCCGCAGTTAGGGCGCGTTATGATCCAGGATGACGTGGATATCGGGGCAAATTGTGCTGTAGATAGGGGATCCCTCGGCGATACGATTATCGGAGCCGGCACTAAAATCGATAATTTGGTCCAGATTGGGCACAACTCAGAGATTGGGCGCGATTGCATCATAGTCTCTCAGGTCGGTATTTCGGGGAGTTGCCGCATTGGTAACGGCGTGGTTATTGGGGGACAGGCGGGTCTTGCTAACCACGTAACCGTCGGGGATAGGGCGCAAATTGCGGCCAAATCAGGTATAATGCGCGATGTGCCCGCCGGAGAGGCTGTTATGGGATATCCCGCGAAACCCATTCGTCAATTCTGGCGTGACGTGGCGGCGTTGTCGCGGTTGACCAAGCGCGCGAAGTAACCCTAAATGGCGGCGATGTGTGTAGCAGGGTGCCTACGAACGTCACTGCGAGCGCCATTGTGAGGATATGACTATGGACGGACAAACGACTGGTGAAGGCGGCGTAACAATCGACATCCATCGGATTGTTGAAATGATCCCGCATCGTTACCCCTTTCTGCTCATTGATCGGCTGGTAGATGTTATTCCCGGCGAATCTGCGGTCGGTCTTAAGAACGTCAGCGTTAATGAGCCGTTTTTCCAGGGTCATTTTCCAAACCGCCCGGTAATGCCGGGTGTCCTCATCATAGAAGCCATGGCGCAAACGGCGGCGGTCATCGTTGTTGCGTCTTTGGGTGGGTCCGCGGAGGGTAAACTCGTTTACTTCATGTCGATCGATAACGCCCGCTTTCGCAAACCCGTGGAGCCTGGAGATCAGCTTCATCTTGTTTGCCGCAAGGAACGGCAGCGCGGCAACGTATGGAAATTTACCGGTGAAGCCCTGGTGGGTGACACGGTCGTGGCTGAGGCAACCTACACTGCCATGATTATGGATAGCTAACCCGGTCGCTGGTCTTTTTAGTGGACGCAACCCCTCAAACAGAACGAATTCATTCAACCGCGCTGGTGGACAAGCAGGCACGGTTAGGCGAGGGCGTGGAAATAGGCCCATACTGCACCGTTGGCCCGCATGTGACGCTGGAGAACGGTGTGCGGTTGATCTCGCATGTAGTCATCGACGGACATACAACCGTCGGGGCTCACTCAATCCTTCATCCGTTCGCATCTCTTGGCCTTGCTCCGCAACACTTACACAGCACCGGCAAGGACGCGCGACTCAAAATCGGAGAGCATACCACCATTCGTGAACACGTGACGTTGCATGTGGGGACGGAGCAGGGCCGAATGGAAACGAAGGTTGGTGATCATTGTTTCCTAATGGTTGGGGCTCATATCGCCCATGACTGCATTATTGGCGACAACGTCATCCTGACGAACAACGTTGCGTTGGGTGGTCACGTAACCATTGGTGATTACGCGGTTGTTGGTGGTTTGTCGGGCGTGCATCAGCATGTGCGTATTGGAAAACACGCAATGATCGGCGGCGTCACCGGCGTCGAAAAAGATGTGATTCCTTACGCACTGGCGATGGGAAATCGGGCGAAGCTGACCGGTCTCAATATTGTTGGATTGCGTCGCCGTGGCTTCTCCAGGGAAGACATTCGAAGTCTGCGAACAGCGTATGGACTTCTTTTTTCTCAAGGCGGCACAATGAGTGAGCGTTTAAGCGAAGTGGCCGACTTATTTTCGCAGCATGCCGGCGTGATGGATATTATCAACTTCATTAGAGAAGATTCATCCCGACCCATATGTACACCCGCCGCGAACGGCAACGGTGGGTAATTCGCGTCCATGACGGACGAACCTTCTAAAGCAAAGCTTGGAATTATCGCGGGTGGAGGCGAACTGCCTAGCCTGCTTACAAGCGCCTGTGTGGGATCCGGCCGGCCCTACTTCGTGCTTGCCCTGACGGGTTTCGCGGATGAAGGAAGTCTTGCCCAGCCGCCAGAGGCCTGGATGCGTCTCGGTGAGGTGGGCAAGGGGTTGGAGGAGTTACGGCGCGCGGGCGTTGAAGACGTGGTGATGGCCGGGTCCGTTCGGCGTCCGTCTTTGAGTGACTTGAAGCCCGATTTCAAGGGGGCTGCGTTGCTGGCGAAGGTTGCTGGGCGCGCCCTTGGTGATGACAGTCTGTTGTCCGCTGTGATCGGTGAAATCGAGCGCGAGGGATTTAGGGTCGTGGGCGTCGATAGCATTTTAAAGGGCCTGGTAGCGGCTTCTGGTCCCTTGGGCAGGCATTTACCAGACACTGGTGCGGAGCACGACATTGCGCGCGGGTTCCAAGTGGCGCGGGTTCTCGGGGCTGCGGATGTCGGGCAGGCTGTCGTGGTTCAAGAAGGAATCGTCTTAGGGCTTGAGGCAGTAGAAGGTACCGACGCTTTGCTAGAGCGCTGCGCACATTTGCGGCGTGAGGGGCCGGGAGGTGTGCTCGTTAAAGCGAAAAAACCTCGGCAGGAGCGTCGTGCTGATCTCCCCACCATAGGAGCAGCTACAGTTAAAAATGCCCATGCAGCCGGCCTAAGGGGTATCGCAGTCGAGTTCGGTCATGCATTGATCATTGATAAACCGGCCGTATCGGCTCTGGCCGATGAGCTGGGTCTGTTTGTCGTCGGACATACAGGGAGCGTGTCAGAGGTCGACTTTGGTTAAGCGGGGCGACCCACTGGTTTATATCGTTGCCTGTGAAGCGTCGGGTGATCAAATTGGCGCGTTGCTGATAAAGGCGCTTAACGTAGCAACAAACGGAGAAGTTGCTTTTGCGGGTATCGGGGGGCCGCAAATGTGTGCAGCTGGCCTCAATCGGCTCTTTGACCCCAAAGAATTAGCACTCTTGGGCATCTTTGAAGTCCTTCCCAAAGCGCTTCAGGTGCTGGACCGAGTAGCGGCCACGCTGAAAGATATTGAATCTAAACAGCCGGATATTTTGGTCACGATAGACTCGTGGGGATTTACGGGGCGTATCCATCAGCGTCTTGCTCGCAAGGGAAGCGTTATTCCCCGGCTGCGATATGTCGCTCCGCAAGTGTGGGCCTGGAGGCCGGGGCGGGCAAAGCAGTTATCACAATGGATTCATCACCTGCTGGCTTTGCTTCCCTTCGAACCGGATTATTTTACACGACATGGGCTACCGACCAGTTGGGTAGGACATCCTGTCGTAGAGAGCGGGTTCGGCGATGGTGACGGTACGCTATTTAGAACGCGCCATGGTATTCCGAGCGCGGAAACTGTAATTTGTCTGTTGCCTGGAAGCCGGAGAAGCGAAGTCTCACGGTTACTTCCTGTCTTTTCAGAAACAATTGAACGGTTGTCGCGGAGTCACCCGCGCCTGCATGTGATATTGCCGACTGTTGAATCGGTCGCGGATATTGTTCAAGAAGTTGGTCG
This sequence comes from uncultured Rhodospirillaceae bacterium, assembly GCA_963976395.1. Lineage (GTDB taxonomy): Bacteria > Pseudomonadota > Alphaproteobacteria > Rhodospirillales > Rhodospirillaceae > UBA11612. Next base: position 36,136 of record CAXBLG010000020.1, read on the forward strand.
TAATTGGCCGGTTGATGGTGTGACCGTGGTGACAAATGATAAGGACCGGCGCGATGCATTCGCGGCGAGTGACGTTGCGCTTGCAGCTTCCGGCACGGTTTCTCTTGAGCTTGCCGCGGCCAGTGTTCCTCATGTGATTGCTTACAAGGTTAATCCATTGTCGGCACTGGCCTTTCGTGCTTTGGCAAAAACAAAGCGCGTCAATTTAGTGAATATCGTTCTTGATTGCGACGCTGTGCCAGAGCGGTTGCAGGGGCAGTGCTGCGCAGACATTCTGACTGAAGATGTAAACTTGCTGCTAACAAATGAGAAAGCCCGTGCGGCACAACGTGCGTATTTCGCGGAGGCGATAAGCCGTCTGACGCCAACAGGTAAGCAGCCAAGTCAAAGGGCTGCAGAAGTTATTTTATCTTTGATTGGCAACGCAGCCCGCTAAGCAAGTTCTTTCAGTAAAGTGCTATGTAGTCGCTCGCTAAGTTGGATCAGGCTGGCCGCCGCTTTGTATTGATTGGTCGCTGAAATTAAGCCCACCGTTTCGCGGATCGCGTTAGACGGTTGGCTAACGTCTTGTGAAAATACGGCAACGCCGCCGCTGACGATAGGTGAGAAAACAGGTTTTTTGGGTATAAAATTGGGAGTGTGCGTATTGACGATGTTATTGGCGTGGATGCGCGCAGCGCCTCCGGCTGCAATCAGTGCCGATTTTCCAATACCGGAAATTTCCATTTTAGAGGTTCCTGCACACCTAAGCGTCCATCAAGGGAACGCAGTGTAGGTCAGCCGGTTGCAATAAAAAAGCGGCGCCTCAAAGGACGCCGCTTTAAAACCATCTAACTATTTGATTTATTTACGTTGTTTGAGCGGTACAAACTTGCGATTGGCGGCGCCGGTGTACAGCTGGCGCGGTCGTCCGATCTTCTGAAGCGGATCGCCAATCATTTCTTGCCACTGTGCAATCCAGCCCGTTGTGCGTGCGAGAGCAAACAAGGCGGTGAACATGGTCACCGGAATGCCCATGGCTTGGAAAATAATGCCCGAATAAAAATCGACGTTTGGATAGAGCTTTTTCTCAATGAAGTAATCATCCTCAAGGGCAATGCGCTCGAGTTCCATCGCGATGTCCAAAAGCGGATTATTTTTGATCCCGAGTTCTTTCAGAACTTCGTGGCAGGTGCGCGACATGATGCGCGCCCGCGGATCGTAGTTCTTATACACTCGATGCCCAAAGCCCATAAGACGGAAAGGGTCATTTTTGTCTTTGGCGCGTTTGACGAATTCGGGGATGTGTTTCTTGTGACCAATCTCGTGCAGCATCGTTAGCACAGCTTCATTGGCACCGCCGTGCGCCGGACCCCAAAGAGAAGCGATACCTGCGGCGATGCAAGCGAATGGATTTGCGCCTGAGGAGCCTGATAACCGCACGGTCGAGGTTGAGGCGTTCTGCTCATGATCCGCGTGAAGAATTAAAATGCGGTCCATCGCTTTAGCTAAAGTTGGACTGACTTTGTAAGGTTCGCACGGCGTTGCAAACATCATATGCAAGAAGTTCTCGGCGTATCCAAGGTCATTACGAGGATAGATGAAGGGCTGACCGAGGGAGTATTTGAACGCCCATGCCGCAATCGTTGGCATTTTGGCAATCAGCCGATAGGACGAGATCATTCGGTGGGCTGGATTATTAATGTCTAAGCTGTCGTGATAAAACGCCGACAGTGCACCAACCACGCCGCACATGATGGCCATCGGGTGACCGTCGCGGCGGAATCCGGAATAGAAATTGTGAAACTGCTCGTGAAGCATGGAGTGGTAGGTAATGTCATGCTCAAACTGGGCTTTTTGCTTCGAGTTCGGAAGTTCGCCGTTCAGCATCAAGTAAGCGACTTCTTCAAAATTGCATTTCTCGGCAAGATCCTCGATGGGATAGCCGCGGTGCAAAAGCACGCCTTTGTCGCCGTCGATGTAAGTGATTTTTGAATCACAGCTGCCGGTAGACGTAAAGCCCGGATCGTAAGTGAACATTCCGGTTTCGGAATAGAACTTGCGAATATCTACAACGTCCGGTCCCGTCGTCCCCTTCAGTACAGGAAATGACCACGATTTGCCCGTATGGTCGTCTTTCATGGTGACGGTTCTTGGCTTGGTCGTTTTAGGGGCGGTTTTCGGCTTGGTTGTTTTTGCCACTGTGCGTGCCTTTCCTTTAATGGACGCTACTCCGCAACTCCCCGCTGGGGCGCCCTTTTATGTTGCAGTGCTTATAAAGCAACTATACTGAAAAGTCCTTCTAAATCAATCTACCCCGAGGGCGCGACAATCAAAATCACGCAGCCAATACATCCTTGAATCGGGCCAAGCTTTCGTTTTTTCCAAGGACTTCCATGATTTCAAAAATGGATGGGGAGACCGTCGAACCGCAAAGGGCGGCGCGAAGCGGCTGGGCCACCTTGCCCAATTTTAGGCCTGTTTGCTCTGCAAATCCTCTCGCCCAGGCGTCCAGCCCACCCGCTGTCCAGTCCGTTGCTTTGTCGAGGGCTTCAATGGCGGCTCCGACGATTTTGCCGTCGTCCTCCTCCAATACTTTTCGCGCTTTCTCGTCCATGGGTAGTGGGCGTGAACGCACGTAGAACAATGCAGACTCTGAAAGCTCTTTGATGGTCTTGGCGCGAGTTTTCAGACCGGGGAGGCCGCCGGAGAAGCGAGCGAGACCTTCAGCCCCAAGGGACTTACCCAAACTGTTTTCAAGGAGTGGAGACGTGAGCTCGATAAGACGTTCGTCCTCCGTCTCTCGAATGTAATGTCCGTTCAGATTTGTCAGTTTATCCACGTCAAATCGAGAAGGGGCACGGCCCACGTCTTTAATGTCAAACCACTTGATCGCTTGAGAATCTGAAATAATTTCGTCGTCACCGTGCCCCCATCCTAACCGCAACAGATAATTGCGCAGGGCTTCGGGCAGGAATCCCATATCACGATAGGCTTCCACGCCGAGGGCTCCGTGACGTTTAGACATTTTTGCCCCGTCGGCCCCATGAATGAGGGGGATGTGCGCGTAGGCCGGTGTTTCGCCGCCAAGTGCATGAACCAATTGAATTTGCCGGAAGGCGTTGTTTAGATGGTCGTCTCCACGGATGATATGGGTAATGCCCATATCGATATCATCAACCACCACTGACAGCATGTATGTCGGCGTGCCATCAGAACGCAGAAGTACCATGTCATCCAACTGCGCATTTGAAACAGTAACCGGTCCTTGGACGAGGTCTTCAATGACTGTTTCGCCGTCTTGTGGCGCTTTAAATCGAACAGATGGTTTTATGCCGCTAGGGGCATCTTTGGCATCTCGGTCGCGCCATCTGCCATCATAGCGAACAGAAAGTCCTTTGGACTTCTGCTCTTCTCTCATGGCGGTCAGATCCTCCGGCGTACAATAGCAATAATAGGCTTTCCCTGCGGCGAGCAAGCGATCGACCGCAGCCCGGTGTTGGTCGGCGCGCGCACTCTGAAACACAACCTCACCGTCCCACGGCAAACCGATCCATTTCAGACCCTCAAGAATGGCGTCGATCGCGTCCTGGGTGGACCGTGCGCGGTCAGTGTCTTCAACACGAAGAAGGAATTTACCGCCGGAGTGTTTGGCGTAAAGATAATTAAACAGCGCCGTGCGTGCACCGCCGATATGGAGGTATCCGGTAGGTGAGGGAGCAAAGCGGGTGACAACGGTCATGATAAATCGCGTATTGTTGTTGGGGGTATCGGCGCGACGCAGGTTGCGGGCGAACCTGTGTGGAGGCATGGTTTAGCACATCTTTAAGCTCGGTAAAGCCTGGGGAATGCTTGTGATGAGCGTATCGAGGGGCCGGTGAAGGATAGGCGAGAGTCAGCTTTAGTGAGCCGCGCCCTCATCCAATCCTGGTTTCGGGATTGGTCGGAGCGTGGGTTTGATTTTTTGGGCTCAGAAATTGACCGCCAGACTGGTCGGGTTATTCCGTGGTTTGTGGTTTCGTTTGTGGCCGGCGTTGCCCTGTTCTTTTCATGGGCTGCTGATCCATCTTTGGCAATTGGCCCTGTTATGCTTTTTCTGGGCTCCGGGCTTTTTCTTGTTGGCAGGCAAAAGCGAGGACTTCAATTCATCAGCGTCGCCGTTTTTGCATTGGGATTGGGGCATATGGCGGCCCAGGCCAGAACTTGGGCGGTCGCCGCACCTGTGCTAGAGCGGGAACTGGGACCGATGATGATCTCGGGCACAGTTACGCAAGCGGACAAGCGGCCCCAGGGAAATAGGATTGTTATTGAGGACTTTGTACTTTCCCGATTGTCTCCTGAACAAACACCGAAGCGACTGAGACTCACTATACCAGCGAGCCATGGACTTCCCGCAGTAGGGTCGCGGATTGTCGTGAGAGTGGTTGTGCGGCCCGCAGGGTTGCCGGTAGTGCCGGACGGATTTCAGTTTCAAAGATTTCTCTATTTCAACAGCATTGGCGGCACCGGCTATTCGCTTGGACAATGGCATAGCGAAGACGCGAATTCTGAACCTGATCGTTGGGAAGTATTTCGTTCGTGGACCGAGCAGGTTAGACGGACAGTTGGTGACAGAATCGTTGAAATTGTTCCGGGGGCGGATGGCACGGTCGCGGCGGCTTTAATCAACGGTGAGCAAAGCGCCATACCTCAAGATTTACAGGAAGCCTACAGAGTTTCAGGCATCGCGCATCTGCTGTCTATTTCCGGTGTGCATATGAGCTTGCTGGCGGGTATCGTTTTCTTTCTCGTGCGCCGGCTGCTGGCCCTTACACCTATCGCTGCACGAACGGATACCAAGAAATTGGCCGCGTGGGCCGGGTTAGCAATAACGGGCTTTTATCTTTTGATTTCGGGGATGAGTATTCCCGCTGTTCGGTCTTTTCTTATGGTGTCGGTCGTTCTGACTGCCATCCTCTTAGATCGAACAGCTTTGTCGCTTCGTACTTTAGCTTTGGCAGCTCTTTTACTTGCCGCGCTTTTTCCGGAAGCAGTGTTTGGCGCAAGTTTTCAAATGTCATTTTTGGCAGTGCTCAGCCTGGTTGCGCTTTATGAACAGGCTTGGTTGAAGGTTAGATGGCGCGGCGTGGATGGCAAGTTCACGTTACTGCGCACTGTGGGTTTGTACGTAGCTGCGCTAGTCGTGACAGACTTTGTTGCGGGCGGCGCGACCGCCTTGTTTGCGGCCTATCATTTCAATCGTCTCCCAACGTACTCCTTGTTCGCAAACCTCTTGGCCGTTCCTATCACGGGGGCGTGGATTATGCCGTCCGGTTTGGCGGGGCTGATGCTTATGCCATTGGGTCTAGAGCGGCTTCCATTCGAGATCATGGGGATAGGTGTAACTCTGATCGACAACATTGCCCGCGCGGTGGCAGCCTGGCCGGGCTCCCAGATTCACGTGCCTCCAATGTCCACGGGCGTTATGGCTTTCGCGGCCCTGGGTGGGGTTTTTATGGGTTTGTGGAATGGACGACTACGGTGGCTCGGCGTTGTCCCGGTTCTGATCGCCGTTTTTCAGCCGATGCACACCAAGCCTCCAGATTTGATTGTCGATGAATCAGCGCGGGTGTTCGCGGTCGCGGACCATGACGGGAGACTTGTCTTTAAACCAGGTCGCTCCGGCCGCTTTGTGCGCGAGGTATGGCGCGACCGATTCGGTTTATCACAGGGTACATGGCCGGCGTCCGGCTCGGAGATTGCCGCTTTGGGTCTTTCCTGTGATGTGGATGGATGTGTGATTCAACGAGGCGGGCAACGCATACTGATAGCCTTCAATGCAAACGCGATTGCGGAAGACTGTGGAACGGTTGATGTAATTGTGAGCAGCCTTGCGGTCTACGATCTTTGCCGCCTAGGAGAAATCTACGACATTATTGATTTTAGCCGCAGGGGTTCGCACGCCTTTTGGTTTAGAGATGGGAATACGCGCGTTCGGTCCTCCGCAGACTCAGTTGGCGATCGGATTTGGACACGTTTAGAAGGCTAGAGGCTACTAAGAATCGCTTTAATATCTTGTTGCATCCTGACTCGAAACTTATGGCCTTTAAAAGACTGGAATATCTCAAAAATTATTGGCCATTCCCGAGAATGAAAATGCCACGCATACTCTAAAAAGTCCCAATTTAGCCGCTCTACGCACCCTGGTGTCATGTCATTGCGTGTGCGACCAAGCCACCAAAGACTCCGCCACAAAATACGCAAGAGACATTTCCAGCGCGGTACATCAAGCAAAATCAGTGTATCCGCTAAGGCGAGGCGTTTATCTAAAGTTCCAGAGTAATTTCCGTCGATTATCCATGTGGGACTGGCGATTAATTCCGTGATTTTTTGTCGCCATTGAGTGTGGTCAATTTCGACCCAGCCGGGTTGCCAATAGTGTTGGTCTAGATGAATAACCGGTAATTCGGTGATCTTGCCAACTACGCGAGCAACGGTCGATTTCCCGCTTCCTGGGGGCCCTAGTATCAATATTCTTTGCATGACTCTCCGACTAATTTTGTCAGAGGGGGAATTGTATTTTTATTCAATTCAATAGTTGCGAAGTAGCCCTATTAAACGGCCCTGAACTTTCACCCGATCAGGCCCAAAAATACGGGTTTCGTAAGACTGGTTCGCGGGCTCTAGGGCAATCGACTCACCTTTGCGGCGCAGACGTTTTAGCGTTGCCTCTTCGTTGTCTACGAGAGCAACAACTATCGTACCGTTTTCGGCAGTCTCGCAGCGTTTAATGACAACGGTATCGCCGTCAAGAATACCCGCATCGACCATGGAATCTCCGTCGATGGTTAATGCGTAGTGTTCGCCGCCGCCAAGCATAGCGCCGGGTACGCCAATGTGAGCGCTTGGATCGCGTAAAGCTTCTATGGGGGTACCTGCCGCGATTTTGCCGTAGAGCGGTAGGTCAACTGTGTCGGGGACATCCGTGTTCACCTTTGCTCCGGCCATTGCGCCGCTAAAATTTCCAGTAATGACATTGGGCGCAAACTTGGCCGGCTTATCGGCTGCATTCTCCGGCAATTTAACGACCTCAAGTGCGCGCGCGCGATGAGGGAGGCGGCGGAGAAATCCACGCTCTTCCAACGCCATAATAAGCCGGTGGATGCCTGATTTTGAGCGAAGGTCCAATGCCTCCTTCATTTCGTCGAAGGACGGAGCCACGCCGTCTTTGTTCATGCGCTCGTGGATAAAGAGAAGAAGTTGATGTTGCTTCTTGGTCAGCATGATGAACCCACATAAAAGAACAAATCAGAAACTTATCTTTGTTCTACTTTGGTTCTTTTTATAGGTCAAGGGCGATGCTATGGCGTGCCCGGAGCGGCACACCTTCTGATTGATATTTATTCAACTAATAATATCAAAGGTAATAATTGTTTCATGTAAAAACAATTAATTAGAATATCTTAGGCGGATTTTCCATCTTCTCAGAACACGTAATAGATGCGTAATGTTTTGTCTCTTGAAGCAGTCAATAAAAGAAGGGGTAATTCATGTCTGCTGCGCAATCTCGTAAAACTCTAATGTTTGGGCCACTTGTGGTGTTGATCGGGGCACTGACCACCCCGGCGGCTGGGGCGTCATTTAAAGCCCGGTACTATCCGGATTGTTACGTCCCGGTGAGTGCGGCGCGCGACATGGTCGAAACGCCTCCGGTGGACGTTGCGGGCGGTGCCAAGAAGGCGGGAGACGTGGCCGGTGCCTTAGGTAAGCTGGGTGGAGTACCTGGGTTTGGTGCATTTGGCGGATTAGCCAAAGCGGCGAGCACAGCATCGCAAGTCGCAACCTATAGCAACTATCTGGCCGACGCTGCGGAATTCACTAAAAAGATGCAAGAGGACTATCCCGATCCGCCGGCACGCCTCGCTGCTTACGGCGAACGTATGGGCGAAGACGCGGACAAAGTCGGCGAGGCGGCAGTAAAGCTTGATGAAGCCCAAGCTTGCTACGAAAACGCATTTTCAGCGTTAAGAGCAAATCTTGCCGCAGGCGAAATTAAGCCGCGGGATGCTGTTCGTTATCAAAAGGAAATTCAAGAAGGGCTGGAGATCGTCAGTGATGTCTTGAACGATTCCGAGAAAACTTTGGACACGAATATGAAGTCCTATAACGAAGCCCTGACTAGCGATAGTTCGGGCATGGGATTGAACTTGGGCAGCATCGCGCAAGCGGCATCGACCGGTATTTCTGCTGCGAATGCGCTTGGCGTCGGAGGAGGAGCGGCAACTTCTGGAAGACCCAATGCCGGTATGTATGCGGCGTACCAAGCACAATCGAATGCTTATACGTCAGCCTGGTGGGATGAGTATAATCGTTCAGGAGATTCGAACGCGGCTGCTGCGGCTGCCCGAACGACACTGGCGGGCGATGGCTCCCAGCTCCGGGCCTATCAACAGGTTTACTGGAATTCGCAAGCGGTGGCGGGAACGCAAGCGGCGCTAAGCGGAATTGCGCCGGTTTCACCAGTTGCGAACCTCGGTGCATTGTCGGCCCTCAGTCAGATCGGCGGCATGTCCGGTACAGGTATGGCTTGGATGGCTGCGAATGCGGCCGCTGGTGCTGCGTCATCTGCGGCAGGCGGAGACGGTGAGGCAATTGCGGCCGCGCCGGCTCAGGCTCAAGCTGCTGCGGCCAATGTCACGCAGGCGGCAGGATTGTTGAATGCCGCACGCGGTTTGTCGGGAGGCGGGGGTGCGCTTGTCGGCGGCAACATTGCAGCCGGCTTACTGTCTTCCGCGATCAATAGCGGCGGGCAAGAGGCGCCCCCGGCC
>CAXBLG010000021.1:0-39387 GCA_963976395.1 uncultured Rhodospirillaceae bacterium
CGATTGATGAAATCGAGCCGCGGTTGTTCTCGTTCAACAATCCCTTCGGTGCCTGCCCCACTTGCGACGGTTTGGGCGTCACCATGCTGTTCGATCCCGCCCTTGTAGTGCCCAACGAAGACCTATCGATTGAGGACGGTGCCGTCGTGCCTTGGTCGTCCTCGTCCGTACCCTCGCCTTATTACTTCATGGCGCTCAAAGGTGTGTTGGCTCACTTTGACGCGAAGCCTTCAACCCCGTGGAAAAAGCTGCCCGCGAAGATCAAGAACGCTATTTTACACGGCACCGGCAACGACGAAGTGCTCATCAAGTACAGCGACGATGTCCGCAAATACGAAACCCGCAAGCCGTTTGAAGGTGTCGTCAACAATCTTGCCCGGCGCTGGCGTGAAACGGACAGTGCCTGGATGCGCGAAGAGCTTGAGAAGTATCAAACCTCGCAGCCGTGCGAGGCCTGCGGCGGCGCGCGCCTGAAGCCAGAATCTCTGGCCGTAAAGATCGCCCACAAGCACATCGCCGAAGTTTCCGAACTCAGCATTCTTGATGCCGCCGACTGGTTTGCAGGTTTGCCCGAACACCTCACCGACAAACAGCTCGAGATTGCTAAGCGTATTTTGCGCGAGATCGATGAGCGGCTGCACTTCCTCAATAATGTAGGGCTGGAATATCTCACTCTATCGCGCAACTCCGGCACGCTGTCCGGCGGGGAAAGCCAGCGCATCCGCCTTGCCTCGCAAATCGGCTCCGGTCTGACCGGGGTGTTGTATGTGCTCGACGAGCCGTCCATCGGCTTGCATCAGCGCGACAATAACCGCCTGCTCGAAACCCTGCGCCGCTTGCGTGATATCGGCAATACGGTACTTGTTGTCGAACATGACGAGGACGCGATCCGCACCGCCGATCACATCATTGACATGGGTCCGGGCGCAGGCATCCACGGCGGCACTATCGTGGCGCAAGGAACGCCTGCGGACATTCTCAAGTCCAAGACCAGCCTCACGGCGGCGTACCTCAACGGCACCCGAGAAGTGCCGGTCCCGAGCGAGCGCCGTAAAGGCAACGGCAAGGCGCTGACCATCAAAGGTGCGAAAGCCAACAACCTGCAGAATGTAACCGCGAGTTTTCCGCTCGGTGTTCTTACCTGCGTGACCGGCGTATCAGGCGGCGGCAAAAGTTCACTGGTACTGGAAACTCTATACAAAGGCCTCGCCAAACATTTGTACGGGTCACGCGATCTGCCGGGCGCTCACGACAAAATCGAAGGCCTTAACCACCTCGACAAGGTCATTGATATCGACCAGTCGCCGATTGGTCGTACGCCCCGCTCCAACCCCGCCACCTATACCGGAGCATTCACCCCCATTCGCGATTGGTTCGCCGAATTGCCCGAGGCAAAAACCCGCGGCTATGCACCTGGGCGGTTCTCATTCAACGTCAAGGGCGGGCGTTGCGAAGCTTGCTCCGGCGACGGCTTGATTAAAATCGAGATGCACTTCCTGCCCGACGTCTACGTCACCTGCGATGTGTGCAAGGGCAAGCGCTATAACCGCGAAACCCTGGAAGTCCATTTCAAGGGCAAATCCATCGCCGATGTGCTGGACATGACCGTGGAGGAAGCCGCCGACTTTTTTAAAGCCGTGCCGTCCATCCGCGACAAAATGGAACTGTTGAAAAAGGTCGGCCTCGACTACATCCACCTCGGCCAGCAGGCCACCACTCTTTCAGGCGGTGAAGCCCAGCGGGTAAAGCTCTCCAAGGAGCTATCAAAGCGCGCCACCGGCCGCACGCTCTATATCTTGGACGAGCCGACTACCGGCCTTCACTTCGAAGACGTGAGGAAGTTGTTGGAGGTGGTGCATACTCTGGTCGATCAGGGCAACACGGTCATCGTCATCGAGCATAATCTGGAAGTAATCAAAACCGCCGACTGGATCATCGACATCGGCCCCGAAGGCGGCCACGGCGGCGGCCGCATTGTCGCGACCGGAACACCCGAGGATGTGGCGAAGGTGAAAGAAAGTTACACTGGACAGTTTTTGAAAGAGCAGTTGAAGGGTAAGGCAAAAGTGGGGAATGGGAGAGCGAGGAAACGGGCGTAAACTAAATTTAGTATCAGGAGAATCTGCAATGGCTCTGGTGAAAGAACTGGAAAGAATACAACTAGATCGGAATTCAGTGCATGAAGGCACGACGGCTACATTTTGTGTTTTTACTGATTCAATGGGACAAAAATACATTCAGATAGATACGTACGGTTCCAAAACCCGGAAAATTCCGGGCAAGAAAAGCCAGTCGATCCAATTTGGACCAGAAGGAATTGCCAACCTAAAAGAAATACTGTCTCAATTTTGAGCAGAATCTAAAAAAATCACAGCAACATGCATAATTGTGATTGGAAGTCATCTCATGCCCTTAAAGACAAACGCACCATTGTCACCGGCTGAGCGCGCGGCATCGGCCGGGCCATAACCGAGCGCGTTATCACGGAAGGCGCGAAATCGTTTAGCGACGACAGCGACGCGCAGTGACAGGCTCTTGCGCAATCCCGTACGACTCGTTTTCTAAAAAATATTTGGCCTCTATCACCGCCTAACGCATCTTATCACGTATCAATCATTGTAATGATGGCGTGCCATAACCTTGATGTGAGATAGAGAAAGTGGCGGAATTCCTCAAAGTCGTATCGGATCCCATACGCGAGATATTTGAATGGGAGCTCTGCAAAAATAGACGATGTGCAAATTTTACAACGAGAGTATGAACCGGCCCGCTGAATTACAGCGAACTGCGTTCTCAACACTTTCGATGGTACGTCATCATGAAAAACAAAATCAAAAAAACAGCCATTTCTGTCTTCTCTGTCTTCTTTTCTCCCTTCGGCTGGCCCATCGCATTGACGCTGGCAACCTTGTTCACCTTTGCCGCCCTCACCGACCCAGCACGCGCCGAGCAAGGTTTGGCCTCGGCCTCCGTCGGCAACGTTGTCGGCGCAGGCGGTATGACGGATGCCTATCGATACACCGTTATTCTCGGCGTCGACCCTGGCCGTTCTTACGTTCGTATTGCAAACATGAGCACCGCCCCGGTCACCAGCACAATAGAAGTTTACGGCTTGGAAACGGAAAGCACCTTAGGCAGCTTTCAAATTCAAGTTCCCGCCAAGGCATCTGTGCAGATAAAAGCAGAGGCTATGATCCAAAGCCTTTTGCCCTTGGAGCTAGACCAGTTTCTTGCGCTCTATGTCAGAAACGGTCATCCCGATCAGTTGTGGCAACACGTACAATATGACGAGAACAACGGAGAATTCTCAAACGCTGGCATATGCACTTATTCACCAGACCCCGACTTTCTGCCGCCCGGCAATGTTGCCCTTAATGTACATACGACACGCATCGCCCAGTACGCATCTTTTGTCACGGTTCACAATTTTACCGACGAAACAGGAACATTCGAGGTTCGAGTGTACAACGCCAGCACAGGAGCATTAAAAGGCACAACTGAAATAGAACTTGGTCCCCGTGTCAGCCTCAACGAGAGCAGTGACTGGTTTCAGGGCGCGGTTGGATGGTTCTTTCCGAACGAAACCGAATTGCACATGAATATCGAATTTGTGCCGGTAGATCCGGCAAGCGCGGCTCGCATAACCGTAGGTCATGTGGTTGCCGACCTTTTTCAGGGTGGAACGACAAATCTTTCCAATCCCTGCCCGCTACATGGCGACGGCTTTACCCACTCAATGTAATGTAAAGTAAGATGCCGCGCATACCCTTTCTCCGCTCATGATCGAGAGAGGGAAATATAATCAAGATGATAGCAAATCCAGGGGCGGCAAGTCCGGCACGCCCGCACCAAGGTCAATCCAGTCCACCTCGTGCGTCTTTATATACAATTGAATGAATTCATTGGAGCGGTATCCCGCGTCTTTAATCGCGTAACAAACTAAGCGTGGCGGACGGCCCGGTTTTACAGACAGTGGGAGTTGGATAAGTTCAGACTGAATCATTCGTCCCGATGACGTACTAAACGCCAACCTCACCACATAGCCGCATGGACGCCTCACCACCTGGCGCATGTTTATGAGTGACCGCTCCTTGAATTCAGGCTTGCGGCCCTCGTGAATTTCATGGTCCGTGAAATCACGGCCCCAGCGCTCGGCCAGTTCAGTACCGTGAAAACGCACTATGGCGCCTTCGTCCGTCATGTCGCAAATATAGCTGGTGCTCATATACGTGGGTGATGGGCTGTCCAAGAACTTCTCGGATGCCGGAATCAGCGCATCCCCACGCAACTCAGCCCAGTGATTAAAGAAAGACCGGATATCCGACGACCAACTCGACCCTAACGCGGACTTATACATCGCAGTGTCCGATCACGGCTCCCACGACAGTTCAAACGGCGGGTGTTCCGGCACACCCGCCCCGAGGTCAATCCACTGCGAAGCTCTCGTTTGAATATGCAACTCAGCAATTTCTTCCAATTGAACTTCCATATCCTGCGTCGCGTGGCACACAAAGCGATGAGCTCGTCCAGCCTTTACAGCTAGAGGCAATTGCAGAATTTCAGACTGAATCTTTCTGCCTTTCGAAGTACTGTACACAACACGCGTCACGTAACCGCAAGGATGCGACACGCATGTGCGTAAGGTTTCCATCGACTGAGATTTAAATGAAGCAGGACGGTCTCCATGCATATCATGGCCTGTCAGATCTACCCCCCAGTGTTCGATTAATGCCGTCCCATGAAACCTCACGACTGCTCCATCGTCAACGAACTCGCGATATAGCACCGACTAATGTGGGCTGGAGAGAAACTGTCTAGAAATGTTTCCGACGTGGGCAGCTGCGCGTCCTCACGCAATCCGTGCCAGTGATCAATAAAGGCCTGAACATCAGATGACCAGTCCGGGCCTAATGTGGGAACGGACATATACGCCCGCTCCTCTATGGTTTCAGCACATGCCATTTGCCGTCGATGCCGTCGCCCGCCTTTGTGCCGGCCTGATCGTGCAGGTAGTAGTATATCGGTTGGCCCTTATAGGCCCACTGCGGACGCCCTTCCTCACGCTCGATCAGGGTCCAAGCCCCTTGAGCACGCGCATCACTTTTTTTGGCTCTGACCGGCCACCAGGTTTCCGTGCATGTGCCCGTGCAATTGGAAACACCCGGTTCGTCGTCATCAAAGGTGTAAAATGGAACGGCTAGATCACTTTGGAACGAGTACTCATCGCCGTCTTTAACCAAGCTGATCTCGGCAGGAATAAACATTCTCAAGATTTCATCTTCGCTTGGCCCCGCATATGCGGTGCCCACAGCCCCTAAGGCCAAAAGCGCGGCTGCGCCTGCAATCGTTTTCATAGATATCCTCCACTACATAGGACCAGAATGGCTCTGAACCATCAGAAATAAAAGCAAAATCCGGTCACTTGACGAGCCCATCACCCCTCCTAAATAGGTTCCGATGGAGAGATTGCCATGGCTTCTGTGATCGGAGCATTCGTCGGCGCGTTTCTTGGCGCTTTTTGGGCTTTCAAAGACGAACGGCCCGCATTTGGCGTAATTATTTTTGCTCTGCTGGGCTTCGCCCTATTTTACGCGATTGGCCTTGCCGTCGAGACTCGCGCGTTGGGCGGATTATAAAATTGCAGGGCTAGCGGCCAAACGAAACGTTAAATGGCCCGCCCTTTTCCAGAGCGCGTTTGTAAGCTGGGCGGGATTCCATCCGGGTTACATATTCACGCAACCGCGGACGAGACTCCAACAAACCCTGCCCAGATGCCATTTGCAAAATGAAGGTAATTTGCAAATCAGCGGCTGTGAATTCGTTTCCGACTAAATAGTCATGGTCTATCAGCAACGTCTCCACAAAGCCCAAATGCGTGCGCACCATATTTTCGGTCATACCTGTGAAGGTCGGGTTATCCACTTTCATAAGATTGCTGAGCAGCACCATGATCACTGGCGGGCTGATGGAGCCCTCAGCGTAGTGCAACAGCTCCAGAAACTTCGGATACTCAGGGGAGGCCCGATCCGGCATCAAACGACCACTGCTGTGGCGTTCAAGAACGTACTGCACCACACCACCCGACTCCGCCATTACCACGCCGTCGATTTCAACAATCGGGGCTTTACCAAGCGGATGAATATTTTGCATTTCCGGCGGCGCCAGCCCAGACGGCAGACGTTTGTAGGCCTTAATCTCGTAGTCCAGACCCAACTCCTCCAGCAACCATAGAATACGCTGTGATTTAGAATTGTTGAGGTGATGAACAATAATCATGAGGGTAGCGCCCCAATGGCGATAATGAGCGCCCAAACCGAAGAAGCAATCAACGTCAGAAACGTCCCCATAGCTCCGATGCGTCGAAGTAAGGCCGGTTGTTTCTGACGCATCCCAAAGGCGTGGGAAATACGGAATAACACAAATGCAATTGCGCCAATCGCCAGCACGGTTTGATCCGCGCCCGAACTTTCCAATAGCGCAAGCAGGATCAAAGTCAGAGGTACATATTCAATAAAGTTGGCTTGCGTTCTCATGCGGATCAACATATCCGCATTGCCCTGATCACCGTGAGCCATGAGATGCTTGAAGCGTCCGCGAATGACGTAAGCGCCAAGAACTACCAGCATTAAGCCTAATGCGGCAGCAGTAATCATTGTAACGGGCATCAATAACGGTGACGGCATAGCCCCTTCTCCCTTCATTTTCCCCAAATCAGAAGAGATAGAGTGGCGGGAGTCCGAGCAAGGGTCAACGCCGAGTATTCAGCGTAAAGGGCTGAATTCCACCCCATAGCGCTTAGAACAGCTGCGAACTGCCTTCAGCGGGAGCAGTACAAATAGTTTTGGAACCCAGCTTCTGAAGAATGTCCTGGGCAATGCCCAGCTTGCGATCGATATCGAGATCGGTTTGATCCGGATCATGATGAAACAATTGCAGTTCCTTCACATCCGCCGCATGCGCAATACGAACGACTTCATTCACGCTGGAATGTCCCCAGTTCACCTTGCGCCGGTATTCATCATCAAAATGGCAGCTATCCATCAGAGCAACGTCCGCGCCTCGCATAAAGTCAGCCAACTCTTTCTCGTAGGCCGGATTGTGATGCGGCAAATCCGCAGGGTAAATTTCATTGTCGGTGATGTAGCAGAAGGACTTGCCGTTAAAATTGACGCGATACCCGAGACACAGGCCCGGATGCGACAACATCATGCTTTTCACCTCGACGTCGCCAAAGGTCAATGTCTCTGACGCGATCTCACGGAAATAGATTCGAGCACCCATCTCCTTTAGCGTAATCGGAAAATAGACATCATCCATCTGGTCCGAAATAAGCTCGCGCATGGATTTGCCGCCGTGGCGCGCACCAATCACTTCAAATTCATTGCCCGGTATATACATGGGCGCGAAGAACGGAATGGCGTTGATGTGATCCCAATGAGGATGCGAAATAAATACTTTCGCTGACCACTTGCCGCCCCGGCGAGCCAGCAAATGATTAGACAACTCTTTAATTCCCGAGCCGCCGTCGAACACAAAATTCAACTGCTTTGGAAACTCCATCGAGATGCAACTGGTGTTGCCCCCGTAGCGCAGTGATTTTTGACCCGGGACCGGCAATGTGCCTCTAACTCCCCAATACCGCACCGTAAAGTGTTCGCTGATGCAAGCCATCACCTGATTCACGAAGGTGGCCGGATTTATAGGTTTAAGAATAAACCCCACAGCCCCAACCTTGCGGGCGCGATCCCGATCGAAGTCGTAGGCCTTCGCCGAAACGACTACAAATTTTGTATCCATTAAAGCAGGATCTGATTGAAGGGCCCCGCAAAGAGATAGCCCATCCATCTCGGGCATCATAATGTCGGTGATGACAACGTCGGGTTTCAACTCTGGTATTGCTTTGGACGCAGTGAGGGATGATGAGAACACCTCCACCCGGTGGCCGGACGCTTCCAATAGGTCCTGCGCCAACTCCGCGATCAGCGGGTCGTCCTCAACGACACAAAAAAAGAGCGCCCGCTCGTTACCTTCCGGCACAATGCCTCCCCTTCACCCTGCAATTCAACTGTAACGAGGAATGTTGATCTGATTTTTCATTTAATATTTAGATAATACAATCGCTTTTCGACAGCGAACCTGAGCTCGCCTACCCTCATGAAGCCCAAAAAAAATCAGTTTTACGGAGATCCCCGTGCTTGATTTGTATTTCTTCCCGACCCCAAACAGCCGCAAAGTCACTATTCTCCTTGAAGAATGCGACCTTCCTTACACCTTGAAGATTGTCGATATCGGCCGCGGAGACCAGTTCCACCCGGATTTTCTGCGCATTTCACCCAATAACCGCATGCCGGCCCTCGTCGATCACGACCCCCTTGGTGGCGGCCCGCCCATATCGATCTTCGAGTCCGGCGCGATGATGATGTACCTCGCCGAAAAGGCCGGGAAATATTGGCCTCAAGACCCCTCGAGAAAATATGAAGTCGTTCAGTGGATCATGTGGCAGATGGGAAACCAGGGCCCCAAAATGGGCGAGCAAGGTCACTTCGAACGCGCTGATAAGGAAAAGAAGCACGGCGATCTGTCTTACCCGATCAATCGCTTCGGCAATGAGGTCCACCGATTGTTCGGCGTTCTGAACCTGGGTTTGCACAACAAAAAATGGTTGGCGGCGAATGAGTACACCATCGCCGACATGATTTGTTATCCGTGGGCCAAGCTGTGGAAATCGCGAGGCATAGATATGGCGGAATTTCTCAATGTCGCGCCCTGGCTGGAAGCTATCTCCGCCCGCCCCGCCGTTCAGAAAACCGCAACCATCGGCAAAAATATCTACGACGGACCCGATAAAATGCCCGAGGATGAACGCGCTAGGTTCACAAAAATACTAGCAAACCAGCGCGCCGTTCCTGTTCCAACAGAATGGCAATAACAAACGGGTCGAGCTCTCTTACCGGCCTCGAAATACCGGCGGGCGCTTCTCCATAAAGGCTTTTGCCGCTTCCTTGTGATCTTCAGTTTCGCGGCAACGGCGAATACCTGCGCATTCGGAATCCAGCACATCGGAAAGCGAACCCGTCTCACCGATTTTCATATTCTGCTTCATATACCGCCACGCAACGCGCGGTCCATTACCCAACTGGGTGGCAAGTTCCATCGTGACTTTTTCTAAGTCCTCGTCTGGCACCACGCGATTGGCGAGGCCCAAGGCCTCTATCTGCGCAGAATCCAAAATCTCCGACGTAAAATACAGTTCTCGCGCCTTGGCAGTGCCGACCAAACGGGGCAGAAAATAATGCCCGCCGTAATCACCCGAAAACCCGACTTTCGCGAACGCCGTCGTCATACGCGCCTTTTTTCCGGCAATGCGCATATCACACGCAAGAGCCATGGTCATTCCGGCTCCTGCGGCCACACCGTTGACCATCGCGATGGTCGGCTTGGGCATTTCATGAAGCCAGCGCGCCCCTTCGATCGCTCGGCGAAGATCATCCATCATCTCTTCAGATGACTTTGTCGTACCCTCCGCAGCGGCAACCTGGTCAGCGACATCACCACCAGAACAAAACGCCTTGCCAGCACCAGTGATTACCACACAACCAACATCAGCGTTTTCGGCCACGGCTTGCAAAGCTTTTGGAATCTCATCCAGCAGGTGAGTATTGATAGCGTTGTAAGAATTCGGCCGGTTTATGGTGATCACAGCGACATGGTTCTCGATACGAACAAGAAGTTCGTCACTCATAGGAAACCCTTTTCTACTCGCCTTTCGCAGGTCCGGTAATGAAGTCGCGAATATCTTTGCTCACCTCATCAGCATGCGTCATAGGCACCCAGTGATCGGCAGTGGGGTAAAACTTGAATGTCGAATTAGGAACCCAGTCTTCAATGCCGCTGAGTATTCCCCCTTGCAATGCACTGTCGTGCAAACCCCAGATAATCAGTGTCGGGGTCTCAATAACCTTAGATTTTGCGTCTTTAAGAATAGCATCCGCAGACCAAGACGTCGGAATGGTCTCGGCCGGGTGGTTTTCGTCAAACGGAGGGTTCAAATTGTTGGCGCGATAGTAGTTCAAGCCCGCGTCCACCGTTCCCGGAATTTTCCAAAACTCGATCCACTTATCGACGTCACTTTCCGTATACGCACCAGCTTTCAGTGAACTGCCGAGAATACCTCCGGCTAGGCCTACAAATCCATCGCGGCCCATTTGGTCCGCCCAATTGTAGCCATCATAATTGTTGAACGCGAACATGTAGCTGTTCCCCATGCGCTGAATGGGGTTTTGCTTCATTTCCCGTTCAAAGGTTATGGGATGCGGCGCATTGACGATCACAAGCTTCGACAACGTTTCCGGATAGTGCATCGCATACATCCATGCGACAAGACCGCCCCAATCATGGCCAACGAGAATAAACTTCTTGCCCTTTTCTCCCCCAACCGCCTCGGCAAATTTCTTCACGTCTTCGATCAAATACTTGGCTTGATATTGCTCTTGTGCAGGGGGGATTGTGGAAAGATTAATGCCTCGCATGTCAGGTGCGACCGCTTGATGATCGGCTCCGATGTCTTCCAGCTGATCTTTCCACATATACCAAAATGCCGGAAAACCATGCAGGAAGACGACAAGATCCCCGTCGCCCTTGTGGGCGTAATGAAATTTAATGCCGTTGGTGGTGACATAATCCGTCTTGATCTCAGTGTCCGCAGCTTGCCCCAAACCGGGCACTGCCACAGCCAGCAACCCAACAATAGTAATTATCAATGTGCGCATAAAACTCTCTCCCCAATCATGACACCGACATTACCCTGATCGCCTATCCTGGGGGAAGCGTTAGGCTGAGAAACTATGTAACCGCACAGCACCTTAGGTGTCACGCGGCGGCAGGTTTTAAGCTTCTCCAGACCATGTATCCCAACGGTACAAGCGCACCCAGCCCTAACGTCAGAACAGTCAGAATCACTCTTCCAATGACACCAACTCCCCGGCTACGGGCGTCTGGTACAATGAACGCAAGGGCAACCACCGCAGTCAGGAAAAAATCCAACAGGACTTGATTGCTCCAGGACAGCATGGGCTGCGCGCTAAAGAACGCCATCATGTCTCCGGCGTTCCGCGTGACAGCAACAGTCACCACCAGCCAAAAAACAAGCACCCCCAACCAAATCCAAGTCTGCACAGTTAGTCTATTCATGGCTCAGATCCCTCCCCCATTATTTCAACTTCAGAAGAATATCAGCACCTCGCCAATTTCTGATATAGTCTATTAGACGAAGTAACCGGTGGAGGATGCCTGGATGTTCGAAGTTGGTGGAATTTTCGGCTTTTTGGTGCTCATAGCCGATATTTGGGCCGTCGTAAGTACAATCGGCAGCAACCGGACCACCGGCACCAAAGTACTTTGGATTTTGCTGATCGTGCTCTTGCCGCTTTTAGGCTGGCTGATCTGGCTGTTCGCGGGCCCTCGAGCCGTAAAATCGGCACTTTAGATACGCCGTTTAAGAATGGACGGTCCGTGAAAGAGAGGGGCCTAATCGTTGCTCGCAATAACATAACCAATATGCAGCAACCGATTTCAGACTAAGATGTTTATGTATCGCATCCAGGCCTAAACGGACCCTGCTCAACGATAGGAGGCTTCATGGCGACCCCTGATGATCCCAAAGCTGCCCCGAAACCCGTCCCTGCGCCTCCGGCAAAAAAGGGATCGAGCGATGACGAAGACGATGTCAAAACGCCTCGGCCCGCTGCAAAACAAAAAATGCTATCGACGGGTTTATCGCGCGCCATCGTCTTGGCAACTGTTCTCGTTATTCTGGGCGTGATGATTAACGGCCTTTTGGGAAAGCGTTACGAACTGGTACCTGCCCCCAACTCGACCAACGGCTTCATGTACCGCATCGACAAGTTAACAGGCGCCGTTCATTTTTGCGCTCCCGCGCAGTGCACCGGTATGCCGATCCAGAACGAATAAAATTTACGGACCCGACTCAAGCTTGCTCTAGAATTTTCTTCAGAACGGCGAGTTCCTCTTCAATCAACTTCATGTCTTGTTTGAATTGATCGTCGGTCATGGACGCCGGTTTGGTGAATACCATAACCACGACGGCACCGCCTCCGGCATCAACGACACGTCCCGGGACAGTCCACCGGTTACTCTGGCCATCAACAAATGTGGTATCAACGATGCCGCTGGCTGCATTGCCATCCACTTTGAGTTGCCCCGGACCGTTGGACGTTTCCATATCCCAGAAACCACCCGCGCCTGGCCGCACAGATTTCACCCCGTGAACAGCCCAACGGGGCCAGTTCTGAGCATCGACTAAAAATGCAAATGCATCTGCTGACTTACACTTGATCGCGATGGACTTCACAGTTGTCGGCAAATCGGCGCTCGCACTTGGCGCTATTTTACGTGATGCGCCACTCCCTTTTTCTTGGTCGTAATTTTCGCGAATATCGTATCTGACCAACGCATCATCGACGCTCTTTGAGGTCATTCCTCGCCAAAAACCCAGGGCTTCCCATTTCTCAAAGGGACCAAAGACTTCCAGCTCTTTGCCGGATGCAAGATTCGTAAACGAAGAATCTGCGTATTCACCACCAACAACCCAGTAAATCTTGCTGTTGGTTTGTTCCGAAGCCTTCAGGAAATAACGGACCATCGCATTGTCGACCGTTTTACCCGTAAGCTCGCGCCAGCAGATTTTAGCCTCCCGCTCGCTGAAGGGGCCATGCTTCTCCAACTCAGCACCAGGTGCCGGCACCGTGAAATTGGTGTCCGCGTATTCACCACCCACTACGTAATATTGCTGATTGGCCATTGAATTGGACTCCAACTGTTCGCTTCAAATCTATCAATATGAAGGGCACTCGCCCTTTTTAAGACGATGCCTCGAAACCGATTAAGAATTGACGCATAACATACTTAAAAAATATTTTTGTTACGTTCAAAAACCGCCTACTGTTCAACCATAAATAGAGCTTTAGAGCTAGAGCTTAACTGATCGCTGAAAGAAATAGGATATCAATGACTGGTCGCGCCCTTAAATGCATTCTGGTTGTGGAAGATGACCGAGCGGTTCGTGATCTCATTGTTGCCTTTCTAAAGTCCGGAGGGTTTTCAAACGTGATAACCGCCGGGAATGCCGAAGAAGCACTTTATCACATTTATAAGGACCCAGGTTTGCAGGTGCAGCTGGCCCTCGTAGACTTGGTGCTGCCAAATGCCAGTGGCCTCGCCCTGATCCGGAAAGTCAGATCATCGAAGTCTTTGCGGCGCCGGAATATTCCTATAATCGTTCTCACAAGCCGAACGGACACAGAGACTTACCAAGCCGCAGCCCGGCGCGGCATCCAAGGCTACCTGATGAAACCTGTTTCTGAGGAACTGCTGGTCAATACGATCAATACCGTGATTGCCGCTCACGTCGTGCCTTCGGCTCCGGCGACAGTTCCTAAAACAAAGAGTAAAGGTTAGCGCCGCGTTGAAAAGACCGCGCAAGGGCTTATGCTAGGCAAATGACACTTTCAAATGATCCAATTCATATCGTCGGCGGCGGCTTGGCTGGCAGCGAGGCTGCTTGGCAAATCGCAGAGGCCGGCGTTCCCGTTGTCGTCCACGAAATGCGTCCAGTACGCATGACCGAGGCTCATCAAACAGAAGGTTTGGCCGAGTTGGTTTGCTCGAATTCCTTCCGGTCCGACGATGCAGACTACAACGCCGTTGGCCTGCTGCACGCAGAGATGCGCCGCTGCGGATCACTCATCCTGGCCAAAGCCGATGCACACCGTGTACCCGCCGGAGCGGCTTTGGCCGTTGATCGCGATGGGTTCTCGGCCGCTGTTCAAAGCGCCCTGATGGCTCATCCATTGATTACGGTTGATCGTAGCGAGGTGGCCGGCCTCCCGCCTAAGGACTGGGACTCCACTATAATCGCCACCGGCCCCCTCACCTCACCGGACCTAAGCGCGGCAATCCGTGAATTGACCGGTGAAGACGCTCTGGCTTTTTTTGATGCGATTGCGCCAATTGTTCACCGCGAGTCCATCAATATGGATGTCGCGTGGTTTCAGTCCCGTTACGACAAGGGCGCGGAAGTTGAAGGCGGCGGCGCCGACTATATCAACTGTCCGCTGGACCGCAGCCAATACGAGACCTTCATCAACGAATTAAGAACTGCCGATAAAAGCGAGTTCAAGGAATGGGAAAAGAATACGCCCTATTTTGAAGGCTGCTTACCTATCGAAGTTATGGCGGAGCGCGGAGTGGAAACACTTGCCTACGGCCCGATGAAGCCTGTTGGCCTTACCAATCCCCACGCCCCGCAAAAGCCACACGCCGTTGTTCAGTTGCGCCAAGATAATGCTTTGGCCACTTTGTTCAATATGGTGGGATTTCAGACCAAACTGAAACACGGCGAACAAATCCGCATCTTCCGCGCTATACCCGGTCTTGAGAAAGCGTCATTCGCGCGATTAGGTGGTATCCATCGGAACACTTTTATCAACTCTCCCAAATTTCTGGACGGCACGCTACGCCTTAAAGCCGCCCCGCGCCTGCGTTTCGCTGGCCAAATTACCGGCTGCGAGGGCTATGTGGAAAGTGCCGCCGTGGGACTTCTAGCCGGACGGTTTGCAGCCGCAGAGAAATTAGAAAACCCGCAGTCTATTCCGCCGTTAACGACAGCCATGGGCGCGCTTCTTGGTCATATCACCGGTGGGGCCGACGCAGAAACCTTTCAGCCTATGAACGTTAACTTTGGGTTATTTCCTGACATTGATGCCAAAAACGAAAAAGGCCGACGGCTCAAGGGAAGAGACCGAAAGAAGGCCCTGGCCGACCGGGCGCGCCTCGATTTGGAAACCTGGCTTGGCACGAGCCGTCTAGCAGCCGAATAACGCTTAACAATACCGCCCGCGAACAGCACTCCAGGTCAGCTTAAATATATTTGGACGCTGGAGGGCGTGACGTGGATCAAACACGTCGTAGCCCCACTTGGCCGACCCTTTAAGATACTGATCAGCCAAGACGGCCGGTAAGAGCGCTGGAATCGCCTTTCGGTCCACTCGCTTTTGACGCTCTGCCGCTTTATCCAAATGAACCCGGGCCACCGTGCCTATTTTTGCAATAACTTCGGAGATCTTGGCTGCGTTTTTTTTCCTGAGCGCATCCTGCCCCGCTAGCGCTCGTTCATTCATCAGATCCTGTGGCAACATGATCCGGTTGTTGCGGGCGTGAAACAACACCGCGCGCATGATTCCCGTCAATGCCCAGGCTATGCCCACATGGCGCGCGGCCGCGAAACTTTCCTCGTCCCGCACCTCAAGGATTTCAAGCGCTAGCCATGTGAGCCGGGCTGATGTGCCCTCGGCGTACGACTCCAGAGACAATAAATCCTTGGGAGCGTCTTCAGCTAAATCCTCCGCCCGGTGAGCCAAAAATTCATCAAAATGCGCGCGGCTCAAGTGATGAGAGTTGATGGTCTTCTGAAGGCCTTCAACGATGGGATTGCCTTTCGGCACATCCCTACCTGCGTAAATTGTGGCGACGATATCACGCCACCATTCCAGCTTCATCTGCCCGATCAGAGGCTCGGATGTAGCGTCCCGAATACGCGCAACCTCGATATTGAACGCATAAAGGTCCAAAAGAGCCTGTCGCTCTATTGGCGGTGCAAACAGCGCCGTTAAATACCTATCCCGGTCCTCCCGGCGGACAAGATCGGCGATATAACTGGTGGAATCGGTGGGCGGCACAGGTGAAACCTTAATTAACATTCTGAGTTGAAAGCGTTTTCCGCTGTTACGACGATTGCACAGAATGAAGAAATGAGTAACATGTTGCCAAGATCACACGGCATTTCAAACTTAAGATGGGGGGAAACTCATGAGCGCGATACTCACTTCCTTACGCAATACAATTATCGCCGGCATCGTGCTGGCGGTCCTTGTGTTTCTGCTGATGGGACAGACTTCCTATGGTCCCGCTTTCTATGCCGCATTGTTCCGCTACCTTCACGTCCTTAGCGGTGTGATGTGGATTGGCCTTCTGTGGTACTTCAATTTTGTCCAGATTCCCAACATGGGAAAGATTCCGGACGAGCAAAAGCCCGCAATCGGTAAGGTCATTGCACCGGCGGCCCTCTTCTGGTTCCGCTGGGGCGCCATGGCCACCTTGATCACCGGCCTCATCCTGGCTCACCTAAACGGATACATGGTGGACGCCCTGCTCCTCGGCACACAAACCGGTCAGGCCGCTTTGATCGGCGTAGGCATGTGGCTCGGCATCATCATGTGGTTCAACGTCTGGTTCGTCATTTGGCCGAACCAGAAGAAAGCTCTGGGTATGGTCGAGGCCGATGCAGACACCAAAGCTAAGGCCGGTCGGACAGCTATGCTGTTCTCACGGACCAATACATTGCTCTCTATTCCCATGCTCCTATGCATGGTTGGGCAAATGCACTTAGCCTAGTTGTTATCTGAATATGCTTTGCGAAATCGGGGGCCTTCGGGCTCCCGATTTTTTTTGTGTGTTAAGTAGCGTTCTTAAATCGCAATAAAGGCGGCGGCCACCGAGCGCCCCTCGGTGACAAGGACATTGTAACTTCTACAGGCAGACCCGGTTGCCATGGTGTCCACGGCAAGTCCGTGGTCCCGCAAAGCTGATCGAAGATCTCGACTTAGGAGTTCCATCCTCTCGCCGCACCCAAGCAAAAACACATCAAGAGTGGAGGCAATCTCTAAAACCGGCGAGAACGATTCAAGGGTTAGGGTATTCATAGACGAATGCGCCCAAGCCGATGTTACGCTCGGCAGCACCAATACCGATCCGGAAAACTCCATCCCGGATATGCGGAATCCGCCGTTGCCGTATCTCTGAATAATCTGCCGGTCTGTTGGAGCGTGGCGGGTAAGCTTCACGAATACGCAGGTCCTGCTTACTCGGCTGGTTTGCGCTCGTATTCGGGAACCTGTTGCTGACCACCGGTCACGGTCCCAACCATATCTTCCCGGCGCAAGTCAAAATACACCAGCACAGGCAAAGCCACATAGATCGTTGAGTACGTTCCAACAATCATGCCCCAGAGCATCGCGAGACTAAATCCGCGCAACACCTCTCCGCCGAACACCACAAGCGCAATCACTGCAAGCGCCGTGGTAAAGGTCGTGGTGATGGTTCTCATAAGAACGCTGTTCAGAGCAAAATTAAGCAGGTTCGGCAGCGTCAGTTTTTTGTATTTCCGCATCATTTCACGTACGCGGTCATACACCACGACCGTATCATTGATCGAAAAGCCAGCGATGGTCAGCACCGCAGCCACGGTGTTCAGATTAAACTCAATCTGGAAAATGGAGAAAATGCCGATAGTCGTGATCACATCGTGGGTCAACGACAGCACGGCCCCCATGGCAAACTGCCACTCAAACCTCAGCCACACATAAACCATGATGCCGATAAGAGCCAAGGCGATAGCCAGCGCACCGTCGATGATCAACTCCGCGCCCACTTTTGGGCCAACGACCTCTGTACGGCGCAACTCATATCCGTCCCCAAGCGTCGCCTGGACCTTCTTCAACGCCACATTCTGCGCTTCGTCGCCGCCCGCTTGTTCTTGCACCCGGATCATCACATCGCGCCCGGTGTCTCCGAACGTCGTAATAGAAACATCCCCAAGGCCGAGGCTATTAAGACGACCACGCAACTCTGCAAGGTCTACCGTCTGCTCGGACCGCACTTCCACCAGCGCGCCCCCCGCAAAATCGATGCCGAAATTCAATCCCTGTACCGCGAGCGACACCAACGAGGCCACGACCAGAAAAGCGGAAAGAAAAAACGGGATCGCCCGCACGCGAATAAAATCGAATTTAAAATCGCGGCTAACCAAACGCCCTAAGGGTTGAAATACCATGTCTGCCTATCCTTAGATCGGTAGCGTTTTGGGATTGCTGCGTGTGAACCACAACCACACCAGAAGCCGTGTAATCATGAGCGCGGAGAACATAGATGTGATAATGCCGATGGTCAGCGTGACCGCAAAGCCCTGGACCGGTCCGCTACCCAGAAAGAACAACAGAACGCCCGCGATAAGACCTGTAATGTTGGCGTCCACAATCGTCGTGAACGCCGCCTGAAAGCCTGAGCCAAGCGAGTTCATAAGAGTTCTCCCCGACTGGAACTCGTCGCGCATACGCTCGTAAATCAGAACGTTTGCATCGACGGCCATGCCCAAGGTCAAGACGATCCCGGCGATCCCCGGCAGGGTCAGCGTCGCACCGACAAAACTAAGAACGCCGATGAGCAGTCCGATATTGGCCGCAAGCGCGATCACCGCAAATATTCCAAAACTGAAATAAGCAATGGGCATAAACAGGCCCACCAAAATAACGCCAAGTACGCTGGCAAACTCTCCGGCGAGGATGGAATCCGCGCCGAGGCTCGGCCCAATCGTGCGCTCCTCAAGAATATTGAGCGGCGCCGGTAGAGCACCCGCGCGCAGCAACAGCGCCAAATCCTGAACGCCTTCAATAGTGAATTGGCCTTCGATCATCCCGCTGCCGCCCACGATGGGGCTGTTAATGACAGGAGCGCTAATCACCTTGTTATCAAGGACGATGGCAAGCCTCTCGCCAACATTGTTCTGAGTGGTCTGGCCAAACATCCGCCCACCCACCGTGTCAAAGCGAAAACTGACAATAGGCCGGCCATCCTGACCAAACGAAGGCTGCGCATCCGTCAAGCGCTCGCCACTGACTTCAACACGCCGACGGACCACATGGGTAACCCCCACGGCCTCAGAATCTGGAACCAACATTGTCCCCGGCGGCAAATCACGCGGATCTGATCCACTGGCACCTGGTTCGATAAGATGAAAGTTCAATTTGGCGGTTTGGCCGATCAGCTCCTTAACCCGCTCAGGGTCGCCGACACCCGGCAATTCGACAATGATTCGATCCGTGCCTTGGCGCTGAATTGAAGGCTCGCTAGTGCCAAATTCGTCGATACGACGCCGAACAATTTCCAAAGATTGCGTAACCGCAGCCGTCGCCTGATCGCTTCGTACCTTATCCGGAATTGTAATGCTGAGGCGGTTGCCGTCCAGCGACTCAATCTCCATCTCTGGGGTCGCAGTTCGGATTGCCGTACGCGCCGCAGACAGGTCAGAATCGTCGGGAATCGTAACAAACACCTCAGTTTCGGTAGCTCTAAGATTCCGGTAGCCCAGACGCTGATCCCGCAATGCCCCCCGGACGGTTTCTTCCAAGTTAGTAAGTTGCTCTTTCTCAACAGCTTCAAGGTCCACTTCCAACAGCAGGTAAGACCCGCCCTGAAGGTCGAGCCCAAGCTGCATGGGCGTCATCCATTCCGGAAGCTTGGCCCGTGTCTCCTCACTGAGAAGATTGGGAACAGCGAACACTAAGCCCACCAAGGTTATGATCAAAACCATCGCGATCTTGGCTTTGCTGTACTGAAGGGTAGCAATTGGTTGGCGCGCAGAGGCCATGGGGACTCTCTATACTCTATTCAAAAAAGCAGTCTTATTTATCGCTTTTATCGCTGTCCGCGTCTTTCGCTGGCGCCTTCTCTACCGCGACAGGCTCGGTCTTGCTCAAGACGCTGGAAACCATGTCACGCATGACCTTCACCTTAATATTGTCGGCGATCTCGACCATAAGCGCGCGCTCGTCAGGCAACACCTTGGTGACCAAACCGACAATGCCGCCATTGGTCACGACTCTATCGCCGCGGCGCACGGCTTCCAGCATCGCTCTGTGTTCCTTCACTTTTTTCTGCTGCGGACGAATCAGCAGAAAATAGAAAATTACGAAGATCAGGATAAGTGGGACAAAAGCGCCAAAAGCGCTGGCGGACTCGCCGGCGGCCTGTGCATAGGCCGGAGAAATAAACATCCGGAGGGTTCCCTTCTAAAGATTAAGCGGCCCTTTTTAGGGCCGGAATGGGCGGACTATACCCACACGAGCGGTCGTTGCAAATGGTATCGCCCTGTCCCCTTTCCCCCTCCAAGCTGGGGACAGAAGGCCCGTTTCGCAAGGGGGGCTGTTCTGTTAGCGTACCCACCCCACGACAGTCAAAATGACACCCAAAATGATACCCAAAAACCGCTCTACAGTGCGTAGTTTAGGAACACCACCGCCTGTCCCAACCCATCCCTTGGGTGCCGCTCTGCTTCGGATTGCCACAGCCCTTGAGCGCCTGTCTCCAGCCGCAATTTCAGAACCCGACTTAGGCAGCGCCGACGCTTTTGTCTGGCACGCAGACGACGGCGCCCTTCACCCGGTCACCAGCGTAAACAGAGTACCGCTGAGCCTACTTAAAGGTATCGAACGCCAAGCCGAGCAACTGGTCACCAACACCCGCAATCACGCCGACGGATACCCCGCTAACAACGCTTTGCTTTGGGGGGCTCGTGGATGCGGAAAAAGTTCACTTATCAAATCAGTACATGAACATATTAATGTAGAACGTGAAGATAAAAAGCGCCTCGCTTTGGTCGAAATCCACCGAGAGGACATACAAAGCCTGCCTCATCTTCTCGCCAGACTCCGGACAGCAGATCGGCAATGCGTCCTCTTTTGCGACGATCTCTCGTTCGAAGGCGAGGATCACAGCTACAAGGCTCTCAAGGCCGTCCTAGAAGGCGGAATCGAAGGCCGCCCTGTAAATGTCGTTTTTTACGCAACATCCAATCGCCGTCACATGATGGCCCGGGACATGATCGAAAACGAACGAGCCACAGCAATCCATGGCGGCGAGGCCATCGAGGAAAAAGTGTCTTTATCCGATCGGTTTGGTCTGTGGCTTGGCTTTCATCATCTGGACCAAGACACATTCCTCGCCATTGTTGCGAGTTATGCCGACGCCTTTCAGCTGCCAATAGATCGAAACGACCTGCGCGCGCGGGCCATAGAATGGTCAGTAACCCGGGGCGCCCGTTCGGGTCGGGTCGCCTGGCAAATGATTCAAGACCTCGCCGGCGAGCTTAAGGTCAAGATTGACCTGACGCGTTTATAGCCTGGACTATCCCCCGGGGGCTTGAGCCAAATGCAGCGCCGGGTCCAATGCTCGCGTCCCTTGC
The DNA here is from genome assembly GCA_963976395.1 of uncultured Rhodospirillaceae bacterium. GTDB lineage: Bacteria > Pseudomonadota > Alphaproteobacteria > Rhodospirillales > Rhodospirillaceae > UBA11612. The sequence continues at coordinate 21,095 of CAXBLG010000021.1, forward strand.
CTAATTTCAAAGTGCAACTGGGGAGAGTCTACACTCCCGGTCTGGCCAACTCGGGCTATAACTTGGCCGATATTGACCTCTTCCCCACGCTTGACCAACAATTCGTCATTGTGGGCATAGGCCGTGATCCAGCCCCCGTCGTGCTTAATCAATAGCAAATTGCCGAACCCTCTCAGTTCGCTTCCCGCATAAGCGACCACGCCGTTGTCGGCGGCGCGAACAGCGGTTCCTCTCGGCGCAGCAATATTGATACCATCGTTGTGCAGCCCCGGCCCAGCAGGCCCGAACCTCGAAAGCATCCTTCCGGTCACCGGCCAGGCAAACCGGCTTGATGCCCGCGCAGGCGGCGCTGAGATAGGCGGAACGACTTCCACCAGGGCAGTCTCGGGCGGCGACGCCCGCTCACCCCGTTCCAGCCGCGAAGGCTGTGACCGCTGGGGGTCCACCGGCTGGCTTTCAACGGAAGGCGTACGCGGGGCACTCGGATCAGGGGCAACAGGGCGCCGTGAGGGCTGTGACGGCGCCGCTGCAACGGAAAAGGGGTCAGGAATCCAAAGGTCTTGCCCGACATAAATTGTATAGGGTGGCGTAAGCTCGTTCACCGAAGCCAAAAGCCCCATGTCGATGCTGTAAGACCTGGCTAAACCGGACAATGTATCGCCGCGCGCGACCCGATGGATACGAACCGGGTCTAGAATCAACTCCTGACCGACCCGCAGAGTGTATGGCGGCCTTAGCCCATTGCGCGAAATGATCGACTGAGTGGGCACATCATAGCGGCGCGACAGCGCGTAGACCGTATCACCGGGTTGAACCGTTATGACCCGGCTCTTATTTGAGTCCCAAAGAAAACCGCCGCGATAGCCCGGCGGCGGTTCAAATGTTGGTGCACAACCCGCCAAACACCCTAACAACAGCGTTGCCACGACCCAGCGGGTTGTGATGCATAGTCCTTGTTTGCGGTGGTCATGACTCATGAGAAAACTATAAGCGGGTTGCTAGAATTTGACCAATGCCCGCAATGACCAACGGGCGCCTAGCTCAGGCCTTAAGATTTTTGTCCGGCGGGCATCCCATGTACTAACGGCACAAATCGCACAGGGAACAAACGCTCGGTCGTAAAGTTCTTACCGTTCTTGCGCACGCGCAGAACCTCCTGATCAAGGCCCGCGCCATCGCCAACCGGCAAAACCATCACGCCGCCGTTTTCCGAAAGCTGCTCTACTAACTCCTGCGGCACAATACGCGCGGCGGCCGTCACCAAAATTCGATCAAACGGGGCTTGCGCGGGCCAGCCTTTGTAGCCGTCTCCGTACAAGGTCGTGATATTACGCAGTCTGACGGAGGCAAAACGGCGCTCCGCTTCTTCCAGCAAATCCTGATAACGCTCGATGGTATAAACACGACGGCACAATTTTGATAAGACCGCCGCCTGGTATCCCGAGCCCGTGCCCACTTCCAACACTTTATGTCGGTCGTTGAGTTCCAGAGCTTGAGTCATCAGTCCGACCACCAGCGGCTGGCTGATGGTTTGTCCGCAAGCGATAGGCAGCGCCTGATTGGCATAAGCCTGGTCGAGAAAGGATTCCTCTACGAACGCCTCTCGCGGAATTCGCTCAATGGCCGATAGTACATGGGTATCTGTCACGCCTGCGTTACGCAGGTCCATGATGAGGCGGATTTTGCGGCTTTCCGTGCTCACCGGCGCAAACGGCTACACGCCGGAAACGGGAAAGAGTTGCTGCAAGGCCCCCAGGGTCGCACCATGTGTCAGATCAACGTTCAGCGGCGTCACCGAGATATACCCGTCATCGACCGCTTTAAGATCGGTTCCCTGTGCCGACGGATCCGAAACCCGCTTGGTTCCGATCCACAGGTACGGCCTGCCCCGAGGGTCATCCCGCAGAACAAGATCATCGCCAAGTTTATGCTTGCCTTGCCGTGCCGGCATCACGCCCAAAACATCCTTCGGTTCACGGTCGGGGAAATTCAAATTAATCAGAACGTCCTCGCTCCAACCGGTGGCACAAATTTTGCGGATCAAGTCCGGTGCAAAGTGCTCTGCCGTCCCCCAGCGAATATTGTCGATATCAGTCCACACCTGAGAAAGAGCAATGGCCGGAACACCCAGCAAGGTTCCCTCCATCGCGGCGGCCACCGTACCTGAGTAATGGACGTCTTCTCCCAGGTTTCCCCCGAAGTTAACTCCGGACAGAACCAGGTCCGGCGGATGAGTCTTCATGATGTGATTGACCGCGACCATCACGCTATCCGTCGGTGTGCCGCTGACCGTAAATCGGCGTTCGGACAGTTTCACAGGGCGCAGCGGCTGATGAATGGTCAGCGAATGCCCAGCCCCGCTATGCTCGGTTGCCGGTGCCACCACCCAAACATCGTCGCTAAGCTGCGCGGCGATCCGCTCCAAGGCCGCCATACCCGGCGCCATAATGCCGTCGTCATTACTCAGAAGGATGCGGCATTTAGATATATCTTTAATTGTTTTAACTTCGCTCACCACATCACGCCTTCGTACCAATGACATCGGTGCCGCCCATATAAAGTTTCAGCACCTCGGGAACCCGAATGGTTCCATCACTTTGTTGATAGTTCTCCAAGACCGCGACAAGTGTTCGGCCGACCGCAAGCCCGGACCCGTTAAGGGTGTGCACGAACTGCGCGCCCTTCGTTTCTCCTGCGGGCCGAAACCGAGCATTCATGCGCCGAGCCTGGAAGTCGCCTGTATTCGAACAGCTGGAAATCTCGCGGTAAGTTTTTTGACTGGGCAACCAAACTTCAAGGTCATAGGTCCGGACCGCGCCAAACCCCATATCGCCGGTGCATAGCTGCATGACCCGGTACGGCAGCTCCAGCTTTTGAAGAATACCTTCCGCGCAGCCGACCATGCGCTCAAGCTCCGCCTCAGACTCTTCCGGTGTAACGATGCTCACCAGCTCTACTTTTTCGAACTGATGGTTGCGGATCATTCCCTTGGTGTCTTTACCCGCCGCCCCGGCTTCCGAGCGGAAGCAAGGCGTAAACGCAGTAAAGCGTAGCGGCAGGTCCGCGCCGCCGACAATTTTGGCGGCAACAAGGTTCGTCAGCGAAACCTCGGCCGTTGGAATCAACCAATGGCCGGTCGTGGTCTTAAATAAATCATCGGCAAACTTCGGGAGTTGCCCCGTTCCGGTAAGGGCAGCGTCATGGACCAGAAGCGGCGGATTAACTTCGGTGTACCCGTTCTCGCCAGTGTGAGTATCCAGCATGAACTGAGCAATGGCGCGTTCGAGCCGCGCAAGCTGTCCCTTCAAGACAACAAAACGCGCGCCCGACATTACTGCGGCTTGTTCGAAGTCCATCAACCCCAGCGCTGTGCCAAGGTCCGCATGATCTTTCACATCAAAATCGAAATTCGCCGCTGCTTTCCAGCGCCGCACTTCCACATTGGCGCTTTCATCCTTACCGTTCGGAACTGCTTCATGGGGAACGTTTGGAAGGATCAGAAGCAGTCCGCGCACCTCTTCTCCCAGACGTCGCTCCTCGGCCTCCAACTCGGCCATTTTGTCTTTGATGGACGCGACTTCATCCATAAGCGGTTGCGCATCACCGCCCTTGGCTTTCACGCCCCCAATTTGCTTTGAGACTTCGTTGCGTTTGCTCTGAAGGCTTTGAAGTTCTGTGGTGACGGCGCGGTGCCGTTGATCTAGATCGACCACGGTGGCCGCCATCGGCTCCGCGCCACGGCGGGCCAGAGCCGCATCCAGGGCAGCCGGGTTATCTCTTATCCATTTGAGATCAAGCATGGGAAGACCAACGATAAAACGAGCAACAATCAAGCAATGCCCAGGCTTATACGGGCGCGGGCGGCCCCCGTCCAGGGCTCCAGGCGTTACGCCTCGTTGAAATCGGTGTCTTCGCCGCCGTCGGAATCGGCACCTTCAGCCGCAGCCTCTTCCTTTTTCCTCTGCACGATGCGCGCACCGATAATGGAAATTTCGTAAAGCAGAATCATAGGCACGGCGAGGCCCACCTGACTGATAACGTCGGGCGGCGTAACTATGGCTGCAAAAACAAACACGCCGATAATAGCGTACCGGCGTTTGGCCCGCAGCCCCTCGGCGGACACAATGCCCACCCGCGCGAGCAGGATCAGCAAGACGGGCAACTGAAAGGCAATTCCGAAGGCCAAGATCAGCGTCAACACCAACGACAAATATTCACCAACGCGGGCTTCCAACTGAATGGGAAGCGCCGATTGGCTGGACGTGGTCTGAAACCCAAGCAGGAACTCCCAGGCCATGGGCATGATGAAGTAGTAAACAAGCGCCCCGCCCATAACGAATAAGACCGGGCTCGCGAACAAAAACGGGAGGATGGCGCGCTTTTCGTGCTTGTAGAGACCGGGCGCGACAAACATCCACATCTGATTGAAGAACACCGGCAAAGTCACAAAGAGGGCGGTGTAAATTCCGACCTTCATGTGAACTAGAAAACCCTCTGCAAGATGGGTGTAAATCATGCGCTCGGTGCCGCCGGCCTCATGCATGGCGACAGCTAGGGGCTGAACTAGAAAGTCGTATATGTAGCGCGCGACCGCTACACCGCCGAAAAACACAACAATCAACGCGGCCACCGAATAGAACAACCGCTTACGCAACTCCATCAGGTGATCGAGCAGTGGCATTGTATGGCTATCTGGATCGTCCCCCGTCGCTTTATCCGAAGGGAGTTGCTTCGGCGTCGCATTCATGTGGTTTGACCACGCGGGGTCTCGGAAGTTTGCTTGGACTCAGCCGCCGGGGCAGCCTTTGCGGTCTGCTCAGCCTCTGCGATCGTCGCCACCTCGGGGGATTGGTCGCCCGATGGTTCCGGGGATTCTGAAGGCGCGCCGGCATCCGTCACATCGGGCTGCTCTTTGAAGGGATCGTCTTCCAGGGCGTTTTTAATTTCGCCCTTCGGGTCGATCATTTTATTCACTTCAGCGCTAATATTGGTGCTGGATAACTTTTGGACGGACTTGCGGACATCATCCAACTCCGCCTCGCGGATCATATCGTTGAAGTGTCCCTGAAATTCCGAGGCCATACCGCGCACCTTGCGTATGACCTTCGCCATCGTCCGCATGGCCCCGGGCAATTCTTTTGGTCCCAGAATCAAGACCGCCATCAAGGCGATTAGGCCGAATTCCGACCATGCGAAATCGAACATTTACTGAAGTCCATCTACTTGCGCAGCGCCTAAAACGCGTGCGCCGCCACCGCGTTTAAGCGACGGTCTCTCTGTCCTTCTGTTTGGACGTCGCCTCGCCTTCGATGGTTCTATTGGAGGCTGAGGAGTCCTTTTCGTCGTCCTCTTCGTCCTTCATGCCTTTCTTGAAGGCTTTGATGCCTTTGGCAAAGTCGCCCATGAGGCCGGAAATCTTTCCCCCGCCAAACAGGAGCAGAACGATCGCCAAGACGATCAACCAGTGCCACATACTTCCGATGCCCATGACTCAATTACTCCAATGTCTTAGCGAGTGAAGCTCACATCGCATCATCGCAAAAAGCCAAACAACCCGCAATGATTTACGGCCATTTCGGCGCTCATGTAATAATTCTATGTAGTGCCGGTCCCTAGCAATTGCTAGAGGCCAGCTCAAAGGATTAAGCCTCCCGCGTATCCTCTTCAGCAGCTTCGGCCCCCTCATCACTGCCAATTTCGCTGGATTCCTCACCAGTATCGCTGTCGCCTTCCTCAGTTTCAGGCGCTTCACCATCCTGCAGGGGCTCAAATGCCTCGTCAGAATCTTCGGTATCAAACAGCAGAGTATCCTCTTTACCGCCCCGTGTTGAGTAAGCCGTAAGGCCCTGGCGACTATCCAGAAGCCCCGCTGCCCGCAATTCATCAATACCGGGCAGATCCTGGATGGACTCTAAACCAAAGTGATCAAGGAAACTGTTGCTCGTTCCCCACATCACTGGACGGCCCGGCACCTGCTTACGCCCACGGGGTTTGATCCACCCTTCCTCAAGCAAAATATCCAGTGTGCCGGTCGAGACCGCAACACTGCGAATTTCCTCAATTTCAGCCCGGGTCACCGGTTGGTGGTATGAAATGATCGCCAGTGTTTCGATTGCAGCACGCGACAGTTTGCGCGGTACCAATTTTTCAAGCTTCAGACGATCTGAGACATCAGGCGCCGTACGGAACGACCAGCGGCTATTCGCCTGCAGGAGTTCTACGCCTCGTCCTTGATAAACAGCCTTCAGCTCCTCAAGCAATGCGGGAACATCCGCGCCTTCATTCAGACGCTCCGAGATCATGCGCTCGGTGACCGGTTCAGAGGTCGCAAACAATAATGCTTCCAAAATACGCAGGTCTTCAGAGAAACGGCGCTCCCGATCCGCATCCTGTTCGGCAACCTGTTCGGTCACCGCGGGCGGCATGGGCGGCAATTCTTCTTCATCCGGTGCCCCCGATGCCTGAACAGCAGACTCCAAATTCTCATCGTCCGTTGCTTCTGGCGCTTGGGCATCAGACTCATCGATGGCGGATTCGTTATCGTGATCAATCATTGGCGGCTGGCCGGTTCGCTGGTTTTACAAAAATAGGACTAAAATGCCCGCCGTCCTGGCGAACATCGGCTTTACCGTCGCGGCACAGTTCCAGAACAGCAACAAGCGTTGTACTGACTGCGGAGCGCCGGAGAAGCGGATCTTTCACATTTTGGGGTAGAAACACTTTTAACTCCGTCCAATCCAGCACGCCCGGTAGGATTTCGCGCAGCCGCTGAACGGCGTCGTCGATGGAGTATAGATCGAAGGGCTCAATTTCAAGGGCCGTAATGTTCTTCTGTCGATGCTGACTCGCGTAGGCTCGAAGCAGGTCATAGAGGGAAACGTCATAGACCGCGCGGTAAGAAACCGGCAGGCCATCCGGCATCCCGCGCGGAAAGAAATCGATCCCCCTGCGCGGTAGTTCGAACACCTTGCGTCCGGCCTCCTGCATTGCTTCAAGACGCAAGATCTGGAACTTGAGCGCCTCTGCCATTTCCGCCGCACTCGGCTCATCGTCCTCTTCTTCCTTCGGCAGCAATAACTTGGACTTCAGAAAAGCCAACCATGCGGCCATCACCAAGTAATCAGCCGCAAGCTCAAGCCGGAATACCCGGGCGGTATCGATGAAATGCAGGTACTGCTCGGCGAGAGCCAGGATTGAGATGTGCATCAAATCGACCTTCTGATCCCGAGCCAGGGTCAGCAGCACATCAATCGGGCCTTCAAAACCGCCCAAATTCAGGACGAGTTCCGACATCGGGTCGGCTAGACGCTCGGCCAGAGAGCGCTCATCTTCCTCGAATTCGGGAAGATTTTCTTCTGTTTGATCAGACGGCATTTATACGATTAATCCAGGGTTACGCCCGTCAAGAACGTGATCGCATTCACCACGCTGTCGACAATGGGCAAGATGAATCCAGCAAAGAAATTCAAATCGACGCCTATGGCAGACCCCAGCCAGGGCAAGCCAATCAAAACGCCGAGCAGCAGGAAGATGCCGTATTTTTCTGTGCGCGCCAAGCCGCGTGCTAGAGGCAGCGGCAACAGGCCCACGGCCACCCGTCCACCGTCCAACGGCGGCAGAGGAATCATGTTAAAGACGGCCAGGATCACATTGATAAAAATACTGTATTGCAATCCTGTACCGATCACGGCTCCGGTCAGTCCGGTGTTTTCCGGAACGAAGTGCAAGAGCAATGCCGACAAGATAGCCAGGCCGATGTTCATGCCCGGTCCGGCAAGCGCGACCCACACCATATCCGCGCGCGGCGAGCGCAATCTACCAAAGTTCACCGGCACCGGCTTCGCCCAGCCAAACAGAAACGGTGCGGACGAAAGAAGTAAAATGCCCGGCAAAATGATGGTTCCCATAGGGTCGATGTGGCGGACGGGATTGAGGGACAAGCGTCCCGCCTCCTTGGCCGTGGGATCGCCGAAGTTCAGAGCCGCATAGCCGTGCGCAGCCTCGTGCAGGGTGATGGCGAGAATGGCAGGCACTGCAACAACAGCGATGCTCAAGATCGTGCCTAAAATGTCATCCACGGCGAAGAGCGTCCAATACGTTGAATTCCGCGACAAGAACATTGTCGAAGATCGTCTGCGGCTTTAAACGCACTGAAGACGCATCCGCAAGGGACTTCATGGCCTTGGTGCCAAGCGGTCGCGCTCCTTGAGCAACGGCCTCCATGTCCACGAGAGTACCGTCGCAGTGCAGAACAACATCGCAGCCGGCTTCAAGCGACGCCGCCGCGCGCTCGTCGAACGGACCGGTCAGCGCCTTCATGCCCAGGTCATCGCTCATCAGAAGGCCCTCGAAGCCGATTTCACCGCGAATTATATCGCCGATAATGGTCTTGGATGTGGTCGCGGGGTGCTCAGAATCAATGGACTTGTACACAACATGGGCGGTCATGCCGAAGCATACACCCTGCCCCTGTGCCGCACACAACGTCTTAAATGGCGCAAAATCACTGCTTTTAAGCGCTTCAAGACTCTCCGCGACGACAGGAAGTTCTTTGTGACTGTCGGACGTCGCCCGGCCGTGGCCCGGCAAATGTTTGATGACCGGGACAACACCGGCTTCACGCAGACCGTCGCAGGCGTAAGGCGCCATTGCCGCAACAACGGCGGGATCGGTGGAAAATGCCCGGTCCCCGATAACATCATGGGCTCCCGGCACCGGCACATCCATGACCGGCGCGCAGTCCACATCAATACCAAGCGCGCAAAGTTCACGGCCGATCAATGTCATGTTGGTTTTCAGCGCTTTTGCGCCGCGCTCCGGATTGCGGACATAGAGTTCGCCGAACTCGGCCATGGACGGTGCAAAACGCCAGTGCGGTGGGATCAGTCGCTGGACCCGTCCGCCTTCCTGGTCAATCAGAATCAAGGGATCGTCAGTCGGAGTCAGAGAGCGCAATTGTTGAGTCAGATCAGCAACTTGTTCCGGGTTTTCAATATTTCGGGCAAAGAGGATATAGCCCAGCGGGCGGACGCGCTGGAAGAACGCGCGCTCCTCCTCTGTGAGCACCGATCCAGCCATGCCGAAGATTGCCGCCAAAGGCGCGGAAGACGTCATGAAACCAGCAATTTATGGGCGAACGACGATGCAGGCGGCGTTCTTAGCGGTCAGAGCCGCGCAAAGATCGTCAGCGGCGGCCTGATCGGATAATGGACCGGCCCGCAGACGATAAAACACGCCGCGCTCGCCCAAATCCGCCTCCAAAATGATATGCTTGAGTCCTTCCAGCAATTCTCCGTGCTGTCCACTGAGGCGTTTCCACTCTCCTTCAGCGCCGTCGTTAGAGCGCGCAGCGGCCAATTGCACCAAATATGCGCCCTCCGGTACGCTCAAAGCCGCTGTTTGTTGCTCTGACTCAGCGCTTTTAGGCTCAGACTCTATGGGTTTAGGCGTAGAGTCTGCCGGTTTTGCGCTCTCACTCGTGATTTCTGCCATCGCCTGCTCAAGCGCATCAACATCGGGAGATTCTTCTTCCGGACCTCCCGCAGCTTCTGCATTTTCCATAGCCGGCTGTTCTTTTGTATCTTGTGGTGGCGCGGGCGCGGCTACTTCTTCAACCGGTTTTGGGGGTGGCTCCTTCGGCTCTTCGGCTGCCGGCAAAAGATTCTCTACCTGCGGCGCTGCATCTCCTTTGGCCACGCGCTCGTAGATCAGCTTATCCTGATTCGCGACTTGCATTCCGCCGGGGTCGGCCGGTTTTGCTTTGTAAGGTGTACTCTCGGCCTTGATCACAGGAGGCTCGCCGCCCGGTATCGACGGCCCGCCCGGGCCGCGAAATGCGAAGTAGCCAACACCGACAGCAATCAGAGTGCCGAGTACAACGCCAAAAATCAGACCATAGGACCGGCCGCTGCCCCCCTGTTTTGCGCGACCGTAATAATCGTCGTCGAACACCTGGTCCGTGAACGGCGCAGCGCGCAGATCGTCGCCGGCACCAGATTTCGCATCCTCACGGCGCAGCGGTGGACCATCCCCGTCCCGATTATTGGACATCAGCGCATCTCCTCGACCGGCTCAACGCCAAACACCGCAAGGCCCGAGGCTATCACCACGCCGACACCACGGACAAGCGCGAGCCGCGCAAGAGAAACGCTTTCATCTTCAGATTGAAGAAAGCGAAGTTCTGCCGCGTCGTTACCTTTATTCCACAGCGCATGAAACTGCGAGGCAAGGTCGTACATATAAAAGGCCAAACGGTGTGGCTCGTGGGCCTGGGCGGCGGCCTCCACCATTCGCGGCCATGCGGCCAAAGTGCGCAGCACGGCAATTTCATCAACGTCCGTCAGACGCGATAAATCGGTTTTGGCAAGGCCTGCGTCGGTCAGGTCCGCGTTTGGAAACATCTCGGCGGCATGGCGCAATACGCTGCAGCCGCGCGCATGGGCGTACTGCACGTAAAACACCGGGTTTTCACGGGTTTTCTCCGTCACCTTGGCGTAGTCGAAATCCAGCGGCGCATCGTTCTTGCGGGTGAGCATGATGAAGCGCACGGCGTCTTTACCGACCTCGTCGATGAGATCGCGCATGGTCACAAAGGTGCCCGCGCGCTTGGACATCTTGACCGGCTCGCCCTTATTGAGCACGCGGACCATCTGGCAGAGCTGCACATCGAGGCTGCCCTTGTTACCGGTAAGCGCCTTGAGCGCCGCCTTCACGCGTTTGACGTAACCGCCGTGATCGGCTCCCCACACATTGATAAGGTTGGTGAAGCCTCGATCGACCTTGTCCTTGTGATAGGCGATATCGCCTGCGAAATAGGTCCAGCTACCGTCGGATTTTTTGAGGGGGCGGTCCACCTCGTCGCCGAATTCGGTGGCCTTGAACAACAGCTGAGGACGCGGCTCCCAATCGTCCAACACCTTACCCTTGGGCGGCTCCAGCACACCGGTATATGTGAGACCGGCGTCGGCCAAAAACTGGACCGCCTTGTCCACCATCCCGTCTTGCACCAGGGCCTTCTCGGAACTGAAGACATCGTGATGGGCGCCAAGGGCCTGAAGGTCATCCTTCACGCCGGCCATCATGTATTCGACCGTGAAATCGCGCAGCGGCGGAATCCAGTCGGCATCATCGACCGTATCGGCCCACTTATCGCCGTCGCGCTTGGCCAAGGCTTCCGCCACCGGCACGAGGTAATCACCGCCGTACTGGATTTCCTTGGCTGCCAGGGCGCGCTGAAAGTCGTCTTCCGTGATCCGGCCAAGCACCTGGAGATAGCGCATACGCAAGGCGCGGGCGACATTGTCCACCTGCCCGCCAGCGTCGTTGACGTAGTATTCCTTTGTGACCTTGAAGCCGGCCTTGTCGAGCAAGCGTGCGAGAGCGTCGCCAACAATAGCGCCGCGCGCATGTCCTACATGCATCGGCCCCGTCGGATTAGCTGAGACATATTCGACGTTGATCCGCTCGCCTCCACCCATCTGGCTATCGCCAAAGGCTGGTCCGCTCGCCAGCACCTCACTTAGCCCTGCCCGCCAAATATCGTCAGCGATGCGCATATTGATAAAGCCTGGCCCGGCGACGGAAACCTCGATGACATTGGGGACTTTCCCCAAGCGTTCGGCGAGCAAGGCCGCGAGCTCTCTCGGATTTTTTCCGGCGGGTTTGCCGAGCACCATCGCCGCATTGGTGGAAATATCGCCGTGGGCGGCCTCACGGGGCGCCTCGGCGGACACCCGCGACAGGTCCAATCCGTTCGGGAGCGCACCCTCGGTTATGAGCGCACCAATGACGGTGTCGATATGCGCTTTATAGGTCGCGAAGATGTTCATGACGACAGGCTCAAAAGGCTGTGAATTGAGGGGCGGTGATAGGCCGAAACCCGACAGAATTCAATGGGGCGCGAGGCCTTGCGACCGGGAGCACGCCTTTCGTCCACGTTATATAGGGATCAATTGAACTTGAATTTGCGAAGGAAGGCCCCACTCCTCAATCCAGCTACATCGATACGCAAACGAAGCCGCCGTTTACCGACAAAGAATGACGGGGATTTTGCACGAACGGATCATCTCTGTTGTCGTGCTCCCGATGATTAAATTTCGGATGCGTGAATGGCCGTACGCGCCCATAACCAACAGGTCGATCCCCTCGGACTCCACCGCTGCCGCAATGACTGCATCGGCCTGTCCGGACTCGATTTTGGCGTGAACGGTGTATCCTAGCGCTTGCAAGCGTGTGGTTGTCTGATCAAGAGACGCTTTCGCCTCCTCCGTTTCAGACCCAACCATCAAAATATGACACTCAAGGCCGCGCAACAGAGCGTTAGCTTCGACAAATTCTACGGCTTTTAGCGCACTTGCGCTCCCGTCAAATGCGATAAGAAATCGCGAGATCGGCTTGAACGCACGAGAAGCAACAAGGATCGGCTTGTGGCTAGAGCGCGCGAGGCGCTCCAAATTTGACCCAAGGTGCAATTTGGCAAAGTCAGCCGCCTCACCGCGCTTGCCAATGACGATAAGGTCTGTGCCGCCTTCGAAGTCTTGAACGGTTTCAACCAAATCTCCATGGCGCAACTTCGTTGTGACATCAGTGGCGCCCGCGCGTTGCAAACACGCCTTGGCTTCGTCGAGAATGAGCCGCCCACGTTTTTGCGCAAGAATCGCTTTCTGCTCATCAAGCTGGGCCAATTCGGCCAGCAGAATTGCGCGCGCGTCGGCATTCAGACTGCCGCTGAAATCAGCCGGGGCTCCAGGGCCGTCACGGCGTCCCAGGACATGCAGAACGTCAATGGACGCAGAACCGCGCTCCGCCGCCCATGAGGTATGGTTGCAAACGCTTTGTGAGTAAATCGAGCCGTCGAACAGCGCGAGAATTCTAGACATGGCGCGTGATTCCTTAATGGCCCATCAGGCGTTCAAGCGCGCCTGGTTTGTCGTGGATGCCGAGTTTATCGACAATGGTTTCACTGGCTTCGTTAAGGCCAATCACATCGACCCGCGCACCTTCGCGCCGGAATTTCAGGACGACCGTATCAAGAGCGGCCACACTGGATATATCCCAGATGTGCGAGCGCCGCACATCTATGGTGACATGTTCCAGGACTTCCTTGAAATCAAACGCCGTCAAGAAATCTTCCGCCGACGCAAAGAACAACTGACCTTCCACGACGTAAGTACGTGCAGTTTCATCGTCCGACAGGGTTGAGGACACGCGGAAAATCTGCGCGATTTTCCACGAAAAGAACAACCCTGACAGCAACACACCGGTCAACACACCTATCGCAAGATTGTGGGTGGCAACCACGCCGATCACGGTTGCCAGCATGACAATGCTGGAACTGCGCGGGTGGTCTTTCAAATTCTTAAGCGATTCCCAGTTGAACGTACCGATGGACACCATAATCATGATGGCGACCAGCGCCGCCATCGGAATGACGCTGACCCAATCGCTGACACCGACAATTAACGCCAGAAGAATAATGCCAGCCGCAAAGGTGGATAAACGTCCACGGCCGCCCGACTTCACGTTAATCACCGATTGTCCGATCATGGCGCAACCCGCCATACCGCCAATGAAACCCGTTGCCATATTTGCCACACCCTGCCCGATGCATTCCCGGCCCTTGTTGCTGGTTGTATCGGTTAATTCGTCAACGATTGAGGCCGTCATAAGAGATTCAAGGAGGCCAACAGCAGCAACGGCTGCCGAATACGGCAGCACAATCAGAAATGTTTCTAAAGTGAGCGGTACATCAGGCAGCAAGAACATCGGTAAGGTCGAGGGTAACTCACCCATATCACCCACTGTCCGCACATCAAGGCCAAGAAAGAGCGAAGCTGCCGTCAGAACCGCGATACACATTAGCGGTGATGGAATGTGTTTGGTGAGACGCGGAAAGAGATAAATAATCGCAAGGCCGCCCACGACCATCAGGTAAGTGATCCACGGCACGTTAATCAACTCCGGGAGCTGAGCCATAAAAATCAAGATCGCGAGGGCGTTGACGAAACCGGTCATCACCGAGCGGGAGACAAAGCGCATGACTTTGTCCAACCGCAGAAGACCGGCAAGAACCTGCAAAATTCCAGCAAGGACAGTGGCGACCAACAAATACTGAAGCCCGTAGTCCTTAACCAGTGTGACCATCAATACCGCGGTGGCCGCAGTGGCCGCCGAGATCATTCCGGGTCGCCCGCCGACAATTGCGGTTATCACCGCAATAGAAAACGACGCATACAGGCCCACCTTAGGGTCGACACCTGCGATTATCGAAAATGCGATGGCTTCAGGAATAAGAGCAAGAGCCACAACCAGCCCTGCTAGTAAATCGCCGCGGATATTGCCCAGCCATTCGGCGCGAAGACGCGACAGAAAAATAGTGTCCAACAAACATGACTCCAATAACCGCTGCTCACGATGATGAGCGCGGAGAACGCAGGAGGATTGAGACGCGCGATGGGGTTCAGCAGACACGATGCCGCGCGAGTGGCGGCCTTAGGCATCGGCTAAGTGGATGGGGCTACGACGGTCAAAATCAGCCTTAAAAGGCAGTAAAGCGCCGTATTATTGCGGCGCACAGCACGATTGCTGCACTGCACTACAAAACTAATAGCAGGTTGATCTTGTGCGGTCAAATCGATCCAACACACAGGAACAGATATCCTCAAGATGAGCGATAGGTAAACGAGGGCACCACTCTCGCCATTCTCTTTATAGTCGCGCGAAAGGTAGGTATGAGATGCTGTGCGCCATCGCCTTACATCAGGCCGCACAGATTGCGTCAATCTAAAACCTGCGGATGCTGTGAATGTTCATTGAAGAATACCCAGGCGCTGTGAATACCGAGTTATGCGAACAAATCATTGCGCGATTTGAAGCCGATCCAAGGCGTGCGCCGAGCACCGCCAACATCAATGGACAGCCGACAGTTCACACTCTGCGCACAGGCACCCACCTTGTTTGCGATACAACGGGAGATTGGGGAGAGATCGTCAAAGCGATCGTACCTGCCCTGCAATCTACTCTCGCTCTTTATGCCCAAAAACACACGGCCCTGAAATCAGTGATCGAGACAGAAGGCTTGGATTGTACAGGCCCTGTAATTGAACGCGTTGATCCCGGTCAGGGATTCGCCTGGCACTACGATCAAACATCGCACTCGCGCCAGCGGGTGCTCGCCGGCCTTTTATACCTGCAAACGATCAAGGAGGGCGGTCATACCGAATTTAAAGAACAAGGGCACACCATTAGGCCGGAGACCGGAAAAATAGCTCTTTTTCCGCCCTACTGGACACATATGCATCGCGGCGTAAGCCCAACCTCTGAAACAAAATATGTGATCAGCTTTTTCTGGATTTACGGCAAAGACGCACCAAAATCCTAGATATGTCTAAAGTGCAGCGACCGACAAATTGAGTCTCAGCGCACACATCGGACATATTCATATGCGATGTTTGCCATTGTGATTCACCTACAGAGAGCCCATATTGAAAACAACGAAGCGCTCTTTGTTAATCTTTGACATCTCCACGCTGCGGAAGCCTTCCGGCTAAACGCTCTATCCTTTCAAGATACTGGGTAACAGCGGCGATCTCATCTTCATGCGATTGATGTTCAGGTTGCGACCTTATCAAACCGCACGAACCGCACACGCACACTGAATTGCGTCCGGCATCTCCTGACGCTCAACCTACGATAAAAGGCAAAAACATGAGGCGGATTATCGCCATTGCATTGATTTTTGCATTCCACATTGTCGGTCTTTCCGAGGCTGCAAAGGCATTGAACTCCGCGCCCGAGCAACTTGCGCAAGCAACCCCGCCAAGTGAGACCACCACGGCGCCAGAGTGGCGCTTCGATGAAAAACGTGCACTCGAAACGATCAGGGCGCACGGATTTTATGGGGTGCGCGATCTGAAGCAGACTCTCGCCGGGGTATGGAAAGGCCAAGCCATTCGATACGGAAAACTCCTTACCGTTGAAGTTGATCAAACCGGCAATTTTTCTGAGTACACGCCATGACCGAGGAAATCTTCATAGCCGACAAGCTCGTGAGCCTCGACAAACACCGCGACATAAAGTCACGTCGGCTCACTGAAAATCGGCGGCAATCGCTCAATGACACCCAAAGCCAAGAAGGTGTTATACGGATACACAAAGACGAACTCGAAGACGTTCTTCAATCCACACCTGCAACAACACTGCTGGAGACAGCCGCCAAGGCAAAATATCTTATTCAGCTTTTTTCAACGACGGCGGAGGCCCGCGATCCTCGGCGGCAAGCCTTGATTCAAGGCACCCTGGATGAAATCGACAAGTTTTTTGACTAGATCCTCACAATAATTCACACCAGCCTCACTAAAGGAAAGTTCCATTGCACCAAGAGCGACTTATAAGGTTTGACGGCAATATCATCGAAGCATTGCCAGATGCACAATATCGCGTTCGGTTTTCCAACGGACAGGAAGCCATTGCCCACGCGCCTGATAATATCGAAACGTCCGACGTCGCGGATTTATCCGGTGAACTTATTACCGTTGAACTTTCGCCGACTGATTTGGGTATCGGTCGGTTGATTTTTTGCAGTCGAGCGCCAGCGCTGAATCAGGCTCAAATCGATCACAGTTTGGCTGAGGAGCTATCTTCGTGAAAGAGAAGCCGGAACCTAATTTGGGCGGAAGAACCTATGCGCGATTTGCGGGAAAAGTGGATGAGGCAGCCCCCGCGCCCACCCACAAATACGCTGTCGGCGACACAGTCCAATTTTTCCTATTACGTGGACCGTTGCTAACGCGTGCAAAGGAAAAAGACATATCCGGCAACAACGATTACACAGTTGTACGCCAACTCCCGAATGAAGGTGGCGGATTTCAATATCGCATAAAAAGTGAGAGCAGCCGCCAAGAACGCCTTGTTACGGAGAGCGAAATCACACCGAAAGTCGACGAGTAGAGCAAATAACCTCGCCTTCGCCATTATTCTCGAAAGCGATCATCCTTGCTATTTCGCCATATGGAGCGCACAGTCCAGAGGTCAGGTCTCAACGGGCCTTCCCTGCTATGTGCTCTTTCTTGTTTGGGTGCCAGCTCGGACCGCTTTCCGATGTTTGACCCGGCCCGCAACATGCGGGGCGGTGTATTTTTTACCCAAAAGGAATTTATTATGGCTGAAGGAACCGTGAAGTGGTTCAACGTCAACAAAGGTTTTGGATTTATCCAGCCGGAAGACGGAACTAAAGACGTATTTGTACACATTAGCGCCGTTGAAGCCTCGGGAATTGGCAGCCTTCAAGAAGGCCAAAAGCTGAGCTACGAGCTTCAGTCCGAGCGCGGAAAAACGTCTGCCGGAAGCTTGAAAGCACTCTAAGCCTTCTTGCCTATGACTATGCTTCTCAACCAATGGCGCGAGGATTCGTATGTCGAAAGCAGCACGGCTCCGTATAGGTGGGCAAAGATCTAAAGACGCTTTTGTCAGCGACGCGCAAAGAGACGCTAAGTTCTTCAAGGAACGTGATCGTGAGCGCTTGGTCAACGCAGAAAAGACCAAGCGCTTACGCCTTCTGCGTTTAGAGAAAGAAGCTGCCGAAAGAATAGCCGCCGAGCAGACTGCGGCAGCTAAGAAAATATAGAGAACATAGCGGTCGTTCATCCTGTGCCCACTGAATCGGCAAGTTAGATGAACCTTAAAAATCTGTTTGGCCGAAAAACATCTGCAAAAACCGAAGGTGCAAAACACGCATCAACGGCGAAGCTGATCGCTCACATCTCGACAAGCGGTAAAGTGGATGTCGTTGAAGAGTGGCTGACTCAGAACGCCAAGGGCAAGTGGTCGATAAGCACCGAAGGTATGTCCGATGACCTTCAAGTTAAGAAGTATCGCGTCGTTTTTTCCGAGCGGGAAGATTACGCCAAATTCAGATCCCGCTTTTTACAGAATGCACCAAAAGTTTAATCGCTTTTGATCTGAAAACGCTTTGCCGGACATCAACTCTTGACTAAATGTATCTTACCGCCCCTATGATAGAGAAACTATTGGGGTTCCCGGTATGGTTTCCAGCGCCAACGATTCAGATTTCGCCGTTAAGGCCGTCACGAAAGTATTAGACCGCAAGGTCTTCACCGCCGGAAAAACCATCTTCAACGAAGGCCAAACCGGCACAATCGCGTACATCTTGCTGCGCGGTGACGTCACCATTTATGCGGGGCTTGGCACCCCGAATCAGCGGGAATTGATGAAGGTCAAGCCCTGATCTGCCCCCTATGAAGTGGTCCTCCCTAAGGTATGGTTTTGCCATGAAG
>CAXBLG010000022.1:0-36808 GCA_963976395.1 uncultured Rhodospirillaceae bacterium
GCTGCTCGCCGCTTCTCTGCCTCTTCCAGGGCAACGCCAGCGTTGCCAAAGAAAGTACGTACATTGCGGACCGCCTGACGAATGCGATGCTTATTCTCGACCAGAGCAATACGCACGAAGCCTTCGCCGTTTTCTCCGAACCCCGTACCGGGCGATACCGCCACCTTTGCTTCGGTTAGCAGCAACTTGGAAAACTCTAGGGCACCTAGATGCTTGAAAGGCTCCGGAATGGGCGCCCACGCAAACATCGAGGCCTGCGGACTGGGAACAATCCAGCCTGCTTGCTCCAGTCCTTCAATAAGAACATCGCGTCGATCACGATAAATGCGGCGCGTATCGGCCACACAAGTCTGCGGACCATTCAAGGCGCTCGCGGCGGCCACTTGAACCGGCGTAAAGGCGCCATAGTCCAAATAGGACTTAATCCGAACGAGGGCGTTCATCAGAACCCTGTTCCCGGCGGCAAAACCAACGCGCCAACCCGGCATGCTGTAAGTTTTGCTCATGGAGGTAAACTCAACAGCAACGTCCATGGCGCCCGGCACCTGAAGAATCGAGGGCGGCGGCTCAATGTCGAAATAGATTTCGGAGTAGGCCAAGTCGGAAAGAATGTAAATCCCGTGAAAGCGACAGAAATCCACAACTTGTCCATAGAAATCGAGGCTCGCCACCATTGCGGTGGGATTGGATGGATAGTTAAGGATCAGAGCGACCGGTTTCGGCGTTGAATTCCGAACGGCAAGTTCCAGCGCCTCTAAAAATCCATCGTCGGGTTCACACGGCAGTGAGCGCACTGTTCCATCGGCAATGATGAAACCGAAAGGATGAATCGGATACGCCGGATTGGGTGAAAGAATGAGATCACCAGGACTCGTGATGGCCGAGGCGAGGTTGGCCAAGCCCTCTTTGGAGCCCAGGGTAACGCAGACCTCTTTGTCCATATCAAGAGTGACGCCAAAGCGCCTCTGATAGTACCCAACGAATGCTTTACGCAATCCGCGAATACCCTGAGATGCGGAGTAACGATGTGCCTTCGGATCCTGAGCGGCTTCACACAATTTATCGACGATGTGCTGCGGAGTGGGTAAATCAGGATTGCCCATACCAAGATCGATAATGTCTTCTCCGGCTGCGCGTGCACGCGCCTTCATCGCATTGACTTCGGCAAAGACGTAGGGTGGCAAGCGTTTTATACGATGAAACTCGGTATGCATTGGTTCGGCCTTATGTCACGGAGCGGATCAGACATCGGTCTGCCCTTATCCCCCGCCCTTTTTATGCGGCAGACTGAGAAATTCTACAATGGCGTGATTAACGGATTACTATGTCCGATCTATGGACGCCTGCGGGCTATTTCGTGACCCGCCCGACTCTTTTGCCAGTCTGTTTAGTAGTCCAAAAACACCTCGACGGGACCGTTCACGGCATCCGCTCCGACGTAAAGGCGATCAGCGGGCACACCCATGGTCCTCAGCACCTCGGCAACACGCACCGCAAGTGCCGCAGCCTCAGAGGGCTGATTGCCGCCGTGACCGATCACCCGGATCACGCCTTGCACACCACTGCGAAGGGTGGCCGCTTCCTGCAAAGCACTGCGGTCTTCCGGCGTTAATCCTCGCGCCACTGACGTCAAAGACGCGACTTGGCTTGAAACGGCAAAAGCGCCCGGATCAAAGGTCGACAAAGGCCTAAAACTTTCGATCGCCGCAGTTTGAGGCGAGACATTTTCATTGCCTGCTATGGAACTTGTCGGAATGTTCGTCGGTGTTTGCCTCGGCCCAGCTGCAGGACGTGCGGGAGGGGGCGGGCTCACAGCGACATTATTGGCCTCTGGGGATGCCGCCGCCCCTCCTGCCTCAGCAGGTCGCGGCGGTGGAACGTCGGAGAGCCGTGTCACAGGGTCCAGAGCAGCTGCATCGGGGACTGGTGCAGCCACACCTTCACTTTCAGATCTGCCCGCACCGGGCTCAAGCGGCCTCACGGCCACGGGCATGGTGCGCGCGCCTTGGCTCGTATGACGCGCATTTGCTCGGTCGGCGATAAGTCCGGCAAGAGCCTCGTCTCGCTCTGCCACAGGAGACGGGGTCGGGGCTGTTGAGGGCACTGAGTTTAAATCCGGAGCGCCTTGGCCCGTGGCCTCCGCTGCAGAGAAGCGAGGCCGTGTCTCGGCGTCTCCCCCAAACACGAACCCAGATTCAGAATTTTCGGTCCCCGGCTCCGAAGAATCCGCAGTTCCAGAAGACTCCTCTTGAGCAGAATCGCCGCCGAAAAGCCCGTCCATCGTATTGCTGAAACTGGAACAGCCACCCAGCGGTAACGCGATGACCGCTATCACCAACGCAAATCTGGAGGCCGATACGATCATCGGTCTATGTAGCACCAGAGTCTTGCTGTCTGCCTGAAGAGTCACGGAACTCACCTCGTTTACTCACGTTTTACAACGCGTTATAATGAAATACTAAGATTACACTTACGGTCTAAATTGCCGATCTCCAAGAAAAATCGAGCCAGAGCCTATGTGAAGCCTGCATTCGGTGGCACTGTTGCCCCGTTGCGCCACATCCATACCCTGAGTATGAACCTAACAAAATAGAAACATGAACCGCTGGTAGCTTCATCGGGAACGTCCGGTCAACCCGCACGGTGCTTCCATCTCAGCACAAACAAGAAAAGAACAACATGGGCCAGCATAAATCCACACCAGAAGATACAACCACTCAAGAAGATTGGGCCCAAATCTCGAGCCGAATTGCCGAGCGGTCCCAGCGTCTGATTACCGACTTCGTTAACCGAAATGCCGACGATCCGTCCAAAGCCATCAATATGGGAATGGCCGACGCCATGAATATCGGCAGCGCCTTTATGGAACTCACGGCAAAAATGATGTCGGACCCTCACAAAATGATGGACGCCCAGATGAGCCTCTGGAGCGGGTACATGGATTTGTGGCGGAACACGACGCTCAAAATGATGGGACAAAATGCCGAGACCGGTATTGAGCCGAGTAAGGACGACCGCCGCTTCAAGGATGAAGCCTGGAAGGAAAACCAGATTTTCGACTTCATCAAGCAGTCCTACCTGCTGACGTCTCGGTGGATGGAGAACACTGTCGCCGGTGTGGACGGCATGGACGCTCAGACGCAACGCAAGGTGACTTTCTATACAAAGCAGTTCGTAGATGCGATTGCCCCCACCAACTTTGCCCACACGAACCCGGAAGTCTTGCGCGCCACCGTTGAGAGCAAAGGCGAGAACCTTGTCAAAGGACTGGAGCACCTCTTACAGGATCTTGAAAAGGGAAAAGGCCGCCTTCGGGTCACTATGACCGATGAGTCCGCCTTTTCTGTTGGCGAGAACGTCGCAGCCACTCCGGGCAAGGTCGTGTTCCAAAACAAGATGTTTCAGCTGATCCAGTACAGCCCCACCACGGACAAGGTAAAGGAAACACCGATCCTGATTATCCCGCCGTGGATCAATAAGTTCTATATCCTGGACCTACGTGAGAAAAACTCTCTGGTGAAATGGCTGACAGACCAGGGCTACACCACCTTCATCGTCTCGTGGGTCAATCCCGACGAGTCTATGGCAGACATCAATTTCGAGGACTATATGCTCGATGGCGCGGTCGCCGCCAAAAACGCCGTACTGGATGCGACGGGCGCCAAAAAGACTCATGTCGTCGGGTACTGCATAGGCGGCACGCTCCTCGCCGCCACCCTCGCCTATCTGAAAGCCAAGAAAGACGACAGCGTAGCCTCGGCCACTTATTTCGTCGCCATGACCGACTTCACAGAGGTGGGTGATTTAAGGGTCTTCATAGACGACGAGCAGTTGGAAAGCCTTGATCAACGTATGGCGGATGCCGGCGGGTACCTGGATGCCGCTGATATGGCCACATCCTTCAACATGCTGCGCGCCAACGACCTTATTTGGTCGTTTGTTGTGAACAACTATTTACTCGGCAAGGAACCGTTTCCCTTCGACCTGCTGTATTGGAATTCGGACTCAACGCGTATGCCGAGAGCCATGCACACTTTTTACCTGCGCAATATGTACGTGGAAAACAACCTCGCCAAGCCGGGCGGGTTGACGCTGGGTGGGGTATCCATTGATCTGAGCAGTATCACCGTGCCGACCTATATGATCAGCTGTAAAGAGGACCACATCGCACCTTGGGTTTCGACCTTTGAAGGCACCAAGCTGTTTAAGGGACCGGTGAGATTCGTCCTATCGGCATCAGGCCATATCGCCGGTATCGTCAACCCACCGGCTGCCAACAAGTACTGCTACTGGACCAATGAAAAAGGTGCGAAGACGACCGACGCTTGGCTCAAGGGCGCGACCGAGCACCCCGGCTCGTGGTGGACCGATTGGGACTCATGGCTGGAACCGATGTCCGGAAAGGCCGTGTCCGCCCGTAAACCGGGCGACGGTAAATTAAAAGCGATTGAGAATGCCCCGGGGAGCTACGTGAAAGCGCGGGCGGTCTAAACCAAAAGCCTTACCCCACTTTCAGGGTATAAATCTCTGCCGGTCCTGGAAACTGTCCCGAACGTACGTCATTGGCATACTCGCCAACGGCGGCAGAAATGGTCGTGCGCAGATCGGCATAGCGCCGGACGAACTTCGGCGTCCATTCGAACAGGCCGATCATATCGTCGGTGACAAGAATTTGGCCATCGCACTTGGGCGATGCGCCGATGCCAATGGTCGGCACCGGAATTTCCTTGGTGATCTGGTCGGCCAAGTCGCTGGCCACGCCTTCAACAACAATCGCGAACGCCCCGGCCTCGGCCACCGCGTGCGCTTCGGCCAGCACCCGTGTCCGCTCGTCGGCCGTACGTCCTTTAGTCTTAAAGCCGCCGTCTATATTGATCGCCTGGGGCCGCAGTCCTACGTGCCCAACGACAGGTATCCCGCGACCGGATAGAAAAGCCACTGTCTCGGCAATGCCCTCGCACGCTTCGACCTTTACCGCTTGGCAGCCGGTCTCGGCCATAATACGGGCCGCCGACTCAAACGCCTGCTGAGGACTGCTCTCGTAACTGCCGAAGGGCATGTCCACGACCACAAGCGCGTGCGACGAGCCGCGCATAACCGCTTGGCCATGCATGATCATCATGTCGAGTGTCACACCGACCGTGCTGGGCAGGCCGTGGAACACCATACCCACCGTATCGCCCACCAGGATCAAGTCCACATGAGGGTCAAGAATGTCGGCCATGGGCGCCGTGTACGCCGTCAAGCAGACAATCTTTTCATGACCCTTACGCGCACGGATATCGGGTACGGAAATACGGGAGGACTTCAGATGTTTGGACATCGCTCTCTCTCCATCTGCGACCATACATGCAGAACGGCGCTGAAGTACTACGGCAGCGGTCAAATTACCAGCAGAAGCGGTGAAAGCTGGTCTTGAAGAATTACAAGTCTAGGGAAATCTTATCCACAAAAATCGCCATTATTGGTATTATTTCCAATAGTTTTTGCACATATTTATAATTAAATTACATTATAACTGCGACTTTTGCGACTGAACGCTTATGTAACGGCATTGCGAATACGAGCCGAGATTGCTTCCGCAGCAATCACGGCCACAAATATAAGTAACAGGATCACCGATACCCGGCTCCATTCCAGGGCATTGATGGAAGCATTGAGTTCAAGACCGATCCCCCCCGCTCCAACAAGGCCGAGAATGGTCGCTTCACGGATGTTGATATCCCAGCGAAAGACGGAAATGCCCGCAAATGCCGGTAACACTTGGGGCCAGAGCCCATAGCTAACCACTTGAAGCCTTGATGCTCCGGTAGAGGCAATCGCTTCAGCCGACTTGGGATTACTTTCCTCCAGAGCTTCATACAGAAGCTTCGCTACAAATCCGACCGAGCGGAAAGCAATAGCGATGATTCCGGCTAAAACACCCGGCCCAACAATCGCCACCAACACCAACGCCCAGATGATCGAATTGATGGAGCGCGAGGCCACAATCGTGAACAAAGCGATCATCCGAACAATGCCATGAGGTGATGTGTTGCGCGCCGCCAAAAATGCCAGCGGTAGCGCGATCACAACGGCGATGGCTGTCCCCAGCGTCGCTATAGTCAGAGTGTCCCAAATGGGACGCAGTAATTGAGCCCCGTAGGACCACTCGGGCGGGACCATCCGCGCGAACATATCCGCACCCTGCGCAGGCGCATCCACCACGAAGAACCACTCGGTTTGAGCCGCAATCTTCTGGACACACACAATCACCACGGCAAGGCCAATCAGCCAACCCATCCAGACGAGCGCACTAGTGAAACCAGTGCGTCTGCGCCATATGAGCCGTTCTGACGTCCGTGAAACCACCATCACTTAATCCATTGGCGTACGCGGCCAGAAACAAGCTCGGTCACCATAACGATTCCGATAATCACAATAAGAATGGCGGCTGCGCTGTCATACTCGTAACGATCAAAGGCCGTCGTTAGAGTCGCGCCGATACCGCCCGCACCGACAATGCCGATGATCGCAGATTCACGAAAATTGATGTCCAACCGATAGATCGCAAGACCGATTGCGCGCGGCAAAACCTGTGGCTGAATACCGTACGCCAACCAAGAGAACCACCCTGCCCCGGTTGCACGCACAGCTTCCGCCGAGGCCGGATTAATGGCTTCGATATCTTCGGCAAGAAGTTTGGCGTTAAATCCAACAGTCGCAAAGGTCAGCGTCAAAAAACCGGCGAAGGTTCCAAAGCCGAAGAGCTTCACAAAGAATATGGCGACAAGTATCTCGGGAAACGTTCGTGTGACCGCCATGATTGCCCGGCAAACCATGTAAACTGGTTTGGGGGCTAGGTTGCGAGCCCCGCCCAGTGCCAACGGCACAGCAAGAAGCACACCCGCTGCCGTCGCAGCCACTGTCATCCAAAGGCTTTCAAGAATACCGGAAACAATGGCACTCCCGCGCGATGTAAAATCCGGCGGAAAAAATGCAAGGATAAAGCGCATCGCGCGCGGCCCACCTTCCGCAACACGGGTCCAATTCACTTCGACTGAAGCCAAAGCGACAACTAGATATACGAAGGTGCCTACAATCAGGAAAAGCCGCAGGCGAGAACTGCGAATAAACGGAGGCCGTTTCCACTCACGCGAAACCGAGTGCGTGATCTCCGCCATCAGCGTTCGCCCGCAATTCGATCTTGGTCCAGAACACCAGATTTGCCTTTGAGGTTAGTCGCAGGTCGCGCCTCAGTTGTTGCCGCCCAATCCTCCTCGCCGTAGATACGCGTTAGTACATCCGGAGTTAGCTGGTCGGGTCCTCCATCAAAAACAACAGCTCCGTCTTTTAAGCCAACGATGCGCGGTACAAACAATTTCGCAAGCGGCACATCATGTATATTGATGACCGCTGTGAGGTTACGTTCCGTACATAAATCTAAAATCAAACGCATAATCTGCCGGGCGGTTTTAGGGTCGAGACTGGCTGTCGGCTCGTCAACCAAGAGCAAATCTGGCTCTTGCATGAGCGCGCGCGCTATCCCAACGCGCTGGCGCTGACCGCCTGACAACTGATCCGCCCGCTGATCAACGAACTCACCAAGCCCAACCCGGTCCAGGAGTGAAAATGCGAGATCGACATCTCGCTGCGGAAATCGCCGGAACCAACTTCGCCAGAATCCGACATAGCCGAGGCGACCCGACAACACATTTTCCATGACCGTTAGCCGCTCAACCAGGGCAAACTCTTGGAAAATCATGCCGATGTGCCGTCGCGCCCGACGCAGTCCCGCGGACTTTAGAGCACTTAGCTCCGAGTCACCGAGTGATATACGGCCACTTGAGGGCTCGACCAAGCGGTTGATGCATCGGATCAGCGTACTCTTGCCCGCACCTGACGGCCCAATGAGAGCAATCACCTCTCCTTCACCGACGCGAAGACTGACCCCGTGCAGAGCAGTTTTCGCACCGTAGCACTTACTTAAATTGTCGAGTTGGAGACCAGACATACTGCACTCTGACGAGGATAGGGAGTGCCGGTCAACGGCAATCGTAAGTCACGCCCATCGCCGCGTCGATTTTACGCACGATATTCCAGTCGGACTGGTAGGTGATTGGTACAAACTTATCGAGGTCGGAAAACTCTTGTTTCAGCGGAGACCCCGCCCACTGATAGCTGAAGAATGCTTCTTTTATCTTATTCGCCAGTTCTGGATTTAGATTGTGAGCGTAGCCATAAGCCGTGGTGGGAAATGTTTCGGACTTATAGACCGAACGAATTTTTACTGGATCGAAAACATCTCGATCAATCATCCGACCGAGAACTGAATTCGCGACCGCTGCGGCCTCATAGTCGCCATTAACAACACCAAGAATAGAATTGTCATGCTTGCCCGAGAACACGACCTTGTAGTCCTTATCGGCATCGAGCCCATACTCAGATTTGAGAATAGCCGAAGGCGCCTTGAACCCCGAGTTCGACGTAGGCGCACTGAATGCGATGGTCTTTCCCTTAAGGTCTTCAGGCGTTTGAATGGGCGAGCCGGCCGGAACTATAATTTCCATCTCATACCCAAAGGAATCGTCTGCTGCTGCCATCATTGTGAACGGCACAAACCCGGCGCAGTTCACAGCGATAGGATTGCTGCCGGTATTAACTCCTGCCACATGCAAGCGCCCGGAGCGCAAGGCTTCAAGTTGGGCCGCGTAGGACTGCACCTGGAAGAACCGGACGCGGCGGCCAGTAACCTCTTCCATGTGTTTTAGGAATCCATCCCAAACGCCGCTGTAAACCGACGGGTCTTCGACCGGCGTGTAGGAAAATATGATGGTGCGGGGATCAGTCCATTGATCGGCCTGGGTCGGGGCATCTGCGACCATATCGCCGTTCACGTCGCAGTAACGCGGATCAAGTTGTCCATGAGGACAATCATCTGCGGCCGCAGCGGCCTGAGACATACAAATGAATAACGCCGCCAGTATCCACGAGCGCATGGCGCCCCCTTACCCTAAATTTTATCTGACGATAATCTAGCCGGACGGATGGTACGTGAAAATGACGCTTTTACGAAAACGCTGTTTTACGCAGGATTCGCAGCGAAATGGGCGCGGTAACCTTCTGCCAACTTCATATAATGGGCCACGCCATCCGGCGCATAACTGGCTTCTTCCGGTTTCATATCGCGCAAATGTTTGGCGGGAACACCGCCCCACAGCTGGTTGCGGCGTATCCGCTTACCTGGACCGACCAGTGCACCGGCGGCGACCATGGCGCCCCCTTCAACAACTACACCATCCAAAAGCGTCGAACACATGCCAACAAACCCGCCGTCTTCAATAGTCGTGCCGTGGATCATGGCGTTGTGGCCGATGAGAATATCCTCGCCGATGAGGGTCGGATGACCAGCTTCATTGGCCTCGGTACCGCTATCGACGTGAACAATCGTCCCGTCTTGAATATTGGTGCGCGCGCCAACGCGTATAGCGTTGACGTCCCCGCGCAGAACACAGTTGAACCAGATGCTGGCCTTGGGACCAATAACCACATCGCCAATGATGGTCGCATTTGGCGCGATAAACGCATCGTCGGCAATTTTTGGCATAATGCCCTTCCAGGGCATGATCAACGGACCTGACATTATTTTCCCCTCAAGACCTTCAGCTAGTTTTCAAGCCCGGCAACTTCCGGAAGTCCCAGCATGATGTTCAGATTTTGCACCGCCTGACCGGAGGCACCCTTGCCGAGATTATCCAGCAATGCAACCAACCGCACATGTTGGCCGTCCGGAGCGCCGAATACATGAATGTGGAGGTCATTGGTTCCATTGAGCCCTTCGGGCGCCAAGGCTTTTAGCGCAGCCGATTGCTCCTGCGGGATAACCTTCACAAAACGCTGGCCAGTATAAGCGTTCGTCAATGCGGCATGAATGTCGGCCAGCGCCACTTTTTTAGCCAGTCTAGAAAGAGCTACCGGCGCATCGACAATCATTCCCTGCCGATAACGACCGACGGCGGGAGCAAACAACGGTGGCGCTTGCAGGCCGGCATATTTCTGAATTTCGGGTAAATGTTTATGGGTCATCTCCAGCCCGTAAATTCGGCAAGGCACATCGGTGTACGCGGCGTTTGTCGTGTCTTCAAACTCTGCGATCATCGCCTTGCCGCCACCGGAATATCCGCTAAATCCAGAGATCGATGCAGGATAGTCGGCATTCATCATGCCCGCTTCCACCAAAGGCCGGAAAAGCGCGATTGCGCCTGTCGACCAGCAGCCAGGATTGCTCACGCGCTTTGCTTTGGCAATTTCGGCCCGCTGCGAAAGTGCCATCTCAGGAAAGCCAAACGTCCACCCCTCAGCTGTCCGATGCGCTGTTGAGGCATCGACAACTTTCACATTTGGATTCGTGATTAATTTAATAGCTTCGCGCGCCGCATCATCAGGCAAACACAGCACGACGGCGTCCGCGCCGTTTAATAGGTCGGCGCGGGCGGTTTGGTCCTTGCGTTTTTCCGGGTCAATTGAGACGAGGTCTACATCGCTCCGGCCCTCAAGCCGCTGCCGGATTTGAAGACCTGTTGTACCCGCCTCCCCGTCAATGAATATGGTTGGTTTCATTTTCCGCTCCTGGATTCGGAAAAGAAAAAGAGCGCTCCGGCTGCCCGAAGCGCTCTTTCCAAAACACGTATGGTCTGCGTTTTAGCGCTTCGAGAACTGGAAGCTACGACGGGCTTTCTTACGGCCGTACTTCTTACGCTCAACGGTACGCGAATCACGCGTCAGAAATCCGCCGGCTTTCAAAGCCGGACGAAGCTCGGGCTCGTAGTACGTCAACGCCTTCGAGATGCCGTGACGGACCGCACCGGCCTGACCGGACAAACCACCGCCCGACACTGTGCAAATCACGTCGAATTCGCCGGCACGGTTAGTCACCGCAAAAGGCTGGTTGATGATCATGCGCAAAACCGGACGAACGAAATAATTCTCGAACTCACGATTATTCACCATAATGCGCCCTTTACCGGGCTTCACCCACACGCGGGCGACTGCATCTTTACGCTTACCGGTTGCGTACGAACGCCCCTGGGCATCGCGCTTTGGTTCCACTTTGGGCGCTGCCGCGGCGTCAACGAGCGCCTTAACATCTGCCAACGATTGTGTTTCTTCGGCCATGAAAACTTATCCTGCTCTTAGGGCTTGTTCTTGCGGTTACGGCTGGCGAGATCCATCACTTCGGGGCTCTGCGCCTCATGAGGATGTTCCGCACCTGCATAAACCTTCAATTTTTTCAACTGGGCACGCGCCAAAGGACTGTCTTTGGGCATCATGCGTTCGATCGCGCGTTGGACAACGCGTTCCGGGAAACGGCCCGACAACGTCCGGCGAGGTGTGTGTTCTTTCAGTCCGCCCGGATGACCAGAGTGCCAGTAAAAAATGCGCTGATCGGCTTTGCGGCCGGTGAGCTTCACTTTCTCGGCGTTCACGATCACCACATGGTCGCCCGTATCGATATGCGGCGTGTACATAGTTTTATGCTTGCCACGTAGAATTTGGGCCACGATCGCCGCCATACGGCCAAGGACAATGCCTTCGGCGTCGATGATAAACCACTTTCTTTCTACGTCCGTAGGTTTGGCTGAGTAGGTTCTCATTGCTTTTCTCAATTGCTGGGCAGCGCGAATTCGATTTGACGTAGGAACGGCGGCACGGCGCTGCGGCCCGGCCTCGCACAAGGCGCGCATTA
Organism: uncultured Rhodospirillaceae bacterium; assembly: GCA_963976395.1. Classification (GTDB taxonomy): domain Bacteria; phylum Pseudomonadota; class Alphaproteobacteria; order Rhodospirillales; family Rhodospirillaceae; genus UBA11612. The sequence continues at coordinate 11,726 of CAXBLG010000022.1, forward strand.
TGTGAATATCAAAGGTAAAGTCAACGGAGAATTATAAGTAAAATCAGTAACTTCTGAATACGGTATTATGTTACCGTGTCACAACCTATCCCATTGAAAACGCTTTCGTGAAACGCTTTCCTACTCCGCTCCCGGAGGATCAACTCGCGTTACTGTAGGGAAAATGGGGCGAGTAACGGGTCTCGAACCCGTGACCTCCTGGACCACAACCAGGCGCTCTAACCAACTGAGCTATACCCGCCACCGAGCGCCCGTAGACGCGATGCGGTTCCTAACCCCTTTCCCAGGTAAGCGTCAAGCGGCTCCGCCAGATCACCACCCTCTACAACTGCTTAAGAATTGATCATTCTGTTTTGTTATTGAGCATATTTGATCTGAAACCCTTGCGCTTCAAGGGTTGTAGTCCAATAAATGCCCCGTATTTCTCTCTCCCCTCGAGTTGGCACGACTCTTGAAGAACAGGTAGGGCCTGCGGCCCGCCTTCAGCGGTGTGCCCAGAGAAATTTAGGAGAGGCCCGTAAAAGTATGAAAAAAATTGAAGCTATCATCAAACCCTTCAAGCTCGACGAAGTGAAGGAAGCGCTGCACGACGTTGGTCTGCAGGGCATTACCGTCACCGAAGCGAAAGGGTTTGGGCGCCAGAAGGGTCACACGGAACTTTATCGAGGAGCAGAGTACGTTGTGGACTTTCTCCCGAAGGTCAAAATCGAGATCGTCATGGATGACAACATGCTTGATCGCGCCATAGAGGCCATTCAAAAGGCGGCGCACACAGGACGAATTGGAGACGGTAAGATATTTGTCTACACTGTTGAGGACGCAATTCGAATCAGAACCGGGGAACGCGGCGCCGACGCCGTCTAATTCGGCAATCAAATCAGCCGAAGCTAAAGCAAAAAGTTATCCGGAAAATACCAATACCGCGCAGACTAAAAATTAAGCCGATGGCGCACTAGGTTTAATCCGCGCTCACACAAAACATTACAACCGCGAACGGCAGGAACAGGAAAGCACCATGTCAGACGTAAAAAAAATCTTGGAGATGATTAAAGAAAAGGAAGTCAAATATGTTGATTTCCGATTCACCAATCCGTCGGGGAAATGGCAGCATACGGCTCAGTATGTTGACACCGTTGACGAAGAAATGCTGACCGAGGGCATTATGTTCGACGGCTCGTCCATTGCGGGATGGAAAGACATTAACGAGTCCGACATGAGCTTGAGACCAGATCTGTCGACCGCTGTGATGGATCCCTTCACCGCCCAGCCGACGCTCATCCTGTTTTGCGACGTTATTGAGCCGTCCACCGGTCAACTTTATGAACGCTGCCCGCGCGCCATCGCACATAGAGCGATTGATTACATGGCCGCCGCCGGTGTCGGCGACACAGCCTACTTCGGCCCTGAGGCAGAGTTTTTCATCTTTGACGATGTTCGCTATTCGACGTCACCGAACAACATGTTTTTCTCCATAGACAGTGAAGAAGGTCCGTACAACGACGGCCGACCCTACGAAGAAGGCAACCCGGGCCACCGACCGCGTGTCAAGGGCGGCTACTTCCCCGTCGCGCCTGTGGACAGTGCGCAAGACCTGCGGGCTGAAATGGTTTCCGTCCTATCCGAGATGGGCCTCTCGATGGAAAAGCACCATCACGAAGTGGCCCCGGCTCAGCATGAACTCGGCATCAAATTTGATACCTTGATGAAGATGGCCGACGGCATGCAGATTTATAAATACGGCGTGCACATGGTCGCGCACTCTTACGGTAAAACGGCAACCTTCATGCCTAAGCCTGTGTTTCAGGACAACGGCTCGGGCATGCACGTCCACCAGTCCATCTGGAAAGACGGCAAAAACACTTTCGCCGGATCAGGGTATGCCGATCTGTCTGAAACCTGCCTTTACTACATCGGCGGGATTATCAAACACGCCAAAGCGATCAACGCGTTCACCAACCCCACCACTAACAGCTACAAGCGCTTGGTGCCGGGTTATGAGGCTCCGGTGTTGCTCGCCTATTCCGCACGCAATCGGTCGGCGTCTTGCCGCATCCCGCACGTCTCCAGCCCCAAGGGCAAACGTGTTGAGGTGCGCTTCCCCGATCCGTCGGCAAACCCGTATTTGGCATACTCGGCCATGTTGATGGCCGGACTCGACGGCATCAAAAACAAGATTCATCCGGGCGATCCGATGGACAAGAATCTCTATGACCTGCCGCCCGAAGAACTAGCGGGCGTGCCGACCGTTTGCGGAAGCTTGCGTGAAGCTCTCGAAAGCCTCAGTGCGGACCGTGACTTCCTGACGGCGGGTGATGTGTTTTCCAACGACATGATTGACGGCTACATTAGCCTCAAGATGAACGAGGTTATGCGCTTTGAGACCACACCGCATCCGGTGGAATACGAGATGTACTACAGCGTCTAAGGATCGAAGTTCGCATCCTTACTCTCGCAACGCCCTGCCGGTCCTGCCCGGCAGGGCGTTTTTTTATCAACTCACACCACCATTACGAGTGATTCAAGCGCACAAAATGACGCAAGAGAAGCATAAACGTACCCATTTATCATTGCAGTCCATGGTTGAACCCGGAGAAGCACAGGAGGACCGCGCCTCCAGCGATGCAGAAATCCAATACCGCAGCATTTTTGAAAATGCCGTCGAGGGAATTTATCAAACAACCGTCAACGGCCAATACCTCAGGGTCAATCCTGCGCTCGCCAAGATCTATGGGTATGACTCACCCGACGCCCTCATCGCTGATCTGACGGATATTGCCGGACAGCTTTACTTGGACCCGACACGACGGGATGCCTTTAAAAAGTCCATGGCAGACGAAGGCATCGTCAGAGACTTTGAAGCGCAAATCTACCGCGCTGACGACACAATAATTTGGATTACAGAGAATGCACGCTGCGTCCGCGACGCAGCAGGAAAAATTCTATACTACGAAGGAACGGTCGAAGACATCACGCGTCGCAAAGCGGATGAACAACAAATTCGCCTTTTAGCCAAAGTATTCGAAAGCGTTGGTGACGGCATCCTTATCGTTGATCGTGACTTAACCGTGCGAGCCGTCAATCCGGCTTACGAGACGATAACGGGATTTGCGGCGCCAGAGTTGATCGAAAAGCCTCTGGATATCCTAGCGCCTGGGTACCACGAAAAAACATTTTTACCCGCGATCTGGCACGAAGTGAATCTACGTGGAACATGGACTGGCGAGGCAACCTGCCGACGATTGAATGGAAACCCATTTGTCGCGACGCTATCTGCTTCCACGGTTAGGGATGAAAACGGCGAGCTTAGTCATACAATTATTACATGTGCCGACATCAGTTTCCGGAAAAAGCAAGAACACCGCATTAAACATCAGGCCAGCTACGATTTTCTCACAAATCTGCCTAATCGATGGTTGATCAATGACCGCCTAGAGCAAGCAATTAGCCGCGCAGTTCGGCAGAAGACGTCCTTAGCTGTGCTTTACTTGGACCTCAATGGGTTCAAGCAAATTAACGATGGCATGGGGCATCAGGCTGGTGATGAACTTTTACGTTCGGTTGCGAGCCGTTTACGGTCCAGCACCCGCTTGTCCGACATAGTCGGACGGTTAGGTGGTGACGAATTCCTAATCGTTGCTACCGATGTGAACGATCAGAACAGCAGCAAACAACTTGCCGATAAATTACTATACAGCTTCGCGCACCCTTTCGTCGTTGAGGGCCGGGAAATCTACTGCTTACCGTCCATCGGCATTAGCCATTACCCCAACGACGGGAACACGGCGCAACTACTCATTCGCAATGCAGATATGGCGATGTTTGCCGCCAAGCAAAGTAAGGCACGAGCAGCTGTTTGCTTTGAATCTCACATGCTTTCAGCAGCGTCAGAACGCTTGAGCATCGAAAACGATCTAAGGCGCGCACTCGAACGGCAAGAGTTCGTGCTGTATTTCCAGCCAAAGGTAGAATCGGCATCACACGGCATTGTCGCGGCAGAAGCTCTTGTAAGGTGGCAACATCCCGAACGAGGTCTCCTTCCCCCCGGCTCATTTATTTCGTTCGCAGAGGAATGCGGACTCATTGCCGCTATAGGTGAATGGACTCTGCGCGAGGCTTGCCGACAATTCGTCAACTGGCGGGCAGCCGGTCTTTCGATCAAAAGTGTGTCGGTAAACTTATCGCCGACGCAATTCTTAGACCCTCACCTGATCGACGTCGTAAAGCGCATCATCAACGAAACTAAAATTGATCCAAACTGCTTGGAGTTGGAGCTTACAGAAGGCGCGATGTCCGTTGACATTGAAAAAGCCATCACAACACTCGGAACATTGAAAGCTTTGGGCGTGAAACTTTCAATCGACGATTTCGGAACCGGCTACTCCTCTCTCGCCTATCTCAAGCGGCTGCCCATAGACATTGTCAAAATCGACCGTTCGTTTGTGAAGGACTTGGACCATAGCCCCGCGGACAGTGATATTGTTGGTGCGATCATCGGATTAGCCGACCGGCTTGGCTTTGGCGTGGTGGCCGAAGGTGTAGAGACAAACGGTCAAGCAAATATATTGAGAACAACCCAATGCGCGCTTTTACAGGGCTATCTTTTTGGCCGACCTTTGAGTGCGGATGAATTCGTCAATTTAGCGCGAAAGCCGCCTACGCCCTAATCCAGCGGGGTCATCGACAGCAGGTGAAATTCTTTCACCGAAGGTCTATACTCGTGAAATGGCCCGAAGGCTCTTAACGGCGACGCTCCTCATGCTGGCGCTTGGGTTTTTCCTCGGCACTACGCATGCAGGGGAGCCCCCTACAAACGGCGGTACTGCCGTTGTGTTACAAATTGAGGGAGTCATTGGACCGGCAACAGCCTCTTACATTTCCAAAGGCCTAGCCTCAGCTGCCGCTCAGAATGCCTCGCTGATTATCCTGCGTATGGACACTCCCGGCGGCCTCGACACATCAATGCGAACTATTATCCAAGAGATTCTTGCCTCGCCCGTTCCTGTGGCGTCATTTGTTAGCCCGTCCGGCGCACGCGCAGCAAGCGCAGGCACATACATTATGTATGCCAGCCATGTATCAGCGATGATGCCGGGCACCAATCTAGGCGCGGCGACCCCGGTACAAATTGGCGGCACACCCGACCTTCCCCAGCCACCCGAAAGCTCAGATGATCAGGACGCCCCCCCCTCTGAAAAGCCGAGCGATGTGATGGAGGCCAAAGCCGTCAACGATGCTGTTGCCTATATACGCTCCCTCGCCCAAATGCGTGGACGCAACGCAAACTGGGCGGAGAGGGCCGTACGGCAAGCGTCCAGTTTGTCTGCCTCTGATGCTTTGAATCAACAGGTCATTGACGTCGTCGCAGTAAGCACAACCGACCTACTCACGCAAATCGATGGCCGCTCTGTGCAGATCAACGATACCAATTTTACGTTGAATACAAAGACCCTCGAACTCGTCCAAATCAAACCGGATTGGCGAACAGAACTGCTGGGTGCAATTACCAATCCCAACGTCGCCCTCATCCTGATGATGATCGGCGTCTACGGTCTTATCTTTGAATTCATGAATCCCGGCTCTATCTATCCCGGCACGATAGGAGCGATCTGTCTTATTATTGGTTTGTATGCCCTCGCAGCACTACCGGTAAACTACGCCGGTGCCGGACTAATCGTTTTGGGATTGCTCCTGATTGTGGCTGAAGCCTTTGCCCCGTCTTTTGGGGCGCTCGGTATAGGAGGGGCCATCGCCTTTGTTCTGGGCGCAGCCATTTTAATCGACACCGACTCTCCCGCGTTCGCCATATCATGGCCCATTGTCATAGGGACAACGGTCAGCGCCCTCGCCTTTTCTCTTGTCGTGGTCCGTATGGCGATTTCATCCCAAGGGCGACAGATTGTTAGCGGTCGCGACCAGATGATTGGCCAAGTCGGCAAAATTCAAGACTGGCATGGCCTGCACGGGCACATGCTTGTCCATGGCGAGCGATGGCAAGCCGTCTGCACTGTGCCACTGACATGTGACCAAAAAGCCCGTGTGACTTCAATCGATGGTTTGACACTGCACGTAGAACCAGAAACAGTTCCCGAAAATTAAGGAAGGAACGCGCTATGTTTTCGGACTTCGGATTCTATTTCCCGATCATTATCATCCTCATCGTATTTTTGGCGTCGGCGGTCAAAATTCTACGTGAGTACCAACGTGGCGTTGTATTTACACTTGGGCGTTTCACCAGCGTTAAGGGCCCAGGCATCATCATCCTGATCCCAGTGATCCAACAAATGGTGCGCACCGATTTACGCACCGTTGCGCTAGACGTGCCAACTCAAGACGTAATTTCGCGTGACAACGTATCCGTCCGCGTCAATGCCGTTTTGTATTTTCGAGTGATTGATCCTGAACGCGCAATCATCCAAGTCGAGAACTATCTTGAGGCCACCAGCCAACTCGCACAGACAACACTCAGGTCCGTGCTTGGCAAACATGAACTGGATGAGATGCTCGCCGAAAGAGACAAGCTGAATGTCGATATACAGGAGATTTTAGACGCACAAACCGACGCCTGGGGCATAAAAGTCGCCAACGTCGAAATCAAACATGTCGACCTAAATGAGAATATGGTGAGGGCCATCGCGCGCCAAGCCGAAGCCGAGCGCGAGCGCCGTGCCAAAGTCATAAGCGCCGAAGGCGAACAGCAAGCCGCGCAAAAGCTTCTCGAAGCGGCAGAGATTTTAAGCAAAAATCCGGAGGCTATGCAGCTCCGATATCTCACGACATTGGCCACCATCGCCGGAGAGCAAAATTCAACGATCGTGTTTCCGTTCCCGATGGAACTTGGAAAAATGCTGACCAGACTCAGCCGAGAGCCGTAACCGTTACTTGAACGACCGCTATTTTACCGGCTCGCGCTTTTTCGATCCGGAACGGCGCGAAGTGCCAGATGCGCTGCCCTTACCGCTTTCCTTGGCCGCACCCTTTTTGGCCTCGGTTTTGGCCGCCGTGATCTCGAACTTCACCTTATCTTTTTCGATGCCGACCTTCACATGGCCGCCGGTAATCAAATCGCCAAACAATAGGTGATCAGCCAACGGCTTTTTGATCTCTTGCTGAATAACCCGCCCAAGCGGCCGAGCGCCCATTCGTGAATCATACCCCTTTTTCGCCAACCAATCGCGGGCGGCAGGGCTCAGGTCGATTGTCACATTGCGGTCGGAAAGTTGCCCTTCAAGCTGCATGATGAACTTGTCAACAACACGGCCCACAATCTCGGGGGCTAGGTTTGCGAACGTGATAATTGCATCCAGCCTATTGCGAAATTCCGGCGTAAACATGCGCTCGATCGCTTCTTGATCCTCGCCTTCCCGCGTCTCTCGCCCGAAGCCGATCGCATTTTTCGCTAGGTCGGCTGCGCCGGCATTCGTAGTCATGATCAATATGACATTCCGAAAGTTAACACTCTTCCCGGTGTGGTCGGTGAGTTTGCCGTGGTCCATCACCTGCAAAAGAATATTGAACAGATCCGGATGGGCTTTTTCGATCTCGTCGAGCAGCAACACGCAATGGGGATGCTGGTCCACGGCGTCGGTCAGTAATCCGCCTTGATCAAATCCGACATAGCCCGGCGGCGCGCCGATCAGCCGCGAGACCGAATGACGTTCCATGTATTCGGACATATCAAAACGGTGCAACTCAATGCCTAATGAATTCGCCAACTGCCGCGCGACCTCAGTCTTGCCCACACCTGTTGGGCCAGAAAAGAGATAGGCCCCGATAGGCTTCTCAGGCTCACGCAAGCCTGCACGCGCAAGTTTGATCGAGCTGGACAAGGCCGTGATCGCTTTGTCTTGGCCAAAAACCATCGTGCACAGATCGCGCTCCAGGCTTTGCAGAGATTTCTTGTCATCGCGCGAAACGCTTTTAGGCGGAACTCGCGCCATTGTTGCGATGACTTCCTCCACGTCCCTTACGGATACAACCTTGCGCCGCTTGCTTTCCGGAAGAAGCATGCGTGAGGCCCCCACTTCGTCAATAACATCAATCGCTTTGTCCGGCAGCTTGCGATCATTTATGTAGCGCGCAGACAACTCAACGGCGGTTCGCAAGGATTCAGCGGTATAACGCACCTTGTGATGCGCTTCGTAGTAGGGCTTCAGCCCTTTAAGAATTTTCACAGCGTCTTCAATCGACGGTTCGCTCACATCGATCTTCTGAAACCGACGAGCCAACGCACGATCTTTTTCAAAATAGCTTCTGTATTCCTTATAGGTGGTCGACCCCACACACCGGAGTGATCCCGACGCCAAAGCCGGTTTGAGAAGATTCGAAGCGTCCATGGCACCGCCAGATGTCGCGCCAGCACCGATAACAGTATGAATTTCATCAATGAACAGAACTGCGCCTTCCAAGCCTTCCAGCTCAGAAACAACGGCTTTCAGACGCTCCTCGAAGTCGCCACGATAACGCGTGCCCGCCAGCAATGCGCCCATATCCAGCGCAAAAATCGTGGCATTATGTAAAACCTCGGGAACATCCTTGTTTATTATTCTAAGAGCCAAGCCCTCGGCTATGGCTGTCTTGCCTACGCCGGCATCCCCGACATACAGCGGATTGTTCTTGGTTCTGCGGCACAGAATTTGAATCGTGCGATCGACTTCCTTTTCACGTCCGATGAGAGGGTCGATTTTGCCCTCACGCGCCTTTTCGTTCAGGTCCACGCAATAGGCGGTAAGAGCCTCACGGCCTTTCTTAACTACATCCTCCGATTTCGCGTCTTGATCCGCGCCATGCACGGTTTTGCGATCAGATGTTGTCGCGCGTTTGGCGATCCCGTGGGATATGTAATTCACAGCGTCTAGACGAGTCATCTCCTGCGTTTGCAAGAAGTAGACAGCATGGCTTTCCCGTTCCGAGAACAGCGCAACCAAGACGTTGGCGCCGGTCACCTCCTCGCGTCCGGAGGATTGCACGTGAATAGCCGCGCGCTGCACCACACGCTGAAAGCCGGCGGTTGGTTTAGGGTCTTCAACCGTGAGAGAAACGATGTCATTCAATTCATCGCTAAGAAATTCGGCGATCTTCGCACGAAGATCGTCGATTTCGATATTGCACGCGCGCATAACTGCGACAGCATCATCGTCGTCGCACAGCGCCATAAGCAAATGCTCAAGGGTGGCGAATTCGTGTCTGCGCTCAGCCGCAGCGGCTAAGGCAACATGGAGGGTTTTTTCCAGGTTCTGCGATAACATAGACAATAGACCCTATCCTTTCCTGCGACGCACACCGAAATCTCGATGCCGGGCATATGCCCTTCTGCTAAATAGTAGCGGCGGGTCCCTCCTCCAAGTCCGCCTCTACTCTTTTTCCAAAGTGCACTGAAGCGGATGCTGGTTCTTGCGAGCCAACTCCATCGTCTGGTTCACCTTGGTCTCTGCTATTTCAAACGTAAACACGCCGCAAATACCAACGCCCTTTTGGTGGACATGGAGCATGATCTGCGTGGCTTCATCAGCGCTTTTACTAAAGAATCGCTCAAGAACATGAACGACAAACTCCATCGGTGTGTAATCGTCGTTCAGCATCAGAACTTTGTACATCGACGGCTTTTTAACTTTGGGCCGGGGTTTTACGACCACACCTGTATTGATGCGCTCGTCGTCATCGCCCTTGCGTTCATCAGACATACGAACGCCGTATGCAGTCGGCGCAACCGAAGGCTTACGCTCTACTAGAAACTCGTGATTTGTTAAAAAACGCTTCATAATCTTACACTTAGCACCTTCTCACTCGCCGAATTCTAAGCCGCCAAGCTTAGCATCCGTCTGGTTAAGTATAAGTATGTGCCAAAATTCTGCCAATGCCAGGGGATGGCACATGATTAATTTCAATTCGGCAAAAAGAAACGGCCAACTCAGCATTTCCACACGGGCGAACAACCAAAGATTAAACAATTCTTAATCTAGGTAAAAGATCATAAAATTCAATGCGATGGGCAAGGTGGCTGTGGACAGGTCGAGTCGAAACGCGTAAATTTCTGATAATGAAGGCTGGACAACCAGCTATTAGCCGCCCGAAGAACGGCAAGTCGCAAGACGTTAGGACCGATGCAAGACAAAGTTATCCACAGGATTCGAGCGATCGGGTCTGGGCTTACTTTTAGGGTTTGGGGGCTAAAAATGGGGATTCTCCCCGCGTTCATTCGGTTCTTAGCTGTCGCACTTCTGATTGCTCTGCCATCGGCTGCGATGTCGGCCAATATATATGCATCGATTGTTGTCGAAGCCGATACGGGCCGTGTTTTACATGAAGCCTACGCCGACAACAGTCGCTATCCCGCCTCTCTGACTAAAATGATGACGCTTTACATTCTGTTCGAGGCTCTCGAACAAGGCGACGTCACCTTGAACACGCCGATGAAAGTATCCAGGCACGCTGCCGGGCAAGCTCCAACGCGGTTGGGCCTCAAACCCGGCTCGACCATCAAAGTCGAAGATGCGATCAACGCCCTTGTAACCAAATCCGCCAACGATGTTGCCGCGGTGGTCGCCGAACACTTAGCCGACAAAGAATATTTATTTGCCGTCAAGATGACGAAGAAGGCCCGCGCCTTGGGTATGTCCAAAACGACCTTCCGTAATGCATCCGGCCTGCCAAACTCCAAGCAAGTGTCAACGGCCCGAGACATGGCCATTCTTTCCGCTCGATTGTTCAAAGATTTTCCGGAGCAGTACGCCTATTTCTCGCGGCCCAAGTTCTCCTATGCCGGAAAGACTTACCGTTCACACAACCACCTGCTTGCTAACTACGAAGGCGCAGACGGCATCAAGACCGGCTATACCCGCGCATCTGGGTTTAACCTCGCCGCGTCTGCAAATCGTGATGGACACAGGCTGATTGCAGTTGTTTTGGGTGGCCGCAGTGTAAAAACACGCGACCAGCATCTTGCCGATCTTATGGACAAAGGCTTTGCCCTCCTCTCCGACCGCCCTGAAACGGTCATCGCGGCTCACCGCATTGAGGCGCTGCAGGATAGTTTTGAGACGGCAGACGCCAGTACTATTAGTGCCAGTGAATCGGCAGGCGATCGGGACGAAGACCCAGGTAAGATTCCCACATGGGTCATTATTGACGAAACCTGGGGAATTCAGCTCGGTGCCTTTAGCCTCCAATCCACGGCACAAACCGTAGCCGATAAGGCTGCCGGCAAACTCCATCGCTACGGAGATGTGCGAGCTGTAACGGAACGCGTGAGAATTAAAGGCCGGACACTCTATCGTGCACGCGTACTCGGTCTCGAAAAACGCAATCTTGTTAAAGCCTGTTCAATCGCTGTTCCGAAGAACATGGACAACTGCCTGGCTGTAAAGCCGGGCACGACAAAGCTCGCATCCCGATAAAGTTTAATGCTCTGCTGAGTCTGCCGGTAGATCGACACCGCTTTCTTTAAGCTGTGCTGCGAGTTCGCTTCTTAGCAGGCCCAGGTTCTCAGACGTATCCGCCTCGGCCCGGGCCACTAAAACCGCCTGCGTGTTTGAAGCCCGTAGCAGCCACCAGCCACCCTTTCCCGACACTCGTACTCCGTCAATATCATTGACGTCGGCATCCGAGTTCCGCAATCGAGCTTTCACTTCATCAATCACCGTGAACTTACGATCATCCGCACAAGGAAAACGAAGTTCAGGCGTGTTTATCATTGCCGGGAAGTGATTGTAGCGTTCGATCAAATCAAAAGACTCATCACGCGCCATGATGCTCAAAAATCTAACCGCTACGTAAAGAGCATCGTCGAAGCCGTAGTATTTATCGGCATAGAAAATGTGACCGCTCATCTCTCCGGCTAGAGGAGCCTTCAGCTCGGCCATTTTATTTTTGATAAGCGAGTGTCCCGTTTTCCACATCACCGCTTGACCGCCCATCCGCGCGACTTCATCAAAGAACGCTTGGCTTGCTTTAACGTCGGCAATAATCGGTGCACCTGGATGGGTCTTCAGCACATCCTCGGCCAGAACTTGCATGATTTGATCGCCCCAAAGAATGCGACCTTGACCATCAACAATACCAATGCGATCCGCATCACCATCGAAAGCAAACCCAACGTCAGCCTTCTCCGCCTTCACACATTCGATCAATTGCTCAAGATTTTTTGGAACCGTAGGATCAGGATGATGCGCGGGAAAAGTTCCATCAATAGCGCCGTTAATGACTATGTGGCGGCCCGGCAATGTTTTCACCAGCTCCGTCACCGCGTCTGCCCCAGCACCGTTACCGGGATCCCATACTGCTGAGAGAACACGGCTGCCTTCAAAATCCCTCAACACCCGTTCGATGTACTGCGGGAATATCTTGTTATTTTTGATCGTTCCCTGCCCGTTTTCAACATCACCAGCCGCGGCCAGCACTGCCAGATTCGTAATGTCCGCACCGAAGAATGGCTTCTTCCCCAGCATCATCTTAAAGCCGTTGTGAGTGGGAGGATTGTGAGACCCCGTCACCATAACGCCGCCATCCGCATCTGTCGCAAACACCGCGTAGTACAACATGGGCGTTGAGCCGCATCCGATGCGCTCGACGTTGATCCCCGCCGCCGTTAAGCCCTCGACGAGCGCCGCCTCCATGTCGGGCGAACTCAATCGTCCATCATAGCCCACGCACACACGTGATCCGCCGTTGCGACGAACGATCGTACCAAACAACCGGCCTACCGCACGCGCATCATCCGTAGACAAGGTTTCTCCGACAATGCCGCGGATATCGTATTCGCGCAAAACACTCGAATGGAACTCATGGGTAAACGTCATAATTTAATGAACAACCTATGCAATGGGTCGACCGATACACGTATAGCTGAAGCCGGCCGTTTTCATATCACCCGGCGAGTAAATATTTCGAAGATCAATCATGATGGGATGGCTTAGAAGCGATTTCACACGCTCCAGATCAAGATTGCGGAACTGATTCCATTCCGTGAGTAAGACCACGGCATCCGCCCCTTTCATCGCATCATAAGCGTCTTCACCATATGCAATATCAGATAGCAGAGTCTTGGCTTCGCCCATGCCTTCCGGATCGAATGCTCGCACCGAGGCGCCCGCCTTTTGGAGTGCGGGAACTATCGCCAAACTAGCGGCATCGCGCATGTCGTCGGTATTGGGTTTGAATGTCAGGCCCAAGATCGCGATGGTTTTACCTTTCACATTCCCGCCGCACGCGTCGATAATCTTGCCCGCCATACGCACTTTACGTTGCTCATTGACCTCCACGACCGTCTCGATAATCCGCAGCGGCGAGCCTGAATCCTGAGCGGTTTTAACTAACGCCAAAGTATCTTTGGGAAAGCAAGACCCGCCGTATCCTGGGCCGGGGTGAAGAAACTTACGACCAATTCGTCCGTCCAATCCAATCCCCCGCGCGACATCGTGCACATCCGCGCCAACCTTTTCACACAGGTCTGCAATCTCATTGATAAAGCTGATCTTCGTCGCCAAAAATGTGTTGGCCGCATATTTTACCAATTCCGAGGTTTCCAGAGAGGTAAATAAAATTGGAGTCTCTATGAGGTACAGCACCCGGTAAAGCTGGCGCATAACTGTTTGCGCACGCTCGGTTTCAGCCCCAATAACAACACGGTCCGGCCGCATAAAATCATTGATGGCGGACCCTTCGCGCAGAAATTCCGGATTAGAGACAACGTCAAATTCCAAGTCGGGACGTGCGGTACGGATGATTTTTTCGACTTGGCGGCCCGTACCGACCGGTACCGTAGACTTAGTCACGACGACAGCGTAACCGGTCAGATGCCCCGCAATGTCCATGGCCGCGCCATGCACGTATGAAAGGTCGGCGTGACCATCCCCGCGGCGGCTAGGTGTGCCCACAGCAATAAAAACGGCGTCAGCACCCGCAATCGCTTCCTTCAGATTTGTTGTAAATACCAATCGACCGGCATCGGCATTGTTTTTGACAAGCTCGTCCAGACCTGGCTCGTAGATCGGAATCTCGCCTTTTTTTAAGCGTTCGATTTTTGATTCATCGCGATCAACGCATGTGACATTGACGCCGAACTCGGCAAAGCATGCTCCCGATACCAGTCCGACATATCCGGTTCCAATCATTGCTATGCGCATGACGTGTCCTCTAAAGTTCTATAAATCTAGTTTTGTTCGAGTAGGGCGCGCAGCAGCGGCTTTAACTTTTCGGACATCTCCGGGTTGGTGAGCGCAAATGCCACATTTGCCTCAACAAAGCCAACCTGATTTCCGCAGTCATAGCGCGCGCCCTCGAACCGCAAACCATGAAACGGTAAGTCTTTAAGCGTGCTATTGAGCGCATCGGTCAATTGAATTTCACCGCCGGCGCCTCGTGTATGATTATCCAAGGCCTTAAATACGGCAGCATCTAGAACATACCGGCCGATAATCGCCAACGTGGACGGCGCGCTTTCGGGCGAAGGTTTTTCAACCAACCCCCTTGCCTTGGCAAGCCGTCCCTTTTCCGACAACACATCAAGAATTCCGTATCTGTTGGTCTTTTCCTGCGGTACGTCTTCGACTGCGACCACATGCCCTCCGACTTCCGCATAAGCATCCATAAGTTGCTTCAAGCAGGGAGTCTTTGACAGAACCATATCGTCAGGCAAAAGGACGGCGAAGGGTTCATCGCCGACAAGCTCTCGCGCACACCATACAGCATGACCAAGTCCAAGCGGCTCGTTCTGCTTCACCGTATGGACCGAGCCTTTCGGCAAAGTAGCAGCCTGTACCAAAGACACCTCGGCATCCTTACCGCGAGCTTTCAGCATTTTTTCCAAGTCATCATGCTGCGCGAAATGAGCCGCGATTGACTCCTTGCCGTCAGATGTCACAAAAATGAAATGTTCGATACCCGCAGCCAAGGCCTCTTCGACCGCATATTGAATGACAGGCTTATCCACAACCGGGATCATTTCTTTCGGAATTACTTTTGTGGCTGGAAGAAAACGGGTGCCGAGACCGGCGACCGGAAAAACCGCCTTACGCACAGGCTGGGACATGCAAGGTCCTTATATAAAACACGTTTGAGATACCAAAACATTTACCGGTGCGAACGACCAGAGACAAATTTGTGCCACGGCGGGCTGAACGAGACAACCCGCCCGCAACGCAGCATATCCTAACGTTTCAAGAGAGTATCTTTAGCTTGATTGACTTTAGCAGCCAAATAGTCCGAACCACCCCGATCCGGGTGAAGCTGTGACATCAAATGCCGATAAGCCGCCTTGATTGCCCCATGGTCCGCATCCGGACCAACACCCAAGACTTTACGAGCTTCCTCGTCCGACATGATGCCGGATTGCGCAGGAGCAGAGTGCTCGTCACCACCACCTTCATCTGCGCCCCCTCTCCACTCCGGATGTACCCGGTCCATGTAAGCTTCCAGCAGATGTAGTGAGTCTGGGTCTGATTGCACTTCGAGTAGTAGCGCGCTGAGATCCTGCTCGCTCAACTCTCCCAAGCGGCGACCTTTGAACGATCCCTGCCGAACTTCACCATCCATCGCTCCGGTTGCATGATCAAGTTGCATGCTCAGGAAATCGCTTTCAACTTGCGATGACTGCCCCTCGCCGGAACTGCCGCCCATCCCGCGGCCAAATCCAAACCCGCGAAACATGCCGCCCATTTGGCGGCCCATTTGAATCATATTAAAAACGCGCCATATCCAACCAATAAAGCCGATAAAAACGGCAAAGGCCGCACCAAGCCGACCTGTCGCGGCTAGACCAATAATGACCAGGGCGAGAAGCGAAACACCGCCCCACCGTACCGACTTTTTCAAAGTCTTTACGTCGGCATCCGCATACCATTTCAACAGCAACACACCCGCGACCAAAGCAAATAGGCCCAATAAAATGGCGGCCATTTTAAGTCTTTCCGCTTAACTGGTGAGTGAGGCGCAGAATCGCTCCGCCCTCCTTACGCCCGTAATTTTCAAGAGCCTTACGGCCACCGGCGGCAAATATGGCGACCGCCTTCAACAAATCGCGCAACTGCTGTGGACTGTTGGCATCAAAACTCGAATACGCGCCCCGCGTCAGTTGCGCAATCTGCCTTAAGATCGAACCGGCAGGCTCAAAGCCGCCCTCATGAAACACAAAAACCGGCACTCCGCGCAGACCAAGCTCACCCGCAGCCGCCATGATTTGATCGGGCAATTCCTCTACCGCATCGCCAATAAAGACGACCGCATTTACTTTGCCGCGTTTAGATTCTGCCGCAGCGTGTTTAAGCACCCGCTCGATCTGGGTCGGGCCGCCTAAAACACTGACGCTGCGCATAAGATTCACAACACGATCAGCGTTTCCGAGCCAAGGACTAGCCCCGAAGTCCATGAGGCCGCGATAGTAAACAAGTTGCACATCCAGACCGCCGACGCTCGCGGCCTCTTGAAACATGTCGGTTTGAATAGCCATGGCCTGCGCCCACGACGGCCCACGGCTGGCAGTTGCGTCCATGGCGAATATCAGACGGCCGTTTTTACCATCTGGAGTCCGCATGGGCGTTCCGGCCGCTTTCTTTAAGAAGGCTGCAACATCGCCGCCGGCGGATCGTTTAACGGGAACCTTACGCGGAGGCGCCATGGCGCATCCTTGCCGCTCCAGCCGACGGGAGCCCGACACTTACACTGCCCGTCTCCAACGTGCTTTGCAGACCAAGAGCCATAACCAGCGACCTCAATTCTTGGCGAGCCGCCACATGCGACATTGCCAGACCACCGCATTCGCCCAAAACAGCAAGGTCTTCCACGGTTAAGCCATCGAGAAACAGTTCGCGGTAAATGACACGTTCGGCGATCCCGTCCGCCACGCGAAAGCCAATGCGCTTTGCTAAGTCGTTTAACAGACGGCCCATCAATCTTTTATTGCGGGCATCCAACTGTCCCAGACGATTGCGCACAACAACCCAGTCTATCGACCCTCCATCTCGGCGGGCACGATCCTGCTTAGCCTTCCAGACCCGCTCAGCGTAGTGGCTGGGTCTTTGAATGACGCGCTTAATCGGATCAACCAGCGCCAGCACGTCTAGGTCTATGAGACTATCGTTGATCGGTGTAACGATCACATCGGCATGAGAGTGCGCGAAATGCGAAAGTTCACTGTCATGCCCCGGCGTGTCAATTATAGCCACGTCATATCCGGCAAGTTCATCTAGAACCTGAGTGAACTCGGCCTCGCTTTCCGCCGGGGTCAGGGACGGAGACAATATGTGATGAGACGAAAGCGGAATAGACGCCCCATGACGTGCTGCGTAAGCTGTCCGATTTCCGGTATAGCGGGTAAACGTTCCTTGCCGTGAATCCAGATCGACCGTCGCCACCATAAGCCCGCGATTGAGCAAAACGACGGCAAGGTGCATGGCGAGGGTAGATTTACCCGTCCCGCCCTTCTCATTTCCAAGGACGATCACGCGCGGCCGCCCTGCCGCACTAAGGTTGCTCATGAATTTCTGCCAAGGTGTTGAAACATATTTAGACTTTAGCTCTGGAATGCCCCTACCGCAACTTGACCGATTGCACGGCACCGCCCAAACTCGGCACGAACAAGCATATAGTCTGGTCTTATGGAAACAGCTGATTGTGTAGTGATAGGTGCCGGAGTTGTCGGCCTCGCGGTCGCCCGCGCCATGGCCCGAAAGGGCCGCGAAGTGCTCATCCTAGAATCTGCGGACGATTTTGGAACGGAGACAAGTTCGCGTAACAGCGAAGTCATTCACGCTGGGATTTTTTACGAGCACGGCAGCTTCAAGGAGCGCCTGTGCATCGAGGGACGCGACAAACTTTATGCGTTTTGCGACGCCTATGGCGTCACATACAAACGAACGACGAAACTCGTCTATGCCGCCAACGAAGACGAAGTTCCGCACTTAAAAAAATTGCAGATGCACGCCGCGAACGCCGGGGTTCATATGACCTGGATGAACGGCAAAGACACTGCCCGGCTCGAACCACAGCTTCACTGCGCAGCGGCATTGCATTCCCCGTTAACCGGTATCATCGACAGCCATGCCTACATGTTGGCCTTGCTTGGTGATGCGGAATCACATGGATCGACAATCGCCTACAATAGCCCTGTAACCGGCGGGCGCGATGGTGGGAACGGTGTGGAAATCGACATTGCCGGCACAGCATCTATGAGTCTCAAGGCACGCACTGTTATCAATTGCGCTGGTCTTGGAGCCCAGACCATCAGCGAGGGGATCAAAGGCCTGTCTGCGAAGTCGATACCGCAGCTTCACTACGCCAAAGGCAGCTACTTCTATCTTACCGGAAAACCACCCTTTAAGCGGTTGATCTATCCCCTGCCCGGCGCCACCAGCCTTGGCTTGCATTATACCCTTGATTTATCTGGTCAGGGTCGCTTTGGACCGGACATTGAATATGTTAATTCGATTGACTACATCGTGGACGAAAGTCGCGCGGATAGCTTTTACGCTGCTGTCCGCAGGTACTGGCCGGACCTACCCGATGGTGCACTGCGGCCCGGATACAGCGGGATTCGCCCAAAACTGCAAGGTCCAGACGAGCCCCGTCGCGACTTTGAGATTCAAGGCCCGGACGTCACCGGCGTTAACGGTTTCGTTGCCCTTTACGGCATAGAATCGCCTGGACTGACCTCCAGTTTGGCCATAGCCGACACCGTAGCGGAGCGCTTGCCCTGATGCGCATGCCCCACCTTCACTTCCACACAACCCTATACGCGGCCGGCGTTGTGCTTAGCTTCGTAGCCACGTCATATGCCTGGGCTCAAGAGCGGCCCTTGGGTCCACCACCCGGTGTCGGCCAAAATCTTGAAGGGCAGGCAACCGAACCTCTGGAGCAACGTGAAGAAAGCCCTCTCATTCCGGTCGCCCCAGGTCAGGGCCCGTTCTCAAACGGAACAACCCCCGACCTTCTCAGTGGAACGCGGATGATCCTTGGGGATTTAAATATCCTCGACATCCCTCTGCAGGATATACCCAACTATCGCAGTTATATGCGCGATATGGTCGAAGAACTCGCACTTTACGCACAACGCCGCGATCCGAATTTCATCGTTGTGACCCGTCCCGGCTTCGACCTTCTCACCTGGAGCCAGCGTGAATACGATCTGGCAGAAGTGAAGCGCGACCCCGACCTGAACATCACACCGGACGCTATTGCCCCGGCAGGTATGCCCATGCGCCGCTACATTCAAGCAATCGACGGTATTGTCTTGAATGGACAGTTTTGCGCCCCTCTGCGCGTGCCTCAGTCTGATCTGCGCGGTATGTTGAATTTGGGCCTCCAAGCCCTATCCATTGAACACTGCCGCAACACCGACATGGCATCGGCAGGCCTAAATGCCGCAATCAACACCAATGTCGTTGCCCACATCGATCTCGACGGCAAAGACACGTTTGATCGCATCCCGGCAGCCCGCCCCTCGCCCGAAAACTCAGAGAATGTCGAGAATCTGCGCGCGGCCCGCAACATGCTGGTCTCTCTGCGCTCTCGCTCGTTTGGATCGCGGCGGGAATGGCTTGGCGCCTTACAGGACACCAACTATGACGTGTTGATGGTTGATGCCTTTTATAACGGCAACGAACCCCTAACCAAGGACGATGTCCACCAGCTTAAATTCAAACAGATGGGCGCGCGGCGTCTTGTGCTCGCGCTCATGAATATCGGCTACGCTGATGACGAAAGATACTATTGGCAACGTGATTGGCAGATCGGCGCACCGACATGGATTAAAGCCCATGGCCCCGACCACCCCGGCCAATATGTGATCGAGTTTTGGAATCCCGCCTGGAAAGCCATCGTCGGACGATATTTTCAGGGCCTCATGGATCTTGGGTTTGACGGCGTAGTGCTCGACGGTGCCGAGGCCTATCGTCGCTGGGAGTTCATGACTCCGATAGACCCAAAAGCGTCCGCAATGATCGAAGATGATGAAGACGAGGAAAGCGGCGCGCCTTAGCCTCTCCTTGCTTAGGCCCCCGTGACCTTTTTTATCACCAGACCAAGACCGCCGACAATCTGCTTACCGACTGGTCCGCCTTCGCCTTCCATTTTCTGCTGCATAACGAGGCGAATAGCTTCCACATGCACCTTCACCACCTCCATCTGAGCATCAGACACGTCATCGCCCCGATCTTCCATGAAGCGAGCCAGCTGACTGCCGATTGCAGAAATGAGAGGATAGCCGAAACTGCTGCCCTGACCTTTAACGGTCTGCACAACTCCATATAGCGTCTGCATATGTTGTGCACGATTGGCAGGATCTTTGAGGGCTTTTTCATAGGCCGAATGGAGTTTGGCTAAGTCTTCACCCACGGCCTCTTCATAATCGAACTTCGCGGCTTCGATCTGCCGCTCGGCCGCATCAATCCAAACCGCATCAAGCACGCCGCTGACACCTGCCAATTTCTGCTTTTGTCTCAAGTTGTTAGGAGGCGTAATGTACTTGACGTTATTTTCAGCCATTTAATTCTCTAAATTTGATCCGAATCTGTTGTTGGAGTGTACCTGCTGAACCATCAGATGACCACATTTCCAATTAATAAACTTCTCAGATTGGAAGCGGATAAGAGCAAGCCCAAAACACCGCAGAAACTGGACCTTTAGAGCAGCACCCAGGTTGCCATTCCCAGAAAAGTGAAGAACCCGACAATATCGGTCACCGTGGTTACAAAGACGGTAGCCGAATCGGCGGGGTCCGCACCCATCCGCTCCAAGGCCAGAGGAACCGCCATACCGGCGATGCCCGCCACCGCCAAATTGATGATCATGGCGACGCCGATCACCATCCCCAATTGTCCGTCGTCAAACCAGAAATAGGCCAGTACGCCGGTAATCGCCGCGAATAAAAATCCATTAATCAGGCCGACGAACAGTTCCTTCCAGGCCACACGCATCGCATTGCTCGCGTTGAGCTCACGAGTCGCCATCGAACGTACGACCGTCGCCAAAGTTTGCGTGCCCGCATTGCCCCCCATGGACGCGCAGATCGGCATGAGAATGGCAAGTGCAGATAACTTGGCTATTGAATCCTCGAACACACCGATTACGGCAGAGGCTGCGAAGGCTGTCCCGAGATTCAGAAACAGCCATAAGAACCGGGATTGAGCGGTCGCCATGATGGTGCGGTACAGGCTGGAGTCTTCGGTAGTCCGCACACCGGCCAATTTCAGGAAATCCTCCCCCGCCTCTTCGTCAATCACGTCCACCACGTCATCAATCGTGATCTGGCCGATCAGCCGTCCCGACTTATCAACCACAGGTGCGGCGGTTAAATCGCGTTGACGGAACAGGAAGGCTACTTCTTCCTTATCCATGTCGGTGGGAATGGTCTCGAGATCTTTATCCGCGATGTCCTTCATCCGAACAGGACGCTTTGAAGTCAGCACGCGGTGAAGCTCGACCATGCCCTGAGGCCTATGACGCGGATCAACCACGAACACCGCGTAAAATTTATCTGGCACATTTTGGGTGGACCGCAGGTAATCGATGGTTTCACCAACCGTCCAATAATTCGGCACGGCCACCAATTCGCGCTGCATTAGGCGGCCGGCGGAATCTTCGCCGTAGGCCAGCCCTTGTTCAATGTGCGCGCGTGTTGTCTGAGGTAAGCGCTCGAGCAATTTTTCCCGCTCGTCAGCCCCTAATTTTCCAGCAACATAAACCGCATCATCTGAATCCAATTCGTCGAGAGTTGCTGCCAGGTTTTCAAAACCAAGCGCGTCCATGACTTCGTCACGCACATTGGTAACCAGTTCTGGGAGAACGTCGGCATTAAAATCCGCGCGAATAACATCAACAAGTTGCCGTCGACTCTCGCGGTCGAGCCGCTCAAGAAGATCGGCCATATCGGCGTGGTGCAAGTCAGCCACAAGGGCTCGGGCTTGCGGCTCGTCATGGGCAAGCAACGCGGAGATCACCGATTCCACAAATCCGGCGTCGAGATCAAAGCTCTCATCCAGAGCGCTTTCCTGACCGCGTCGGAGAGTCGGCGGAGTGAATGGCGCTGGCGGCGATGTGGGCGGTTCGGCGCTGGCCATGGCGGCACCTAAGCTGGCGAAAATGGATATATTGTTCCCTGCACGAACGGCACGGAAGTATTAGACATCTTGTGCCCGTGGGCTGTTACAGATCAAGTAAATCAGCAACGGTGCCGCTGAGGCCTAGTATCTCAAACTCAATAATGGTGCGGTCGAGAAGACTCGAACTTCCACGGGTTTTACCCCACAGCGACCTCAACGCTGCGCGTCTACCAATTCCGCCACGACCGCACGGTAGATACTTATTTCGTCACGCTGGCACCCGCGTTATGACTTTGGGATTGCCAAGCGTGCGGTCAGATAGCAAATCGGCTATGGGTTGGCAATGGAAAGGCCCACATGATCGAAAACTCTGTCGAATTGCGAATATCGAAGGCCCCTGTTCCCTACCCCGAGGGCGTTGTCGCTATGGAGGACAGGGTGGCTGGCGTTCGCAATGGCACAGCCCCAGAGCTGGTCTGGCTATTGGAACACCCTCCGCTTTACACCGCCGGAACCACCGCCCAAGAGACCGATCTTTTAAGCCCGGACCGGTTTCCGGTCTTCAAGACCGGTCGAGGTGGCCAGTACACCTATCATGGGCCGGGACAACGGGTCGTTTACGTTGTGCTTGACCTCAAGAAACGCGGCGAAGATGTACGCTGTTATGTCCGTGATTTGGAAAGCTGGGCCATCGCCGCCCTCGCCCGCTTTGGCGTAACCGGAGAAATCCGACCCGGACGAGTAGGCATATGGGTTGATCGCGGAAATGGCAGCGAAGACAAGATCGGCGCTATTGGCGTCCGCGTGCGTCACTGGGTCAGCTACCACGGCCTTGCCCTAAACGTAGCCCCGGACCTAACGCACTTCTCGGGTATCGTGCCTTGTGGGATCACAGATCAGGGCGTCACGTCCCTTGCGAACCTCGGCATCACCGCGTCCATGGCGGATATGGACGCGGCTTTAATCGAGACATTTACAGAGGTTTTTGGAATGCCTCTCGTATCCGAGACTAAAACCCCTTAGTTCGCAGAGCAGCGCGGGTCTTGGCCCTGCATGGCGATGATTTGCTCGTCGGTCACGGGAACGGGCGGACATCCATGCCCTTTTGAACAGACATAGTCGAATTTCGCAGCGCCCGTGTGACAACTCAGGCAAGTGCCAAGTGGATTGGCTGCTGAATCACCCCTGCCCGTAATTTTTGTCTCTTCGGCCGAAACATCAAAAATCAAAAATTCCCAGCCGCCTGAGTTTGGATAGGCCGACACTTCGTGCTTAACCATAGCCTCGTTGGGCACCATCTGAAGAACCGTGCCGACAGGATACGGCTTCCCCTCAACATTTCCTTCGAAGATCGCCACCGCTTCGGCCAGTTTCGCCGGATCGGCATGGCGGACGTAAGTTTTGCTGACCTTCGTACCTTCATGCATGCAACTGAACATCTCAGCGCTCGATTCCGCCGCCATGACTGGTGCTGTTGCAACAGACGTCAAACAGACCAGCGCCGCGGCAACCACGGCCAGTTTTGTGATGCGTTTCATTGAATCCCCCTAATTAAGCTGCCAACCGTTGGTCAGCAGCCACTAGAGTAATTCACGGCGGCCTTGCCGCCAATGATCTCTTCGGTCAGGACGGGCAGCTAAGGCGCTTATATTGTGCCAACGATACCTACGAAAATGACTGCCATAGCCGCCCAACTCACGGCGAACGCCAGCGTTCGGCCAAAGGGAACACCCGCTGTGTAAAGTACGTAGTGTGCGACTCGCGCCCAGAAATAAACAATGGTCGCCATCACGATCATATCGTTTGTGGCCTCAATCAGATGAGCAACAATCACCAGAGCCGCAAATGGCACAAGGTTTTCAACGGCGTTGTAGTGGGCTTTCTTCGCCCGCGCTGCCCAAGGCGGCAGTGGCGTGGCGTCAGCCTTATACGTAAGCGCCGGGCCAAACCCGACGTTTTTGATATGCGCGAGAATATACGGCAGCCAAAACACCGCTGTCAGAGCGGCCGTGAAAGCGAGCATCTTGAGATCGGTAATCATGAGAGCCCTCCCATATGGCAAGATTGAGAGCCTAGATGGGACTACGGGAAAAGCAATAAGCCCGTGCGTTACGACAAAGGACTGGCCGTAGCCCTTTGCTCGAATCCCAAGCCCTCAAAGGGCTTAGAACCGGAATTGACCTCTACCGAAATTACCTTTGCTCCTGGTGGCCCTTCCCGGCAAGCCGCCAGGAATGTCTCTACAACTTCCGGCTTACCCTGCACCAAGGCCTCTACAGACCCATCGGTGAGATTGCGCACCCAGCCGATAAGCGCGAGCCGGAGCGCAGTCCCCACCGCCCAATACCGATAGCCAACTCCCTGAACGCGACCTGAAATCCGTAGGCTGAGGGTCACAATCTGGTCGCCGGGCTGGGCCATGGTCGCTCTCTTATTCAAACTCCAGGATCATCTGATCTACAGCCAGGGATGCGCCATTGGTCTCATAGACCCTCTTCACTACGCCATCGCGCTCGGCCTTAAGGACGTTTTCCATCTTCATGGCCTCGACAATGGCGAGGGTCTCTCCGGCCTTGATTTCCTGCCCCTCTTTCGCCGCCACCGACACAAGCAAGCCTGGCATCGGCGAGAGCAGGAACTTCGTCAGGTCGGGCGGCGGCTTGTGTAGCATCAAGCGCGCGAGTTCAGCCTGGCGGGTTGTGTAGACATCAAGGGCCAGTTGAGTGCCATTGTGAAACACGCGGTATCCCACAGGCTCCCGGTCGATTTGGATTGTGATGGGCTTGCCGTCCGCTTCGCCGATAAACAGCGGTGCGCCGAAGGTCCAATCACTCTTCACATGGACGGTCTTCTTGCCGATTTTAGCGGTTCCCCCGCCGATCCCGTCGCTCTCGTCCTGTTTAGGCGCAATCCAGACCGGATGCTCGTCCTTCTTGCCGTTGTGCTTGACCACAACGGTCCAGGTGTCGGGCATAATTCGGCCATGGCCGGGGATTTGCCCCGATATTTGGGCCGCCCGGCGGGCATAAGCGTCATGAACCAGCGCTGCGACTGC
>CAXBLG010000023.1:0-36590 GCA_963976395.1 uncultured Rhodospirillaceae bacterium
GTGCGGAGTAGTGAAGAGGCTTCTTTTTCAACTCGTGTCCCCTTGAAGAAGTCGCGATTGAGCGTTGCGTAAAACTGTGCCGGAAATCCAAAAACAAAATCGTGAAAATCCTCTTCGGTGATATGCCCATCTTCCACCAGTTCGTGAGCTTCGGGCAGAATTTCGGTAATGTCCGTCACGTCCCAATGGCCGGCATCAGAACTGAACATTGCTCTAAGGCGCGCGCCACGAGGGTTCAGCTTGGAATTGAACGCCCACGCTACGCTGCAATCGTCCGCTTCACAGCCAAAATAAAAGTGAGGGACAAAGCGATCGACGATGTCATCTTTGCTTTCCACACCGCAGGCCAACCATTCGTCGAGTTCCGGCGGCTGCGGCTCCAGATTATTAAAACTCTCCCGTAGTCCAGCGGCGTCATCACGGAATACGTCGTCGCCATATTGGTGGAACAGCTGCATCATTTGATCTAGGTCGATAGATGCGGGGTCCAAGTTGCGTATCGTATTTTTGTTGCGCTTTTCCCAATGCTCAATGATATCGCCAAGTAACTGCACCGCCCATCCGACACCTCCCTCTAAGAACCCGAAGGCGAGTTGTGGGAAGCGTTTGGTGACACCGCCCATGAAGATGCCCTTGCAAGATGCATCCA
Organism: uncultured Rhodospirillaceae bacterium; assembly: GCA_963976395.1. Lineage (GTDB taxonomy): Bacteria > Pseudomonadota > Alphaproteobacteria > Rhodospirillales > Rhodospirillaceae > UBA11612. The sequence goes on from CAXBLG010000023.1 coordinate 650, forward strand.
TGGCAGCCGCAAAGGATCCAATGTGGTTGTACATGTAGCTGCTGGGTGATTGCCGGCTTCCCCAGCCCATGCCGGGGGTGTGAGTGGAAGGGACGACTTTAAGATCGATACATTTTTGCCAAAACGGATCGTAGTCGTACTCACTGTCAAATCCGAGCACGTCAATTCGCGATGTGCCGGTCGAGCCCCAGTTAGGTCGTGTCCCTCCCTCGGGTTTGCCTGGGTCGAGCGGTCTGTGAACAAGGCCGTTAATCATTGCGGCCTTCAAACCCAAGGTGCCCACCGCGTAATCCAACTCCGCGATAGCTTCCTCGGGCGTGTGGGTGGGAATTTGCGCGACGGGAGTCATGCGGTCGGCGTAAGGTGCATAAGCCGTGGCATAAAATTTATTTAAGCTCCGGCAAACGGCCTGGCGCAGCTCGGGTTCTTGGATTGCCGTCGCGGTTAGCATGCGACTGGGGTACATGACGGCAAAATCAATGCCCATTTCATCAAGTCGCTCAGCCATGAGTTTGGGGAGTTGAGCTGTCGCTCTGTCTAAGGTGTTTGCCGCAGGTAAGGACCACCATGGCGGCCTGGGAATCCATTGATTGCGGCGTTGTTCGTCTGTCAGCTTTGACCAAGGTCGCAATACCGTTTCGTCATAGTCTGTGCCGGCAACGCCGTCAGCCACGCGTTTCGCGAGGTCGTTGCCTGCTATGTCGCGGACTGACTCCACAAGAAATGGTTTTAAAATCGGCGCAGTTTCGATGTAATGCCCGTCCGCATCAATGACGGGATGATTTAGAGACTGGCGAAGCGCGGCTGCGCGCGAATTCTTAAGCATGATGATCGTATCCCCCCTGAAGCTTAGTCTTAGCGCGTCTTAAGGTTCGTTAGATTTGGTGTGAAAACGAGCGTGATACGCCCTTTCTTTTATTTGTGGCATCGCGTGGTCGATTAATTTCATATCTACAAGTTGTGCCATGTCCCCCGCGCCGGCCCGTGTGAGCATTTGCGGTAGGCGCGTACTTATACGTTCGAGTGCCCATGCAAGCGGGTCACCGTCGGCGACAGGATCAATATGTAGAACTTCGTTGGCACTATTGGTCCAACCGACATAGTGGTAATGGGGATCCTCGCTGAAACAATCGAATCTCAGATATTCTTTTTGCTGTCCTTGGGCGCCCGCAAATACGTGCAGAGAGACGCCGAAATCATCTAGCTCTACTAATTGTCCTTCATCTTGCCCCTGTGCCGATTGAAGAGTGGGTCTTATCGCGGCCACCACATCATCGGTTAGTACGCGGTACTCCACACCAACGCGCACAATTCCGGCGTCGATATATGTCGTATGTTCGTCTATCGGCGGAATGGGCATTTTGTCGTAGCGCGTAATATGATCTGCCATGATTCCTCCACACTCAGATCACCGAAATTGATATGCTACAAATATACATAGTCTTGCTCGGCATCAAACGCACCTTTTCCTTGATGATGGGCGGTACAATCAAAGGAGTAAAATCGTGAGTCTTTCCATTATCGGCGCTGGTTTGGGGCGTACCGGTACTATGTCTCTGAAACTCGCGTTGGAGCAGCTCGAGCTTGGCCGCTGTTTCCACATGATCGAGCTTATGGATAATCAGCATTTGCTGCCGCATTGGGACCGCGCGGGCCGAGGCGAGAGCGTCAATTGGGATGAAATGTTCGATGGCTATGGTGCTACAGTGGATTGGCCTTCCAGCAGCTTTTATCAGGAATTGGCGGCGCATTACCCCGAAGCTAAAATTATTCTGACCACACGAGATGCAGACAAATGGTTCGACAGCACTCAGGCGACCATCTTCAAGGGCATTGAAGAGCGTGCCGATCCCTCGAATCCGTTCGGGTCAATGATTCAAAATGTCATAGTGAGCATGTTCGATGGCGATTTGCACACACGGGAGCATTGCATCGCCGTATACGAAAAACATAACGCTGAAGTGAGGCGTGTTATTTCGGCTGATAGGCTGTTGGAATTCAATATCGGCGAAGGGTGGGGTCCGCTGTGCAAATTCTTGGGAAAATCTATTCCTGAGACTTCTTTTCCGCGCGTGAATAGTACGGACGAATTTCAAGCGCGCCATGCCGGCCGTATTCCCGGCGCAAACTGAGAATGGGGCGAAATGTTAAAAGATAATGTCGTTCTGATTACGAATGTGCAGCATTTCGTGGGATTGCCGACGGCGCTTGAAATGGCCCGGCAAGGTGCTCGTGTGATATGTCACGATGTCAGTTTTGCCCATGCCGCTGCTCGTGCAGCCTTCGAGAAGGAAAATCCCGGAATTGCGACGACAAGCGCAACAGAGGCGCTCGCTGTGTTCGATGATGTGGAGAAAAGGCTCGGCGCTGTCGATGTTTTGGTGAATAACGATTTTTTCCCCGCCATCCGCGCGCCGGTGGATGAGGCATCTGTGGACGACATGCGTCGCGGACTGGAGGCGCTGCTGATCGCGCCATTTCAATTTAGCGGCGCGGCGGCGGTGCGCATGAAGCTGCGCAAGCAGGGCAAGATCATACTTGTCACCTCTGCGGCGCCGATCCACGGTTTGCCGAATTACTCAATGTACGTGGCGGCACGGGGTGCGGCGAATGCACTCACCGTAACGCTGGCAAAGGAGTTGGCGCCGTTCAATATTAATGTCAACGCGGTTGCACCAAACTATGTGGAGAGCGAGAGCTATTTTCCCGCGAAGTTGCGCAATGACCCGGACTTTATTGGACGGATGGCGAGCAAAGTGCCGCTCAAGCGGCTTGGTAAACCTGAAGAAGTCGCGGGGGTGATTGCGTTTCTAGCGTCACCCGCCGCCGGATTTATGACAGGCCATGTATTGCCGTTCGCGGGCGGATGGGCTTAGCCGAAAGATTCTGCGATTGTTCAGCGTGCGTGCGGGCAGGCCTTAAAATGAGCGGGACATATGCGGGTGCCCGATGCGGAACACGGAGATGCTTTGCCCTCAACAAATCCTGCGAAATTTGCGAGCGCTGCGACGTATGCAGCATCCGCCCTCACGGCGCCAACGCGCGTGTAATGGGGCACGCCGGATTCGTCGGCGATAATCTTCATATCTTCGTCTAGCTCGACAAGTGTTTCCACGTGTTCGGAAACAAAGGCTATGGGCGTGACGATCAGCGGCACGTCGTCTTGTCCTGCGCGGCGAATTTCTTCCTCAATTGAAGGCTGAAGCCACTTCACCGGCCCCACCCGGCTTTGATAGCAAATCGCATAATCGAGATCAGGAATGCCGAGTGTCTGCACCACCGCGTTTGTGGATTGCTCGACTTGCCATTGGTAGGGATCGCCGTCGGCGACAATCTTTTCCGGCAAACCATGGGCCGAGAATAGGACTCTCGGCTTTCCATGTCGGCATGCAGCGTCGTAGGCTTCACGTACCTTGGCTGCTACCGGCGCGACAAATCCTTCTGCTGTCGGATAACAACACAGGATATCCATTGGAGCGTCCAAGCCCTGTCGTTTTGCTTCGCTCTGAAGGGCGACAATGGATGTTTTGGTCGTGGTGGTGGAAAACTGAGGGTAGAGGGGAAGCACAATGATGCGCGTGGGTTGGTAGGCCTTAATGTCGGCGACGACTTCCGGGGCCATCGGATGCCAATAGTGCATGAAAATGAAGACGCGAGACTCACCGGGTTGGTCGTCCAATACAGCCTGTAAAGCCGTCGCCTGCGCTTGCGTCTCGGGTAGGAGTACAGATTTACCGCCTACGCGGTCATAAATTCCGCGCGATTTTTTTGCACGTAAGGTGGAAATTAAGGTCGCGATCAGCCAACGAAATGGATTGGGTTGCGTTATGATATAGGGGTCGTTGAAGAGGTTAAATAGGAACGGTCTTACCGCTTCAGGGCTATCCGGTCCCCCAAGGTTGAATATGACGACGGCCGTGCGGGTGTTTGAACTGCTCATGCGGACCTTCAGTTGAGTACACCCGATATGCCACAGGGGTTCGCCCAACCCAAGGCTCAAATTTTAGTTGCTTTGACACGCCTGTGACATAACGGCGTGTACCACGTGGTACCCAGCCGATATGGACCGATTCGCACTCGTAGGCGCTTCATACAAGACGGCGGGCGTTGAGAGACTTGGACGGCTGGCGCTGTCCAAGGAGCAAATTTCTGCGCGTTTGCCGGAGTTTGTCCGACAAACCGGTGCAAAAGAGATCGCCTATCTTGGAACATGTAATCGGGTGGAATTTGTTCTTGCCGGGGACGAGTCCATGTCTGTGCAGACGTGCCGGCAAAAAATTGGCGAGCTTTTAAAGACATCTGAGAATGATGTGAATCGCGTATTCCGGGCCTGGAGTGGCGAGGGCGCCGTCGAGCATCTCTTCTTGGTGGCGGCGGGACTGGATTCCGCGCAACCCGGTGAGCGTGAAATCTACGCCCAGGTGCGCGGAGCCTGGAGCGCCTCCAAAGCTGCCGGAACGTGCGGTCCACAATTGGATTATTTGTTCGGTGAGGCATTGCGGTCTGCTCAGGACGTGCATCGCCAGGCTGCTCGCCCCGCTAATATGGCTTCCTTGGCGGGCCTTGTCGTTAAACGCGCGCTTGAACGCCTTGAGGGCGAGGACAAAAGAATCTCTGTTGTCGGCGTGTCTCCCATGACGCGCCGTTGCGCGTTATCGTTGCGCGAGCATGGTCTGCATATCAATGTTGTAAACAGAACGTTGGAGACAGCGCAGGATTTCGCGGTGGAAGTTGCGGGGACGGCCTGTTCACTCGATGAATTCAAAAACAACCCCGGCGGAAATAAGGTGATCATTACCGCCGTCGGCAGCAGTGAGCCTGTTTTGGATCGAGGTGTGTTGGAGGCCATGGCCAAAACGGCACCTAAAGATGGAACCCTCATTATCGATCTAGGCGTGCCTCCAAACGTTGATCCAGTAGATGCCGACTTGGATGGGATTGTGCGTATCGGTATGGATTATATTATTGCCGATGCCACCGAAGGGCGCGCATCTAAGCTCGCGGAAATGGCTGATGCTCGGCTAATCGTAGATGATCACTTAGAGCGACTTCGACGCGACTATGCCATCCGCGAGGCCGCGCCAATGATTCAGCGGTTAACGGCGCGCTACCAAGCGGCGGCGGCAGAAAGTTTGCGGAGATTGCCGCGGACTGCTCGTGAAGCTTTGAACGAAGATGATGCGCTTCAGACTTGGGCCGAAGGGTTTGCCCGGCGTATGGCCCATGCGCCGCTAAAAGGGTTGCGGTCGTTAGCGGCGGAAGCAGGCCCCGCAGCAGTGCAAGCGTATATGCGCGGCATTGAAGATGCTTTATCGAGCGACGGCGAAGATCAAACAGTGCAAGACACTGAAACCGGAGGAAATACGTAGTGTGTTCGACAAGTAATGCCGCTCTCTTCGAGCGCGCCTGCCAGGTGATCCCAGGGGGCGTTGATTCGCCTGTGCGCGCATTCCGCGCCGTAGGCGGCTCCCCGCGGTTTATTGCTAAAGCCGAGGGCGCTCATATATTTGACGAGGAAGGCGGAAAATATCTCGATTTCATGGGCTCATGGGGTCCGCTCATTCTCGGTCATGCACATGCGGAAGTGGTTGAGGCCGTGCAACAGGCTGCTACGCGGGGCACGACCTACGGAGCGCCTTGCCGAGCGGAAATCGAATTGGCTGAACTGGTTGTGAGCGCTTATCCGGGGCTAGAACAGGTTCGGTTTGTATCGTCCGGCACCGAGGCGACCATGAGCGCGATTCGCCTTGCGCGCGGTGCGACAGGCCGAGACGTGGTGGTAAAATTTTCCGGCTGCTATCACGGCCATGCAGATCATTTGCTGGTCGCCGCCGGGTCTGGTCTGGTGACCGCCGGACAACCTTCTTCAGCCGGTGTGCCAGCGGCCTTCGCCGCCCTTACGCGTGTATTGCCGTTGGACGACGAAGAGGCGCTCCAAGCTCTTTTTGCGGCTGAGGGCTCCAAGATCGCAGCGGTGATCATTGAACCCATGCCCGCGAACAACGGACTGTTGCTTCAGCGGAAAGAATTTCTCCAGGCCGTGCGCCAGGTAACGCAAGACTCGGGCGCGCTGCTTATATTCGACGAAGTGATATCTGGATTTCGTGTCGGCAAGGGCGGTGCGGCTGCTCACTACGGCATTACGCCGGACCTTGCGACCTTTGGAAAGATAATCGGCGGCGGTCTTCCCGTCGGGGCATTCGGTGGATCGCGCAAGCTTATGTCGAATATGGCGCCGGAAGGGCCTGTTTACCAAGCTGGGACGCTGTCCGGAAACCCCGTGGCTATGGCGGCGGGCATAACGACGCTCAAAATTTTGGAGCGCGAAGATGCTTGGGCACGACTCGATGAACTCGGCACTCACTTGGATTCCGAGTTGAGTGCCGTGCTGGATGGTGTGAGCGTGCCAGGTGCGTTGGTGCGTGTAGGATCTATGTTCTGGCTATCATTTCAAGCGGGTGATGCGCCCCGTTCGGCTGAAGCCATTGATGGCGGTGCCGGTGATGCATTCAAGCCTTTCTTTCATGCGATGCTTGATCGGGGTATTTGTATTCCGCCCTCTGCTTACGAGGTTATGTTTCTGTCGCTCGCTCATACGGCGGACGACGTGTCACAATTTACGCAGACCGTACAAGCCGCTTTGGCGGCCACGCCGACTTAATCTCAACGGCTGAAAGCCGATATCATGAAGACCGCATTTCGCATCGACTCAACCCGGTTTCTTCACCTCACCATTATTGCCCTACAGATTTTTTCTGTGGTGCAGGTTGTGTGGTGGTTTGTAGATCAGCAAACCTATGCGAAGCAAACAACGAGCCAGGTCAAAGCGCTTTACAGTTATGAAATGGCTGCTGCCCAGAAACTCTCCGACTTAGGGGTTTCTGCCGATGAAGTGACGACCTTGTTTCCTCATGCGCAGAGCGTGAATGGCCAGATTCAGCTTGCACCGGGTACGATTGATGCTCTTGAAGACTCGCAGCGCAGCCACGTCAATCAATACGCTTGGGAGAGCGGCTTTTTCCTCTTTGTGCTGGCATCCTGTATCGCGGTGTTGTGGCGTGGTTTGAGTAACGAGGCGGATGTACGCCGCCGCCAGGACAATTTTTTGGCGATGGTTTCGCATCAGTTCAAAACGCCACTGGCGAGTTTACAGCTCTCGCTTGAAACTATGTTGATGCGTGAATTTTCTCCCGAACGATTTCAGCAGCTTTCTCGGCGTATGCTTGACGACTTGCGGCGTATGGAAAACATGGTGTCTAAAATCCTGGATAGCGCGCGTCTGGATCGTGGCCGTGTTCCCCTCAATAAAGAGCGAGTAAATCTGAGTGAGGCGGTTCGGCACGTCCTTAGTAATTTGGAAGAGCCCGCGCGGCGCGAGAACGTGCAAATAGAGGCAAAAATCTCTCCTGAGGTAGAAGTACTTGCCGACCCGATGGCGGTAGATACTGTTTTGCGTAATCTTATTGAGAATGCGATTGCCGCAATGGCGCCCACGAAAGGCGGAAACGTTTGTATTCTCGCCCGCAAATCGGGGGATGATGTCGAACTAGAGGTGCGCGATACGGGCATCGGCTTTGAACCCGGGCAAGGACCGCAGCTCTTCAACAAGTTCTTCCGAGTGGAGTCTCATGGGGGACGCGATGCGGCCGGCACGGGTCTGGGCCTGTTTATCGTTCATCGCTTCATGCATTTTGAAGATGGCCGGGTCCGGGCCGAGAGCGAAGGGCCGGGGAAGGGCGCCGCATTTACAGTCACGTGGCATGCGCCTCAGGGGCGGGTGTCCTGATGTCTGAGGCTTCCCAGCCAAACAACACGCCGAGCCGTATTCTTGTGGTGGAGGACGACCTTCATCTTGCCGAAGGTATGGCGGAGAACATGCGCGCGGAGGGATACGATACAGATACGGCCTATGATGGTCGGGCAGGCCTGGAAAAGGCGATTGCGAAAAATTATGATTTGCTGGTTCTCGATGTGATGCTGCCTCATATGGATGGCTTTGCTCTGTGCCGGGAGTTGAGGGCGCAAGGCAAAAATACGCCGGTTCTTTTTCTAACCGCGCGCGGCGACCCTAGCGATCGCGTGCGCGGCCTTGAGGCCGGGGGCGATGACTACCTGACAAAACCCTTTCATCTTGATGAGTTTTTACTGCGCATTCGCGCCATTCTGCGCCGTTGGCAGTGGTACAAGTCGTCCGTTGAAAAGCCGACAGCAGGTGCCGTTCTGCGGTTCGCCGACAACGAAGTCAATTTCAACACCTTCCGCGCGCAATCTTGGGATGGCGTGTGGCACGATCTTACCGAAAAGGAAGCCATGATTCTTAAAGTCCTCGCGGAACAACCCGGCGAAGTTGTCGCTCGGGACGATTTGTTGGAAAAAGTTTGGGGTTATGAGGTTTTTCCGTCCACACGGACCGTTGATAATTTCATTCTGCGTTTACGCAAACTTTTCGAGCGGGAGCCGCACGAGCCGCGTCATTTTCTGACGGTGCGCGGTGTGGGATATCGCTTTGCACCGGAAGGCGAGGAACAAGGATCGTGAAACCACTACGAATCGGCACCCGCGGTTCTGACTTGGCCATGTGGCAAGCCGAAGACGTCTTCAAAAAAATCAGCGCGCTACCGGGCGCGCCTCCGCTCGAGATTGTGAAAATAAAATCCAGCGGCGATCTTAATCAGACGGTCCCGCTCTGGACGACCACCGGCCGCGGTTTCTTCACCGTCGAGCTGGATCAAGCCCTGCTTGATGGGCAAATTGATCTGGCTGTGCACAGCTTAAAGGATCTCGCGACCGTTCTGTCGGAAGGCACGTTCCTGGCTGCCGTTCTGGAGCGGGAAGACCCACATGATGCTATTGTTACTCGCAGCGGCACCGATCTGATGGGTCTTGTAGAAGGCGCTCGCTTGGGGACAAGCAGTCTTCGTCGCCGGGCCTTTGTCGCAAACGTGCGGCCTGATATCGAACATGCTGAACTGCGCGGAAACGTGCCAACGCGTTTGCGCAAGTTAGATGAAGGCGAATATGACGCCATCATCCTGGCCACTGCGGGATTGAAGCGGCTCGGTTTGGGAGATCGCATCTCAGCGCGGCTGCCGATGGATATTTTTCCGCCGGCGGCCGCCCAGGGCGCAGTGGCGATTGGCACCCGCGTCGGGGATGACGACATCATAAAATGGGCTCGTCCACTAGAGCATATGCCGACCCGCCTGGCTGTAGATGCTGAGCGAGCGCTCCTGCGCCGTCTTGAAGGAGGCTGCCAGGCTCCAGTCGGCACTTTGGCCACGGTGTCTGATGAGTCCATAAGCATCCACGCAGCGGTTTGCAGTCTGGACGGCACAGACCTTGTCGCCGCGCGTGCTTCGGCACCGTTGTCAGACGCATTCAAAGTCGGCGAACAATTGGCGGACGAGTTGCTCGCGAAGGGTGCAGGACGCGCTTTAAAAGAAGCCGATGATCGCCGTAAAGCGGCCGCTCGTTAACACGTATAATAAGAACAGGACCTAAACATGGCAGATGCACAAACGAAGACCGCTTCGGCGGAGTTCCCCCCCTTTTTGGCAGCCTGCCGCGGCTTACCAGCGCCGCATACACCGGTTTGGATTATGCGTCAGGCGGGGCGATATCTGCCCGAATACCGCAAAGTGCGCGAGAAAGCGGATTTCGTAACTTTAACGCGCACGCCAGAACTCGCGGCTGAGGTTACACTGCAACCTTTGCGCCGCTTTGATTTTGATGCCTCCATCATCTTTAGCGATATCATGACGCCGTTGCAGGGTATGGGTGTTGCGCTCGACTTTAAACCAGGTCCGGTGGTGGACGAGCCCATCCGCTCGCTGAAACAAGTGGATGCGCTTCGGCCGTTGGTGCCCGAACAAGATGTGCCCTTTGTGATGGAGTCTATCCGCATGGTGCGGGGTGAGTTGCCGGCGCATGTGCCGTTGATCGGGTTTGCAGGCTCGCCGTTCACATTGTTTTGTTATCTGGTAGCAGGAAAGCCCTCCAAGGAGTTTTCCGAGCCGCGGTCGTTTCTGCACGCCGAACCGGCGACGTCAGCGCTTTTATTGGACCGCCTGGCGGATGCGATGATTGTGTATCTTCGTGCCCAAGCAGCCGCTGGTGCCCAAGCCCTTATGCTGTTTGAATCCTGGGGTGGGCTGCTTGGACCACAAGACTATGCGGCCTATGCCATGCCGCCGGTACGCCGCATCGTGGAAGGACTCGCTGATCTCGATGTGCCGTTGATTTATTTTGCCAATCAGGGTGGTGCCAATCTGCGCGTGATTTCGGACCTCAATGTTGATGTTGTTGGGTTGGACTGGCGGGTCTCCATCGAAGAGGCGCGTGGAATTTTAGGGGCGGGCAAAGCGGTACAGGGCAATCTAGATCCAGCAGTGCTATTCGCGCCTAAAGATACATTATGCCGTCGAATCGATGATGTTCTAGCCGATGCGGGCACTGCGCCCGGACATATTTTCAACCTCGGTCATGGGATATGGCCGGAAACCGACCCGGACGCCGTGGCGAGATTGGTTGACTATGTACATGAGCGAACATCCAAAGGCTGACCGGGGAGAAGACATGACGACTGCATCACAAGTAGGGACCAGTGTGTCCGTGCCGCCGGAAGGATTCGCGACAAAGGCCGGCGTCTATTACCGCGATTTGCAGGATCGTATCTGCGCGGCGTTTGAAGGCCTGGATTCCGGCTCTAAATTTGAGGAGACTTCTTGGCAGCGCGATCCGGATCATCGCTTGAAAGGCGGTGGACGGATGAAGGTGATGCGCGGCGAAGTGTTCGAAAAAGTTGGCGTTAACTTCAGTCATGTATGGGGTGTGTTGAAGAAAGAGTCGATTCCGCAAATTCCCGGCGCGCTTGAGTCTGAGGGTCGGTTTTCGGCCTGCGGTATTTCTTTGGTTGCACATATGAGCAATCCCTTCACGCCCATTGTGCATATGAATATCCGATGCATGGAAACCAGCAAGCTTTGGTTTGGAGGGGGAGCCGATCTTACCCCGACGTTCCCATTTGAAGAGGATACGAAAGAGTTTCATGCTGCTCTGAAAGCCGCTTGCGATTCTTATCGGCCGGACGCCTATGCGGAATACAAAGAATGGTGCGATAAATACTTTTATCTGCCCCATCGTAAGGAGCCGCGCGGCGTCGGCGGTATATTTTTTGATGAGCTTGCCAGTGGTGATGCCGCTGCCGACTTTAAGTTTCAGCAGGCGGTAGGTGAAGCATTCCTCAGCGTCTATCCGCGTATTGTCGAGCGCCGCAAGGGCACTCCGTTTACGGAAGAAGATCGCGACAAACTACTTCACAAACGGGGCCGCTACGTAGAATTTAATTTGGTCTATGATCGCGGTACCAAATTTGGGTTTGCGACAGATGCCAATCCGGATGCCTACTTGATGAGCATGCCGCCTATCGTTAAGTGGTAGCGGTTAAGGGAGATCCTTTTTCATGGCAGAGTTTTTGTCGAGCGCCTATCCGTGGATCAAAGCTGTACATATTATCGCGGTTATTTCTTGGATGGCCGGGCTCCTCTATTTACCTAGGCTATTCATCAATCATGTTGGATTGGCGCCAGGGTCAGAAGCCTCGGATATGCTGAAGGGTATGGAGGAGCGTCTCCTGCGCATTATTATGCGCCCGGCCTTCATAGTAAGTTTGTTGCTTGGTCTCGCGCTTCTGCATACGCCAGGTGTTATTGATTGGTCGTCAGTCTGGATTTGGCTAAAACTGGTATTTGTGCTGGGCCTTGTCGTTATGCATGGACTCATGGAAGTGTGGCGCGCGCGGTTTGCGCGCAACGCCAATCAGCATACCGCCCGGTTCTTTCGGTTCATGAATGAAGTGCCGACCCTACTGATGGTTGGCATCGTCCTGCTTGTTGTTGCAAAACCTTTCTAAGCATTTTCTTATAAGTCGGCTCTAGGGAGATAAATCATGCGCTTGGAAAATAAACTTGCGGTGGTTACGGCGGGTGCATCGGGCATGGGACGTGCGGGATGTCTTCGGTTCGCCAAGGAGGGCGCAAAAGTAGCTGTTGTCGATGTTAATGCGCAGGGCGCGAAGGAAGTTGCGGACACCATAAAAGCGGCTGGCGGTGAAGCTCATGCGATCATGGCAGATTTAAGCAAACCTGAAGACTGCAGCCGCGCGATGAACGAAGCGGCGACGGTCCTTGGCGGCATTGATATTTTATGGAGCCACGCAGGTGTTCCTGGTACCGATCAGGTCGAAGATATACCGCTCGACGAATACGAAATCGCGATGAATTTGAACGTCAGGTCTGTGTATTTATGCGTTGGCGAAGCCGTTAAGCATATGCGCGGCCGTAGCGGGGGCTCGATTATTTTGACGGCTTCTATCTCCGGGCTGGTGGGTTCGCAGCTCAGCCCCCTATATTCGGCAGGAAAATTCGGCGTAGTCGGTCTTGCGAAGTCTTTTGCCCTTCGTTACGGCCCGGAAAAAATCCGCGTCAATGTTGTGTGCCCAGGTTTGACCAATACACCGATGTTGCGGAAATTCATGGGACGAAACGTGGATGATGTCGCAGCGGCGCAAACCGAAAAGGTATTTATGGCAGGGATTCCTCTTGGGCGTCTCGGCCAACCTGAAGATGTCGCAAATGCAGCCCTCTGGCTCGCCTCTGACGAGTCGAGCTATGTGACGGGTATTTCCATTCCCATCGACGGCGGATATATCGCCAAATAGCTTAGTCCCCGCGTAAGGACTCACGGATGCAGTCCTCGGGAGTGCTCAGTGTGGTCGCGAAAAATCCAGTAACTAAAATACCTAGGGCAAGCGCGGTGACATATGCAATGCAAACGGCAGCCGCAGCGCCGGCCGACCCATAGGTGCGTATAAAAATCGGGGTGAGAGATAGATTGACTGAAATAGCGACGATGCTAATGCCCGAAATCCACCCGGTTCGATGGGTGTAGTAAAGATAGGACGATACGAGACCTAAAATGTTGTGGGCTGTCCAGGCTCCAACCAACCAAACAAAGATTAACGCTGCAGTCGTATAGTCCGCTCCGACGATCCACGGAAAGACGAGCCATCCGATGAGAGCGAGGCCCGTGCCAGCTAAAAGCATGCAGCTGATAAAGGCTGTGCCCCCTCTTGCAATCGCATATCGCGAATTGGTGCCGTTGGTTTTCATTTTCTGATAATACCAGGGAGTCCACGCGCGGTTGAGCGCCCCGCCGATCATCGTCATCACCTGACTTAGGGTAAGGCCGACGGTATAAATGCCGGCAGCTTCCACTCCCTTCATAGCGGCTAGAAAAAAGGGCCCAGCAGCAAGCAATATGGATGCACTTAGCATATGCGGTAGAAGTGGCGCGCCGTAGCGCAAGGCCGCGCGCGCATCATGAAGACTAAACCGCACGACGCCATATCCGCGGTTCCGCAGCCAAACGAGGCAGCTTAGCGTCAAAGCGATATTGGCTATGGCGAGGCTCATCACTAAGGCTTGCCATGTCACCAAGCCCATCACCGCGGTGACTCCAATCACGACTTGGATACCGCCCGCGCGTGCTACTCGCCAAAATCCATATTCAACTGGTTTTTGTTCCATCTGGAGGAGAGTGAGTACCGTGGTTAGCAGGACTTGGCTCCAGGCGACTACGATCCATGCCCATAACCATGGGGACGGCAAGGGGAACAGTTCAAATAAATAGTCCTGCGCGATATGCGCAACTACAAATGCTCCAATGGCGAAGGCAAAAGAAATAAGGACCGCAGTCGAGACGTAACGAGGAAAGTCTATGTCTGTGCGGTCAACAAACCGACGCCCAATCGCGGTTTCGACTCCCATGCTCACGAGCGGCGTGACCAGCGTGACGGCGACGAGAACAATCCCGTAGAGGCCGTAATCGGCAGGTAAAACAAGTCTTGTTAGGATTAGGGTGACGAAAAAGGGAAACAATGCAGCGGCGGCGTTAAATGCTGTGTACAAGCCCGCATCCCTGTGCAGGCTAGGACGTGTAATGCTTTTGAATATAGTTTTGACGATTGTCACAGGTGGTGGCCGGCTTTGGGAACAATTCAGAACCGCGCGAGCTTGTAATTAACCGCAGTCCACAGGATGATTTGCGGCATGATGCGTCAGAAGTTGTCCTTGGTCGAGAAAATCCCCTTTGCGCCAGCAGCTATGTTGATCGCAAAGACCTTAATGGGTGCTCGGCTGCGTGGACCTGTGCCGCTGATGACGGATCAAACAATCAGCGGCTGGTGCGATATTGTTCGCCGAGATGGCGTGTGCGCTGTTGAGAACTTTTTGAGCGCAGATGAATGTGCTCACTTGTGTACAGAAAACAAAGTCTTCATGGACGCATTTCCAGGCGCCGTTCAGGTTGATGTGTTCGGCGCCGATCGGCGGGTTTTTCTTGGAAAGACGCCGCCAGGACATTTGGCTGATGTTTTTGCCGATTCGCGCCTAGCCTCTTGCGCATCGGTGATCTTGGGCGCTGGGACCGTTAACCTCGCGACTCTTGCTGGGCACCTCACGGCTGTTCCTGGCAATATCGGGTCCGGTGGCGGGTGGCATCGCGATTCATTTACCAATCAATTTAAAGCGATGATCTATCTGAGCGACGTTGGGCCTGAAAACGGGCCATTCCAGTATATACGAGGCTCACACCATCTTCGTTCGATGATTTGCGATCAGCGTTTGGCAGAATTAAGGGTTGGGCAGGTCCGCGTCAGGGATGAACAAATCGCGAAGCTTGTTGATGAGAATCCCCAACGGTTGATCACGTTGACGGGCCTTGCGGGAACTTTAATTCTTGCGAACACCACAGGTCTTCATCGCGGTATGCCGATCATATCGGGGGAGCGTTATGCGCTCACCAACTACTATTTCCCACCGCGAGCGTTAACCGCAGAGCTAACGGGTCATTTCAAGCCGATCCTGGGGGTGCATGTGCCTTATGAACGCACGGCCAACAATTCAATGGAGTCCGTATATAGGGAGCCGCGGTCCAGTGGGACTAAAAAGTAGCCATCACTCTTTAGCCGAGTCAGTAGAATTTCCAGCCGACTTAGAAATGGGCTTAAATCAGGGGGCGCTTCGAATTCAACGATGATCTGTCTTGGCCGAAGATTGGTTGTCCAAAGATGCTCTATTACTTCAAGTGCCGCACCCTCAATGTCCATTTTCAGGAGATCAATATGGCGATGTCCCAGTTTTTGCGTGATCGAAGGTAAAGTCAGACACTCTGCTTCGAACCAATCATAAGAGGCTGTGATATTGGTAATGGAGCCGGATCTGTAATCCTGGAAGACAGTGCCGGAAGCATCGACCATCAAGGTGACGTCAGAGAAAAGCCGGACGGGCCCATCCTTTGTCCATACGCCCCAGGGGTGGAACTGGAGGCGTGAATCGTTGGCAAAGCGCGTCATAAAGCGCGCGGACCTGGGCGTCGGATCAAAAAGATGAACGGTGCATGACGCGGATTCGATTAATGCGAGATCAAAGCGGATGTCACCGCCGACACCAAAAGAATAGACAACGGACTCCGGAGTGAGCATTGCGGTGTAAGCCGCATAATTTCCTAATATCTGTGGCCTAGACGCGGCGGGAATCGCCAAATGACTGGCGATAAAGTTACGGAGAAGTCGTTGTCTCGTGGTGAAGAGCGTTAATGGGCTCAAACACCACTGCGCACTTTCTCTGAGTCTTCGCAATAGTACTGGCCAGATCAACTTCAATGCACGCGCCGGGTTATTCTGTTGAAACGTCGAAATCACGATGCCAGCTTGATGATGTGCACCGTATTTCTCGCGCGGTAATAAGGTCATTTATAATTAGACCCGCACGGTAGGGGGCTGCGTTTGTGGAGCATTCGCTAAGTCTTGGTTAGGCCAGGGCTTTAACCAGTACGGTGAAGAATCCCGTGTTGTGAGCAAATAAAGCACAAATATATCGAACATCGACATGTACCAGAAGATGTGCTCTTGAAAGAGCGAGTCGAGAAATAGGGGAACAAGAAATATAAGAAGTAGCGGTTTGTGAGTCATGCGTTTGACGTAGAACCCAAGCAATAGAAGCCCTAAGACGAGGCCGTGGGTTGCGAGCAAGGTTAGAAGGGCGTTGTGCGGGTATCCTCCTGTGCTGATTGTATAGCGCTCCGAAAAATTTCCGAAGAAAGGGTTGTTGCCGATAAACTGCCAAGTCTCCTGCCATATGCCCGCTCGCCCAGAGAGCTGGTTTACAATGATGTCGAAGGATAGGTTGCTCAAGGTACCCGCAGTGTCCCGGGTCATCTGTGCGACAATTGTTCCCAGGGCCAGAAGCCCGATGCTTGCCGACGTCAATACTGCGAAAGTATGGCGCTTTCGCCAGCCGTTGTCTGCAATATCCATAAAAAAAGCAACGCCGAAAAAAATTCCCACACTCAAAATGCCCGATCTTTTAAAATTAAGAAGTAGGGCTCCAAGCAGAAATACAATGACGATCCATCGTGTGCGCTTGGAAAAAGGCACCATGTAGGCAATGAGAATACCCATCAGCATTTTTGCGCCGGCGATGGTCGAACTTATGGAAAGACCTTGCGGACGGATGAGATACCAAAGGGATTCATCACCGACCTTCTGGACGAAAGTGAACTCCCCACCCGTTACCATTTGCTGTTCGGGAAAGAAAAACCGCAGACCAAGTGAGAATTGGATGTAAATCGTAAAGGCTTCCACGGCGATGAAAAACAAGACAACTTTCCATACTGTATCGTTAAGCGTTCGCGCGGTCAGGTAGGCTGCGACTAAAAGCAAGCCGCCCACAAAGCCGTTGTTGATGAGCAAACTATCTGGAAAGGTATTTGTGAAAGTAACGCCGAGCGTTGCGTTTACGATAACGCCAAACGCGAACAGAAAATATGGCCAATCGCCTTTGGAGATGGACGGCCGGTACACCAAGATCGAGAATGCCGCCAAAACTGCCCACATCATATGCGGGACTTGCCCAACGATGGGTAGAACTGCGTTGGGCAGGACGAGCAAGGCGCCTTGGAGGATGCGGAGGGGCCTTAGAGTCATGGATGATTAGGCTCGCACAATTTGAGCAGCTATCGGTTTTGTCGCGTATCCTTTGAAGAGACGCAACGACAAAGGTGAATTGTTCGCCTTGTGTTTATGAGCTTCTCGCGCAGGGGCCTGGCGGCTAATGTGCGGCCCATGTCACATATTTCAAATCCTCCTTATCCGCGTATTACCTTAAAGAAGGGGGCTCATAAGCGCCTCCTGTCGGGCCATCCGTGGATCTATTCGAACGAAGTGAATATGGACCTTGCAGCTAAAGCGCTGCCCCTAGGGTCTTTCGTTACAATTAGTGAGGCGTCGGGAAAGCCTCTCGCAACCGCGTATTTCAATTCTAAGACGTTAATTGCAGCGCGGGTGCTCTCTCTCGCTCCAGATGTTGCGATTGATACGGCGTTTATATCCGCCCGTTTCAATTCTGCATTGAAATTGCGCACACGGCTTTTTGACGAGCCCTTTTACCGTCTTGTTCACGCAGAAGCGGACGGTTTGCCGGGGCTTGTCGTGGACCGTTTCGATAATGCGTATGTCTTGCAGCCCAATACGGCAGGCATGGAGGCTCTGATTGATGTGATTGTCTCGAGCCTTAAGCAAACTCTGCTGCCGCACACGATTGTTATTCGCGGAGATAGCGTTTCACGCAAGTTGGAAGGTCTCGAGGATAGTGTGCGATGCGTACTAGGTGAGTCCTCGGCTCCGGTCGCCGTGCGTGAAAATGGCGTGACCTTTTTTGCTGATCTCATGACTGGCCAGAAGACAGGGTGGTTTTTTGATCAGCGTGACAATCATGCCTTCATAGCATCTTTGAGCGGTGGTGCGTCGGTTCTGGACCTGTACACTCATACCGGAGGTTTCGCGCTGGCTTGTGCATCAGCAGGCGCAACATCGGTTACTGCAGTTGATAGATCCGCGACCGCTCTTAAATTAGCGAGAAAAGCCGCCGTCGCAAATCAGCTGACGGATAGATGTACTTTTAAACAAAACGAGGTTTTTCCGTTTTTAGATGAAGCTGTTTCCAACAAGCAAAATTGGGATGTCGTCATTGCTGACCCGCCGCCGTTCATAAAATCTAAGAAAGATTTGAAAGCGGGGCTGCAAGGGTACCGTAAGCTGAGCCGCCTATGCGCTTTAACCACCGCGCCGGGTGGATTTTTATTTGTAGCATCGTGCAGCCACAACGCGCCGCTAGAAGAGTTCACGGCCGCTGTTGTGCGCGGAGTCGCAGACGCCGGGCGCTCGGGGCGCGTTATCCGCACCTCCGGTGCGGGGCCCGATCATCCCATCCACGCCCTATTGCCTGAAAGCGCCTATCTCAAAGCGTTGGTATTACAGCTGGACTAGCCAATTTGGGACGCATGACAAACACCAGCCCTGGAACATCAACGCCTTTCTCTTGTCGGTAATATGTGTCGCTGGACGCAACGATGGTAAAGCCGGCCTCTTCACTTATAGCGGTTATGTATCCATAGCTGTGACTGAACCTGTGCTCCTTACCGAGTTTGTAGCTTTCTCCGTCATAACGCTGAACCGTGAATGCGAGAACCCCGGTCTCTGAAAGAACCTTATGTGCTGCACGTATGATCGGCGCAAGATCACCCAGGTAAACAAAAGAGTCTGCGGCAACAATCAAGTCGCAAGGTTCACCCTGACTTCGCAGGGCTAACGTCATGTCCATGACGATAAGCTGATCGTAGATATTTTTTGCTAGCGCGGCTTTAATCATGCCGGGTGAAAGATCGGCACCGCCAAGCCAGTGTGTTAGATCACGCAAAGCCATTCCGGCTAATCCGGTGCCGCACCCAAGATCGAGAGTTCTTGTAAATCGGCGTCCTGGTACAACGGCCTCAATTGCATCGCGTAGCAACGCGGGGGCACGGTATTTCAACCCCCCAGTTAGCGCCGAATCGAACCTGGGGGCATATTCATCGAACAGGCGGCGTACATAGGCTTCCGGCATCGAGGTCGTGACTGTGTTCTCGGCCAGCAAGTTAAGCTGTAAAATCGCACCCATTGAATCGGCCGGATCGACGGCGAGATACGCGCGGAATGCGCCGAGCGCATCCTCCGGCCGGTCTGCCTCCACCAGCATCTCGCCCAAGGCAAACAGGCCTTCTGCCCACGCCGGTGCTAGTTCCAGTACCTGCACCATCATTTCCACGGCAGCCGCGCTATCACCCTCCTGGCGCAGAGCCTGGGCATAGGAAAAGCGTCGGTCCGCTGTAAAGTTGCCTGAGGGCATGAGATGCTCGAGGTTAAGGGCGCGCTCTTATACACACGGCAACAAGATTGTCACTATGTCACCATTGCAAGGAAGCGCTCGAGCCAGTAATGACACGCCCCATGTCAAAGCACATACATAAACAACCCGCCGAGTGGGAGCCTCATAGCGCCGTTTGGTCCGCGTGGCCGAGCGACGGCGAACTTTGGCTTGAGAATCTGGAACCGGCGCGGCAAGAGGTTGCGGCGCTTTACAAGGCGGTCGCCGACCTAAATCCTGCTACCGGAACGCCTCGCGGCGAGAGTCTTAAAATTCTTGCCTGCGGCGAAGAAGCGGTGACCTCGGCGCAGGCAGCCCTTCACGGGACGGGTGCCGAGATCATCCCCGCGACCTTCGGCGACATATGGCTCAGGGATACTGCGCCGATTTTTGTAAAGGCAGATGGTCAACTGTCAGCGGCGTGCTTCAAATTCAACGGTTGGGGTGGAAAGTACGTTTTAGAGGGCGATGAAGACGTTGCATCCTTCGTTGCGTCTCGATCAGGCATTGTCTCTGTTTCATACGATTGGATTCTTGAAGGCGGGTCTATAGATGTCGATGGTGTCGGAACGGCGTTGACAACCCGTCAGTGTTTGCTCAATGCCAATCGCAATCCTAACTTGAGCCAGTTCGACATTGAGCAGCGCCTCACTCAGTCTCTGGGCATAGAAAAACTTATTTGGCTTGGTGACGGCCTCGCCAACGATCATACCGATGGACATATCGATAACATTGTCCGCTTTGTAAGCCCGGGCGTTGTGGCATGCATGGAGCCGGAAGGTGCGGATGATCCGAACCGTGATGCCTTGCTTGCAATTATTGCCGATCTGAAAGCCGGTACTGACGTTACCGGCCGCAAGCTGGAGATTGTGACGATACCCTCCCCGGGCCGGGTGGAGGATGCGGATGGTGAACTCATTCCCGCCAGTTTCATGAATTTCTATGTCGGTAACACGACCGTTGTTGTCCCCACATACGGTACAAAGGCAGATGACCGGGCGGTTGAGCAAATCGCCAAGCTGTTTTCAACGCGCCGGACTGTGGGGTTGCCCGCCAATTATGTTATAACCGGCGGCGGGTCGTTTCACTGCATTACCCAGCAGCAGCCCGCAGTTTAAGAGGCCGGATCTCAAATGAGCACAGTCACGGTTGCCGCTATTCAATGCGCATTCTCGGAAAGTATTTCCGAGAATCTGGATCGCATTGAAGGGTTTATTGAACAGGCTGCTAAGCAGGGCGCCAAAGTTATTTTGCCCCCAGAGTTACTTCAGGGGCATTACTTCTGTGTCGAAGAAAAGGAAAAGCATTTCGACAATGCTTTTCCTGTTGCGACTCATCCTGTGGTTATCAGCTTATCCGGCGTTGCAAAAAGGCTGGGTGTTGTCATCCCGGCATCGATATTCGAGCGCGACGGGCAGCATTTCTACAACAGCCTTGCCATGATCGATTCTGATGGTGAGGTGCTTGGTGTGTATCGCAAAAGTCATATTCCCGACGGACCGGGATACGAAGAAAAATTCTATTTCCGTCCGGGCAATAGCGGGTTTAAGACGTGGCCGACAAAATTCGGGAAGATTGGAGTCGGCATTTGTTGGGATCAGTGGTTCCCGGAAGCGGCCCGCGCCATGATGTTACAAGGTGCAGATATACTGTTTTATCCCACCGCCATCGGGTCTGAGCCCGACCACCCTGAGTTCGATACCAAAAATCTCTGGCAGCGCGCGATGATCGGCCATTCGGTATCAAATGTCGTTCCTATCATTGCGGCAAATCGTATAGGCACCGAAAACGGCCAAACCTTTTACGGCTCGTCCTTTATCACCGACCAGCGCGGCGAGAAAGTTCAGGAGATGGGTCGGGATAACGAAGGTATTATTTGTGCAGATATCGATGTGGAAGAGGTGCGGCGGAATCGGGCAGCCTTCGGCTTCTTCAGAGATCGGCGCCCTGATCTCTACGGCATACTGGCCGACGATAAGTAAGTGGTGCTATCCGCAGGTCTATTTTTGAGTCCGCGCAGCATAGGCCTCAACCTCTTCCATCACGCGTAGCAAGTTGCCGCCCCATATTTTAGCGATGTCATCTTCGGAGTATCCGCGTTTCACCAGCTCAACGGTGACGTTTAAGGTTTCAGAAGCGTTGTTCCAGCCGGTGATGCCGCCGCCGCCGTTAAAGTCGGAGGCAATCCCGACATGATCAATGCCGATGCGTTTCACTGCGTAGTCGATGTGATCGGCCAAGTCTGAAACACCGGCTTTCGGCCATTTCGTGTTTATGTCTTCCGCGGCTGAGAAGTAGGTGTCTAGTTGCTCCGGAGTCATTTTCTGAAATCCTCCAGGCTCGTTGAGTCCCATTTTTTCGCGCAATGCACTTAATGCGGTTGTTTTTGCCACGGGGGGTTCGCGCAAATAGATATCAAAGGCCACAATTTGCGCCACGCCGCCCGACTTTTTTATGGCGTCCAGTTCTGCATCACTGAGATTGCGCGGGTGATCGTAAACACCCTTTACCGCTGAATGGCTGGCGATCACCGGGGCCTTCGATAGAGCCAGAACATCAAGTGTGGTTTGTTCGCCCGCGTGCGAGATATCTACCATAATGCCGAGGGTATTGAGGCGTGCGACAACTTTTTTGCCCAGCTCTGATAAGCCGCCGTGTTCTGCTTCAGCTTCTCCCTCGAATGGCTGGGCGGAATCACCTAGTTCATTGTGGCCGTTGTGTAAAAGCCCAAGGTAGCGCGCTCCATAGTCATAAAATACATCGAGAAGTCGCAGATCGGTGCCCATGGGAAAGCCGTTTTCCATGCCGATCACCACAGCCTTGCGGCCGCTGGCTGAAATACGACGCACGTCAGCGGCGGTGTGGGCAAGCCCGATCTTGTCCGGATAAGTTTCCTCGGTAAGTTTGTGAATGGCCGCGAATTTCTTGAATGCGTCGGATAAGGCCTGTGCGTTCCCGGGAACTGTCCGCTCGCCCTGTCCCACGTAAACGATCAGGAAAACCGTATCCAAGCCGCCTTCGGTCATCGTCGGTAAATGGACCTGCTGTCCGCGCGGTCCGGGCTTCATCATGTCGTAGGCATCGGTGCCGAAGTCGAACGGGATATCGACATGGGTATCAACAGTTAGTACCCGGTCATGAATTGCGCGGGCGCGCGACATGAGATCTGCATTAGTCTCGGCAAGTGAGCCGGTGCTGGCCAGGAGCGCACATCCCATCAAGAATATCGTTGAAATGCGCGTCATGGCGGTCTCCTTTACATGCCGAAGGCGGCGAGAATTTTATCTACCGCGAGTGTGGGTGTCAGCTTACCGTCGCCCACGTTTTTTTCCAATTCTGGTATCAGGACTTGAACCTTTGGATCGGTTTTGACGCGAGTCATCAGGCGGTCATCGACCATGGACCACATCCAACGAATCTGTTGCTTGCGCCGCTTGGCTGTCCATCCACCTGTGTCTAGCATTGTGCGGCGGTACAGATCGATTTTATCCCACAGCCCATCAAGACCCACATTATCTTGCGCGCTGATGGTAATGACCGGTGGTGTCCAATCAGGGCTATTGGGCGTGATGATGCGTAAGGCATGTTGGTAATCGGCTGCTGTCACTGCAGCCCTCTTGGCATTGTCACCATCGGCTTTGGTGATGGCAATCATGTCGGCGATTTCCAAAACACCTTTTTTGATTCCCTGCAATTCGTCGCCGCCTCCGGCGATCATGAGCACCAAAAAAAAATCGACCATTTCAGAGACGGTAATTTCACTTTGGCCGACACCGACAGTCTCGACCAAGATGACGTCGTAGCCCGCAGCTTCGCAGACCAGGATGGCTTCACGTGTCGCCCGCGCAACCCCACCTAGAGTACCGCCGGTGGGTGAGGGGCGAATAAACGCGCCGGGGTCGACAGACAGCCGCGCCATGCGTGTCTTATCGCCCAATATGCTGCCGCCCGTGCGCGACGATGTCGGGTCTACCGCCAGCACGGCGACTTTGTGTCCTGCCGTCGTTAGCATCGTGCCGAACGCATCAATAAAGGTACTTTTCCCTGCGCCCGGCAAGCCGCTGACGCCGATGCGCAGGCTACGGCCAGTTTTAGGCAACAGGCCGACTAGCATTTCTTGGGCCAACGCTTGATGCGACGGATTGCGGGACTCGATCAGAGTGATGGCGCGCGCGAGCTTAGCCGTGTCACCGGACATAACGCCGGAAACGTACTGGTCCGCTGTTTGAAGCGAGCGAGTATTTCCGTTGGAAGGTTTATCGGCGTCGGGCAAGCGTAGATCCTAATAGCCGAGTGCTTTGTTCAGTTTTTCAAGCAATCCAATGGCGGCTTCGCCAATGACTGTTCCTGGCGGGAAGATCGCGGCCGCGCCGGCTGCCGTTAGAGCATCGAAATCCTGGGGCGGAATCACGCCGCCGACCACAATCATAATGTCCTCGCGGCCCAGCTTTTTTAATTCAGCCTTTAGTTCGGGTACGAGCGTTAAGTGGCCCGCCGCAAGAGAAGAGGCCCCGATGATGTGAACATCATTTTCGACGGCCTGCTTCGCGGCTTCGCCCGGGGTCTGGAACAGTGGTCCGATATCTACATCAAAGCCTAAGT
Source organism: uncultured Rhodospirillaceae bacterium (assembly GCA_963976395.1). Taxonomy (GTDB): domain Bacteria; phylum Pseudomonadota; class Alphaproteobacteria; order Rhodospirillales; family Rhodospirillaceae; genus UBA11612. Next base: position 24,553 of record CAXBLG010000023.1, read on the forward strand.
CGGCAAATGCCGACGCAATGACCTTCTGGCCTCGGTCGTGTCCGTCCTGACCCATCTTAGCAACGAGAATGCGAGGGCGGCGACCTTCTTTTTCGGCAAAGGTTTCGACCATTTCTAATACTTTATCCACGGTTTTCGATCCTGCTCCGACTTCCTTACGATAGACCCCGGCGATGGACCGAATCTCGGCCACGTGTCGCCCGTACACTTTCTCAAGTGCGCTCGTCATCTCGCCGACAGTGGCCTTGGCCCGGGCGGCATTCACCGACAGTTCCAACAAATTGCCTTCGCCGGTTTCGGCGGCTTTTGTGAGCGCTTCAAGAGCCTGTGTGCATGCGGTCTCGTCGCGTTCTGCGCGCAGACGTTTGAGTTTCTCAAGCTGCGCGCCTCGCACGGCACTATTATCGACTTTGAGAACATCAATGTCCTCTTTCTCGTCCAGCTTATATTTGTTCACGCCCACCACAGTCTGACGGCCCGAATCAATCCGCGCCTGGGTGCGCGCGGCGGCTTCCTCAATGCGAAGTTTGGGAATACCGGCCTCAATAGCTTTTGCCATACCGCCAAGGCCTTCGACCTCTTGGATGTGTGCCCAGGCCTTGTTGGCGAGTTCGTAGGTCAGACGTTCCACGTAGTAGCTGCCGCCCCAGGGGTCGACGCTGCGAGTTGTGCCGGTCTCTTGCTGGATAAACAGCTGCGTATTGCGAGCGATACGCGCTGAGAAGTCTGTCGGTAAAGCAAGCGCTTCATCCAGGGCGTTGGTGTGCAGCGACTGGGTGTGACCTTGAGTGGCTGCCATGGCTTCCATGCAGGTGCGAATGACGTTGGTGTAAACGTCCTGGGCGGTCAGGCTCCATCCAGACGTTTGGCAATGGGTACGCAGAGAAAGCGATTTATCGCTCTTTGGATCAAACTGCTTAATAAGCTTGGCCCACAGCAGACGTCCGGCGCGCATTTTGGCCACTTCCATGAAGTAGTTCATGCCAATGGCCCAGAAGAAGCTGAGACGTGGCGCAAACGCATCGATGTTAAGGCCTGCTTTCATCCCGGCGCGGGCGTATTCAACGCCGTCGGCAAGGGTGTACGCGAGTTCGAGATCCGCCGTCGCGCCGGCTTCCTGCATGTGATAGCCGGAAATGGATATGGAGTTGAACTTGGGCATCTTCGTGGAGGTAAATGCAAAAATGTCCGAGATAATGCGCATGCTCGGTGTCGGCGGGAAAATATAGGTATTACGCACCATGAACTCTTTCAGAATGTCGTTCTGTATGGTTCCTGAAAGCTGTTCGGGCTTCACGCCCTGTTCCTCGGCTGCAACGATATACAGGGCCATCACCGGCAATACCGCGCCGTTCATGGTCATAGACACGCTCATGCGATCAAGCGGAATGCCGTCAAACAACGTGCGCATATCTAAAATGGAATCAACGGCCACGCCGGCCATGCCGACGTCTCCGGTTACACGGGGATGATCGCTGTCGTATCCGCGGTGAGTGGCTAAGTCGAACGCAATGGATAAGCCCTTTTGACCGGCGGCCAAGTTGCGCCGGTAAAAAGCGTTGGAATCTTCAGCTGTCGAGAACCCGGCGTACTGACGAATGGTCCAGGGCTGCGTGACATACATGGCCGGGTATGGACCACGCAAATATGGCGCCATGCCTGGGCGTGTATCTAAAAAGTCGAGCCCGGCAATATCGTCTGCCGTAAATAACGGTTTAACAGGAATGCCTTCAGGGGATTGCCACGCCAAGTCGTCGATCTTTTGACCGGTCTCGGCTTCGGCCTTGACGCGCCATTCACCGACATTGAGCCGTCCTGAATTGGACGTGGACGACAGGCCGACATCTGCGAAATTGGGAATGCTTGATGTTGCTTTATTCATGACCGTGTTCCTATCGTCCGGCTTTCAATCGCTTATGCGCGTCCGCCAATACAGCGTGTGCATCGCAGCCGATAAAAATGAATTCGTCTACCCCGGCCGATTTCAATGCGGATTCTTGATCCGTCGGTCGCCCAGCCAAGTAGACAACAGCGACCCCTGCATTCTTCAGAGCAATCGCGAGCGTTGCAGCATGTTCTGCATAGACGGCATCACTGCTGCACACGACGGCAAAGCTAGCCTCGCTGTTCTTGAAGTCTTGGATAATCGCAGCGCTGTCCGTGCCGCCCGCGCCGGCTACGGCCTCGATACCGCCGGCTTCGAAAAAGTTCTTCGCAAACTGTGCGCGTGCTGTGAATTCGGCGACGCGGCCGATGTTGGCAAGGAAGACTTTTGGGCGCTGGCCGAACTCGTCCTTGAAGGTATCGCCGAGATCGCGCAAGTGTTCGAAATCTTCAGCAAGGCGCACGTTCGGCAGCGGCGTCATCGTAGCGATTTGCTCGGACACCAGGACTTCGCGCATGGCGGCAATATTTGCTCCGCCGCGCGCTGATTCCACGAGAGCTTTTGTAAGAGTTCCGTTTGATGGCGCAGGCAGCGCACCAATGTCCCCTATTGGCTTGGCAATTTCGTTCGTCGTGTGCGCTGTTGCTGCGTCCACCGGCTTTTCATGAATATTGGGAAATTCACTTACGCCGGTGATCGGATCTTTGCGTTTTCCGATATTTTTAGTGCGCTCTGCGTGTACGGCTGCAATTTGAGTCGCAATAAATCCGGAAGTTAGGGCATTCGCCATACCGCCTTGTTTTTCAATGCCCTGGAAAAAAGTCCATGCTTTTTCTGCAATTTCATCAGTCAGGCTTTCGAACATCCATGCACCGCCCGCGGGATCAATCACGCGGTTAAGGCCGGATTCTTCCTGAAGCGTCACTTGGGTGTTGCGCGCTATGCGGCGTGCGAGGTCACTGGGCTGGCCGATCGCCGCATCAAGAGGAAGCACAGTCACGGCATCAGCTCCGGCAATGCCTGCCCCAAAGCAGGCGACCGTGGTGCGCAAGATATTCACCCAGGGGTCGCGGCGACTCATCATGCGCGGCGCTGTGTATGCAGTGATAGGCGCCATGCGATTGTTCACGTCTGCGCCGCAGGCTTCGGCGATACGTCCCCAAAGCTTACGCAAGGCGCGTACTTTGGCGACGGTCGCAAAGAAATCCGCATCCACAGCTAAGGTAAATGCGATTTGTCTGCAGGCCGCGCTGATGTCTAATCCTGCATCGGTCATAGCGCGCAAGAACTCAGTCGCGCTCGCCACGGCGCAGCCAATCTCTTGCGCATCGGCGGCGCCGGCAGAGTGATAAACAACGGAGCGTACATTAAATGTACGGGCGTTCGGGTAAGTCCTTGAGACATGCGCCGCCATATCAGCCATGCGGGCGAGTCCGGTCTTAAGGTCGGCTGAGAGTTTGCCGTTTGCGGCAAGGTTCGCGAACCCATCAACGCCGAAGTTGCCGGTGAATTTTTCGGGGGAAATTCCTCTGCTATCAAGTACCTGCATCAACAGGGCGGCAACAGGCAATGGAAGAGAGACAGGCTCTAAAGCAATTGGCGCAAGCTCGAGAAAGACACCTTCAAGGGTCTTAAGTAAGTCGGCTGCCGACTGGATTGCGACACCATTAGCCCCGCTGGGGTCTACTTTAAGAGTGATGGACGTTACGCCGCGTTCCAAATCCTCTAGGATTTGTTTGTTGGCGGTCGCAGGGTCGGGGTGTCGGTGGCATTGACGAATATCCCACCCGTTCAATGATGTGCTGAGCACCTTGCCGCCGCGAGTAAAAGGCGCTCCGCCGGGGAGTCCTGCAGGGTCGCCCTCTGCATTCCAATTTTCGCGGGTGTAAAGCGGCTGTAGCTCAATGCCGTCATAAGTGCGCGAGACCAACTTTTTCTCGAAAGGAGCGCCACCCAAAACCCTGTCCACCAATTTCAGCCACTGGTCGTGCGCGGCTTCGGGAAAATCAGCGGCGAGGGTCAGATTAGTCTCGACAGGTTTCATGTCCTTGTTCAAAGGCACGTCCTTTATGCTGTATATTTGCCGGGTCGTACGGCGCGGCGCGGGCCGCGACAAGTGCGCCTTTCTTAGAGGCTGGGCCGCATGCCGTCAAACCTGCGATGGAACTGGTCCAGAGCCTTAATCTTACAATATATGCCAGAGTAAAGCGGGTGGAATCGGCGGGCCTGAAAGTGCATATAATGGGCTATGCCCAGCTTTGATCGTCCTGCTGATATCGCGATTCCCCCGTCGGACTGGGTTATGCGGTTCGCATCACTGATCAAACAGGGTGGGACGGTATTGGATGTGGCCTCGGGCCATGGTCGTCATGCCCGGGCTTTGGGATGTGCTGGGTATTCTGTTGTGGCTGTAGATGTCGATGTTTCAGGCCTTGAGGACCTCAGGGGTACAGTAGGCTTTGAAATTTTCGCTGCCGACCTCGAATTGGCGCCATGGCCGTTTGAAGGCCGGCTATTCGACGGGATTGTTGTGACAAATTATCTCCACCGTCCGCATTTTCCATGGCTCATTGCCGCGCTTGCCGATGACGGCGTACTCATTTTTGAAACCTTTGGTATGGGCAATGAGCGGTTAGGGCGTCCGCGCAATCCTGATTTTCTCCTAGCTCCAGGTGAACTACTGGACGCTTTTGCACCGCATCTACATGTCATCGCCTATGAGCATGGAGAGGAACGGGTGCCGCGCCCGGCGGTTCGGCAACGTTTATGCGCTATCAAGGGCAACGGCCCTTATCCGCTGATGGTTAAATAAAAACGCCCAGAACATTGTCCTGGGCGTTCGCACCTCACTGGGCACTGAAAATGAAGCCTTAACGTTCCATCAAAGCCCGAGCTTCTGCTTTGTCGATGGTCACGATTTTATCGATGAGGCAGCGAGAGCCACCAGATCCAAGAGCGATTAAAGTGTCCTGCTTGCAAAGTTTATTCAAAGGGGTGTCGTAGGCAAAGCCGCTACCATTGTTTAATCCGGCGCATTCTCGCAGTAAGTCGATACGTTTATATCCATCCTGCGGCAAATCCATTTTTACCAGTATCGTCTTGCTATCGATAACAGGCGTGTCTTTGATGTGGTTGGAATTTATGCACATCTGCGTATCGCCAATGTTGTCACCGTCTGCGGCTACAACAGGTGTTGCCAGAAAGCTGCCGGCAATAATCGCGAGCGACAGCGCTCGGCGCCAGTTTAATATCGAGGTCATTATGTCCTCCTTATACAACGTCTCATTCGGTCGCGATGTAATAAAACTCAGCGGGCTCAAGATCGCAGCTATTGTAATGATTATAGAAAACAAAACCGCGTTATTTAAGCATTGGTAATTCTGGTCCTCAAATGAGGCGATTGTTTGACCAGTCGCGACTTGAATCCGAAAAATGACGAGGATTTTCGCCAAAAATCTGGGTTGGCAGACATACTGTGCACTTGGTCTGGCTGGAACAGCATATTGGGCAATTGATGTTGAGGAATCTGTGACATGAAGATTTTAACTGTGCTTGCCGTGGTCAAGACGAACAACCCGGACGAGTTGTCGCGAATTATGGTTACCGTATTCTAGTTATCCTCGGCTCCTTCACGCCGCGCCATAATTTCGTCAAAACGCGGCATTGTCGAGTGGCCGGGCGCGTTAACGCCATCGCCACGCAGTGTCACCCAGAAGGTTTTCGCCAAAATCTTGAAATCAAGGCCGAGACTCATATTGTCCACATACCAAACATCGTATGTGAATTTTTCTTCCCAAGACAAAGCATTGCGCCCATTGATCTGAGTCCAGCCCGTGATCCCAGGACGCATTTCATGTCTGCGCCGTTGTTCGGAAGAATAGTACGGAAGGTACTCCGGTAACAAAGGGCGTGGCCCGACAAGACTCATATCGCCGCGCAGAACATTAAAGAGTTCGGGCAACTCGTCGAGCGATGTCCGCCGCATAAAACGGCCGAGGGGTGTTAATCGATCTCCGTCTGGTAGCGCGGCGCCTGTCGCGTCCGCGGCGTCTGTCATGGTGCGAAATTTGTAAATTCGGAACAGCTTACCTTTGAAACCAGGCCGGTCCTGAGAAAATATCACGGGCGCGCCCATCTTAACGCCTATCGCAATCGCAAGTCCGATGAGTACAGGCGAGAGCACGATAAGGGCGATAAGAGATAAAAGAATGTCCAATGCGCGCTTGGACCAAAGCATACGCTGTCTCATGATCGTTGCGCGCGGCACTTCTTCAACCGCAGCTTCAATAGCGTCGCGAATATCTGCGGCCACGCGGCGCGTATTGATACGGCCGGCTGCTAATGCTGCGGCTTGTTCGCGTGCGCGTCGCAAGCCGTCGGCGTTATTCAGAAAATCGAAAATTTCGTGGGTTGCCGCTGGAATGTCATCGGTCGGCAGCGCGATCCCGGCACCGCGACCCACGACGAGGTCTCGGTGAGGATTTTGACCGTCAAATATCACCGGTCGTTCGGCCGCCAGGGCGTCGAAGACATGCCCGCAAGGATCCCAGGCTTCTTCGTCCGCTCTCCGCCCGATTGCTGCCGTTGCCGATGCTAAAATACTCGGCAGTTTAAAGCGCGGAACAGGGTCTAGAACCCAGACGTTTTTGTTAAGCACGCCTCGTGATCGTGCGTGTTGTTCTAGGTGCGCACGCCCCGGACCATCGCCATAAAACAAAACCGCGAAACTGGGAGAGATGGGCTGCATGGCGACTGCTATATCGACAAACGCCTCAAGGTTATCTTCAGCGTATATGTGTCCCGCATATACGAGACTGGGGCTTTGTGATGTGGGCGCGCTTTCTCCCTTTACGGTTTTTGACGGATGCAGCAAATGTGTGTCGCAGCCGGTCAATGCCTCAATCGTTTTTTGTGGAGCAACACCGTTTGCTGCAAGGCTTTCCTTTAAGTGAATATTTTGAATGAATGTGCGCTGTGCTCGACGTACCACAAATCGGTATATGCCCTGTGCGATCAAGGTCAGCATTTTCCGGCCTTGTGAAGCCTGGGGTGATGGTCGCGGTATTCCGTCTCGTGCATCTACAATCAACGGTATGCCGCGCACCGCGCAAAATAGAGTGGCGATTGGTAAGATCAAAAGTGGTCGGTCTGCCGCTATAACGACATCAACATCGGAAATGCGCCATATGCGCCAAAGTACATTCAGAACATAGGATCGATTTGCACGCGTCGGCACTGGATAGCCAAATCGCATCTGCGGATCATTTCCGACATTCACAATGGAAAGTTTGGGATCGTCAGTGCCGGAGGTAAGATTCGAATAGGTCGTTAAAACACTGACATGATGGCCGCTTTGACTCAACTCTTGACAGATCGTGAAGGCTCGCACAGACCCGGCTTGGTCGCCGCGGAGGAGTGACGGTTCTAAACTTAATATATGCAATGGGTTCATCGTTGAGCGATTTGTGGTGGACATAGGGTTCTTATACAGTTCGCATCGCTGACGGACCATAGCTCAGAAGCGGAGCTGTAAAAATTCGCGACGGCGTCAATCTAGAACGTTGCGTCGAATGGTGTGTCTTGAAATAAGGAGCGGGCATATTTTTTCGGGAGTATCGGGTTATGACTGAGTCGTCCGCTGGCGAATCCGCGGTGCGCCCGCCACACGAAATGACGCTCATGGAGCTATGGCTTATCGTCTGGGCGCGTAAGTATATTGTCGCAGCGATCATAGGAGGGTCCACCTTAGTGGGGGTCACGCTGGCATTTACAATGCCGCAGCAACACCGTTTTGCAACCGTGATTGAGATCGGCAATCGGATCCTAAATGAGGAGATCGTGCCGATTGAGACCCTAAGCAGTGTGATTGCAAAGTTGCAGGATGGTTATATTCCCACGGCAACTCTTAAATTGAGAAAAGACTCGGCCACGACGATTAAGGACCACGCCTTCAATGTGTCGGGTTCACAGCAAAGCCAAATTGTTACCGTTGCGAGCGTAGGAGAAAGTAAAGATGCGCCTGTTCACCTCGCGCTTCATGCGCGCATTGCCGAAGCTCTCATCCAAGACCATAACCGTACGACTGATGTGGTGCGTGATAATGCCGCTATGATGCAGGCGGCGGCCGAGGAGAATTTCGCCAATCTGGAAGCGGAGGAAACGGCGGCTGAGGAACAGATCGGATGGCTTGGGGCTGCTATAGCAGAGGCCCAAAAGCGATCGAACGACGTATCGCAGCGTATCGCTCAGTTGAATGATCAGCTGTCGGCGCTTAAAGGGCTGCCTGACTCCTCTGATGCCACGCAAGCCATGTTATTGTCTCATCAAATCAGCGCGCTGATGGCGCTCGAAGCAAATTTGAGCGAACGGGCCGGCTTAGGCCTGCGTGTTGAGCGCTCAAACATTCAGGCGCGTCTTGCGGCGATTGCTCGGAAAAAGGAAACAGCGCGTCACGCAATACGGTACCGCGAGACGGTGCAAAGAAACATTCAGGCAACGCGGGTTGTCGGTGGAGAAACAATCATGTCTTCACGTCCCGTTGCGCCTAACAAGCTGATCCTGATTTTCATCTCGCTGATTGTCGGGGTTGTTACGGCAGTCGGTCTCGTGTTGGCTCTAGACTTTTTCTCAAAAGCTCACGGGCGTGGCCGCGCTATTCGGTCTTAGCGGGTGGCCGCGAGAACAACGTCTCGCACTGTCTCAGCAATAAACGTCGTATTACTCACCGATAAGGTGGGGTGCACCGGTAAGATAAACGACCGGTCCGCGATGCTCTCGGCATTGGGGTGGGCAGGTTGTGCTCCGCGGTCTGCCGCAAAGGCCGCTTCCTGGGTGATGTCCGGGCATGCGCCGACACGGGCCGGTACACCTCGGCGGTTTAGCTCGGCGCAAATACGATCTCGGGACCAACCGTCTTGTAATACGGTGGTGTTTATAAGACCGCCATATTTGTAGTAGGCATGGCCAAACTGCGTAAGCGGGGTCGGCACAGAAACTGCGTCGAGGGAAGCAAACGCCTCGTTCAAGACAGCTGCATTCGCGCGCCGCATCGCCGTCCAGTGCGGTAACTTTTTAAGCTGTAGCCGTCCAATGGCTGACTGAGATTCAGTCAAGCGCCAATTTGTGCCAAATGACGCTGCCAGCCACTTAAACCCAGGTGCCGCATCCGGGGCATGGCTGCCCTCGAAATCCTTGCCGTGATCACGGCGCGACCACATTCGCTGGTAGGCGGCCTTGTCGTTGGTGACCACCATGCCGCCTTCGCCGCCGGTGCTGATAATTTTGTCCTGACAAAACGAAAAGCAGCCGATGTGGCCGAAGCTTCCAACAGGCTTACCATCAATCGTTGCGCCATGCGCTTGGGCGCAATCTTCGACCACCATCAAGTTGTGTTGCCGCGCGAGAGTCATGAGTGATGTCATATCCACCGGCCACCCCGCCAAGTGCACGGGAATGATCGCTTTGGTTCGCGGCGTTAAAGCTTTTGCGACTGTCTCTGCCGTTAAATTTTGTGATCGCGGATCAATGTCGGCGACAATAGGCCGCGCCCCGCATAGGGCCACAGCAGCGGCCGTTGCGATGAAAGTTCGGGCGGGGACCACCACTTCATCTCCGGGGCCTATGCCAAGGCCATACAGTGCAAGTTCAAGTGCTGCGGTTCCGTTGGCGACCACCAAACCATGAGTCACACCGCAATGTGCGGCGTACTCGGATTCGAATTTACGGCCTTCCTCTCCCGTCCAGTAGTTGACGCGTCCAGAGCGCAAAACGCGGGCCGCCGCGTCCACTTCATCATTATCGTAGAACGGCCATGGCGCCAAAGCCGGATCGCCTAGTGATTTGGATCGTTGGGTCATGCGTGAGTCCGCAACCAATTTTACATGCTCTGCGAAAGGTGGGTGAACGTGCGCTCAACACCGAAGCTATTATGGTCTGTATCAGCTTTTTTCAGCGGCTGAAACTGGAGAGGCGCAGGTTGTTTTAGAGCTGTCGCAACGGTTGCCTTCAAATCTTCTATCGCGCATCTAAACACATTGGGCTGGTGATATATGTAATGCCCCGCTTCCATCTTTGCGGTTACAGGCGTTTCCAGCAGGATAACTTTCCGGCCGAGATAAGCTGCTTCCAGAAGCATCGTAGAGTTTGTGCCGATTAGAACAGCGTTGCGTAAAATAAACGCGCGCGGAGTCTCTTTATCAATCGCGGTTGTTTGCACCCGATCATTCAACTCAGGCCGCAGGATGCGAAAATCCTCCCGGTAAAGGGGGTGCGGACGAACATGTACATCATATTCGGTGGAGATTGCGTTGCAGGCGCGAGCCAGGGTTTGCATGATGCGCACAGCGTCTTGTGGTTTCGTAGATAGAGTTGCGAGCGCCGGAGTTATGACGCCGACCTCTGTCGATGTTTTTTCCTTACTACAGGCTATTTCGGCGGGACTTAAACAAAAGGTGGGGTTTGAGAATGTTCTGAAATCGCTCCGAACATGCTCTCGTTTAAACAAATCAATGTAATGCGAATGCCAGCAATAACAGCGAGTGACTTCAAAGAAGGCATTTTTTGCAAAGAAATTTTTGTCGCCGTGCATCACATTGTAGGTTGCAATACCGTCCCTTTTTAAGGTCCAAGCGATGAATGTTACTGCACAGCTAAATTCCCAATAGACCACGACCCATTTGGGCGAGAGCCCGTCCAAGGCACCGCGCACTTTCGACAAATCAACAGCACATTTCAATGCAAGTTGAGCCGGGAATGGAGTCCCTAGGTATATAGCGCTTGAGAAAAGTTGAAATATGCTCCGCACGTCTCGGCCAAATAGAAATCCTCGCTTCAGTCTGCGGGGCGCAAACCCTTCTTTTGCCAAGTCTTCAGGCATGCAGAAGATTTCAGGATTAACCTTAAAGCGGTCTGAAAAAACCAATTGCACGCCACCGGCCGATTGCGACTGGGCCTGCGCTTTGAACAGTCCGCTCAACCATGCCCAGATCAGAAACGCGGGTAATATGGGAATGGCTAGTATTTCAAAAAGCCATTTGCTCCATTCTGGGCGCAACCCAAGCTGCGCTCGATAATGCGCGGTGGTGCGGGCCATCGCTCTTGGAGAGTCATTTGGGTTTTCTAGATGATCTTGAAGTTTTTGGGAAATCTCCGAGATGATGCGTGTGTTCGTCTCAGGGCTGAAGTCATACCGATAGGCAAGCGCTTGTCTGCGGAGCGCCGCGAAGCTGGACCAAGCTTGATCAATGAGTGTGGAGATAAACGGCAGGTTCGTGTGCCCGGTTATTGAGCCGTCCGGCGTTCAAACAAATGAACGTTGGAGCCTCTGAATCTTGTTGTACCCACATGGCGAAAGAGAGCAGTTATGGTGATTAGCTGGTCGCTTTGATCTAGCGTGCGGTCTTCTTGAAAAAGAATCAGGTCATAGTCGCGGTTGATCCACCGCTGCAAAGTGGCGTCGGTCCAAAGGGACTCTTCCTCGATTGCCGCTTGCACGGCCTCGCGCGCGCCGCTCGATAGATCGGGTTTGATGACACGGCGGCTCGCAGGCAAGTTTAAGCTTTGAACAGGCATTTTGTGTCCGGCGAGAAAAGCAGCGTAAGGCAGGGCGGGCAATGCTTTCGATCCGAGGCTGTGAATAACGAGGAGCGGTTCTTCTGGCGAGGAGTGAGAAGCTACCCACTGTGCTAGGGATTCTATTTGTTGGACCTCGGTTGTCGTCCTGTCCGTTGAGACCCGGGCGAAGGGGAAAAGTTTATGCTCATTGGTAAAAGCTAGGCCGGGCGCAAACGCGTTGCCGGAGGCTATGATCACCGCGCATACAATCACAAGCGTTACTGCGGGCACACCGTTCTGGCGTGCCCAGTGCGCCATAAGGGCTAGAGTTAAAGCTGCAGCAAGGGCGCCGATGGCGGCAAAGTCAGGCACGAAGGATAAAATGCAGGTGTCGCAATGTCCGGCGGTGCCGATAATGTGCGATGCCCCGAGCCAGAAAAAATAGAGCGGTGCGATCCATAAAACGCGCAGGCCCTTTCCCGCTAACCTAAACAGCAGTAAGGCAAAAAGTAACGTGCCCGCATAGGGCAGTAAAAATCCATCGATGATACTGATAAAGCTGATCTGATCGACGGCCAAGTTTAGGGGCATGGCCCCAGTC
>CAXBLG010000024.1:0-35914 GCA_963976395.1 uncultured Rhodospirillaceae bacterium
AGGGTCGGGTACAATAAGCGCGGTGATGTAGGGTTTCTTGTCGCCGTAGGCCATGGCCTGGCCGATGGCTTCTTCAAGACACAAAATGCCCTGAATGTGCTGCGGTGCGACGTTATCGCCACCCGAGTTGACGATGATATCTTTTTTGCGGTCGGTGATTTCAATGTAGCCGTCGTCGTCTATTAGGCCGACGTCGCCGGTATGCAGCCAGCCGTCCGTGTCGATGGCGAGCAGTGTTGCATCGGGATCGTTCCAGTATCCCTTCATGACTAACTCGCCGCGCACAAGAATTTCACCGTCGGCTGCGATCTTTACTTCAACGCCTTTGAGAGGTGGCCCAACCGTTTTGAGCTTAATTCGCTTTGGCAGGTTTGCGCTGATAATCGGGGCGGCCTCTGTTTGCCCATAGCCTTGAAGGAGAGGGACGCCCAACGAGATGAAAAATAGTCCGACATCGTAATTGAGAGGCGCGCCGCCGGAAACCATTGCTTTAAGGCGCCCGCCGAACCGCTTGCCGACTTTGCGGCGCACCAAGATATCGCACACTTTATCTTGTGCTTTTTCCCAAGCCGTCATGGCCTCCGGTGTTTCATATCGCTTGCTGCCGAGTCTCAAAGCTAAGTTAAACAGCTTTTGCCGAACCTTGGATTGGCTTTTAAGACTGGAGAGAATCCGTTGGCGCATACTTTCGTAAAGCCGTGGTACAGCCGTCATGACCGTCGGCCGCGCCTCGGTGAGATTGGTTGTTAATGTTTCAACCCGTTCGGCGTAATAAATCTGGGCTCCGAGAGACAAAGGAAAAAACTGTCCGCCGCAATGTTCATAAGCGTGAGACAGCGGTAAAAACGATAAGAAAACTTCATCACCGATTCCAAGAGTCTCGATAATGCCTGTGGCTCCCATGCAATTACAAAGAATGTTGCCGTGAGTCAGCATTACACCGCGGGGCAATCCTCCGGTGCCGGATGTGTATATCAATGCACACACATCATCGCGCTTGAGCGTATTCATTTCCGTTGGCGGTTCGGTCTGCCCCGCACCGGCAGCCATGAGGTCGGACCAGGGCAGAGTTGTGACGTCCGAGGGCATTGTTTTCTCGGGCTCGTCCATCACATAAATAGTGACTTTTTGGTCGGCCTCGGAGGCCGCCATGATCAACCGTTTGGCCAACTCGGGTGTAGAGACAATTGCGACCGTGCTGCCGGAATCGTTCAAGATATGTAAATGATTCAGCGCGGTGTTGGTGGTGTAAGTGGGGACAGCGATTGCACCGGCTGTCATGATCGCCATATCGGCGATAAACCACTCGGGCCGGTTCTCGGCGACCAACATGACACGGTCGCCCGGCTTAACTCCGGCGGCCTTTAGCCCATGAGCAACGGCGATCACGTGTTCGCGCACCGCATTCCATGTGCGGGAGCGGTAAACGCCATCAATCTTTGCCCACAAAAACGGCCGATCATCGAGGCGATCGGCTTGACTGAAGAACATACCCGGCAGGCTGGTCATGGTTTGTGTATCTATGGCATTGGAAGTATTCGCCACGTGCCGTATCTCCCCGTTATCATTCCATCCCATCTACCGTATTCTTCAAGCTTATGAGGCTCTGAGTCCAGCCAGATCGACGGCTTGCGGTTACACAGGTTTTGTGTCCATTTCTTCCCACAGCCGATGCTCTTAAGATGGCCGCAAAACGAGGTGTCTAATGACTTTTAAAAGCAATTTTCCGCAATTTGTGCGCAAGGACGAGCCGACTGGCGGTGCGGCCGCAGTTAATTTGGGTGATATGCCCGAATGGAATCTCACCGATCTTTACGACGGCCCAGACAGTCCGGTGCTTTCTCGAGACTTAGCCGATCTGGACTCACGCATTGCGGTGTTCGAGAGCCATCGCGGTAAAGTTGTGAATTTAGGAGGTGCTGAGTTTGGAAGTGCGATTGCTGCATATGAAGCAATAGACGAGTTGCTCGGCAAGGTTGCCAGCTACGCGCAACTCTATCAGTCGGTGGATGTGTCTGATCCGGCGCGCGGGCGGTTTTATCAGGACACTCTTGAACGTTTGACGGATTTGTCGGGGCGGTTGTTGTTTTTCACGCTCGAAATCAATCGCCTGGATGACTCTATTCTTGCCGACAAAATGAAGCATGAGAGTGCCGCCAGATACGCGCCCTGGGTGCGTGACCTACGTGTGCTGCGCGATCACGAGCTTAGCGACGATCTTGAAAAGCTGTTTCTCGATAAATCCACCAGCGGTCGGACCGCCTGGACTCGTTTGTTCGATGAGACCCTGGCCGATATGCGCTGTCAGGTCGGTAACGAGAACCTCACACTGACTGAAGCATTCAACCGTCTGTCTGACCCCAAGGAAGACCGCCGCAAAGCTGCGGCGAAAGCGATCGGCGCATCGCTGTCGGAAAAAAAATCATTGTTCACGCTCATTACGAATGTTCTGGCCAAAGATAAAGCTGTCGAGGACCAGTGGCGCAAATATCCGCGGCCTGTATCCTCGCGCAATCTTGCAAATCTGGTGGAAGATGAAGTGGTGGAAGCCTTGGTAACTGCCGTAAAGGACAGCTACGCGTCTACGTCGCATCGCTACTACGCTCTAAAGGCCAAATGGTATGGAAAAGAAAAACTAGATCATTGGGACCGCAACGCGCCTTTACCGAATGTGGAACACCGAGATATTCCATGGGCAGAAGCGCGTGAAACAGTGCAAGGCGCATACGCTGATTTTTCGGGGAAACTCGCCGAAATAACGGATATGTTTTTCACGAAGAATTGGATTGACGCGCCGGCCCGTCCGGGTAAAGCCTCCGGTGCGTTTTCGCATTCGGTGGTCCCATCCGCTCATCCCTATATTTTACTGAACTATCTAGGGACGCCGAACGATGTGATGACCCTTGCGCACGAACTCGGGCACGGTGTCCATCAGGTGCTTGCGGGCGGGCAGGGACACCTTATTTGCGGCACGCCGCTGACGCTGGCGGAAACCGCATCAGTGTTCGGCGAGATGCTGACATTCAAGGCGATGCTGCGAAAAGAAACGCGTCCGGCCGAGCGCCGCGCTTTACTAGCCGGCAAAGTCGAAGACATGCTTAACACCGGCGTGCGTCAAATCAGTTTGCACGAATTTGAACGTCAGGTGCATGACGAGCGCCAAAACGGAGAATTGTCGGAGGAGCGTCTTTGCGAGATCTGGCTTCAGGTATCGAAAGAGGCCCAGGGGCCAGCGTTTAGATACGACGAAGAGTACCGGGTCTATTGGACTTACATTAGCCATTTCGTTCAGGTGCCGTTTTATGTTTATGCCTACGCCTTCGGCGATTGCCTCGTGAACTCGCTGTATGATGTGTACGAGTCAGGCGCTGTCCCGGACTTTCAAAGCAAGTATCTCGATATGCTGTCGTCGGGCGGACGCTTGCGGCACAAAGAACTCCTCGCCCCTTTCGGTCTGGATGCCAGTGATCCGGGGTTCTGGCGCCGGGGGATGAAAACCTTGGAAGGTTTTATTGACGAACTCGAGAAAATGGAAAATTAACTATACCTGGTACAATTAATAGTGAAGCCTCCTAACAAGAATACCGAGCCAGCGTCGCCAGTTAGCGAAAATACACTGCGCGGACGAGTTAAGCGCTACGCCCAAGTAGGAGGGGCCATTGGTGGCTTCGCAGCTCGCACCATGGGCGGGCGCATGGTGGGCGGGAAGCGCGACAGCGCCAAGGATGCGGAGGGGTTGAAGCGCGCTCTGGGAGGGCTCAAAGGCCCGCTCATGAAGGTGGCGCAGATACTGGCGTCCATCCCGGAGGCGATTCCGCCAGAGTATGCTCAGGAACTTGCACATCTTCAGGCTAACGCTCCGCATATGGGATGGCCCTTCGTCAATCGGCGAATGACGACAGAGCTTGGTCCTGGTTGGAAGTCTCGTTTTAAATCCTTTGAGCGCGAGGCGGCGCGGGCTGCCTCGCTCGGCCAAGTCCACCGCGCAGAGTCCATGAAAGGGGCTGCACTTGCCTGCAAGTTGCAATACCCGGATATGGATTCAGTGGTGGCCGCCGATCTTCGCCAGCTTAAATTTATTTTTGCCGCTTATCGGCGCTTTGATCCGGCGATTGATCCTTCTGAAATTCACGCCGAAATTTCCGAACGTTTGACCGAAGAATTGGACTACGGCAACGAAGCCTGCAACATGGCGCTCTATCGACACATGCTTGAGTCGGAAAAAGATGTGCATGTGCCTAATGTGTATGATGACCTGTCCACCCGCCGGTTGCTCACCATGTCATGGTTGGAAGGGCGCCCGATTAAAGACATCGCTGCGGATGCGGATCAGCAAACCCGCGACAAAATCGCGATTAATATGTTTCGCGCTTGGTATGTACCCTTCTATCAGTTCGGCGTGATTCACGGTGATCCGCATTTGGGCAACTACACTGTGCGCGCCGACGGCAGCGTTAATCTCATGGACTTCGGCTGCATTCGTATTTTTGGCCCGCAGTTTGTCAAAGGCGTGATCGACTTGTACCGCGCCTTAGAGAAAGGCGATCACGAGCTGGCCGTCTCGGCGTATGAAACCTGGGGCTTTGTCGGCTTGAGCCGCGATATGATCGACACGCTCAATATTTGGGCCTCATTTGTGTATGCGCCTTTGATGGAAGATCGTCCGCGCCTGGTTGAGGAAACCAATGCTGCCGAATATGGCCGTGAGACCGTGGCCAAGGTGCACAAAGAATTAAAACGTCTTGGTGGTGTAAAGCCGCCCCGCGAATTCGTACTTATGGACCGTGCGGCCATTGGTCTAGGCTCGGTGTTTATGCACTTACGGGCCGAGGTGAACTGGTATCGTCTTTTCCAGGAAACCATCGAAGGATTCGATGTCGCAGCACTGGAAAAGACGCAAGCTACTGCTTTGAAGAAGGCTGGGCTCGGAAGTTAGTGCTGTAGACCAGGAAATTCGTCCTGGTTCAATGGCGCCATGATCACAAATTGCGGAGACCGCAACATGAACGTTCATGCTCCAAGAATATTGGAGGCTAACCGTCGAATTATCGAGCAGGGCGCTGTCGATAGTATCGCTGATTATTTCAGCGAGAGTTACATCGTAGTAACTGGCGGCATTGAAAGAATCGGCCACGAAGTCATTCGCGGATTTACGAATCAGATTCACAAGTCATTTTCAGATTTGCATGTCGCGGTGCAGATACTGATGGAAGCCGATAGCTACATCGCTTGGCAAAGAACCACGCAAGGAAAGCAGACGGGAAAATTCCAAGCCTTCCCAGCCACAGGCCTCCAAATTACTTGGCATGACATGGTTGTGAGTCACTTTGAGGATAGCTTGATTGCCAAGGAGTGGGTCGTGACAGATATGGCGGAAGGGTTACTTCGCTCGAGGAAAAGCCTCTAATCTATGGTGTTGGTTCTTGTCCAAAGGTTTCGCAGGGCGCGGGGTTTAGGCCGCAATCGGATTGCAGATTGATCACAATCGCAAACATGTTGCTGACCATTGTCGCTTGTAAGGGAATAAACCGCCCATCCGCCGAAAAGTACAATCGGCTATCGACATCATCCATGCGCTCGCTTGATCTCGAATTGAAGCCAAAGACAGGCTCCAGTTTCAATGACACGGGCACGACGGCTGTTTCTTTTCCATTGATTGCCGTGCTTCTCACCGGTCCGGTTTTGCCGACAATGTCGTAGCGTCGCTGACCATCGTATATTGGTACGCGGAAACTTTTTGTGGAACCGGTCGCACCACCCTGGGCCATGATTTGACGGCGCGCCGAGATGAACGCCCCCATGGGGTCGAGTACATTTCGGCGCAGTTCTTCCGGCACCGGCTTTCTGTTTTCACGGCGTTCGTCTTCGTTCCAGGGCATGTCGTCCCGCGATAAATCTTCACCGGTGAGGGGGTTGTAGAGTCGTTCGCTTACGATCGCCTCTCGTGTATCGGGGTCGAACATCATGGCCATGGCGGAGGCAAATTCACCTCCTGTCCATTCTCTTTGAAAACTCACGGGCATTGGCTGCAATGCTTCTGCGCCATTTGGGAGCGGAGCTAGTGCAAAACCACCTACACCGTTTATGTCGGCTCGAAAGTCTTGCACCCATCGCACGACCCCGCGAGACACAATTTCAAGGCCGGAGGAGTATCCGGCTTCGCTTTGAATCAGGGTGACCATGAGGTCTGCTACATGCAGGCCGCCGAGCATGGCGGAGTAGGTGAGGCGTTCTGTTTGCTCGATATCTGCCGCCGCGCTTGGCGCGGCCACAGTTAAACCCAGCAGTAGTGTCATTGCCGTACCAGTTGTAGAAAGGCGTTGCCGTGACCGCATCATAGTGCTCGTCCTTCGCTGCTTTCTCATCCGGGGGTATTCTATAAGATTCGCGAGCCTGTTGCCTATGGGGACGAACGGACTTGCCGATATTGGTAAAAGGCCCTTATGGGGGAGGGGCTTGGCAATTGGGGCATAAATCTGGTTCTATGCGCAGTCTCGTCCATGGGTTGCTCAACTAAGAGTGGGGATCGTACTCCGCCCGTCGCCGTATTTAAGGAAATTTCCATGCAAATTGCTGTTTTGAAGGAACGTCGCGTCGGTGAGTTTCGTGTGGCGGGTTCACCGGATTCGGTGAAAAAATTCGTGGCAGCCGGGTGTAAGGTCGCTGTTGAAACCGGCGCTGGCGCCGGATCGCAAATTTCCGACGATGCATTCAAGGACGTTGGGGCGATCATCGCGCCGGACGCCGCCACAGCGGCTGGATCCGCCGACCTGGTCCTCAAAATCCAAAAGCCTATGACAGCCGCAGAAGGCACTGATGAAGTCGGTTATCTGAAGTCAGGTTCCTTTCTGATGGCGCACCTTCAAGCGCTTAGCGATAAGCCTTTGATGGAGGCGTTGGCCAAGCAAGGGGTCACTACGTTTGCCCTCGAACTTATGCCGCGCATCAGCCGCGCCCAGGCCATGGACATTCTTTCGTCGCAGTCAAACCTCGCAGGCTATAAAGCTGTGGTGGACGCTGCATCTACATTCGGCCGGGCGATGCCGATGATGATGACGGCCGCCGGTACGATTGCTCCGGCTCGTGTGCTTGTGTTCGGCGCTGGGGTTGCGGGATTGCAAGCCATTGCGACCGCTAAACGCATGGGCGCTGTCGTACTCGCTACGGACGTGCGTTATGCAGTGAAAGAACAAGTCGAGTCTTTGGGCGGAAAGTTCATTGTCGTTGACGAAGAAAAGATGAAAGCGGCCGAAACCTCGGGCGGCTACGCCAAAGAGATGGATGAGGATTTCAAAAAGAAACAGGCCGAAGCGGTCAAAACCGAAGTGTTGAAATCGGACGTCGTGATCACCACCGCTCTTATTCCCGGCAGACCTGCTCCGAAACTTGTCACCTCGGACATGGTTGCCGGTATGAAAGAAGGCTCGGTCATCGTGGATCTGGCCGCCGAAGCCGGCGGCAACGTTGATGACACAGTGAAGGACGAGGTCGTAACCACGGCGAACGGCGTGATCATTATCGGCTATACGAATATGCCGTCCCGGCTTGGCCGTGATGCCAGCACATTTTTTGCAAAGAACATTCTCAATTTCGTGACTCCGATGCTCGATAAGGAAAGCGGAACACTCAAGATTAATTGGGACGACGAATTGGTGAAGGGCACGCTCGTTACCAAAGACGGTAGTATTGTCCACCCGCAGCTAGCGGGTTAACGGAGGCTTTTATGGAAAATATGCACGCTCTTGCGCAGCAGACCGCCGAAATGGCGACCCACGGCCCCGCAGATTTTTGGTACCTGCTTACAATTTTTGTGCTGGCGGTGTTCGTCGGCTTCTATGTGGTGTGGAGCGTGACGCCGGCGCTTCATTCGCCGCTGATGGCCGTAACGAATGCGGTTTCCAGCGTGATCATCGTCGGAGCGATCCTCGCCGCAGGACCGGAAACGTTTGGACCGTCCAAAGTTCTCGGCTTCTTGGCCGTCGTTTTGGCCTCGGTGAATATCTTCGGTGGGTTCATTGTGACCCAGCGCATGCTTCAAATGTTCAAGAAAAAAGGCAAATAGGGAATCGTCATGACACTGGGCGTCACACTTTTTGCCTACATTATTGCGGGCATATTTTTCATCCTGACCCTTCGCGGTCTTTCTAATCCTGAAACGTCTCGCCGGGGCAATACCCTTGGCATGATCGGTATGGCAATTGCGATCTTCACCACCATCGCCTCGCCGGTGGTGCAAAGTTACGAGTGGATTGTCGCGGGCATTGCCATCGGCGGTATTATCGGCGCGGTGACCGCGCGGAAAATTCAAATGACGGCGCTGCCGCAGCTTGTTGCGGCCTTTCATAGCTTGGTGGGCCTCGCGGCGGTGCTGGTAGCGACTGGGGCGTTACTCTCGCCCGAGAGCTACAACATTGGATCTGTCGGCAACATTTCGCCGGGGAGCTTGGCCGAAATGTCATTGGGCCTTGCCATCGGTGCGATCACCTTCTCCGGTTCAGTCATCGCATTTGCCAAGCTGCAGGGTCTGATGACCGGCAATCCCCTGGTGTTCAAGGGACAGCATTTTCTAAATGCGCTGCTCGGAATTGCCATGGTGGTCCTTGTGATCATGTTTTGTCTGACTGAAGACTACAATCTGTTCTTCGCACTTATGGCGGTCAGTTTTGTCTTGGGCTTCTTGTTGATTTTGCCCATTGGCGGCGCGGATATGCCTGTCGTTGTCTCCATGCTCAACAGCTACTCCGGCTGGGCGGCGGCGGGTATCGGGTTCACCCTACAGAACAGTCTACTCATCATCGTCGGCGCTCTGGTCGGCTCGTCGGGCGCAATCCTGTCCTACATCATGTGCAAGGGGATGAACCGTTCGATCTTTAACGTCATTCTTGGTGGCTTCGGCGGAGATACTGCTGCGGCAGGGCCCGCGGGCTCTAAAGAACAGCGACCGGTAAAGGCGGGCTCGGCGGACGATGCAGCCTTCATTATGAAAAACGCATCGAAGGTCATCATCGTGCCAGGCTACGGCATGGCTGTGGCTCAGGCTCAACACGCGCTGCGCGAGATGGCTGATCAGTTGAAAGCCGAAGGCGTGGACGTGAAGTATGCCATTCATCCGGTGGCCGGTCGTATGCCGGGGCACATGAACGTGCTGCTCGCGGAGGCCAATGTGCCCTACGACGAAGTGTTCGAGCTGGATGAGATCAATCACGAGTTCTCTACGGCGGACGCGGTGTACGTGATCGGCGCCAATGACGTTACGAATCCGGTGGCAAAGACAGATCCAGCCAGCCCGATTTACGGCATGCCGATCCTGGATGTGGAAAAGGCTAAGACGGTGTTGTTTGTGAAGCGTTCAATGGCTGCAGGTTATGCGGGCGTGGACAACGAACTGTTCTTCCGCGACAACACCATGATGCTGTTCGGCGACGCCAAGAAAATGACCGAGGAAATTGTCGGGTCGTTGTAGATCCGCGTCTTAGCGGCGGGGCTTAATGAACGTATCGTAGGCCAGAAATCCGGCAGCACAGGCGAGCAGTAAGGATGTACCGGGGTTCTTTTTGACCTCGGCGGATACCACATTCAGAGTTTGCTCCAGGGATTCGATATCAAACTGTGGAGCACTCTGTGCTTGCCCTGCGGATTTGTGTCCGCCACTCATTTGCTTTGTAATGTAAAAACCGAGACCTGCCGCGAGCAACAGTAGTACGAAGCCGACGATTGCTGCGGCTGCGGCCGGGGAGACGGCGGCAAGCAATGCTGAGTAACTAGCGCTTGCGATAAATCCGAATCCGCCTATGAGCAGGGCAATACAAATCAAACCCAGGGCGATCGTGATCAGTCCACCGCGCACTTGCTCTTTGGCGGCATTGACAGCCTGTTTGGCTGCCAATGCCTGCAAAACAGAACCAAAAATGTCCACGGTGGTTTAACGGCGGGACAGAAGTGCGGCAACAATCGCGCCGGCGGTAAAGGCGCCGAGGAGGCTGCTCATGGGATTTTCTTTAACTTGTGCCGAGGCGGTTTCAAATGTTGCGTGCGCCCGGTTATTCGTGCGTTTCATCAATTCGTCTGCGGCGGCCTTCAGATTGGCAATTTCCTCGCTGACCTTGTCCTGACCTTCGTCAACCGCACGTTTACTCAAATGGGCAATCATGCCGCTGACCTGCTCAAGTTCATCGCGCAGGGATAGTTCTTGATTACCGTGACTGCCTTTGTTCGCCATGTGAAATCTCCTTTAGTTTAAAGGGGCTAGATAATCTTTCGCGGCAAAAGCGGCATGAAAATGCCGGAAAGATGTAAATTCTGTGATGCCTTACGCCGCCGCGCATAGGCTGGCACCATATGTGTATTAGCAAACGCAAATGCAACGGTTGGCAAGGACTTTCGTTGCAATAATGCGGCCTACACTAGAGTACTCACTAGCTGGGCTCTCTTAATAAGTATCAACGCGTCAATCTACATATTGTTCTGAACGCTCAAGATCGTCGGCCCTGCACCTGCGGACTTATCGAAGGTTCCTAGTTTAACGCTAGATAAGCTGCGGTGATCGGCGAGGGGCCTTGGCCGCGCAACCATTTGCCGTTACATTCGTTTTTAAGGTTGAGCTACTACCGATAGATGTATTTTTGTTATCTCAAGATTTCCAATTAGAGGATCACGACCCCATGACAACACAGTTCTCATCTAAATTCCGTACGGTCGTTCTATCTGCGATTATTGCTTTTGGTGCGGCATCTTTGTTGGGCGCCTGCAACACTATTGAGGGCATGGGCAAAGACATTAAAAGCGGCGGTAAAGCCGTCGAAGAAGCGGCCAAATAGTTCCGGGCGGGCCGAAGGCTCGCCACCCGCACGCGAACGCTATATGGTGGTGTTCGCGTCAGCTTGGCGGGCGTCTCATTCATGGCCCATGTTTTTTTATCCGATGGACGCCGTTTGCGCGTGCGTCTGTTTCCGCGTCCTAAATTACAGCCGCGCCGCCAGCGCGCGGTGCCGTCGGCGTTGACGCTATTTGATCCTCCGGCGGACGATACTCAAGACACTGTTGCCGAACGGCTCGCGGCTCGGGTCGCGGAACTCTGCCTATTGAACAGACACAACGCCCTCATATTGGAGCGTTTCCCCGACCTTGGCCTTCGTGATTGGTGGCTGACGTCGGGCTGTTTGTTTCAGACCGTATGGAATTTAAAGAGTGGCCGTCCAGCGGACCGGGGTATTGACGACTATGATATTTGCTATTTTTCTGAAGACCCGTCGTGGGACGCGGAAAATGAAGTGATTCGCAATGCCGAAGCGCTCTTCAAAGACTTGGCCGTTAAGGTACAGGTTCGCAACCAGGCACGGGTTCATCTCTGGTACACGGAAAAATTCGGTGTCGCCTATCCGCCGCTGACGACAGCGGGAGAGGGGATTTTAAGATTTCCGGCTTCCCCGCAAACTGTAGGAATAAAGCGTACAGGCGAGGACTTTTTGGATGTGTATGCACCCTTCGGCCTCGGCGATATTTGGGACATGGTGGTCCGTCCTAACCGAGGCCTGCCGCTAACGGAGATCTACGCTGAGAAAGCGGCGAGCTGGCATTCCAAGTGGCCGGCGCTCACGGTGTATCCCTGGGGTGATGGTCGGCACAAAAATAAACCTAAAAGTAGTTAATTTTAACCTCTCAAGCCTTTGCATTAAGATGCCGGAGTGCTACAGGGAGCCCGCTTTTCAAAGGCCCACTTTTAATGGCCCACTTTTTAATGGGTAGTCACTTTCGGCTCCCATCCCCGCAGACAGGTTTGCGGTATTTGATATGAACCAGGAACCGCCTGGCGATCCTTCCCAATCGTCACCGACCGAGACCGCGCCCGCTGAAGGGGGCGACGAGCATCACGTGCGGGCTCAATCCATGCGCGCTCTGATGATCGGCGCTATCGGCGTGATCTACGGTGACATTGGCACCAGTCCTTTGTACGCCATCCGTCAGGCCTTTACCGGAAATCATTCCATGGCCGTGGACGAGATCAATATTCTCGGTCTGCTTTCGCTTGTGTTCTGGGCGCTGATTATCGTGGTCACACTCAAGTACACGATGCTGATGACCATGGCCGACAATAAGGGGCAGGGCGGCAGTTTGGCTTTGCTCGCGCGGCTGAACCAAGCCGTGAAGGGCGATCGTCGCAGTTGGCTGGCGCCGCTGGTCATTATTCTGGGCGTGACGGCGGGCGCTTTGTTCTACGGCGACAGCATGATTACGCCGGCCATTTCGGTTCTCAGCGCTGTCGAGGGTCTTGAAGTCGCTCTGCCGGGTCTGGAGCGGTTCGTTATTCCGCTGACCATCGGCATTCTTGTCTCGCTGTTTCTTTTTCAAAGCCGGGGAACAGAAAAAGTGGGCCGGCTATTTGGGCCAATCATGATCATTTGGTTCATCACACTCGCCATCATTGGTGTGATCAATATTGCTAAAGCCCCCGAAATTCTGGTGGCGCTTAATCCCTGGTACGCCTTTCAATTCTTCACGGTTCATACCACTGCGGCGTTTCTCTCGCTTTCGGCGGTTATTCTTGTGGTGACCGGAGGCGAGGCCCTATACGCCGATATGGGCCACTTCGGCCGCGAGCCGGTCAAGCGTTCGTGGATCTCATTCGTTATGCCGGGGTTGACGCTTAATTATTTCGGTCAGGGAGCCTTACTGCTGCATTCTCCTGAGGCGGTGGTGAGTCCGTTCTACCGTATGGTGCCGGATTGGGCCGCTTTGCCTATGGTCGGGCTGGCAACGGTGGCGACTGTTATTGCGTCGCAGGCGGTTATTACCGGGGCGTATTCCGTAACGCGTCAGGCTATGCAACTCGGGTTTCTGCCGCGCATGGCAACCGTTCACACTTCCGAATCAGAATCGGGTCAGATCTACATACCC
This sequence comes from uncultured Rhodospirillaceae bacterium, assembly GCA_963976395.1. Classification (GTDB taxonomy): domain Bacteria; phylum Pseudomonadota; class Alphaproteobacteria; order Rhodospirillales; family Rhodospirillaceae; genus UBA11612. The sequence continues at coordinate 12,895 of CAXBLG010000024.1, forward strand.
TTCGTGAATTGGATGTTGTTGGCTGTTGTGATTCTGTTGGTGCTGGGTTTCGGCACATCCAGCGGCTTAGCCTCGGCTTACGGTGTGGCGCTTTCCTTGACGATGTTCATCGACACTCTATTGGTGGCCGTCGCGATGTTCATGATGTGGAAATGGAAAGCATGGATCGCCGGAAGCATTGCCATTGCTCTCCTGATTGTCGATGCCGCCTTTGTAAGTTCAAACGCAACCAAGATCGTATCGGGCGGCTGGGTGCCTCTTCTGGTCGGCGCGGCAATTTTCCTCTTGCTTATGACATGGAAGAAAGGCCGGAAACTTCTGTTCAACCGTATGGCGGAAGAGGCCATGCCGGTAGAAATGTTTCTGGAATCCCTGAACCCCAGTACCACCCGCGTTCCGGGTACCGCCATTTTTCTCTCAGGAACAGCCGATGGTGTGCCCCACGCGATGCTTCACAATCTTAAGCATAATAAAGTTGTCCACGAGCGCGTCGTATTTTTGACGGTGGTGACGGAAGAGGTGCCGCATGTGAGCGGGGAGCAGCGGATCGAAGTCCAACACCTGGGCCGGCGTTTTTACCGCATGGTGATGCGCTATGGGTATATGGATGCGACGAACGTTCCGGTCGACTTGCTGGAACTGACGCCGTCGAACTTTGAGTTCAACAATATGGAAACGTCGTATTTCCTGGGCCGTGAAACTCTGATTCCCAGCCGCCGCCCCGGTATGGCGCTTTGGCGCGAGGGGTTGTTTGCCTGGATGTCGCGCTCGGCCACCAGCGCCATGGATTTCTTCAAATTGCCGCCCGACCGCGTTGTGGAAGTGGGCACGCAGGTCGAGATTTAGGCTAGCGCCAATCCCATCCGCACCGCAGTGAATCGGAATCCGGGGATATGCTCGGTGCGGCGGCCTTCGGGCACCCAGCCGCGTGAGCGGTAAAACGCCACGGCATTCTCATTGGCGGCCAACACTTCCAGCATGGCTTTGCGCTGTCCAGCGCTCTTGAGGGTGTTGATGGCGGCATCATATAGGGCCGAGCCGATGCCGCAGCCCTGGTAGCCTGGGCGTACATACAGAGCCCAGATCACGCCGGCAGGATTGACGCCCACCACCCCGGCGATTTCACCGTCGATTTCGGCGATCCAGACGCTTGGCCATTCTCCGGCGACAAAGCCGCCGATATCGGCGCTTTGGACCAAAGCATCGGCAGTGTCCCCGGGCAACAGATTCTGATTGGCGGCAAGCCAGGATTCCCGCACGAGGGCGGCAATATCCTGAGAGTCGGCGGCACGAGCACGCCGGAGGCTAATTGCGGTCACTGGATTGTCCCCATCCCAAAAGCGAACGAGGCAACAGTACCCGCGCCGGGTTTCCGGGGCGTTAACAGCAAAAAACGGAGCGGCAATCGCGCTCCGTTTCAACTTCGTGACGTAAAAAGGGCGGCTTAGGGCCGCTCCTGAGGCTCTAGAGTGCTCTAGAAGCCTTCGCGTTCCAGACGCTTGCGCTCCATCTTGCGGGCGCGGCGCACGGCTTCGGCTTTCTCACGGGCCCTCTTCTCAGACGGCTTTTCGTAAGATTTACGAAGCTTCATTTCTCTGAAAACACCTTCGCGCTGCATCTTCTTTTTCAGCGCTTTTAAGGCCTGATCGACGTTGTTGTCGCGGACTACTACCTGTACCAGGGTCGTTCTCCTTCGAATGCGTGTTTCTGTCGGGCGCCTCCATCTGTCGTTAAAGGGCAGCCTCAATAGGGGCGGGTATATATCACAGGGATTTCCCCATGGGAAGGCCGGTCAAGGGCTGTTTTCTGCGGTTTTTCACAAGGCCGGATGGTTTTCTTTCTGTGGTGCCCGCAAGACACGCCCGGATAGCACTATGGTCCTATGGACGGCCCGCGATATAGTTTTGTCGGAACGATGGGGGAGGACGGCTTGAAACGATCAGTTTTTGCGATACTGGTGTTACTGCTGGTGCCGGATCTGGGCCATGCAGCGGAACTACCGAATGCTCAGGCGATATACGTCGAGCGCTGCGCGGTCTGCCACGATAATCCGAACGACCGGATTCCTTCGCGCGATACCCTCGCAACCCGCAGCCCGGATGATGTGATGCGCGCCTTCGCCCCTTACGGCGTCATGCAGCCTCATGGTGTGGGGCTGATCCCGTCCGATATTATTGACCTCGCTGTATTTCTGACCGGCGAACAACCGACCGGCGCGAAGGCGACCGATCCGAACGCCAACATGTGTACGGGACGAGCCCTGGCGATGATGCCGGATAGCGGTGCCTGGAACGGCTGGGGCAAGGACATCAGCAATGCGCGCTTCCATCCTAATCCTGGCCTGACGGCCGCCGATGTTCCGCGCCTTGCGGTCAAATGGGCCTTTACCTATCCGACCGATCAGGTGGCCGGTGTTCCGACGGTGGTCGGCAACCGCGTTTTTGTAGGCACATTCATTGGCCGCGTGTTCGCGCTTGATGCCGAGTCCGGTTGTACGCACTGGAGTTTTGATGCGGGCTCGCCCGTCAAGGGCGCGACAGTTGTGGGACCAAACGTGCATGCCGAGTCCGGCTATGCCCTGTACTTCGGCGATGAGAAAGCAATTGTCTATGCCCTGGACGCAGTTAGCGGCAAAGAGTTGTGGCGGACGCAAGTAGATAGCCACGCGGTTGCGCGAATTACAGGCTCCCCCACGCTAGCAGGCGGACGTCTTTTCGTTCCGGTTTCGTCGTTGGAAGAACTGGCGGCCATGAATGAGAAGTACGAGTGCTGCAGTTTTCGCGGCAGCGTTGTTGCGCTTGATGTCGCAACTGGTCTGCAGGTTTGGAAAAGTTATACGATTGAAAATGCCCCGAAAGCGCGCGGTTTAAACTCGAAAGGTGTGCCGACTTATGGCCCGGCCGGTGGGGCCATCTGGTCTGCGCCTACGGTGGACATGCGCACGCGGCGTGTTTATGTCGGTGTCGGCAATTCATATACCGATGTGCCCACGTCCAGCACTGATGCAATCATCGCCTTTGATTTTGCGACCGGCGCGCGTTTGTGGACCTACCAAGCGCAAGCCAACGACAACTGGATTGCAGGATGTCAGCCGGGCATGGTGGATTGTCCATCACCCATGGGTCCGGATATGGATTTTGGAACGCCGCCCATATTGCGCACGTTACCGGATGGCAGTTCGGTTGTGATTGCCGCGCAAAAATCAGGGCTGCTTCACGCACTGGATGCGCGTACTGGCAAGCTCCTATGGCAAAACCAAGTAGAGGTTGGGGAGGCCGGCGATGAGGGACGTATCCTCTACGCCGCAGGGGCCGATGAATCGCATATATATGCACCGGCTTCGGGGAGCGTCGGTTATGAGCCGTCAGCGGGCAGCAATGGCGGCCTAACCGCTATTGATATCGCGACCGGAGAAAAGACCTGGTACGTCGCCGCCGAAACACCGGTGTGCTCCTGGGGCGAGTCCAACTGCAGCGGCAGTCAAACTGCACCGCCCTTGGTTATTCCCGGCGTTGTGTTCTCCGGCTCGGAAGATGGACACATGCGTGCCTATGCATCTGACGACGGACGCGTGATTTGGGATTTCGACACAGGCAAAAACTTTCCATCGGTCAACACGGACGAAGCCACCGGCGCGACCATATTGACCGGCCAATCTGTCTCCGGCGGCAAGTTGTTTGTGAATTCCGGACGCGGGTTTACCGGTCAGCCGGGCAATGCGCTTTTGGTGTTTAGCGTGGACGGGAAATAGCGCGGCGCGCGGCTACGCTCATGAGGTGAGAGTTAAGCGTCAGGTCTGAACTCCATTTTCATGTGCGCAGACAGATCACCGTATAAATCGGTTTCCATGATGCGTTCGGCAAATCGCCACGTGCCGTCCACGCGCTCGAAGGTGTCTTGATACCGTGCGGCAACAAGCGGTTGCAGCGGAAATTTATCTGCGGCTTGAAATACCATCACATAGGATTGCGCTTTCGCGCGGTCTGGGCCGTCCGCATCAATGATCAAATTCGTGCTGACATGCCGGGTACGCGGAGTGCCGTCGTCGTAAATGCGTACGTATTTTTTGTAATTGCCCGCGACACCTGCTGCATCCTTGTCGAAAGGCTTGTCCACGCCGGGTAGGTGCACGGCGGCATGGGCGAATATTGCGCCAACGCCGTCCAGATCACCGCGGTCGAGAAGATCGCAATATCTGTGCAGCAGGTTCTGAATGGCGATGTAGTCGGTAGTGTTCATGAAATATCCTTAAGCGGTGCGAGGGCGAGAACGCTAAGCGGCGTTTTACCGCACCTGAAGGGCGGTTGCTACGGGCAGCTGTGCGGCGCGGATGGATGGGGATAGCGCCCCGATAAATGCGATGACAAGCGCCCATGTTATTCCGACGATGACGAGATGTGGGGTGATCGCCAAGCGAAATACTCCTACAGCACCGGCATTGTAGGCGTAGCCGTCGAAAAGCAGCCAGACAATAGCGGTTCCAATTATTGTTCCGACACTCGCCAGAATCATCGCTTCCAGGACCACTGAGGCTGCTACTGAGAATCCGTCGAAACCGATAGCGCGCAGAATTGCTATTTCAACAGTCCTAGAATCGACAGCCGAGTGCATGGTTTGGACCGTTCCAGCCAAAGCTCCTGCTGCGATAAACAGGCTGAGTGTATAAATCATGTACACAGCTCTATTAGGAATGATTTCGAAGATCCGCTTCCAATAGTCAGTCTGCCGTTCTACCGTCACTGAAAGAGCGGGATTTTTAGTCAGGGCGCTCTTGAAGACATCAAAGGAGTCGGGCGAGTCTAGTTTAACAACGATTGAGTTGTATGCCGTGCGCCGCAAAGCAGATATCAGCGTTTCGCTATCGGCGAGCAAATCGCCGTCGGCAAGATTGCCGGTGGCAAAGGTTCCGACGATTGGCCAGAGTCCACCCGGTCCCGGTACCATGTCACCCAATTCCAAGCCCGAAAATTTCTCTTGCGCCGTTACGCCGACCATTAGCTCGCGCTGACCTGGCCGCAACATCCGCCCGGATATCAATCTTATTTCTGAGCTGACTGAGAACCCTTTCGGACTAATTCCCCGCAAGGCTGTCAGCCCATCTTTCTTGTTGGATTTCTTGGGAAGATAAATGTTGGAGAAAACCTCGGCATCGACCATTGGCGAGCCATCGGTATCTTTGCGAATTCCAGGTGAATCGCTGACGATATTGATCCAGGCCCGAGGAATGGAGCTGTTGGGGTGGGCCTGCGACCCGGTGGACAGGACAATTGCGCGATCCGGATCGCCCATCCCCAAGACAGCACGTTCGACACCCTCGAAAATCGATAACCCCAGGGACAGTACACCGCCGACACTCGCAAGGCCCACCACGATGATCAGCGACATCTTGATGCGCGAATACAGGCTTCCGAGACTGACCATCGTAACGCCGAAGATTTGACGAAGACTGTGCATGGCTAGCGCCGTGACAAGGCGACGGCGACTTCGAGCCGAGCAATACGCGAAGCGGGTACCACGGAACTGATAAAAGCAACTGCAACAGCTGCCCCTATCGCGGATACCAATACTGAACTTGAAACATAAGGCATGGGAAACCCTACTCCTGAGGGCAGTAGGTGCGGAAGGAGGACCGACAAGGCTTTCGCCAGCGCCAAACCGGTGACACAGCCCAGCAGGCACGGCGCTGCGGCTTCCGCGAAGACCAGCACAACGACACCGGTATCGGTGAAGCCAAGGGTTTTCATCACCGCAAACTCATGCATACGTTCTCGCACAGACTGGGCTATCGCATTTGTTGTCAGGACAATAATCATAAGTATGCCGGCACCTGCCAGCATAGTGGCGCCCAAGGCGACTTCACTATCCGATCCCCCAATACTCTCGAATATAGCCTTTTCAGAATTACTTTTGGTCGGATGGGGAGAATTAGCGAATGATTGATCGATCATCTCGCCCAATTCATCAACCTGTGCAGAGTCCTTCGCCAATACCCAAAACTGCCCAACCTTGCCGCTCTCTGTCAAAGACCGTGCCCGATCAAGAAAGTCGTAATTGCCAATCGCGAAACCGATAGGGTAGAGCGGGATATCGTCAACGATACTTACAACTTCAAACGTCCATAGGTTTGAACCATCAGATCTAGTAGGCTGCTGTGTCACGACTGGAAATTTATCGCCCACATCAATATCGTAGCGCTCAGCCATCATTTGACTGAATATCACTCCATCTCGTACAGAATACAAATTGGTCCATTGCTGCTGACTAACAGGGAGGTCGGGAAAAACGTTTCGCATTGCCCGGTCCATCATCAGCACTGCGATAGTGTTTTTTGGATTCTGATGGTAACCGACAACTCTGTCAAAAATACCGACGTCGGATACGTTGTCCAACTTACCAATTTGATCGCGTTGAGCCAGCATAAGAGGTCCGGCGTGGTTACCGCTTACATGGATGCGGTCGAGCCGCGCGGCGTCGATGAGATTTTGAAATCCGGCATTTATCCCGATTGTGACTCCGTAGAGGATGAAAGCTATCACCACGGAGGTGAACGTAAGGGCGAGGCGGGCAGGTTTCCTCGAAAGCGCTGCCCAGATGAGCGGGAAATATTTCGTCGTATCGATCACCGCGATTGCAGCGCCGTTGCCACCGGCAATCGCGCGGCGCGGATAGCGGGGAAGAGTGCGCCGAGGACGCCGACGGCTAGCGCGAGACCTAAACCTGAGGCAGCCAGACCGGGCGTAATAAGCAAGTCGAAGTTTCGGCCAACCAGTGTAATGCCGTTGAAACTGGTCCAGGCGATGGCTAGACCCACCAGCGCGCCCGACCCGGCCAACAGTAAGGACTCAATAAAAATTGAGATCACCACGGGTGTTGGTCCAAATCCCATGGCGCGCAATGTGCCGATTTCCCGGATACGGGTGCTCACGGCGGCGTACATTGTGTTTAACGCGCCAAACAATGCGCCGAGGATCATGATTCCGCCGATCCAATAAGCGATGATATTGTAAAAGGCGATTTGCGGCTCCAGCCAATCGCCCCAGTATTTTGTCTCGCGCTGAACCGAGACATCAAGGGTCGGATCGGCCTCGACAGCAGCATTGAACGTCTCGAAAGAGTCCACGCTTTCCAGCATCAACGTCATGCTTTGAAAGGTGGTGAAGTTGAATGTGGGCAACATCGTTTCGCTGTCGCCGAACAACGCCCACTCGCCTTTGTCACCTCCATCGCCGCTGCCGTAGATACCGACAATAGTCCATTCGCCGTCCGGCAGACGTACCTTTGCATTTAGATCAATGCCTTGCATGTGATCGCGTAAGGCACGCCCGGCGATGACTTCATGCAGGCCGGGGTGGAACATACGGCCTTCGATGATGTTGAATTCCGGGCGGAGTTCCAGCAGGTCAGGGGTGCCGGCACGGATGGAAAGGCCTTTTTCCAGGCCATCCAATCGTCGTTTGGCGCTGATGCCGACCAGAATTTCAGGCGAGGCGATGGGTTTGCCATTGCCGCCAATCTTGATGCCCGGCTTGTCGGCGATCTTGATGGCATCTTCACGTGATATACTGCTTTGTCCTTCGAACTGGGCGTTGCTGCGCAGGACCATGACGCGGTCGGGGCGCATATAGTCGTCCATGCTGTGGGTCATGCCGACCGCCATGGACAATACCGATACGATGATGCCAACGGCCGCCGTCATCCCGACAACAACAACCAAGGCTGGTCCCCATCGTTGGGGTAGGGATTGGAGGCTGATAAGCGTGATCGAGCCAATTTGCTTCAACGCGTTCATGGATTATCGTCCCGCCATAGCATCGACGATCTCAAGCTTCTGCGCGCGCTTTGCCGGTACGATGGCGCTCAAGAAGGCGACGCTCAAGGCTACCGCTAGACCGGCCGCAAGGACCTCTGGCGGCACAATGAACATCGGGGCGGGTGCTTGAAGAGCACCTTGCAGTAAGGGAATAAACGCGACCGACAAAGCAAGTCCAACTACTGCGCCAAGTAAGCACTGAATGGCCGATTCAGCGAGTACCAGAATCATGACTTGATTGTCGGAGAACCCCAGAGTTTTTAAAACGGCTAATTCTGGCGTGCGTTCTTGTACAGATTGAATCATGGTGTTTGCTGTCAGGAGCAAAAGAACCACCAGCACCGAGCCGACAATAGCATTGACGAAAAAATTCATATCGCCGAAAAAATTTGTAAATCCGGCTTGCACATTAGCCTGCTCAGATTGCGAGCGTGTGGGTACGCTGGAATTAGCAAACATATCATCAATGGATTGAGATATTTTATCAGCGTCAGCATGATCTTCGATGCGAACAAAGTACTGCTGTGAGGTGTTTCGCCTGTCTCCACGCTCTTCGTTGAAATACTCGTAATTGCCAATGGAATACTGTCCATCTGGAAATGACGTGTTCTCAATAATTGCTAGCAATTCCATAGACCAATCCCTTGATCCATCCGCTTTGGTCTGATTCCCTTTGATGGGAACGATGTCGCCAACCTTTATTCCAAGTCGGTCGGCAAATGTGGAATTAGCTATGAAGCCGGTAGGTGTATTCCGCAGGCGAGAGATCTGCTGTTGCGTGGCGGTCAGTTCAAAATTAATTGAAAAATAGGCTTCGTCTGTTGCACTGATAAAAAAGTAATTTTTTGGATCCTGGTAATAGCCGTTGAGGTAGGCAACTGGTGCAACCATCTCGACGCCTGGAATTTCTTCAATTTTTTGCTTGTACGCAATCGGCATCGGATTACTAAAAAACCGCGGATTGACGATGATGCGGTTGTCCGCTGCCAGCTCAAACAAGTGGGTCATGCCCGCATTTACCCCCTGCAGCATGCCGAAAAGCGTAAAGGCGACAACAAGCGACAATATTGTGAAAATTGTGCGCAGCGGTTTTCTCCACAGCGCGGCCCATATGAGCGGGAAATATTTCGCCGCGTCCATCACCGTACCTGCAAAGCCGTTGCCACCGGCAGTCGTGCCGCGCGGATAGCGGGAAAGAGCCCGCCAATGGCACCGAGTGCCAGTGCCCAGATCAATCCGGTTGCGATAACGGCCGGGGTAACAGTCAAATCGGACTGAACATTTTGTCCCACCAGTCCGGAACTCACCGTGTTTCCATCGAAATACATCCAGGCGATGGCCGCCCCGGCCACTCCCCCCGATAAGGCTAGAAGTAAAGCCTCCGTAAGAACTGAAACTATGACCGGAAATCCGCCGAACCCAATCGCTCGCAGCGTTGCAATTTCTGCGGACCTGCTGCTTACAGCGCTATACATGGTGTTGACGGCGCCAAATGCGGCGCCGACGGCCATAAGCGTGCCGATCCCGTAAGTGACAACGCTCAGGAGTCCGTTGAGATTTTTCGTAATATCTTCGAGAAATTCAGATTCCCGCGTCACCTTAACCTTCAACGCAGGATTGTTGGCAAGGGCGTCGGTGAACTCTGTTAAGGCATCCGGCGATATAAGCATCGCAGTCACACTTTGAACGGAAGTGCGGTTGTACGCGGACATCACAGTGTCCACATCGCTCATCAGATAGGACTCATAAAAATCCCCGTTGGATTCGTACACGCCAACTATAGTCCAATCGCCTTGGCGATTTACCACGTGATCGCCAATGTCCATCTCAGGCAAGTTGGCGCGCGCTTTTTTGCCGACGATGACTTCGCGCACGCCGGGCTCGAACATCCGACCTTCGATCAGTTTTGTTTCAGGATTTACGCCGAAATACTTCGGGCCAATGCCGACCAATGGCACATTTATACGTTTGCCCTCGCTGTCTCTGAGTTCGATAGGGATGAGCATCAATGACGTGGTCAGAGGCTCTCCATTTAAATCTTTTTTCACACCAGGAGCTTGCATGATCGTTAGAACATCGGAACGGGGAATGCTGCTGTTGGTTGGGCTCAGAGCGCTTTCACTGAGAACAACAGCGCGGTCCGGGCGCGCGTTGCCGTCTATGGCTTTCAACATTCCGGTTGTAAGCGAAAGCATCGCCACCAAAACGCCGACAACACCAGCAATGCCGATCACGATAACCACCGAGCCACCCCACCGTTTGGGAATACTTTCTATATTCATCGCGGTGATAACGCTGATTTGCTTGAAAATATTCATGCTTATCGTCCCAACAATGCGTCGACCACGGCAAGCCGGCTTGCTCTCCACGCAGGGGGAACTCCGCTTGCGGCTGCAACTACAATCGCTAAAACTGTGGAATAAATGATGACGCTTCCGGATAAGCCCGATCCGGCGCTTGGAAGCCCGCTACTTACGATGGGAAACAGGAGTGCGGTACCCCCGATGCCGATGGCGGCTCCTAATCCACAAAGCAAAACGGATTCGCTGACCACGGATGCAATCACGGCTGTATCGGTAAATCCAAGCGCCTTCAAAACGCCGAACTCCGTGGTTCGTTCGCGTACGGATTGCATCATGGTGTTGCCGGTTAAAAACAGGAGTGTAAAGAAGGCCGCGCCGACCACGGCAGTGATGATGTAGTTTAGGTCGCCGATTTGCTGGAGTTGAGTCTCGGCGGCCTCTTGTTCGGACATGGACCGCGTCTGATTCGGAGAGTTGTCAAAGAGGGAATCAATCACCTCAGTAATTTCTGCGGTCTGCGACGGGTCTTCAATCGTGACAACGTACTGCACGACCGTTCCATTGTCGCTCGCTCGGGCTTCGTCGAAATAGTCGTAGTTAAACAAAAATGAGTTCTCGACCATGACTCGTGTCGGAGCTTCATAGAACCCTACAATTTCGAAAGTCCAATCTAGGGATCCATCCGTTCTCCGGGTGCGGGAGGATGTAAGCGGTATGGTATCCCCGACCTGCCATCCGTATTTGTCAGCAAGTGTCTTGCCCACCAATGCGCCGGTGCGCGTTTCAATAAGGAGGTTTTTTTGCGCGTCCGGCGTTTGCAATTCCGGATGCGCCTCGAACCATCGTTGAACCTCTACGGGCCGTCCGACCACAAAGTTTTGCGGCTGCTGGTATTCCGCCACAAGAGGCATGCCGACGTAGGCGACATGCGTAACGCCGGGTATTCTCTCGATGCGCTCCAGCGCGGAAATAGGTATCGGCAAACTTCCGCCGGAGAACGTCAGAATTCGATTAAGACTAGAAGATGCGACAAGGTTGTCGAACCCCGCATTGATTCCTTGAAGCAGTCCGAAGAGAAGGAACGCGACCGATACCGACAGCAATGTCAGTATTGTCCGCACTTTCTTGCGCCACAGGGCCGCCCAGACGAGGGGGAAATATTTCACGCCGCACTCCTCGCGCCGTCCACCAGCTGCCCCTTGTCCATGTGCAACACGCGCCCGGCATGATCAGCGGCCTTGGGATCGTGCGTGACCATAACGATGGTTTTGTTCTGCTCACGGTTCAGGAGTTGCAGCAACCCAAGAATTTCTTCCGCCATCTGTCGGTCAAGATCGCCCGTCGGTTCATCGCAGACGAGCAGGCTGGGGTCGGCGATGATGGCACGGGCAATCGCCACGCGTTGCTGCTGACCGCCGGAGAGTTCCGCCGGTTTGTGTTTTGCGCGGTCGGCGAGGCCGACAAGTTCCAGGGCTGCGTGCACATTCTTCATGCGCTGTGCGCTTGAAAGGTTGGTTAGAAGGAGGGGCAACTCGACGTTCTTCTCTGCCGTCAGCATCGGCATCAGATTATAGAACTGGAAGATGAAGCCGACGTGCCGCGCGCGCCATTTCGCGAGTTGACCGCTGGTCAGGTTATCAATGCGCTCGCCAGCGACGTTTACTTCCCCCTGGGTCGGCTTATCGAGGCCGCCAATCAGATTAAGCAAGGTCGTTTTGCCTGAACCGGACGGGCCCATGAGGGCCAGGAACTCACCTTCGGGAATTTCCAGGTTGAGGCTGTGCAGAACCTCTACGGTCTGTTTTCCGCGTGTGTAACTTTTCGCTACATTTCGCAAAGAAACCACTGCTGACATCTACACTTCCTCCCGATTGGTAAATTCCCGATATATGAAAAAAGGCGTTACTCGATGCTCACCTTTGTGCCGTCGTTCAATTGACTGAAGTCGCCGACCGCGACTTTATCGCCGGCCGCAAGGCCTGAAAGAATGGTTTGCCCGCTAGAATTACGGGCGCCCAGGCGCACGGTGCGCTGTTCTACTTGGTCACCCTGGACGACAAACACTACGCCGCTGTCGCCGGAGACCTGTACCGCCTCGACCGGTACGATGACGCCGGTGGCAACGGGCTTGGATGTATCGGCGTTTGCGGGGGCACTGTCCAAGAACGATACGCGCGCACCCATGTCCGGAATGACGCGCTCGTCCTTTTCTTTGAAAGCGACACGGACCAGCACTGTTGCTTTTGCTCTGTCGGCGGTCGGGATGACGGCGATAATTTCGCCGGGAATGCGCCAGTCGGGATAGGCATTGAGTGTAATCGCGGCGCTTTGCCCGGAGTAAACACGGCTGATGAAATTCTCGCTGACGTCGACTTGCACTTCAAGCGAGTCCATATCGACTACCGTGCATATACCAGTGCGTGTAAATCCGCCGCCGGCTGATACGGGCGATACCATTTCGCCGGGCTGGGCGGCCTTGACCGTCACGATGCCGGAAAACGGCGCGCGTATTGTCATATCGTCTAATATGCGCTGGGACACGGTCACGGCGGCCACGGCAACTTCAGCCGCCGCTTTCGCCACCGCAAGTCCGGTGCGGGCGGTATCGTAGTTTGTCTTAGAAGCTTCGAAGGTGTTGGCGCTGATGACCCCGTCCTTCAAAAGCTGCTCGTTGCGCGCATACAAGGGCCGGGCGTTGTCATAAGAGGCTTGGGCGGCGCTCACATTTGCGATGGCCTGTGATCGCTGCGCTTGGGCTTGATCGAATACCGCACGGGCATTGGAGGCATCAAGCCGAGCTATAATTTGCCCTTCCTCAACCGACTGTCCTTCTTCGATCAATACTTCCACGACCTTGCCGGTGACTTTGGAGGACACAGTTGCTTTGCGCCGGGCGACCACATATCCCGACGCGTCGAGCAAGGAAGCCCCGACCGATGAGCCGCCGCTGGAGGCACTGCGGGCTGTCGCAGTTTGAACGGGAACACCGTCCGACCCGGTCGACACCGTGAAAAAGAGGATGAGCACCGCGATGAGGACCACGCCGGCGATGGCAAAAGGAACAACACGCGCGCGATTTACGCCGCCCTCAGGGGCGGCGTCCCGGTCGATCCGCAACTGGTTTAGTAACGACGACTTTTCTGTCATTCCGTGAAGCCCCCCTCCACTGACAGATTGCGCGGTGTTCTCGGATAGTACCACTCTACGTTGATATTCATATATGCGATTTTAATGCGCAGGCGGTAGTGCTGGACGGCGTGGACCGCTATAACTACCGGCGATTTATAAGGGTTTGTCTATGCCAGTTCTTCCAATTGCCCGTATGGGTGCTGATGTGTTGAAACGCCGCGCCGAGGAGGTGACGGATTTTAAAGACCCCGCGCTGCCGGCTCTTGTCGACAACATGCTTGAAACCATGACGGCGGCGCACGGCGTGGGGCTTGCCGCCCCGCAAGTCTCTGTGCCCAAGCGCATTGTGATGTTTTATGTTCCCGCCGCGCGCAACAAGGGCGTGGACGTGCCCCTTACGGTGATGATCAACCCGGTCATTACGCCGTTAACGCAAGATCAGAATGAGGGCTGGGAAGCCTGCCTGTCTGTACCCGGTCTGACGGGCGAAGTGCCCCGGTACACGTCCATTAAGTACCGATATCAGGACTTAAATGGCGCGACGGTCGAGCGCGAGGCGGAAGACTTTCACGCGCGTGTGGTGCAACATGAATGCGATCATCTCGATGGAATACTTTATCCCATGCGCATGAACGATATGGAGACACTCGCTTTTGTCGATGTGCTGGATGCCGAGGCACGGGCGAGGGGAGAGACGTTGGATCTCGATGAAGAAGGGATCATTCCGGAATGAGCGCAGCCAAAGCGACCGCTAAAGAAAAAGCCGCCGGATTAGCTTTGGATAAAGCCCGGCAGGAAAAAGCCGCGCAACGCGACGCATTGATCATGGCCGTACTGCCGCATATTCCTTTCGATGGCTGGAGCGACAAGGCGCTGGCCGCGGCTGCGGAAAATACCGGGGTCGGCGCAGGTGCCGTTCGGCGATTTTTTCCGGGCGGCGTTAAAGACGCCATTGCCCATTTCATCGACCTTGCCGACCGGCGGATGCTGGAAGATCTCGCCGCCCATGATCTTCCGTCCATGAAGGTGCGCGAGCGTGTGTCCATCGCCGTGCGCCTGCGGCTTGAACGTTGGACGCCATATCGTGAAGCCGTGCGGCGAGCCCTTGTGTTGGCCCCCCTGCCGTCGTTTGCGGGCGGAACCATGCGGGGCTGGTACAAAACAGTCGATGCCATCTGGCGCGCGGCGGGCGATAAATCCACCGACTTTAATTTTTACACCAAGCGCGGCCTTCTTGCGGCGGTTTACGGCGCAACCCTGCTGTACTGGCTGGATGATAAATCCGAGGATTGCGCGGCCACCTGGACATTCCTGGACCGAAGGATTGCAGACGTGATGAAGGTGCCTCAGATCAAAAGCCGCATCACTGAACGTCTTAAAAACCTGCCCAGTCCACGTGGTGTTTTTGAAAGGTTCGCTCAGCGCCGCACGCCGGGCTTTCGGTGATCGGCCGTTAAATGATTGATCTGCATTACTGGCCCACACCCAACGGCCATAAAATCACGATGTTTATGGAAGAGGTGGGGGTGCCGTACCGAATTGTTCCGGTGAACATCGGCGCCGGCGAGCAGTTCAAACCCGACTTTCTGCGCATCGCGCCCAATAACCGGATGCCGGCCATCGTCGATACGGAACCCGCCGACGGGGGTGCGCCTCTATCTGTTTTTGAGTCTGGTGCGATTTTGCAATATCTCGCCGAAAAGACCGGACAGTTCATACCACCCGAAGGGCGCGGACGAACCGAAGCTATGCAATGGCTGTTTTGGCAAATGGGCGGACTTGGACCGATGGCGGGTCAAAATCACCACTTCGTGCAATACGCCCCTGAACGCATTCCTTATGCCATGGACCGCTATATCGGCGAGACAAACCGTCTGTACGGTGTATTGAACAAGCGTCTTGAGGGGCGCGACTTCATCATGGACGACTACACGATTGCCGATATGGCCTGTTATCCCTGGGTCGTGCCGCACGAGCGCCAGAAGCAGGACATCAACGCGTTTCCTAATCTCAAACGCTGGTTCGATGCCATCGCAAGCCGTCCTGCAACGGTGAGGGCCTATGAGAAGGGCAAGGAAATCAGCGAGGCCGCTGTGGTGACGGATGAGTCCCGCAAAATCCTTTTTGGTCAAACCTCCAAGCCAGCGCGTTAATTCTTACGCTTTTTGAGATGTCGTTCCGTCCGCCAGCAGGCTGTCGATGTCCTGACGGGTGAGGCCTGCTTCTTGTAGAACTTCGACGCTGTGTTCCCCCAAATTAGGGGGGTGGCGCCGGATTTCAGCTGGAGTTTTGGAATAGCGGATCGGAAACGAAGGCATACGCACACGGCCTTCCGTCGGATGCTCGCTTATTTGCCAGAAGCCGACAGCATCCAGGTGCGGATCGGTGATTAAATCTTCAAGATTGCTGAGGGTGGTGATGGGCACGCTCGTGTCTTTGAACATATCCATCCAGTGCTGGGTGGTGTGCGTGGCGAGCACTTTAGCCGTTTCGCCGTAGGTGGCGTCGGCGTTCTTGACCCGTGCGGCGGCGGTCGCAAATCTTGGGTCGGTCAATAAGTCGGCTCGGCCAGTCCGGGTGCAGAAGATTTTCCAGTGTGGGTCAAGCGAGGTGAGGATCGCTACATAGCCATCCTTGGTGCGCATAGGCTGTCGCTTCGGACTGATCAGCGGCGCATAGCCGGGGCCGGATAGCGGCGGCTCAAAGCCCATGCCCCACAAGTGTTCCGCCATTACATAGTTGACCATTGTTTCCATCATCGGCACCTCGATGTCTTGGCCTCGTCCCGTACGGGACCGGTGGATCAATGCGCCAAGCACGGCATAAGCAACGGTGATGGAATTGATTTTGTCGGCAAGGGCGGTCGGGACGCTGCGCGGCACGCCGTTGGCCCGTCCGTTGAGATCGGCAATGCCGCCGGAGGCTTGTATGGCTTCGTCCAGGGCGCCGCGTTCGCCGTAAGGGCCGTTCTTGCTGTAGCCGTAGGCGCCGCAGTAGATGATGTGCGGATTGACCGCTTTAAAATCGGCGTAATCAAGGCCGAGATTAGTCATCACCTGCGGCCGATTGTTGTGAACGACCACGTCACTGGTCTCGGCTAATTTCAACACAACACCGCGCGCTGATTTCTTTTTTAAATCAAGTACAAGACTCCGTTTGTTGCGATTGCACGCGAGGAACAGCGAGGCCATATCCGGCGAATGCGCCACGGCCCCTAAAGTGCGCATCTTGTCGCCGGTCGGCGGTTCGATCTTGATCACCTCGGCGCCCATGTCGGCTAGGATCTGGCAGGCGTAGGGCCCTAAAATCACATGGGCCAGTTCGAGGATGCGGACGCCTTGCAACGGACCGGGCATGTCAGGCCACCTCAGTTGATGTGTTTACCGCCGGATCTGCGGCTGTGGTGCCATCGGCCAGCATGGCCGCAATCTCGGCGTCGCTGTATCCGGCTTCGCGCAGAATCTCGGTGCTGTGCTCACCAAGGCGTGGGGCGGGGCGGCGAACTTCGGCGGGGCTATCCGAATAATTGACCGGAAAACTTGGCCAGCGCAATTTACCCTCGGTCGGATGGTCGATGGACTTCCAGAATCCGACGGCTTTGAGGTGCGGATCCTCCGCCAAATCCTCCAAGGTATTCACAATCGTGTAGGGCATGCTGGTGCCCTTGAAGAGGGTTTCCCATTCAGCGGTTGTTTTGGTGGCCATGATCTTGGCTGTTTCCGCATACACGTCATCGATGTGGCGGATGCGTTCTGCGAGGTTCTTGAACCTGGGGTCGGCCAGCAGGTCCGGCCGCTCCACCATTTTGCAGAAATTACCCCAGGCCGGATCAAGGTAGGTAAGAATGGCGATAAAGCCGTCCTTGGTTGCGGCGGGACGCCGGCCTGCGCTCAGCGAGCCCTTGTATCCCATTGGTCCTTGCGGCGGCTCGAAACTCTGGCCCCACAGATGCTCGACCATCAACAAACCGACCATGGTCTCCATCATCGGCACCTCAACCTCTTGGCCCTCGCCGGTTTGCGCGCGGTGGTAAAGGGCGCTGAGAACACCGCACGTCAGCATGAGGGCGGTGGTCTTGTCGCAAACCACAGTGGGCGTGAACCGAGGTTCCCCGAAAATGCGTTCGTTCAGAGCGGTCAGACCGCAGGCCGCCTGCATGGAATCATCGACCGCGCCGCGCTCGGCATAGGGTCCGGTTTGTCCATATCCGCAGGCATAGGCATATACCAGGCTCGGGTTCACGACGCTGACAGAAGGGTAGTCGAGGCCCAATCGAGCCATCGCTTGTGGCCGCAGATTGTGGACCAGAACGTCTGCAGACTCGGCTAATTTCAAAAATGAAGTGATGCCATTATTTGATTTTAAATCAATGACAACCGAGCGCTTGTTACGGTTAAGCCCGAGAAAGAGGGCGCCCATATTTTCGGTGGATTTGTGTGGGCCCAGACTCCGAACCCGGTCACCTTCAAGCGGCTCCACTTTGATCACGTCGGCGCCCATGTCCGCAAGAATCTGGCAGGTCCACGGACCCAGCAAAACGTTGGCAAGTTCAATAACGCGGATGCCGTGCAGCGGACCGGGCATGGCCGTCTTTCTCCCCCCTGAAGATACAACTTCGACAGTAGTCAACAGCGCTCGGCGGCACAATCCGCGTTACTGGCGGGTGATGTGGACTGTGGAGCCGATAACCTTCATTCAACCACTCAGTTGATATGTGCGGAATAAATAGCGCAAATCATGCGTGCTATGCCGCCAAGGTAGGCTGTTCAATTGTTCGAAGACGGCTCCAAGGCGCGAATAATCTCGCTCATCAGCCCGTGGAGTTCGGCGCGGTATCCGGTTCTTCCGGCGGGACGACTATCATCGGATGTCATGACGCAGGTGAGGCCAAGGGACGGCACGATGTAAAGCATTTGCCCGCCGTACCCCCAGGCGTAGCGCACATCGTGTCCTCCGATTTCACGCAAAAACCAGCCATGCCCATAGCCATCTCCGGTGAAGCGCGAGTGAGTGCGCAGACGCCAGGACTGCTCGATCCAGCCGCGCGGAATGAGTTGCCGTCCATCCGCCGCTCGTCCGCCGTTCCGGTAGAGTTCGCCGAAGGCCAAGAGTGATTTCGCGCTCATCGCCATCTGATTGCCACCCAGATAGATTCCTTGCGGGTCGCGATGCCAGCCGGCAATGGCAAAGTTCTTGGCTGGTCCTAACCACTCGCGGGCGAGATCCAAGGTCGAACGCCCAGCCTCCTGGGTCAGAATCGCCGAAAGTAGGTGGGTGGAGCCTGTGGAATAGAGCATATCTCCCCCCGGATCGTCGGCGAACGGCTGCGCCAGAGCTGCGCGCACCCAGTTGCGGCTGTTCACCCAACGGCCGTAGTTGCGGCCCGACGTGCGCGTTAGACCGGCCTGCATCGAAAGCAAGTGGCCGATGGTTATGTCCTCTATGCGCGGATCGGGATCGGGCGGCAGGTCTTCCCGGAGCAGGGGCGCGATATTTTGATCCACCCCCTGCAAAATACCTTTGTCGATGGCGATGCCGACAAGCGCCGAGATGATCGTTTTGGACGCCGACTTGATATTTGTAGGTGCGGTAACGGAATGACCGCGATAGCCGCGCTCGGCGAGGATCTCGCCGTGCTGCGCTATGACCACGGTTTTAAGCGGCCCAAGGTTGGTCGCATGGTCGAGAATTTGGGAAAGGGCCGGGGTATGGATCCCGGAGCCAGGCTTTAGGGCGCCTTGCTGAGCAAAGGCGGTAGGCGCCAATGAAAGCAGGATAGCGCAAACAAGTGCCGAAAATCTATTCATGGTGATGGATGGAGATGATGCATGACCGTTGTCAGCGTAATTTGGCTCAAGCCTCGGGGCAAGGCGTCTAAGCTGCTGATATAGTGCAATTCATTAAGCAGCTTCCGCCTTTGCCTCAAAAACGTTCGGTCGAATAAATGCCGTGCCTTATGTGCGTTTCCAAAATGTAGCCGATCTTCAGAGGAACAAATTCAGAAGGGCGAGGGGTCTGTTTCTCGCCCTTTTTAAAGCCTACGGGCCGTTACGCCCCATTTACCGTCGCACCGGTTTCCACGAGCGCGGCGATCTCCGTCTCGCTGTACCCTGCCTCCTTCAAAATCTCGGCGCTGTGTTCGCCAAGGTTCGGGGCAAGCCGCCTGATCTCTGCCGGAGTTTCCTCAAAATTTACGGGGAAGGCCGCCATACGCAGATTGCCTTCGGTCGGATGCTCCATCATTTGCCAGAAACCGACCTCGTTGAGGTGCGGGTCGTCGATAAGATCATCCAACGAATTGACCGGGGTCACGGGCACACTGGTTTCTTTAAAAATATCCACCCATTCCTGGGTGGTCCGCTCAGCGATGATCTGGGCCGTCACTTCATAGGTGGCGTCCATGTTTTGAACACGCAGATTCTGGGTCTTAAAGCGCGGATCGTCGATCAGTTCGGGGTGGTTGGACTTGTGTGCAAACGTCTCCCAATGCGGGTCCACATAGGTGATCACCACGGCGTAGCCGTCCTTGGTCGCGCAGGGCTTTCGGCTCCTGCTGGTCATGGCTGGATAGTCGGTGGTGCCGATAGCAGGCTCAAAAGTTTTCCCCCAGAGGTTCAAGAGCATGGAGTAATGCACCATCGTTTCGAACATCGGCACTTCCAGTTCCTGACCCTGTCCCGTGCGTTCGCGGTGGAAGAGGGCGCCGAGCACCCCGTATACCAATGTCAGGGCCGAGTTCTGGTCGGCCAGAGCCAAAGGCACACAGCGGGGCTCGCCGAGCGCGGGTACGGTGAGGGCGGCGATGCCGCTTGCCGCTTGAATGGCATCATCCAAAGCGCCTTTGTCGCCATATCGGCCCTTGCGTCCGTAGCCGTGGGCACCGGCATAGACAATGCCCGGATTGACCTTTTTGAAGGCGGCGTAGTCCAGGCCAAGTTTGCGCATCGCTTGTGGCCTGTAGTTATGAATCACCGCGTCCGAATTCACAGCTAACTTTAACAATACATCACGAGCAGTTTTTTGTTTTAAATCAAGAACAAGACTCCTCTTGTTTCGGTTACATGTGAGGAATAAAGCGGCCATGTTGGAGGTGTTGCGGCTCGCGCCGATGGTGCGCAGGCCGTCCCCAGTGGGGGGTTCAATCTTGATCACATCCGCGCCCATATCGGCGAGAAGCTGCCCGGCCAGCGGGCCTAAAAGGATGTTGGTGACTTCAAGGATGCGGACGCCGTGAAGTGGACCCGGCATGATTCTGTTTCCCTCTTGAAGTTCGCCTAACGGCGGGCGGTCAGCTTGATCTGGGCGAGAGTATATTGACGTGACCCATTTTGCGGCCCGGCCGTGCTTCGGTCTTTCCGTAAAGGTGCAAGTGTGCGGCGGGATCCGCAAGGTAGCTATCCAATTGGCTCACCTCGTCTCCAATTAGATTGATCATCTTCACATCCGAATGCCGGGCGGGGTCCACCAGCGGCAGACCCATGACAGCCCGCACCAATTGCTGAAACTGATCTGTTCCACAGGCGTCCATGGTCCAGTGGCCCGAGTTATGCGGGCGAGGCGCCATTTCGTTGCATAGGATATCCCCGGATTTGGTTACAAACATTTCCACCGCCAGCAACCCGACGATATCCAGCGTCTCAATGGCACTTTTTGCGATATTTTCAGCAGCTGCGGCAATTTTTGAATCTAGACGCGCGGGGACGGTCGATGTGGACAGCATATGATTGGCGTGAACGTTTTCGGCGGGCTCGAAGCACTTGAGTGTGCCGCTCGCGTCGCGGGCGGCGATAACAGAAATCTCGCAGCTGAATTCGACGAAGGCTTCCAGCACTGCAAAGGCATCTCCGGGGGGGACCGATTGTCCGCCGGTAAGCGTGTGCCAAGCTGTGTCCGCATCCGCAGCTGTTTGTATTTTAACCTGGCCCTTTCCATCGTAGCCCAGCCTTGAGGTCTTTAGAACGGCCGGCAACGAGATGTCTTTCAGTGCGGTCTTTAGATCGGCGTCTGAATTCACGGGTCGCCAATCAGGGGTTTTGGCGCCAATCTCGGCAAAGAACGCTTTTTCCCGGGTCCGCTCTTGTGCCACCTCCAGGGCCTTAAACGTTGGCTGTACCTTTGTGTGCGCCGATAGGAATGCTGCTGCGTTTACGGGCACATTCTCGAATTCAAAGGTTACAACATCAACGGCCTTGGCAAAGGCGGCGAGGGCGGTTTCGTCGTCATAGTCCGCAACGGTCGAGGACGTTGCCACCAATTCCGCCGGGCTGTTCTTGTCGGGCCCGTAAACATGTGTGCGGAATCCCAATGGCGC
Organism: uncultured Rhodospirillaceae bacterium; assembly: GCA_963976395.1. Classification (GTDB taxonomy): domain Bacteria; phylum Pseudomonadota; class Alphaproteobacteria; order Rhodospirillales; family Rhodospirillaceae; genus UBA11612. The sequence continues at coordinate 34,448 of CAXBLG010000024.1, forward strand.
GGCGGCCAGGCACAGCATGCGGCCGAGCTGGCCGTTGCCAAGGATTCCAAGAGTAGCGCCGGGCGGGAGGCGGGGCATGAAGATCAATCTTTATAGAAAGTGTAGTTATTTCGGGCTATGGCCGATGCTTGCGGTCTGGCGCTTACGCCAGGCCTTCAAGCGCGCGGCCACACCGGCGTCGGATAGGGCGATTATAGAGGCGGCAAGTAGGGCGGCATTCTTAGCCCCGGCCTTGCCGATGGCCAATGTGCCGACCGGAATACCCGCCGGCATCTGTGCAATAGAAAGCAGGCTATCCAATCCTTTCAGCGCTTTACTCTCCACCGGTACGCCAAGGACGGGAAGTGGGGTCATCGAGGCGGCCATGCCGGGCAAATGGGCGGCTCCGCCGGCACCGGCGATGATCACTTTAAGGCCGCGCTCCTCGGCACTGCCGGCATACTCGTAAAGCCGTTTTGGTGTGCGGTGTGCGGATACGACTTTAGACTCACAGGAAACCTTTAATTCCGCCAGGATATCGGCGGTATGACGCATGGTTTCCCAGTCGGATTTACTGCCCATAATCAGGCCGACCAAGGGCGCACGGACGCTTTTTGCAACCGCCTTCTTCTTAGGTTTGGCTTTCGGTGCCCCGGCCATATTCATAATCCCCAGCCCTGCGCGAAAGGGGGCGACTTTAAACGAGGGGGGCGAGGCCAGCAAGCAACCTCAAGTCTGCATTTTTCAAGGGTTTTCGCGACTTTTCCTTAAATCGATGCTCTTCGGGTTGGTAAGGTTTTGCAAAGCCTTGGGTGATAAAATCCAAAGTTGAAAGATCGTATCTGCCGCCGGACCTCGCAGGTGGTGCTCGGTCAGGAATTGGATTTACGCATGTCGGATATAAAGAGACCTGAAGCTGTCATGCTGGTGCAAGAGCGCCCCGACGGGCGTGCTCCTGAAGACGGCAAGGGAACTGCCGGGCAACCGCCCAAAAAGGTTACCGAAACCTACGCGGAAGCCGCGCGCGCTCTACCGGCCGACGACAGCATTACAATTCTTGGGATTCCCATCGAGCGGATCACCTCTACCACGCACGCGGCTCTTGCGGGTTTGGTGTCGGAAAATAATTATTTGCGGAACGCCCTATCGCGTCACGAGCGAGGAGCGCGGCGAAGTGGCCCCGGCAAACAAGCGAACGCACCCGCTCAAGGCGCTTCACCAGTAGTCGAAATTCTAGACTACAGTTCTTTTGTCGGCGCTCTTGGCGCGGCCCTCGCGCGCGCACCCGGCGAAGGCGCCTCATGGGTCGTTATTTTGGTTTATCTGAAAACCTATGAGATTTTACGCCGAAGTTCAGGTCTCCTTGCTGCAAATGGTGCGCTTGATGATGTTGGCCATCGTTTGGGGAAGGTTAAGTTCGGAGACCTAGATCATGAGCCTTCCGTACCCGGTGAGTCAGCGGCCAGTCCCACGTCATCTGCGACGGTC